>CAKSTW010000004.1 GCA_934501435.1 uncultured Eubacteriales bacterium
CGACATTGACGGCCTCGTAAAAATGCCATGGGGCAAGCATTTTTACTTCGTGGTAAAATGTCTTCGTAAACACTTTCCTGCAATATTTCGGGGCATTCGCCCCGCCGCGGACGTCTCCGCGCCCTCGACATTGACGGCCTCGTAAAAATGCCATGGGGCAAGCATTTTTACTTCGTGGTAAAATGTCTTCGTAAACACTTTCTGCAATATTTCGGAATATTCGCCCCTGCGAAACCTCGCCCCCGCCGCGGCACCGACCGCACCGCAAAATCCTCTGCAAACATATTTCTGTTCCGCGACAAAGACGCCGAGATCCGCCTTTATCATCATAAACCGAAACCGTAAAAGGAGAGTTCAGATGACGGATGAATTTATAAAGACCCTGAGATCAAAAATAAAACCGATATGGATTTTTGCATTCTCCTCCGCGTTTATCGCCGGGCTTCTCGCTCATTTATACAGAATGACAAACTGGCTGCCGAACTGGGATTCGCTCGTATTCCGCGAAGACCATCAGCACATGGAGGCGCTCGGCCGCTGGTTTCTGGCTTTTGCCGCGAAGATCAGCACGGCGTTTGAAGTACCGTGGTTAAACGGAGTGCTTGCAATATTCTATATTGCTCTTGCGGCAGTTTTTATATGCGAAATTTTCGGGATAAAAAGCAGGCTTTGCGCCGCGCTTACGGGGGCTGTCGCCGTAACGTTTCCGGCTGTGACCTCGACCCTTACCTACTGTTATGTTGCCGACGCTTACGCGCTTTCGTTTCTGCTGACCTGTATTGCGGTCTTGCTTCTCACGAAAAAAAGAATCGGACCCTCCGTCTTCGGGGTGCTACTGCTCTCCGTTTCAATGGGGATATATCAGGCTTACATAACCACCGCGATAGCGCTCCTTACGGCATATCTTATTCTCGGTGTTATAAAAGGCGACAAAACTTCCGCATCCTTAAAAAAGGCGCTTAAATACATAATATGCGGGGTTGCTGCGTTCGCGGTCTATTATGCGGTCCAAAGTCTCGTCATGGCGCTTACAAACATCACGGCGTCCGATTATCAGGGCTTTTCCTCCGCGTTTTCCTTTAAGAATTTTTCTTTTTCCACCGCGGTGCCCGCAGCGTTCTATACTTTTTTCAAATTCTTTATTGATTTTGACAGCGGTTTCAATCTTTATTCCGCGACGAATATCGTTTTCTTTGTTTTTCTGGCGGCGGGCTATCTTTACGCAATAATCAAAAACGTCCGAAGAAGCGGCCTTATTCTCGTTTTCATCTATATAATTTCGATACCGATAGGCTGTGATTTCCTTTATTTTGCAAACGCCGACCTCGACTATCATACGCTCATGAAAATGAGTTATTTTATCGTTTATATCTATCTTATCCTGTTATATGAAAACGCGGATTTCAAAAATATCCGCATAAATGCGGTTAAAACATGGGCGGTCTTCATAATATGCTCGGCGATGGTCTTCTGCAATATCCGCATTGCGAATATCGCCTATCACAAACTGCAGATGGCGTTTGAAAAATCGTACGGTATCCTCATAAGAATTTCCGACAGGATAGAGTCTCTTGACGGCTACGAAAACGCGACGAAGATCCTCGTTGTCGGCAGTCTCAAAAATTCGGAGGCGTATTCCGTAATGATACCTCCCGAAATCACCGGCTCGACCAACGGGCTTATACTGCGGCATGACGACGAATCCGTAAACCAGAGCGTTATGACGTCGGCTCTGAACGATTACTGCAATATGAACCTCAAGTTCCTTTCGGGCAAAGAGGCGGCGGCGTTAAAGAACACCAAACTTGTAAAAAGTATGCCGCTCTGGCCGAAACAGGGCTCTGTTGCGATATATAAAGACACTGTCATTCTGAAACTCAGCGAAGAATAATCAAAAGGACCGAACCGATGAAATTTGAACCGCGTATTTATTGGTGCGCCGACGATTTCGGCTTGACCGCCGCCTCCTGCGACAGGATACTGCAATGCAATAAAGACGGCTTTCTCGGCAGAATAAGCGTATTCCCGAACTCGGACGTCGCAGACATTCGGGAAAAGATAAGAAACGCCGGAAATGCGAATTTCGGAGTGCATATAAACCTTGTCGAAGGCAAATGCGTTTCGGACAAAAGTTCCCTGTCGCTTCTTGTCGACGGCGACGGATATTTCAAAAAAACCTATACGGGGCTCTTGGCGCTTTCCCTTTCTCCGAAAAGAAAACTGTTCAAAAAACAGCTGAAAACGGAGATCAAAGCCCAGATAGAAAAAACGATTTCCGTTTTTCCGGATAAAACGCGGATAATGCTTGACAGTCACCAGCACACCCACACGATCCCGCTTGTTTTTTCCGCGCTGAGCGAAGTTATTGAGGAAAACGGGCTTGAAGTCGGCTATATCAGAACTCCCGCGGAACCGCTTTCGCCTTTTATAAAGACCCCGTCTCTTTTCGGCTCATACATATCGGTAAATCTCATAAAACAGTGGCTCATCAACTTTTTCACCATTATAAACCGCGGCGGAATAAAAAAACTCGGCATACCGTCGGCTTGCTTTTTCGGAATAATGTTTTCGGGAAAAATGACCGAGGAAAGGGTCAGAAAACTTCTTCCCGCATACGTTAAATACGCAAAAAAGCGCCGCTGCGACATAGAGATACTCTTTCATCCCGGATATGTCGATGCAGGAGAAGCGCTTTGCGGGTTCAAGTTCAAAAAGTTCTATCTTTCGGAGAACAGGCGCCGCGAATACGACGCCCTGCGCGCATTTGAAAAAAACAAAGACTTCCTCAACATTGACTGAGGAAGTCTTTATTTACGGCGGAGAAAATGTATGACGTATGAAGAAAAAAACGAAAAAAGGCGGGCGCTCGCACGGAAATATCTCGACGACCCGACCGATATGCAGAATCTGAACGAACTTTTCGGACTTATCCGTCCGCTTGCCGTCTTCGTCATGAAAGAACACGAAAAAATTCCGTCGCTTGAAAAAGACGATTATATGCAGATTGCGGACATCACCGCATGGAAAGTCCTTGAAAGAATACGGGTAAAGCCTGATATTATCGACAATTTTGAGGCATACGTCGTCGCGGCGATAAGAAACGGTTATATTGCGGAGTATCGGAAATACGTATTCAAAAGTCTGCTCGAATCAAAATCATATACAAGGAAAAACAGCTCACTCAATGCGGCATATCTGTACTCTATGGAGGAATATGTCGAAAAAATCGCGGAAAAGAGACGGGCTTATGTAAGAGATTTCAGAAAAAAACATCTTGAACTTTGCCGACAGCGTGATCGCGACTATTGGAACGGACACAAGGATAAAAAGAGAGAAAAAGATCGACGCTATCGCGAAAAACACAAGGAAAAACTGAAAATACAAAAAAGAGAATACAAAAGGACGCACCGCGAAGAAATAAATGCCCGCGCAAGAAAATACCGTGCGGAAAACGGAGACGCCGTCCGGGAAAAGAGAAGAGAATACTATCAAAAAACAAAAGAACATCAGAAAGCCTATCGCGAAGCATACAAGAAAGCGAACCCCGAAAAGGTCAAGGCGTACAGGGACAGGTATTATAATAAAAACAAAGAGCAGATCCTTGCAAAAAGCCGAGAATACAAACGCAGAAAGAGGGCTGAGGAAAAGTTGAAAAAAGCGGCTGCCCCTCTTTGCGGTTCCGAAAATTGCCTGAAATAACGGCAGAAAGCCGCCGTATATCGTTTCCCTCTGCCCGGCGCTCAAAAAAACGTGAACGGGTTCGGGAGCCCTTGCCGAATTTGAAAAAGCGACCGCCGCGCAGTCGTCGAAAGGGTACAATCATATATAATATGGCGGAAAAGCAGCTTACGGGCGGCGGACGCGGGCTTTGAAAAAAATAAGACAAAAAAGGCGCTTGCATCGGCGAGCGCCTTTCCCTTTATATCTCAAAAAATCAGAGTTCCGTTTTTGAAATTGCGTAGTTTATTTCGTCTTCGGTAAAACCCTCGTCGGAAAGAATTTCCGTGAGTTCCTCTTTCGTGTCTTCTTCCGGGTCGAAGTATTTCTTCGCATATCGCGCCGCCTGCTCTTTCCAGTCCGCGCCGCAGTTGTCGGCTCCGTATTCCGCCTGTCCGGTGGTGAAATATTCCTCTTCGGCAAGCTGTTTTTTCAGCGATTCATGCGAAAAGGCTTCCGCGCCAAGATACTCTTTTGCGGCTTTCACAGCCTGAAAATTCCAGTCAGCGCCGCAGTTGTCGGCGCCGTATTCCGCCTGTCCGGGGGTGAAATATTCCTCTTCGGCAAGCTGTTTTTTCAGCGATTCATGCGAAAAGGCTTCCGTGTCAAGATACTCTTTTGCGGCTTTCACAGCCTGAAAATCCCAGTCCGCACCGCAGTTGTCGGCGCCGTATTCCGCCTTTTCGGGCGGGAACCCGTCGGACACAAGCTGTTCCGTCAGCCCTTTATGGGAAAAGGCGCTGGAATCAAGATAGTCTTTTGCCTCTCTTACCGCGTTCAAAGAAGAAAATTCTTCCCCGTCACACAAGTTTCCGATTATTTTCGGAAGATACAAATGATATTCGTCGTAAGGCTCTCCCTTGTCCTTTACGCGGATACGCTTTTGCGTTCCGTCCTTAAAATGCAGCATCAAGGTCACTATGTCATATTTATATACGTCGCGGGTGTCGTAATGCATCGGGTCTTCCGGCGGATAAGTCCAGTCGATATCGATTTCTGTGCCGAATACACAGTCTCTGCCGATTTCTTCCGCCCATTCGGTTTTTTCCAAATCCGATTTCACGAATATCGCGCAGAGAATTACCGCGACAACTATGGCGACGACGATAAAAATCCACATATCTTTCCCCTCCGCCCCTATTTTATCCGATATCGGGGCGTTTGTCAAATAAAGTCTTTACAAATCCGAAAAAAAAGTGTATTATATACCTATAAAGTACAGGGGGGATTAAAATGAAAAAATCAGGCGTATTCTGGGGGCTTTCGCTTATAGGAACGGCGATTCTCCTTTTGGTAAGTTATCTCGGGACAAGTCTCGGCTTTCTTGACATATCGGGCGTTCCCGTTGTGAGGATATGTCTCGGCGTTCTGTGTCTTGCGTGGCTCATTTCGGCGGTCGTCCGCCTGAAATTCTCGGAAATATTCTTTCCGTTGGCGTTTATTTTTCTTTTGTTCGAAGGGGAGATCGCGGGGCTTATCGGGGCAAAAACCGATAATCTTATCCCGACATGGATAGTTATTCTCTGCGCGTTTCTTTTAACGATAGGCGTCGGAACGCTTTTCCCGAAAAAGGAAAAAACATATACCGAAAACGCGCGGAGGATAGGTTCCGACGAAAAGAGCAGAATGGGTCATTTCGTAAAGTATATCGACTGCACCGATTTCACCGACGCAAGGGTCGACAACTCGATGGGCGAATGCGAAGTTTTCTTTGAAAACACGCAGAATTATCAGGGCGGCGGAACGCTCTACGTAACCAACAACCTCGGAGCCGTAACGGTAAGAGTCCCCGCCGACTGGAAAATTATTACCGATTTCGAAAACGGGGCAGGAGACGTTTCCGTGCCGTCGGGCGGCGGCGAAAAAACGCTCAGAATTTCGGGAAAAAACAATCTCGGAAGCGTGAACGTCGTAAGAGAATAAAAATTGAGGCTGCAATTTTTTTGCAGTCTCAATTTTTTTTGCGCTTTCTTAAATTGTGACAAAAGTATTGACTAACCTTTGCGGGTTTGATATAATGTAATCGGAAATTTATCGTTTGGGAGAATGAAATGGCGAAACTTTATTTCAAGTTCGGCGCTATGGGCAGTTCGAAGACGGCGCAGGCGCTGATGACAAAATTCAATTACGAAGAAAAGGACAAAAGCGTTCTTTTGATAAAGCCCGCGACCGACAACCGCGACGACAGAGTGGGCGACGACGGCAGAATAATAACCGAGGTGCGGAGCAGAATAGGACTCTACGCCCCTGCGACGGCGGTTCCGGATACCGAAAACCTTATCGAAATGTATCTTTCCGAAAACGAAAGGTCGGAAGTCGACGTCATAATCTGCGACGAATGTCAGTTCCTTACCGAAAAGCAGGTCGACGAACTCAAGGATATCGCCGACCTTTACGACGTCCCAGTTTTGTGTTTCGGACTCCGCGCCGATTTCAGGACGAAACTTTTCCCCGGCAGCAAGCGCCTTTTCGAAATCGCGGACAGTATTTCCGAGATAAAGTCCATCTGCCGCTGCGGAAGAAAAGCTACGGTAAACGCCAGAATAGACGGAAACGGGAAAATAATAACCGAGGGAAATCAGGTCTTTATCGGCGGCACGGGACAGTATGTCGGAATGTGCTATAAATGTTACAGAAAACAGATAAAAGAAGAGGGAGGCTCTTTATGAAAATAGAAGAAATTCTCGCAAAGGTCGATCACACGCTGCTTTCGCAGACGGCGACGTGGGAAGAAATAAAAAAGATATGCGACGACGGAATGAAATATAAGACCGCGTCGGTCTGCATACCCGCGTCTTATGTTAAGACGGCGAAAGAATATGTCGGGGATAAACTCCCTATCTGCACCGTTATCGGTTTCCCGAACGGATATTCGACGACCGAAACGAAGTGTTTCGAGACCGCCGACGCCGTAAAAAACGGAGCGGACGAAATAGATATGGTAATAAACATCGGCTGGCTCAAAGATAAAAAATATGCCGAACTTACCGATGAGATAAAAAGAGTAAAAGCCTCCTGCGGCGGTAAAATATTAAAGGTTATAATCGAAACGTGTCTGCTTACCGACGGAGAGAAGATCGAAATGTGCCGTATCGTCACCGAATCGGGCGCCGATTTTATCAAAACCTCGACCGGTTTTTCGACCGCGGGAGCGACTTTTGACGATATCGCCCTTTTTGCAAAGCACGTCGGACCGAATGTCAAAATAAAAGCCGCCGGCGGAATTTCGTCGGTCGCCGACGCCGAAAAATTCATTTCGCTCGGCGCTTCGAGGCTCGGAACAAGCCGAATAGTAAAGATCGTAAAAGAGGAAAACCTTATATAAGAAAGGAAGACTGTTATGACAAAGCCTTATCCTACGCCCCATATAGCGGCGACTCCCGAAGATTTCGCAAAAACCGTCCTTATGCCGGGAGACCCTCTCCGCGCGAAATTTATCGCCGAAAACTTTCTTGAAAACGCAAAACTCGTCAATAACGTAAGAGGAATTCAGGGATATACCGGAACCTACAAAGGCGCGCGCGTTTCGGTCATGGCGAGCGGAATGGGTATGCCGTCGATAGGCATATATTCTTACGAACTCTATAACTTTTTCGGCGTCGAAAACATTATGAGAATAGGCTCCGCAGGGGCTCTCGACCCGAAAATCAAGGTCAGAGACATCGTTATGGGAATGGGTGCGTCGACGAACTCGAATTTCGCCTCCCAATATCATCTTCCCGGAACGTTTTCCGCAATTTGCAGCTATGAAATGCTCAGGACCTGTGTTTCCGTCGCGGACGAGATGAAACTCCGCTACAACGTCGGAAACCTGCTTTCCTCCGACACTTTCTATACCGACGAAAAGGGCGTTCCCTCGGATCTTACCGCCAATGCCGTCTGGACGAAAATGGGAATTTCCGCAATCGAAATGGAGGCTGCGGCTCTCTATATGAACGCCGCGCGCTGCGGCAAAAACGCCCTTGCAATATGCACCGTTTCCGACCATATCGTTACGGGTGAAGTTACGACCGCCGAAGAAAGACAGAACTCCTTTACCGATATGATGACTCTGGCTCTCGAAACGGCAAAACGCCTCGGATAGGTGAAAAAATGAAAAGAATTTTCCTTATAGTGCTTGATTCCTGCGGAATAGGCAGACTTCCCGACGCCGATAAGTTCGGCGACGGCGACTGCAACACCCTGAAAAGGATTTCCGCGTCTCCGAAGTTTTCGGGGAAGAATATGATTAAAATGGGAATAGGCAATATCGACGGCGTGGATTTTCTTGAAAAAGCCGAAAAACCGCTCGCGAAATACGGAAAACTTGCGGAAAAATCGGCGGGAAAAGACACCACGACCGGACACTGGGAAATCGCGGGCGTCATTTCCGAAAAGGCGATGCCGACATACCCCGACGGTTTTCCCGACGACGTTATTGCCGAATTTTCAAGACTTACCGGAAGGGGAGTGCTTTGCAACAAGCCCTATTCGGGCACCGAAGTTATCAAAGTTTACGGCGACGAACACGTTAAAACGGGCGACCTTATAGTCTACACCTCCGCCGACAGCGTTTTTCAGATAGCCGCCCACGAAGAGGTCGTTCCTCTCGAAATGCTTTACGAATACTGCCGCATCGCAAGGAAAATGCTGACGGGCGACAATGCCGTCGGCAGGGTTATCGCGCGTCCTTTTATCGGAAAATCCCCCGACTATGTAAGGACCGCGAACCGCCGCGATTTTTCGCTCGAACCGACGGGAAAAACCGTGCTCGACGCAATAGTCGAAAACGGAAAAACGGTTTACGCGATAGGCAAAATTTCCGATATTTTCGCGGGCAGAGGAATTTCCGAAAAGGTCTCCACCCATTCCAATAAAGAGGGCATGGCGGCGACCATTGACGCCGTTAAAAAAGATTTCGAGGGACTTTGCTTTGTAAATCTCGTCGATTTCGATATGCTTTACGGACACCGTCAGGACGTCGATGGCTATGCCGCGGCTTATGCCGAATTCGACGGCTGGCTTCCGTCGTTCGTTTCCGAAATGAAAGACGGAGACGTTTTGATGGTAACAGCCGACCACGGCTGCGATCCCGGCGACGAACACACCGACCACACAAGAGAATATATTCCTCTTATCGTTTACGGAAAGAATGTCGTTCCGGGAAATATCGGAATCCGTCAGACGTTTGCGGATATCGCGGCGTCGGTCGCCGAATATCTTGAAATTCCCTACAAGTCCCCCGGAAAAAGTTTTCTTTAAGGAGGAAATATGACCGAAAAAGAACTTTGCAGGCTTGCGATAAAAGCGATGGAGCGGGCGTATGTTCCGTATTCGGGTTACCGCGTCGGAGCGGCTCTTCTTACAACGGGCGGAAAAGTTTTCACCGGCTGCAATATCGAAAACGCGTCCTACACTCCGACGGTCTGCGCCGAAAGGACCGCCGTCTTCAAGGCTGTCTCGGAGGGACACACCTCTTTTGAAATGATAGCCGTTGCGGGTGGCAAAGGGGGCAAAATAACGGGAGCGTTTCCTCCCTGCGGCGTTTGCAGGCAGGTGCTTGCCGAATTCTGCGCCCCCGATTTCCCGGTGCTTCTCGTTACGGGAGACGACTCTTTTGAAAAACTGACTCTCGACGGGCTTCTGCCGAGAGCGTTTTATCCGTCCTATATCGAATTGTAAAAAAAATATGACGATTTTTTCAAAAAAGATATTGACATTGCGGACAAGTTGTGATAAAATTATCACGAAGACAGATTTCTGTCACAAATTTTAGGAGGTTCATCAATGAAAAAGTTTTTAGCGGTTTTACTCGCGGTTATGATGCTTTTCAGCATCTGCGTACTTGCAGGCTGCGGTGAAACAAAGGATCCCGACAAAAAACCCGATGACGGCAAGAAACCGGACGAAACAGGCTACAAGGTCGCAATGATCACCGACTACGGCGACATCACCGACGAAAGCTTCAACCAGACTACATACGAAGCATGCGTTGCGTTCTGCAAGGGCAAAGGATACGATTTCCAGTATTATAAACCCGCAGGCGACAACACCGCCGACAGAGTTGCGATGATAGAAAAAGCAATCAACGACGGACATAACGTCATCGTAATGCCCGGTTACGCTTTTGCAGGCGCTATCGTTGAAGCGGCTCCTCAGTACCCCAACGTTAAATTCTTCGCTCTCGACGTTGCCAAGGGCGACCTTCTCGAAGCAGGCGTTACCAAAGCAGGCGAAAAATACGATTACACCCCCGATAACTGGGATTTTGACAAATATGTAAACATGTCCAACGTTTACTCCGCAATATATCAGGAAGAACTCTCCGGATATATGGCAGGCGTTGCAGCTGTTAAACTCGGCTACACCAAACTCGGATTCCTCGGCGGAATGGAAGTTCCCGCGGTCGTCCGTTTCGGCTACGGCTTTGTTCAGGGCGTAAACGACGCTGCCAAAGAACTCGGCATCAATGTTGAACTCAACTACGTTTACGGCGGACAGTTCTACGGCGACGCAGACATCACCGCAAGAATGGATACATGGTATCAGAACGGCACCGAGATCGTATTTGCATGCGGCGGCGGTATCTACACCTCTGCAGGCGAAGCGGCTGTTAAGAAGAACGGCAAACTCATCGGCGTCGACACCGACCAGAAACCCGTTATAGATAAGAAATACGGCGACGGTATCACCGTTACCTCCGCTATGAAGGGTCTTTATCCGACAACCATAGATACCCTTAAGGATATCATCGACAACGGCAACTGGGATAACTACAAGGGCAAGATCGCAAACCTCGGACTCGTTTCCGGCGACGACCCGACCCTCAACTATGTTCAGCTCCCGATGGAAAATACTCAGTGGACCGAAGGCAAATTTACACAGGACGACTATAAAGCCCTTGTAAAGAACCTCTTCGAAAAGAAGATCACCGTTTCCGGCGATACTTCCAAGCAGCCCGCGGTAACCAACGTTAAAGTTGACTACCAGGGAACCATTAAGGGTTAATTGAAGCCTAGCATATTATTATGCTATCGGGCACATTTTGAATGACGATTATTTGAAGGGGTGTCCTCTGGGACGCCCCTTCTCTATTTTTTGAAAGGGGGAGCCGATGCCATGGGAGAATATGCCATAGAAATGCTGCATATTACTAAAAAATTCCCCGGTATTATTGCAAACGACGACATAACCCTCCAACTGAAAAAGGGCGAAATACACGCTCTTCTCGGTGAAAACGGAGCGGGAAAATCAACGCTTATGTCGGTGCTTTTCGGTCTTTATCACCCGGAAGAGGGAGAAATTCTCAAAGACGGAAAAAAGGTTGAAATAAAAGACCCGAACGATGCAAACGCGCTTGGGATAGGAATGGTACATCAGCATTTCAAACTTGTTGAGTGTTTTACCGTTCTCGACAATATAATTCTCGGCGTAGAGCCGAATACCGCGGGCTTTCTGAGGAAAAAAGAGGCGAGAGAAAAGGTTCTCGAACTGTCGAAACTTTACGGTCTTGCCGTTGATCCAGACGCCGTGGTCGAAAATATTTCGGTCGGAATGCAGCAGCGTACCGAAATCTTAAAAATGCTTTACCGCGATAACGAAATACTTATTTTCGACGAACCCACTGCGGTCCTTACTCCGCAGGAAATAACGGAACTTATGCAGATAATGAAAAACCTTGCCGCCGAAGGCAAGTCTATCCTTTTCATATCGCATAAATTAAACGAGATAATGGAGGTCGCCGATCGCTGCACCGTCCTGCGCAAGGGCAAGTGTATCGGCACCGTAAATATAAAAGACACGACAAAGCAGGAACTTTCCCGCATGATGGTCGGCAGAGATGTCGAATTCGTCGTACATAAAGAGGATAAAGAACCGGGAGAAGTCATTCTCGAAGTCGAGAACCTGACCGTTCCGAGCCTTGTCCATAAAAAAGACGCCGTCAAAAACGTTTCCTTTAACGTGAGGGGCGGAGAGATCGTCTGCATTGCCGGTATCGACGGCAACGGACAGTCGGAACTCGTCTACGGAATAACGGGTCTCGAAAAGGTAAAAAGCGGAAAAGTCAAGATTTTCGGGCAGGATATGACCCATGCCCCGATAAGAAAACGCACTCTTTCGGGAATGAGTTATATCCCCGAAGACCGACATAAGCACGGACTTGTCCTTGACTATACCCTTGAAGACGATATGGTGCTCCAACGCTATTTTGAACCGGAATTCACGGGGCGCACGGGGTTCCTTAAACGCAAAAATATCCGCAAATATGCAAACAGACTTATCGAACAGTACGACGTCCGTTCCGGACAGGGGGCAATAACCATTGCAAGAAGTATGTCGGGCGGAAACCAGCAGAAAGCGATAGTCGCAAGAGAAATAGACCGCGACCCGTCGCTGCTTGTAGCGGTCCAGCCGACCCGCGGACTTGACGTCGGCGCTATCGAATATATTCATAAAAAACTTGTCGCGCAGCGCGATCTCGGGAGAGCCGTCCTTCTCGTTTCGCTCGAACTTGACGAAGTAATGAGCGTTTCGGACAGAATTCTCGTTATGTTCGACGGAGAGATAGTCGGAGAACTCGATCCGAAGACGACGACCGTCGAAGAACTCGGACTTTATATGGCGGGCGCGAAGAGAGGAGAACAGAATGGCTAAAGTAAGAAATTTTTTCAAAAATAAAACCGTTCAGTCGATAATCACTTCTCTTCTCTGCATAATCGTCGGTCTTTTCATCGGTTTTATCGTTCTTCTCTGTATAAACCCCGCGGGCGCATGGCAGGGAATTACCGACCTTATAAAGAACTTTTTCACATTTTCCCAGCCTGCCTCGCAGGTCAAGCACTTCGGAAACACCCTTGTAAAAACGGTTCCGCTGCTGATGTGTTCGCTTTCCATTCTGTTCTGTTATAAAGTCGGACTTTTCAATATCGGCGCCGCAGGACAGTATGTTATAGGCGCGGGACTTTCTCTTTATGCCGCCCTTGCATGGTCGCTTCCGTGGTACGCATGTATAATCCTTGCCGCGGTCGGGGCAGCCGTCTGGGGAATTCTCGTAGGTTTTCTCAAGGCATATTGCAACGTAAACGAAGTCATTTCCGGCATTATGCTCAACTGGATAAGCCTTTACCTTATCAATATGCTTCTGACAAACGTCAAAGAGCCGACAAGCCCTTATACGAAAAGTCTCGGAAAGGCGTCGATAATTCCGTCGCTCGGACTTGACACGCTTTTCAACAATAATAAGTATGTAACTGTTGCTATCCCGATATCTCTTGTTTTTGTCGTTATAATCTGGCTCCTTCTCGATAAGACGAAGTTCGGGTATGAACTCCGCGCCACGGGGCTAAATAAGCACGCCGCAAAATACAGCGGAATGAACGAAAAGAGAAACATCATCGTTTCTCTTGCGATAGGCGGAGCGCTTGCGGGAATGGGAGCCGCAATGTTCTATCTTTCGGGTATCGAGCAGTGGTCGTGCAGCCAGTCCTCCGTTCCCGGAATGGGCTTTAACGGCATTGCCGCGGCGTTTCTGGGAGGCTTGAGCCCGATAGGCTCCATCTTCTCCTCCTACTTCATTCAGCATATCACCGCGGGCGGCGCTTATGTCGACAAGACGATGTATTCGTCCCAGATATCCGACCTTATTTCCGCTATCATAATTTATCTCTGCGGGTTTGTTTTCTTCGTCAAGTATATGATGAATAAATCCATTGCCAAAAGAGAGGCGGCGGAGGCAAAAAAGGCGAAAGACGGGGAAAAAGAGGAGGGTGAAAAAGAATGATCTTACTTGTTCAGTATACTCTTCTTTATGCGGCGGTCCTTACCCTTGTCGCGCTCGGCGGCTGTTATTCGGAACATTCCGGCGTTATAAACCTCGGGCTTGAGGGAATAATGGTCATGGGCGCAATGGGCGGCGCGTTCGCAATGAAATTTCTGACTGCGGCGGGCGTTACGTCTCCTCTGACGATAATCACTGCGGTAATTATTGTTTCAATGGCGATAGGTCTTATCTATTCGCTGCTTCTTGCCGCTGCAAGCGTAACTTTCAAAGCCGACCAGACGATAGTCGGAACGGCTCTCAACCTTCTCGGAACGGCGGCGGCGACCGTTATCGTCAAAGCGGTCAACACCTCCGCAAGCATTGATAACGTTTCCTCGGTCGTCGAATATATCGAGGGCAAAAAAGCGTTCATTTTCAAGATAGGAACGCTCGAAATGAACTGGCTCGTTCCTGTTGCGGCGGTCATTCTTGTAATCGCTTATATCGTTCTTTATAAAACAAAGTTCGGTCTTCGCCTTATGGCGTGCGGAGAACATCCGCAGGCGGCGGATTCTGTCGGTATAAACGTCTATAAAATGCGTTACGCGGGCGTTATGATATCGGGCGCTCTCGGGGGGCTCGGCGGCGTAATGTATATCATCGTCGGCGCAAGCGAATGGAAATTCGAATACGGCGTCGCGGGATTCGGCTTCTTATCACTCGCGGTTATGATCTTCGGACAGTGGAAACCCGGCAGGATCGCTCTTGCGGCTCTCCTTTTCGGACTTTTCCGCGCACTTTCGAACGTCTATCCGGGAATAGATTTCCTTGCAAATCTGAACCTGAACAGCGCGATTTACAACATGATGCCTTACGTCATTTCGCTCATTATCCTTGCCTTTACTTCGGGCAAGTCGAGAGCGCCGAAAGCCGAAGGCATACCCTACGACAAGGGTGAACGTTAGATTTTGGAAAGGGGCTGTAAAAAACCGTGTTTTTTACAGCCCCGAATACGGGGTTTTCTTATGAGAATGTATGATATTATCCATAAAAAAAGAGACGGCGGCAGCCTTACCGACGAAGAGCTTTCGTTCTTTGTAAAAGGGATATGTTCGGGCGAAATTCCCGATTATCAGGCGACGGCGCTTCTTATGGCGATATTTTTTAACGGAATGACCGACGAAGAAACGGCAAAACTCACCGAATGTATGGCAAAGTCGGGCGACACCGTCGACCTTTCGCGTTACGGAAACCTTTCGGTCGATAAACACAGCACGGGCGGCGTCGGAGACAAAACCTCCCTTGTCGTCGCGCCGATCGTTTCGTCTCTCGGCGGTAAAGTAACGAAAATGTCGGGCAGAGGGCTCGGACATACCGGCGGAACGGTCGATAAACTCGAAAGTATCCCCGGTTTCAGAACCTCTCTGTCGGCGGAGGAGTTTATCGCGCAGATAGATAAAGTCGGAATGGCGGTCATCGGTCAGAGCGGAAATATGACTCCCGCCGATAAAAAACTTTACGCGCTGCGCGACGTCACCGCGACCGTCGACAGTATTCCGCTGATAACCTCGTCGATAATGAGCAAAAAACTTGCCGCAGGCTCCCATTCGATAGTGCTTGACGTCAAGGTCGGAAGCGGCGCGTTTATGAAAACGCCCGAAAGCGCAAAACTCCTTGCCGAAAAGATGGTCACTATCGGCAAAAAATGCGGGAGAAACATGGCGGCTCTGATGACGAATATGGACAGCCCCCTCGGCTTTGCCGTCGGAAATTCCCTTGAAGTTATCGAGGCGGTAAACGTCCTTCGCGGAAAAGAAGAGGGCGACCTCAAAACCGTTTGCGTCGCGTTGGCGTCCGAAATGGTGTCTCTTTTCAGAGGCGTTTCGGTCGGAGAGGCTGAAAAACAGGTCGAAGAGGCAATTTCTTCGGGCAGAGCCTTTGAAAAAATGAAAGAATGGATAGCGGCTCAGGGCGGCGACGAAAGATATATCGAGAATACCGACCTCTTTGAAAAGACCGCTTATTCACACGAAATAAAAGCCGAAAGCGACGGCTTTATCGACTTTATGGATTCCGAAAAAATAGGCGAAGCAAGCGTAATTTTGGGCGCAGGAAGAGCGTCGAAGGAAGACGAAATAGACCACGCCGCGGGAATTATAATCGCTAAAAAGACGGGAGACAGAATTGAGAAGGGCGACACTCTCTGCACGCTTTATTCGAATAACGAAAAGGCGTTTGCCGAGGCGGAAAAGATATATCTGTCGTCCCTTACCGCAGGAAAAGAAAAGGCGGAAGAAAAGCCGCTTATTTACGGGGTTGTGAGGTAATTATGAGCGAGATGCTGACGATCGGAATCGCCGGAGGTTCGGGGAGCGGAAAAAGCACGATAACCCGGCTGCTGGTTGAAAAATTCGGAAACGACGTTACCGTAATACGGCACGACGACTATTACAAAGCGCACCATAATCTGCCTTATGAAGAACGCGCCAAACTCAACTACGACTGTCCCGAAGCGTTCGATACCGACCTTATGGCGGAACATTTGGCTCTGCTGCGGCAGGGGAAAGCGATAGACTGCCCCGTTTACGACTATATGGAGCACGACCGCAGCGACAAGATACGGCGCATAGAGCCGAACAAGGTGCTTATAATCGACGGTATTCTTATCCTTGCCGATGAAAGCCTGCGGAAACTTATGGATATAAAGATCTTCGTCGATACCGACGCGGATATCCGTATTCTGCGGCGTATAAAAAGGGACGTCAACGAGCGGCGCAGAACTCTTGATTCGGTAATAAATCAGTATATCGACACCGTAAAACCGATGCACGAGGCGTACGTCGAGCCGAGCAAAAAATATGCCGACATCATAATCCCGGAGGGCGGATACAATATCGTCGCAATGGAAATGATCGAAAACAGGATATTGCATCATATAAAATGAAAAAAGCCCGCAGCGCTTGGCTGCGGGCTTCAATTTTTATTCTTTATTTCTTTTTTCTGAATCTGAAGAAAAGCGCGACGGCGATGATTGCCGCTGCGGCAATGCAGGCTATTACGATACGCCCCGTAACCGAAGAAAGAGCCGTGAAAACTGCCAGAATTCCGAGAAGAGCTGATACCGCGTCGAGAATTGCGACAGCCTCTCTCTGGTTAAATCCTCTGTCGATAAGACGGTGGTGGGAATGTCCTCTGTCGGCGGAAAACGGGCTTCTTCCGGCAATAATTCTTCTTGCGAAAGCAAACGCCGTGTCGAAAATGGGAAATCCGAAAATGAGGACGGGTATCATAAAGGAGACGTCCGACGGCTGCTGGTAAAAGCTGTAAACCGAAAGCGCGGCGACCGTATATCCGAGGAACATCGCGCCCGTGTCTCCCATAAATATCTTTGCGGGATTGAAATTATAAGGTAAGAAACCCGCGCACGCACCGAAAAGCGAGGCGCTCGTTATCATAATGGCGGGGCTTGAGACGATAACTCCGACCGCGAAAAGCGCAACCGAACCGACCGTCGTGACGCTGCACGCAAGCCCGTCAAGTCCGTCGATAAGGTTTACGGCGTTCGTCAATGCGACTATCCAGAGAAGCGTCAGCGGATACGCGAACCAACCGAGATGGAGATTGTATCCGAAAACGTTGATATGTTCCATTGTGAGTCCGAAGCAGACGGGAATAAGCGCCGCGACGAACTGCAGGACGAATTTCAGTTTTGCGTTAAGGGTGAAAATATCGTCGACGACGCCGAGAATGACTATCGCAAGGCCGCCGAGCCAAATTCCCCAACTTTCCGCCGTCATTTCCGAGAAAAGAAGCATTGCGACCGAAAAACCGAGGAAAATTGCAATTCCGCCGCAGAGCGGCATCGGCTTTGTGTGCATTCTGCGATCGTCTTTCGGAATATCGACCGCGCCTATATGCGGGGCTATCGCTTTTACTATCGGGGTCGTGATAAGCGCCACTCCGACTGCCGTCAGCATCGCAAGCAGGGTATTCAAAAGTATATTGTCAGTTATCATCAGCATAAACTGCCGTTCCTCCGGACAAAAGTAATAAACTCATTATATATATAAAGTGTGGCTTTGTCAAACCTAAAAAATGACTTTTTTCTAAAAATTTTCCCCCGAAAAGAACCTATCGGGGGAAATCTGTTCTTTATTATTTTACGGTCACGGTTTTCGCCCAATTCATAAATACGGGTTTTGCCGTTTCGAAATTCTCTTTTTCACTGTACATCTGAACGACCCAGAAACTGTCGCTGCCTTTGAAAATAAAGCCGAGATACGTGAAGGTCACGTCGTTTGCCGTCGCTTCGGTTGTGAAAGTAATAAAACCGTCGGTTTCGACAGCGTCGCCTTCGATCTTGTTCGCTTTCATGACAAGCGTAAGATAATCTTTTTCCGAAAGCGCCGAGCCTTCATATCCGAGAGACTGCAAAGTTTCGAAAGTTTCGCGCAGAACGGTGACGCCGTAGAGTTTCGACGCGTAAGCCGCGGTGAGCCCCTTGGTCTCGTCCTTTCCCGTTTCGTCGGTGAAGCTGTCGTCAAGGGTTATCGAAAATTTATCGTCTGTCGTAAAGACCTTTTCCTTCGGTTCGGACGAACAGCCGGCAAAAATGATAACGGTAAAAATAACGGCGAGTATAAGCGAAATTATTCTCTGTTTTTTCATGGCGTACCTCTCAGAATGAATTTTATCCTAAAACATAATACCATATTTATGCCGAAAAGTCAATAGTTTGACAGCGGCTGCGAAAAAGTATATAATTAACAAGGTGATCTGAATGAAACTTCTTTTCGTTATAAACGAATTCCTTGAAAACGCTGGATTTTCGTTCGTTTACGGGGCTTTTCGGTCGGCGGCGGAAACACGGAACGTTTCTCTTGCGGTAAAGACGAACGCCGACCTTTCCGTTTCTCTTCCCGCAAAGACCGATTTCGACGGCGTGATATTCTGGGATAAGGACGTCCTCCTTGCCGAAAGGCTTGAAAACGCGGGGTTCCGCCTGTTCAACAGCGCGAAAGCCATAGAGATATGCGACAGCAAGCAAAAGACCGCGCTGTGCTTTGAAAAACACGGAATTCCTTCGCCGACGACCGTTATTTCGCCGAAGACTTTCGAGAATATCGGATATACGAACCTTGATTTCCTTGAAAAAGCCGCCGAAAAAACGGGATTTCCGATGATTATAAAAGAGGAGTTCGGCTCTTTCGGAAAACAGGTCTATCTTGTAAACGACCTTGAAAAAGCGCGCGAAACGGTCGGAAAAATATCGCCGAAAGGCTTTGTTATGCAGGAGTTTATTTCCGATTGCAGCGGCGTTGACCTGCGTCTCTGCGTTATCGGCGGGAAGGTCGTTTCGGCGATAAAGAGAAGCAACCCCGAAGATTTCCGGTCGAATATCGAAAACGGGGGGTTTGCCGAAAAGGCAACGCCGACGGAGGAGCAGGAGGCTCTGGCGATAAGGGCGGCAACAGCCGCAGGGCTTGATTTCGCGGGGGTCGATATTCTGCCGTCGCAAAAGGGAGACGTTGTCTGCGAGATAAACTCAAACCCGCATTTTGCCGGCACGCTTTCGGCGACGGGGGTAAATATCGCGGACGGGATAATTGAATATATAAAAAAAGTGCTGTAATTTTTTACAGCACCTTTTATTTTATAAAGGGATAGGAAAAACGTTCGGAATAAACGAACCGAGGTAAAAACGGTAAAATCGTTTTCATGCTCCCGAAGGCGTACAAAGGTACGTCGGGCGGCAAAGTTCGTTTGTCCTTTTATTTTGCCGCCTTTTTGCCTGTAATCATTTTTATTACAAAGAGAACGGCGACGGTCATAACGATCGCGACCGGGAGAGATATCCAGACGTTCTGTATGTATGCGGCAAGGATAAAGTTTACAAAGGAGATAACGGCGACGGTTATTGCGTACGGCAGCTGGGTCGAAACGTGGTTTATGTGGTTGCACTGCGCTCCCGCCGACGACATTATGGTCGTATCGGAAATGGGCGAGCAGTGGTCGCCGCAGACGGCGCCCGCAAGGCAGGCGGAAATGCCGATTATAAGAAGCGGAGATTCCGCGGGGAAGATGGCGGTGACTATGGGAATGAGAATTCCGAAAGTGCCCCATGAGGTTCCCGTTGCAAACGCAAGAATGCAGGCGACAAGGAAGATTATTGCCGGAAGCAGGTTTGTAAGTCCCGCCGCAGCGCCCTCCATAAGCTGCGCGACGAAAACCTTCGCGCCCATGAGGGCGGTCATATTCTTAAGAGAGGTCGCCATGGTAAGAATGAGTATTGCGGGAACCATCGCGTTAAAGCCCTTGGGAACGCAGCCCATCGAATCCTTAAAGGAGATAAGGCGGCGCGCGACCATATAGATTATCGTGAAGATAAGCGCGATAAGAGCGCCCCACGGAAGACCTACCGTCGCGTCGGTGTTTGAGAACGCCTCGACGAAGTTTATGTTTTCAAACGAGTTGCCGTTTCCGACATAGACGAGAGAAACTATGCAGCATACGATAAGTACGAGTATCGGAAGAATAAGGTCGATAACTCTTCCCTTTGTGTTGCCTTCAAGTTCGTCGTCGGACATTATGTCGTCCTTGCCCGAAGTGAAAAGGTCACCTTTGAGAGCGTTGTCTTCGTGTTTTTTCATCGGGCCGAAGTCGACTTTCATTAAGACTATGCCGATTATGAAAACGAAAGTAAGAAGCGAATAGAAGTTATAGGGAATAGCCTCGACAAAGAGTTTTAAGCCCTGTCCTTCTTCGGTGTAACTTGCGACAGCCGCCGCCCATGAAGATATCGGGGCTATCATGCAGACGGGAGCCGCCGTAGCGTCGATAAGATACGCAAGTTTTGCCCTTGAAATTTTATTCGCGTCGGTGACGGGTCTCATGACCGAGCCGACGGTAAGGCAGTTGAAATAGTCGTCGATAAAGATAAGGACGCCCAGAGCAAAGGTCGCAAGAGAGGCGCCTACTCTCGAATGGATATGGGTCGCCGCCCAGCGTCCGAACGCTTTCGAACCGCCCGATTTGTTTATCAGAGCGACCATAACGCCGAGAATGACAAGGAATAAGAAAATTCCCGCCGTGCCCGAAACCGCGGAGATAAGTCCGTGAGAGACGACGTTGTCGACGGTTTTCGTCACGTTGAAATTGGCGGAAAGAAGCCCTCCGATAACGATACCGATAAAGAGCGAAGAGTAGACTTCTTTCGTAATGAGCGCAAGAACTATCGCGACGATCGGCGGAACGAGCGCCCAGAAAGTGCTGTAAAGGGGAATTTCCTTTCTGACGGTCTCAAGAGCCGTCGTCGAGTTTTCCGCGAAGTTTGCGTCTTCGTTGCTTTTTGTGGTGTATTCGTCGAGATAGCCTATCGCGTTGTCGTAATCCTTGAGGTCGGCTTCTTCAGCCGCCATGGTGAACGAGAAAAGCGAAAGGATAATAACGAATATCGCCGCAAAAGCAATGATTTTTTTTGCTTTCATATCTGTTATCCTCCAAAACACCCGAAGGTGCGTTTTTTACATAAAAAAAGAACCGCAAAGAGCGGTTCACGGTTTTTCGCGTAGCTCTCCACTTGCGTGACAGACCGGGGCATATTCTGCAACGGTCCGGCTTTCCGCGGAATAACGGGCCCCGCGAACGCCTCGGCGACTTGCCCTTTCTCTGCCGTGATCCCGTTTTTTTTACCGACAGATACTGATGCTTGCCGCACCTCTACAATATTTATTTTATTCTATCATATTTTTGACAAAAAGTCAATATCTTTGTCAAAAAAAGTCCGCAACTCCGAAAAAAGGAATTGCGGATATTTTTATTTTACGATATTCGCTTCAACGGGCATTCCTTTTTCAAAGGTTTCCGCGTTTTCAAGGGTCGTGCGGCTTATCGCTTCAAGCGCTTCTTTTGTTAAAAACCCCTGATGCGATGTGACTATTACGTTCGGGAAAGACAGCAGACGGGCGGTTATCGAACTTTCGAGAATGTCGTCTTCTCTGTTTTCGAAAACGTTTTTCTGCTCTTCTTCGTAGACGTCAAGCCCGACGCCGCCGAACTTATGCTGACGTATGCCCCTTATAAGGTCGTCCGAGCCGATGAGCGCTCCCCTTGAGGTGTTTATCAGAATTACGCCGTCTTTCATCTTTTCGATTGCCGCAAGGTCGATAATATGGTAAGTTTCTTCGGTCAAAGGACAGTGCAGGGAAATAAGGTCGCTTTCTTTTAACAGTTCGTCAAAGGGGACGTATTTAACGAACGGCAGGTCGGGATTTTGATATTTGTCAAATGCGATGACGTTCATTCCGATACCGTGGCACGCCCTGCACATCGCCGCCCCTATCCTTCCTGTTCCGACAATTCCCGCGGTCTTTCCGTGCAGATTTATTCCGGTAAGCCCCATAAGGCTGAAATTGTTTTCGCGGATACGGATATACGCCTTGTGGATATGTCTGTTTACCGCAAACGCAAGCGCCAGAGCGTGTTCGGCTATCGATTCGGGGGAGTATGCCGGAACTCTCATTACCGTAATTCCGAATTCCTTTGCCGCCGCAAGGTCGACGTTGTTAAAGCCCGCGCAGCGCAGAAGCAACAGTTTTACCTTTTCTTTTGCGAGAGCGGAAATAACTTCGCGGTTCGCGTCGGAGGCGACGAAAAGACATACTGCGTCGTATCCTGCGGCAAGCCTTGCCGTTTTCGGGGAAATGTCGGTCTTCATGTAGTCGATCTCAATATTTTTGAAATCTTTTATGACCGCGTCGAAAGCCTGTTTGTCGTAAGGTTTCGTGTCGTAAAAAAGAATCTTCATTTTTTTCTCTCCTTAAAAATGCTCTTCTTTTAGTTTGCCCGATTTTCCGAAAAAATGCGGGTCTCTTTTTTATGCCGGATTATCATTATCGGAATAATGACAATTATGATGAGAAGAGAAATAAACTGGGAAGTCGAAAGAGGTCCCACAAAACCCCTTATCGCGTCTCCTCTGAAAAATTCGAGAATAAAACGGACGGGCGCGTAGGAAAGCAGGTAAATATCAAGGATCCTGCCCTTTGCCCTGCCTTTTTTGATAAGATAATAAAGAATGAAAAAAATTATAAGATTGCAGCCTGCCTCGACAAGCTGAACGGGGAAACGGGTAACGCCGTTTGCGTCTGCCGCGGGAGAATAGTGCATCACAAATCCGACGGGGCTTTCAACGCCGTAACAGCAGCCGCTCGAAAAGCAGCCGAGCCTTCCGAAAAAGTGAAAAAGAGGGATCGAGGACGCGGCGACGTCGACATATTCGGCGTAATCGAGTTTCTTTTTCTTTGTGTAGATAAAGCAGACGAGCATCGCGCCGAAAAGTCCGCCGTAGAAGACCGCTCCTCCGAAGATCTGCCCGAAAATATAAACGACGTCGGAAAAGCCTTTGCATTTCGACAGAAGTTCGGGCAGAACGGCGATGATTTTTATGTTCGTTATTCCGTAAAGGATATGTCCGCCGACAAACACCCCGACAAACGACCATAGCATTATGCAGAGCATCTCAATGTCGTCCGACTTCCTTTTTTTCGCAAGCGCCTGCGTATAGCCGAGGACGGCGAATATTCCGATAAGAGCGAAAACCGAATAGAACGGAATTTCCTTATTGAAAATTATGATATTGGGAAACATGGTTCTCCTTATATAAATAAAGCAGATAGAAAAAATCTATCTGCTCTATTTTCGGTTGTCCGTAAATTACTGAAGACCGTTGAGTATGTCCTGGATCTGGGAATCTATGCCTGCATCTTTTGCGGCGCCTGCGACAGCACAGAGAGCTGCTGCTGCGCAACCGAGGCAGACAACGGCAATTCCCGAAAGAACAACGCCGATGATACCGAGAACAAGACCTGCGGTAGCCATTCCGGTGGGTTCGCCCGCTGCAACGCTTGCTTTCTTACCTTTGACCGAAAGAACTATTGCTACGATGCCGGCGATAAGACAGACGATAGCGAGGACCCAGTGTACCCATGCAAGGGCTACGCTTACGATGCCGAGGATCAAAGAGACCATCGATAAAGTTTTTCCGCTTTTGTTTTCCATGATTAAATTCCTCCTGATAGTATTTTCTTTATTATATATGATAAAAAGCCTCTTGTCAATACCTTTTTTCAAAAATCGGACTCTTGTTGTCCGGTTTATTTTTTATTCTTTCGGGGAAAGGAGCTGACAGAGATGATACCTGCCTCGGAAAGAAGAACCGTAATACTTAAACTGCTTTGCCGCAGAAGACACGACACCATAGAAAACCTTGCGGCGGAAACGGGCGTTTCGGCGCGGACGGTAAGACGGGATATAGAGATTTTGAGCCTTTACGAACCTATATATACGGTCCAGGGAAGATACGGAGGCGGCGTCTACGTCACCGATACTTTCAGCTATTACAGAATGTATATGAAAGACAGCGAACTTTCCGTTCTGAAAAAACTTTCTGCAAACGGGAAGAAATGCGGTCTTACCGAAGAAGAAATGAAGATACTGTCGTCGGTCATCGCGGAATATACAAAGCCGTCGGCGGAAAGGAGAAACGTATGAAAAACGGAGAAAAACGCCTTTTTACGGCGCTTTGCAGCTACAAGGAAGAAAACTTCAACGCGTCCCTTCTTTATTACGCGACCCCCGCGGTCCTCGGCAGCCTTTTTATGAACAGGATGCAGGGAGTTGCTTTCGGTGTCCTTAAAAAACACGGCGCCGCGTCCGACGTCTGCCGCGAGTTCGGCAATTCGCTCAAGGCTGCGGCAAAAGATAACGAAGAGAAAAACGCCGATTTTTATAAGGCGGTAAGGTATGTGTCGGGCATCGTAAAGGAAAGCGGAGTTCGCGCGGCATTCCTCAAAGGCGCTCTTCTTTGCGGGAAATATCCGAAAGGGTTCCGCACTTCGAACGATATTGATATCCTGCTGTCTCCCGCCGACGTTTCTTTTCTCGGAAAAGAACTGTTAAAAAACGGCTTTATGCAGGGAAAAATAAAAAACGGAGAATTTTTTCCCGCCGAAAGGAGCGAGATAATCTCTTCGAAGATAAACCGCGGGGAGACCGTTCCTTATGTTAAGGAAACAGATCTGCCGAAAATGAAATTTCTCGAAGTAGACCTGAATTTTTCGCTCGACTGCAAAGCCGACGACGGAAACTCTCTCGGGAAAATGCTCGAAAAAACGGAAAACGCGGACGTATGCGGCGCATCTTTCCCGACTCTCTGCAAGGCGGACTTCTTTATTTACCTTTGCCTGCATTTATATAAGGAAGCGGCGAACCTGCCGTGGATAAAGATGAAACGCGATATGACACTTTACAAATACTGCGATATCTATTCTCTGCTTGAAGAAATGACCGACTGCGACCTTGCGGAGATTTTCGAAAGAGCAGAAGAGTTGGGCGCGGAAAAGGAGACCGCGTTCGCGATAATCCAGACCGCGGCTCTTTTTACTATGAAGAACCGCCGTTTTGCCGCGACAGCCGAACGGTATATAAAGGATAAGACTTTTTTTGACAGAGTTTTTTCTCCGTCGGAAAAGAAAACGTATTTATATAAGGAAACTTCCGTCTCCGACAGATTTTTCTCGGACGACAGACTTTCGCTGCTTACGGAGGAACCATGAAAGAACTTAATATGAAGCCGAACGACAGCCCCGGCGCGCTTTTCACTTTCTGCGGGCTTGACGGATGCGGAAAAACGACGATGCTAACGAGGCTTGCAAAAGAGTTTCCCGACGCGGTTCTGACAAAAGAACCGACCCCCGCCGTCAGAAATTCGGAGATTTTCAGAGCGTATACCGACACCCCCGACCATTCTTCCTACGATTACAGAAGTCTTTCCCTTTTTGCCGCGAGCGACAGACTCCGCCACGGCGCGGAATTTGTCGAGCCGACGCTCAAAAGCGGAAAAATTGTGATCTCGGACAGATATTTCTATTCCTGCCTTGCAAATCTTCGGGCGAGAGGGTATAAAAACGACGATTGGATATATGAGATAGCAAGCCACATTACAAAGCCCGACGTCGCTTTCTTTTTCGACGTTCCGGTGCCCGTCGCCGTCGGAAGAGTAAGACGCCGCCCCGAAGAAAAAAACCGCTATATAGATATGGGACTGCAATACGCTCTCCGCGACGAATATATCGGAATATGCAATAAAAACGGCGGTATTCTGATAGATACCGGGAAAACGGAGGACGAATGTTTCGAAAAGGTTCTTTCGGCGGCGAAAAGGGCGGTCTCGGAAAAGAATATTCTTCAAAAACTGCGGCTGATAAGCGAAAAACGAACCGTCCGCCGCGAAGACAGACTGAAAGCTGACCTCTTTTTGTCAATTCCGAAAATCAAAGAAAATCTCGGCGTCGAAATAACCCCGCGCGAAGAACTTGCGCTTTTCACCGCGGGAGACCTCTGCGACCTTATTTTCAGAAAGGAAAAATAAAATGCTGTGGAACGAAGTAAGAGCGGCGCTCATAAAAAACGCGGATAAAACGCTCGGAGAAAAAGACAGGGTAATTCCGTTCGGAAAAGCCCTTGAAATCGCGGAAGAGCGGGCAAAAAAACTGAAAAACGCGCGCCGCTGCGCGATTTTGTGCAAAGAAGAAACGGAGGCGGCGCTGTGGCTGCTTGCGTGTTTTGCGGCAAGAAAAACGGCAGTCCCTCTTTCCGAACGGTACGGAAAAAAACATTGCGACGGGATAATCGGGGAAATACGTCCCGACCTTTTGCTTTCCGACGGCGGAAAGACCGAAAGGCTCTTTTCGTCGGACGAAGATACTGTCACCGCGGCTCTGATAATGTGTACTTCGGGGACTACGGGAAAGCCTAAAGGAGTTGTTCTGAGCGAGGAAAACATTCTGACGAACGTTTTTGATATTGCGGAATATTTCGGCGTTTCGCGGTCGGACACTATTCTTATTCCCCGTCCTCTTTATCATTGCGCGGTGCTTACGGGCGAATTTCTGGTTTCGCTTCTTGCCGGCGCCGATATCCGCTTTTACTCCGGATTTTTCGAGCCGCTGCGTCTGCCGTCGGTCATAAAAAAGTACGGCGCGACCGTTTTCTGCGGAACGCCCACGCTGCTTTCTCTTCTTGCGGCGACGGGAAAGGATATCCCTCTTAAAAAGATCGCGGTAAGCGGCGAATGTATGGACAAAAAAACGGGCGCGTTTATAAAAAAGGCGTTCCCGACGGCGGAGATACATCACGTTTACGGGCTTACCGAGGCGTCTCCGCGCGTTGCGGCGCTCCCGCCCCGTCTTTTTGAAAAATACCCCGATTTTGTCGGGTATCCTTTAAGGCATACCGAAATAAAACTTCTGCCCGACGGAAAAAACAGGAATATTCTCTGGGTAAAAGGAAAAAACGTCACTTCGGGCTATTATAAAAACCCCGCCGCGACCGCCGCGAAAATAAAGGACGGCTGGCTCTGCACGGGGGACGTCGCCGAGATAAACGGCGAAGGTCTTCTGAAAATTTTCGGCAGGAGCGACGATATGATAATCAAGGGCGGAATGAATATTTACCCGTCGGAAATAGAAGAAGCGGTCAAAGCCGACCGCAGGGTAAGAGAAGCGGCGGCTTACGGCTACCGCGACAAAGGAACGGTTAAAATAGGACTTCTCGTTTCGGGAAATTTTTCGTCGGTCTCCGAAGTTTACGGCGTCTGCCGCGAAAATCTTTCGCCTTACGAAGTCCCGAACGAAATTTTCTTAAAGGACAGGCTCGAAAGAAACGGTTCGGGCAAGATAATGAGAAAACGCCCCGACCGTGTTGCGGAAAACGGCGGTTTCGGTGTATAATCGGTTCGGGAGAAGAGGGAGGTTCTTTTGAAAACGACCGAAAGAAGACTTGAACTCATCAGGATAATGTGCAGCCGCCGTTACGAGAAGACCGAAAACCTGGCGTTTGAATTCAACGTTTCGGAAAAAACCGTAAGGCGGGATATCGACGCCGTCAGCGCGACCGTTCCTCTTTACACGAAAAGAGGGGCTTACGGCGGCGGCATTTACCTTTTGGGAGACTACGCCGCGGAAAAAACGTATATGTCCGACAGTGAGATACTGTTCTTAAAAAGGCTTTCGGAAAGGTGTCGGAGCGGCTCCGACAGGCGTTCTCTTCAGAACATAATAAAAAAATACGGAAAAAATTTCAATACGGAACCGCCCCGACCTGTTTGAGCGCTAAACTTACAGAGACGGAAAAGAATTTTTCAGGGGCTTTCGGGCAGGCGGAGATTCCCCGGAAAAAGAGCTTCCGATTTCCCGTATATGCTTCTCTTTTTCCTTTGCGGAACGGAAGACTGCCGAAACCTCGGCGTCGGGTGTCGGGCGGCGCGGTCTTTCCCGTCTTTCGGAAAAGGGGGAGTCAATACGGATTTCAAAGATTATCTGCGAGCGGAAATGCTCATACTCGTTCCGGTTCTTTACCTTATCGGAGAAGGACTGAAAAAAAGCAGAGTTCCCAACCGTCATATCCCTGCGATCCTCGGAGTTATCGGGATAATAATGTCGGCTGTATGGGAATTTTCCTCCGACAGCCCCCGATTGTCAACAGATATCTTCGGCGCGGTTTTCGGTTCCGTAACTCAGGGAGTTCTTGCGGCGGGCGCAAGCGTCTACGCAAATCAACTCTATATTCAGAAAAACAGAAAAAACAAGAAATAAAGTTCCGATCGGGACTTCGTCTCCGTCTGCCTTTTTCGGACGCCGCACTATGCGGCGTCCGTTTCTTAACTTTTTGAAAACCCTCTTGAAATTTTCGTAAAGATATATATAATGTCGTTAGGCAGATGCTCTGCCCGAGGAGGGATTTTTACGGAAAGAAAAATCGGATTTTTCGCGCGGCTTTCAAAGCCCGTCGACCTGACTTCGGGAACTCCGTGGCGCGTCATCATGCGTTACGCCGCCCCGATAATAATTTCATATTTTTTACAGCAGATATATATTCTCACCGACGCCGTTATCTGCGGACAGGTGCTTACCGCGTCGGAAGTCGCGGGGGTAAACGATACCTTTCCCCTGACCTTTATCTTTTTGCAGTTCGCGTTCGGCTGTACCGCAGGCTTTTCGGTAATAACCGCGAAATGCGTCGGCGTAAAAGACGTAAGAGGCGTTCGCCGCTCTTTTGTCTGCCAGACGTATCTTTCGCTTGCGATCTCGGCTTTTCTTACGGTCGTTTCGGTGCTTATGCTGCCGTGGCTTCTCGGAATAATAAACGTCACTCCCGATAATAAAGAAGTCTACGACGCTGCGTATATCTACTGCCTTATAATATTCATAGGAATAGCGGCGCAGATGGGCTACAATTTTATCTGCGGAGTTCTGCGCGCTTACGGCGATTCCGTTACCCCGCTCGTTTTCCTCGTTATTTCTACGGTTCTCAACGTCGGGCTTGATATCCTTTTCCTTACGGTCTTCGGAATGGGCCCCGGGGGAGCGGCTTTTGCAACGGTGCTTGCCCAGTTTTTAAGCGTTATCGGCTGTACGGTCTATACTTTTGCTAAATATAAGGAACTGCGGCTCGAAAAAAGCGACCTTAAAGTTTCGAAAACGACGGTTGCCGAACACCTGAAACAGGGGCTTCCTCTCGGACTTCAGTTCTCCATATTGGCAATAGGCATAATCGTCATGCAGGGCGCGATCGTAAGTTTCGACCTTGCCGCTGACGGCAGAATGGTCCCCGGCTCTCCCTCCCAGAACGGGTACGGCGCTGCAAGCAAACTTCTGAATTTCCTTATGGCGTCTTTTCACGGATTGGGGTCTGCGGTTCTCGGCTACAACGCCCAGAACTACGGGAAGCGCGATTTCGAGCGTATAAAAAAGGGAACGTGCCAGTCTCTTGTCATAATGCTTATAATTTCCGTTATCAGCATTTCGATAGGACTTCTGTTTTCGATAAACGGGACTTATCAGTATATTTTCATGAGCGCCGATAAGATTTCTTCCGAAACGATACGCTACGGAAACACCTTTTTGTATGTTGACCTTGCGTTTTACTATATTCTCGGTTTTCTGCTTGTAACAAGAAGCGCCGTGCAGGGCATCTGCCGTTCGGGATATGTGCTTGCCGCGGGAATTGCCGAACTTGTCGCGAGAATTCTTATCTGCGCGTTTCTGCCGCAGATAGTCAACGGCGCGCCCGTAACTTCTTCGGCGTCGTCCCTTGCGTTTGCCGCCGTCTGTTTCGGAGACCCCGGCGCGTGGATATGTGCGTCGGTCGTTTTGGCGATCCCCTTTATTTGTACCATCATTAAAAAGAATTATAAAAAATCAGGGCTGTAAAAAGGCAGGGGCTGATGGGAAAACATTGGTTTTTCACAGTAAAATCCCCCGTATCTTTGTCCAAAGCCCCGCAAGGCGACAACCTTGCTGCAGTTTGAATTTCCGTACCGGAATTTTTACCGGGGCGGTACTACAAAACAAGATTTTCGAGTGAGAAAAAGGAACCCCCCCGGATATGCTGTCGCATATCCGGGGAGTCTACGCATCAGGGCAAAGTTTCAGCCGAAAGGGCGGCTGTTATCTATTTCCCGTCTTCCAGAAGATTTTTGAGCTGCGCTGCGGGCATATCTTTATAATAAAGGTAGCCCTGATATATCGTACAACCGAGTTCTTCAAGCAGTTTTCTCTGCTTTTCCGTTTCGACGTATTCGGCGATAACTTTGAAATTCAGCCCTTTGCCGAGTTCGATAATGGAGGCGACTATACTCTGGCTGCGCTCGTTGTCAAGGTCGCGTATCAGATGTCCGTCGATCTTTATATAGTTGAAGTAATTTTTTCTCAAAAGGGAAATTGCGGTGTGTCCCATCGAGAAATCGTCCATGAATATTTCGATCTTCGCGTCTTTCAGAGCGTCGAACGCCACGGAAACGCCGTCGCGTTCCGAAAACGCCGAATCTTCCGTTATCTCGACTCCGAAAGTTTCGGGCGTGACTCCCGAACCCGCGACCTCTTCTATCAGCCAATTTCTGAATTTTTCGTCGAGCAGAAGGTCTGTCTGGAGATTTACCGTGAGCCTGAAATCGGGTCGTATCTGCTGGAAGGATTTCAGATCCCGAAGCGCCGTTTTGACAATAACTCTTGTCATCGGGTCAAAAAGCCCCCGGCTTGAGGCAATGCCGACAATGAGAGGCGGGTAGATATGTCCGTCATCTCCGACGCTGAAACGGAGAAGCGCTTCCGCGCCTTTTATTTTTCCTCCGACGACCTGAGGCTGATAGTTTATCCCGATACTCTCTTTCGAAATATCGGAATTGAGTTTTGATACTATTTCGTCTTCAAAAGCCTTCAGTATCAGCGGTTCGTCGTCCGAATTATACGGGGTCCCGTTTATCTCACATTCTTTACAGAGAGCAACGAGTCTGTCGAGATATGTTTTTCGGTTCTCCTGCCGAACTTTGTTTTCGAGGAGTACGAACGGAGCGTATATCGCAACGCCTATCAGAATGACGGCGATCTGGAGAACGCTTCCCGCAACGTTTCCCGTCGCCTGATATCCGCTTATCAGGACGGGAGTCGTCCACAGGACCGCCGCGTTCGTTATCGGCGGAACGAGCCCGACGGCAAGCGCCGCGTATGCTACCGAATAGGAAACGAGCGGGGTAATTATAAAGGGAATAACGTAGACGGGGTTGAGAACGACGGGAATTCCGAAAATGAGAAGTTCGTTGATGTTGAAAAACAGGGGCAGAGCGGAAACCCGGCAAAGTCTCTTTTTGTGTCTGTCTTTTGAAAAGAGCGACAGCGCGATAAACAGGCTTACCGCCGTCCCGCAGCCTCCGATAAGGACGAAGGCGTCGATAAAAGGTTTCGACATTATCTGTCCGTTCGAAAAGGCAAAAACGCTTGTCGGAGACGTCAGCAGACTGTCGAAAACGTTGCTTCCGTGAATTCCGAAGAACCACAGCAGCGATTCGAAAAACATGACGAGAAATCCGCCGATAAAGGTCGCGCCCATATCGGCAAAGGGCGCCGCGAAAACTTCGGTCAGCAGGTCGTTGAAATTGGAAGACCCGTGGAAAGCCGTTATTATTTCCGCAAGCGTTCCGAACATCACCAAACAGAAAAAAAGCGGAAAGGCCGTCTGCATACTGCGGGAGAACTCGGTGTGCGCGGGGTGGCGTTTCTTTATGAAATTATAAAAGATAAGGAACAGCCGTGTCGAAAGCAGGGAAATAAGGATCGCGGGGAAGATGTTCGACATCTTCGTATATTCGAGCAGCGATTTTTCGCCGTTTATGACATCCGGTCCGAGAAAAATCAGGTAGCAGGCGAGGGCGCAGATGCACGCCGCAAGCCTTGCCGAACTGTGGATCTTTGTGCGTGCGGTGTCGAAAAAAGAAAGCGCAACAGCGAGATAAACCGCCGAAAATCCGTAAGTAATACTGTATAAAAGGCTGAGTACATCGTTAAGCGAACCGCCGGCGGCGGTCTGTATGAATTCTCTTGCCGCGGTCACGGGAAAATTCTGAAGTACCAGGGCTCCCGCGCCTATAAGAAAGACGGGAACGAGAAAAGTGAAAGCTCTGCGCAGAGTTTCGAGCAGCGGTATGCTCTCCGCGCGGATATATATCCTGAAAAGACTGTTTGCAAATTTTTTCATTCACTACCCCCCCCCCCCCCGAAAAACCGGGAGGCAAACATTGAACCTAACGATTCTATTGTAGCACAAAAAAACGGACTTTGCAATCTTTTTTTCGGCGGAACGGGCTTTTTTTGCAAAAACAGCCGTCGGATCGGATAAAAACAGGGACAGTCCGAAGACTGTCCTTGAGGCGACCGCTTAAATCAGGGCGGAGCCCTGCATGTAACCCGACGAAGTCGGAATGTAATCATTTTCATAAGAAAATGTATGTAATCAATCCGAAGAACACTTCCCGAATAGTGATAACATACGCCTGTCGGCGATTACATACTCGCTACGCGGTGTTCCTGCCAATCCTTCGGATTGGATGAAAAAAGCACTTGCGATTGCAAGTGCTTTTTTCTGGCTCCCCCTGTCGGGCTCGAACCAACGACCCTGCGGTTAACAGCCGCATGCTCTACCGACTGAGCTAAGGAGGAATATTTCTTTCAGCCTGATTATTATATCACAAAAAGGAGCGGTTGTAAATAGGCGCAACGACGATTTCAATATTTTTTTACAAATTGTCTGCGGCAGTCCGTGTCCGGCCGTATCTTTCCCGAAAAAAGTCCCCGTATGCGGCGTCTCTCACTGTCTTTTGCAAGTCCTTTTCTGCGGCAAAATGGGACATTTTTATGGATTTTATTGTCGGCTCTTGAAAAAAGCGGCAAATTGTGATAAACTAAAATGTAAATTTGCGTGCCGCCGCATGTCCGACGGCTCGGCAAAAACAGGGGACTCCTGTCTGATGACGCCGACTTTCCGATTCGGTCTTTTTGTCCGTTGCGGCGGAAATTCCGTTCGGCGGGCGTTGAATTTCCGGAACCGGAATTCCGGGTCTGCGCGGGCGTCCGTTTTTTCTCGGTTATATTTTATGAAAGGAAAGCCGCTGCGGCGGTGCTTTCGGTATGAATAATATCAAAGTCGGCAAAACGGCGATGCGTCTTTGCGAGATCGCGTTGTTTGCCGGGGTCGCCGTGACCTGTATCTCCTGTCTTTTCGGCAGAGCGGTTTTTGATTTTTTCAATACTCTTTCGTCGGTCACGGTCTGCGTCTGTCTTATCCCGATAGTCGCGGTTTTCTGGAAAGATATAATAAAAAACAGGCTTGCGATCTGTGCGATCGCCGCGTTTTCGTTTCTTTCCGTTGTCTCGTCACTCTTTGTTTCGGGACTTTATATTTCCCATTCGCTTACCGCGATAATCGGAATCGTTACGATATATGTCATGAACTTTCTGCCGGTAAAAAGAGACGTTCAGATGGCACTTATCCTGTTTTTGTCGATAATGTCCGTCTGTCTGCTGTTTCTTGCCATTGATTTTTCGCAGAAGACCCTTGTTGAAAAGTATAATTATACGAATTCAAACGTCATGGGCATTGTTGCCCTGATGGTGAATTCCTATCTGATGACCCTGATAAACGTCAACAAAATAAGCGGAAAATTCGTTCATCTCAACATCTTTATTGCGATCTTCGCTTTTATGACCATAACGGTTTTCGGCTGTCGGAGCGCCCAGCTCGGTTTCCTTGCGTTCCTTGTCGTCGGATTCCTTATCCCGCGCGGTTTCTGGGGAAGAAAAAGGACGGCGGCGGTCGTCGTTTTCGCGATCGTTGTCGGAATAATTTTCCCGTTCATTTACCTGAAAATGTTTCAGAAGGGGCTTGACGACATTCATTTCCCGCTTGTCGACAAGCCGTGGTTTTCGGGAAGAGACGTTTTGTGGCAGGAGGGCATAGACCGTATCTCCGCGCGCCCCGCAACGCTTCTTTTCGGCGCGGGACAGCGATATTTCGATATGGCGAAAGACTACAATTACCACAACAGTTATTTTTCGATACTCTTAAATTTCGGAATACCGTCGTTTTTACTTTATTATTTTTCGTTTTTCACCTCCGCAAGGCGCACTCTTCTTTCGGGAGATGATAAAAACGCGCGGGCGCTGCAACTTGCGCTTATTCTTATGATAATGGTTGTGAGCCTTGTCGAAACGACGATCCCCGCCACCACTTTCATCTGGCTTTACGGACTTTGCTTTATCCCCCTGAAATGCAGGGAAATTCACAGATAGATACAGAGGCTTTTATGGAATTTTACACAGTGCTTTTACCCCTTGCTCTTATCCTTATAGTTTCTAAACTTACGGTAAAGGGGTGCGAAAAAACAGGACTTCCGTCGGTCGTCGGAATGCTTATAACGGGTATTCTTCTCGGACTTATAAACCTTATTCCGAATCAGACGATACTTACCGACGCGTCCCTTGACGGAATAGGCTTTTTCGCGAAGATAGGCGTTATCTTAATAATGTTTTCCGCGGGTATCGAAACCGATATCCAGCAGATAAAAAAGATCGGCGGCCCTGCGGTCATAATCACGATTGCGGGCGTTATTTTACCCATGGGGCTCGGTTTTCTTGTCGCGACCCTCTGCAACGGAGGTTTTGCGGCGCTTACGCACGACACGCTTATGGAAAACCTGTTCTACGGAACCATTCTTACCGCGACTTCGGTAAGCGTTACCGTCGCAACTCTCCGCGAACTCGGAAAACTGAACGGTAAAGTCGGGAGTTCGGTCGTCGCGGCGGCAATTATCGACGATATACTCGGAATTGTCGTTCTTTCCTTTATCCTTGCAATGTCGGGAGAGGGCGACAAGGCGGAAAATCCGCTTATCGTACTGCTCAAAACGGTTCTGTTCTTTGTTACGGTCGCAATTCTCGCGTTCGGCGGCTCAAAGTTTTTCAGAAATCTCGACCGCCGTTTCCCCCACCACCGCCTTGTCCCGATCTTCAGCCTTGCGTTCTGCTTCTTCATTTCGTATATAAGCGAAAAAGTCTTCGGAATAGCCGATATTACCGGCGCTTACGTCGTCGGACTTATTCTTTCGACAAATCCCGATAATAAATATATAAACAGGAAATCCGACGTGCTCGGATATATGCTTTTCGTCCCCGTCTTTTTTGCAAACGTCGGTCTTTCGACGAGCTTTACGGGAATAAACGGCGAAATGCTGCTGTTCGGAACGCTGTTCATTGTCGCGGGAATTCTCGGAAAAGTCGTCGGCTGCGGAGGTGCGGCTCTCTGCTGCGGATACGGACCGAGCGACTCCCTTAAAGTCGGCGTCGGAATGATGGCGCGCGCCGAGGTCGCGTTGGTAACCGCCCAAAAAGGCGTCGAATACGGAATAATCGGCGGAGAGATAATGCCGTTTATCGTTATTCTCATAGTCGTTACGAGTTTCGTCACGCCGCTGACTCTGAAGGCGCTGTATACACACGACGAACGGAAACTTGCAAAAACAGAAAATGTATAAAAAGAGCCCACGGTTTTGCCGTGGGACTTGGTTTTTTTAACCTAATTTTTTAATTTCGCTTTTAAGGGCTTTCATTAAAATTACCGAGACTACGGTGTAGACGGCGGCGGTCACGAGCGAGGAGACAAATCTCCAGAGGGTGTCTCCGAAAACGTAGACAAACGTATAGTAACCGTAAATTTTGCTGTCGACGTAAATCGCGAGAGTGTTTGCCGCGGTGACGATAACCGAACTTGCAAAGGCGGCAACGCCCACAGGCAGTATCTTCGGCTGTCTGCGGAACGCTTTATAGATAAGCCCCGCCGAAACGCCGCGCAGAACGGCGGGCAGTATCCAGAGAAACGTCGTTGCGGAAAAACCGTAACTTACCATCTGCGAAATGAAACTGCCGATGCCGCCCGAAATTCCGCCCCATAAGGGACCCAAAATAAAGGACGACAGCATTATCGGAAGTCCCGAAAACGTTATCTTTATGTTCGCCGAGAGTTTCAGGGAAAGAAACTCAAGGACGAAATAGAGGGCTGAAAACACTGCGGCAAGGCAGATTTTCACGATTTTGTTCTTTGTATTTTTTTGCATAAAAAATACTCCTTTCCGACGCCTTTCGGCATCTCAGAGTATGCCGGAGGCTCCGATAGGAGCAAAATAACAGCGGACGCGGAAAACCATCGCAGACACCGTCTTTTCGTCCGTGGGCAACATCCCGTCCCAGGGCACTTATCGCGGTTTTCCTACTCTGTATTTGTTTATTTTACCGTTCCATTATCTCATATTTTTGCCGAAAGTCAATAGGGAAAACGGCGATTTCGCAATTATTTCAAAATCGTATCAAATTCCGCAAATGCGGAAAGAATGTATTGAAAGAGAAAGATATCCGCCGGCGCGGGGATTTTCGGACGGAGAACGTCTTTCGGGCGGCGGACGACCGGAATTCCGGCGCTTTTGTTTCCGACCCGAAAATTTCAGAGGAGGCGCGGAAAACATTTTGCACCTCTCCGGCGGCGCGGCGGCGGTGTCTGTGGAAGGGGTAAAAATATCCGCTCCCGAAACAGATACGGGACATTGTCCGCCCTGTGTAAAAGTTAACGAAAAAGAGCCGATATTTTCGCAAATTTGCTTGATTTTTCCTTATTTTTATGATATACTGATGTGTAAAGTGAAAAACTGTGCTCTTCAACGGATTTCAATACAAAAGAAATGATTTTTCAGGAGGAATGAAAATGGCTTACAATAAGGATTTCGGCGTGGATCTCGGTTCCGAAAATACCTTTATATGCAAGAAAAACAAGGGCATCATCGTAAACGAACCCTCGGTCATTGCCGTCGATTCCGTTTCCGACAGAGTCATTGCCATCGGCAGAGAAGCAAAACAGATGATAGGAAGAGTCCCGTCGACCATTGAAGTTGAATATACGATTCAGGACGGCGTTATTTCGAGTTTTGAAAAAACGGGTCTCCTTTTAAGCGAATTCATAAAGGCGCATAACGTCGGTTTCGGCAAAACAAGAATGATTTTAAGCATTCCCTGCCGTTCCACCGCCGTCGAAAGAAAAGCGGTCGAGGACGTCGCGCGCACCTGCGGCGCAAAAGAAACTTATGTTATCGAGGAACCCCTTGCCGCGGCTCTCGGAAGCGGAATAGACATTTTCGCCCCGAACGGACGCATGGTCGTCGATATGGGAGCGGGAACGACCGAGATCGCGGTTCTGTCTCTCGGAAGCGTCGTTTCTTACCATTACATTCCGTCCGCGGGAAAACAACTCAACACGAATATTATAAACTATGTCAGAAGAGTTCATAACGTCCTTATCGGCGAACCCACCGCCGAGGCGCTGAAAATAAAACTCGGAACGGTCGAAGACAACGGCGAAAACGAGTTTATGATGGTCAGCGGAAGAGAACTTTCGAAAGGGCTTCCCGTCAATATCGAAGTCACCTCCGAGCATATAAGAGAGGCTATCTATCCGGGAGTCCAGAGTATTATCGAGGGTATCAGTTATACTCTTGAACATATCGACCCCGAACTTTCCGCAGACATTATATCAAACGGAATTCTGCTTACGGGCGGAACTTCGATGATGCCGGGCTGGGCTCCGCTTATCGAAAACGCGATAGGCGTCAAAGCCGAACTTTCAACCATTCCTCTCGAATGTGTCGCCGCGGGCTGCGCGAACGCTTTCGACGTCCTTGAAGAACTCAAAAAACATAACGCTATTATCTGACGGAGATAGATAAATGAGGGATTTTTTCAGAGGAAAATTCTTTGCGGCTGTCATTATAGTTCTCGCCTTTCTTTTGGGCTTTGTCGCAAACGCGGTTTTCGACGGAGGGACGACTCCTCCCGAAAATATCATCGGAACGGTCTTTACTCCGGTGAAGAGCGCCGCGGCGTATATCGGAAACTCAATCGAAAAGTTTTTCAGGACTTTCGCTGATTACGACAGGCTTAAAAGCGAAAACGAAACGCTTAAGGCGGAAAACGACGACCTGACTGTCCGCCTTGAAAAAAGTTACCATCTCGAGACCGAGAACGAAAGACTCCGCAAACTTCTCGAGCTTACGGATAAACTTCCCGAATACAACAAGACCGAGGCGACGGTCGTTTCGGTTTCGGACGACAAAGTGTCTTCGGTATTTACGGTGAACAAAGGCTCTCTTTCCGGAATAAAAGTAAAGGACGTCGTTGTCTCTTCGGAGGGGCTTGTCGGCTACGTCCGCGACATCGGGTTCAACTGGGCGACGGTCGTCACCATTCTCGATCCGCAGGTCGCCGTCGGAGCATTTCTTCCGCGGACGGAACTTGTCGCGATGACGGAGGGACACCGCGAACTCAAAAGCGACGGACTTTGCAGACTTTCTTATCTTGAAAACACTTCTCTCATAAACAGAGGCGACACCGTCGTTACTTCGGGGCTCGGCGGTCTTTACCCCGAGGGGATAACGATAGGAAAGATAAGCGAAATAACGGTAAGAGACAACGGGCTTTCGCAATACGGGATAATAACCCCGGCGGTCGATTTTTCCTCTCTCAGATATGTATGTATCCTTTCGGCAAAGACGGAGGAGGGGGCTGAATGAAGATAAAAAAAATTCTTCTCAACGCCGTGCTTCTCTTATTATGCTGTCTTCTCCAGTTTTCGGGCTTTCTCCGCCTTTACGGTGCGGCGCCGAATTTTCTGCTGTGCTTTGTCGTCTGCCTTTCGGTGTCGGAGCAGTCTCCCGCGGTCGCGGTCGTTTTTTCCGCCGTTGCGGGACTTCTTTCCGATTTCTTTTCGGGCGGTTTCTTCGGGCACCGCACTTTCTGGGCGATAGTGACGGCATACGTTTCCGTCGCGCTGCTTTACCGCTTTTTTTCGCGGAATTTCAAAACCGTGCTCGCTATTTATACCGTTTCTCACCTTGTTACGGATTCGGTATATTATCTTTTATATTCTTTTTCAAAAACGGAAATTTCCTTTTTCGGAGAACTGTGGAGCGATTTTCTGCCGTCTTTTGCGCTGTCTCTTCCCGTTCTCGCGCTTCTCTATCTTATATACGGCAGGGTCTATTATAAAAATCCCGACGTCAGACTTTACGGAAAGGCAGGGTTCAGACGATGACAAAACGCACGGGCAGAGCAATCGCCGTTTTTGCAATCTTTGCGGCCGTCTGCGCCGTTTTCGTTTTCAGGCTCGCCTCTCTCCAGCTTGTCCACGGCTCGGAATATCTTGAAAAGTCGAGAAACCGCGTCGTGACAAAAAGCGTCGTAAAAGCCGCGCGCGGCGAAATTCTGGACAGGAACTGCCGCCCGATAGTTCAGAATAAACGTGTTTTTACGGTCGAATTCAATCTTTCGGCAATAAAAGACTTAAATAAAACGATAGACCAGATGCTTGAAATTTTCGGTACAACGGGTCAGGATTATATAAAGACGTTTCCCGTTTCCGTGACCGAACCGTATGTATATTCCGAGAGTTTTCTTGAGTCGGAAAGTCAGATCGAAAGTTTCAAAAAGTTCCTTTCGGAAAGAAAGATAGAATACGGCGCCGCGGACTCCGTTATGAAGGCGCTGATAAAATATTACGACGCTGCCTCTTATCCCGCCGAAAAAGCCGCGAAGATAGTTGCGGTCCGATACGAGATATCGCTCCGTTCGTCGGGCAGTTATTATACTTTCGCAAGCGATATAAACATAGAAACGGTCACCGCCGTCAAGGAAAACGTCGATGAGATCGCGGGCATTTATATCGAAGAAGAACCCGTAAGAAACTATACCGAAGACAATTTTGCTTCCCATATAATCGGGTACGTCGGTAAAATTTCCGCCGAAGAATATGCAAATCTGCGTCAGAACGGCTATTCGATGAACGACACCGTCGGCAAAGACGGTATCGAAAAGACGATGGAGGAATATCTGCGCGGAACGGACGGTTATAAATACGCTATCCGCGACGTTACGGGCGCGACTACCGACATCATCAAAAACGACGAGCCGAAAGCCGGAAACGACGTCATTCTGACGATAGACAAAAACCTTCAGATGATAGTCGAAGACAGTATTGAAAGTGTCGTCGGCAAAATCAAAGAGCAGAACGGCGAAAAGGCGGCGATCTCCGCCTCCGCGGTATTCCTTGAGGTCGGGACAAGCGACGTGCTTGCAATGGCATCTTATCCGACCTACAATCTCGAAACGTTTTACGCGGACTATGACACCCTGTCGAAAGATCCCGGAAAACCGTATGTGAACAGAGCCATTTCGGGGCTTTTCGCGCCCGGTTCGACTTTCAAGATGGTTACGGGAATTGCGGCGCTCGAGACGGGAACCATAACCCCGACCTACACCTACCGCTGTACGGGACTTTACGATTATTATAAAGATATTACTTTTTCCTGTTTCAATTCCCGCGCGCACGGAACCGAAACGGTCGTCGAGGCTTTGCAGAAATCCTGCAACATCTTCTTTTTCGACGCGATAAGGCGAATGGGCATTTCAAAATTCGAAGAATACGGAAAAATGCTCGGCTTCGGTCAGAAAACGGGCATTGACATAAGGGGAGAAGTCTCGGGTATCCTTTCCGGGAACGAATACCGCCGGAAGGTCGGCGGCGAACTTCTCAAACCCGGCGAAGTCCTGCTTTCGGGTATCGGACAGAGCGACACCGCCGTGACCCCGCTTCAGCTTGCAAACTATGCCGCAACGATAGCGAACGGCGGCGTAAGAATGGTTCCGCACGTTATAAAAAGCGTAAGAAACAGCGAAACGGGAACCGTTATCTCTGAAACAGAGCCCGAAGTCGCGGTCGATATGCACCTTAAGAAATCGACCGTCGATGCCGTAACAAAAGGTATGAAAGCCGTTGCGGAAAGGGGCGGCGGTCTTTATTCCGCATTCAAGGATTATACGATAACGACCGTTGCGGTAAAAACCGGTACCGCCGAAAAAGCGTCGGGACTTCCGAACGCCCTCATTGTCGGGTTTGCCCCTGCGGATGACCCGAAAATAGCGTTCGCGGTAGTCGTCGAAGAGGGCGGCATAAACGTCGCTCCGACGATCGCGGAAGTTATCAAAAACGCACTGAGTTATTACTATTCGAATATGGATTCCCTCGACAGCGTTTCAAAAGAGGGACAGATGAACCCTTAAAAGGAGGACAGCATGGGTCAGATATATCTTGTAGCGTCGGGCAAAGGCGGGGTCGGAAAAACGACCGTCACCGCCAATATCGCCGCCTGTCTTGCAAAGAGCGGTAACAGAGTCCTTTGTTTCGACGGGGACCTTTATCTCAAAAATCTCGATATTCTGATGAATAAACAGGACGAATCGGTATTCGACATTCAGGATATGTATCTTTCCCGCTGCGATTTCGACAAGGCGGTCCTCGAACACGAGGAAATAAAAGGACTGTTTTTCGTTCCCGCGCCGTCTCTTGTCGAGGAGGACGCGGGCGAAATGTATTCCTATATGATGAAACTCGCCGTCGAAATTTCCGAAAACTACGATTTCATTTTCATCGACTGCCCCGCGGGGCTTTCCGCCGTAAAAAAACTGATGACCCCCGACGCCGTTCTGCTGCTTGTCGCAACTCCCGACCAGCCGTCGGTCAGGGGCGCCGAGAAAGTGGCTCAGATAGCGTACGACAAAGGGGCGCGCGCAAGACTTATCGTAAATAAAGTCCGCCCCGCTATGATAAAGAAAAAACTTGCGCCGAACATAGACGATATTATAGACGACACGACCGTCCGTCTCATCGGGATAATCCCCGACGACAAAACGGTGCTTTCGGCGGCTGCAAAAGGCTCGGTTCTGTGTCTTGAAAAGAAGAGCGACGCCGAAAAAGCAGTCGAGAACATTTCCGCAAGGCTTTGCGGAGCGACGGTGCCGTTACTCAAACTCTGACGGAGGGATTTTGATGAATATTGCGTTGATTGCAAGCGATAAGAAAAAAGAACTTATGGTTCAGTTCTGCATTGCCTACGGCGGAATTCTGGAAAAACACCGTATCTGCGCCACCGCGACGACGGGCAAGATAGTTTCCGACGCGACGGGACTTGAAGTTTACCGTTTTATGCGCGGTTCGGTCGGCGGCGGGGAACAGATAGCCTCAAGAATCGCGTATAACGAGATAGACGCTCTTTTCTTTTTCAGGGACCCGATGGCGAATATAACGGCGGATTCCGAGGAATGGACTCTTCTCCGTCTTTGCGACATACACAATATCCCGCTTGCGACAAATATCGCGACGGCGGAAATACTTGTCCAGGCGATAGCCAGGGGCGACCTTGACTGGCGCGAGACTTACGATAAATCAAAACAGCTTTTTTGAGAAACGGAGACGAATATGCAGCAGATAAAAGCGCCGAGAGGAACAAGCGACGTTCTCGGCAGAGACAGTTACAAATGGCAGTACGTCGAAAACGCGGGCAGAGATACCGCGGAAGTCTTCGGCTTTAAGGAAGTCAGGTTCCCGACCTTCGAAGAGACCGAACTTTTCGACAGAGGAGTCGGAGACACCACCGATATCGTCCAGAAAGAGATGTATACCTTCAACGATAAGGGCGGCAGGTCGATAACCCTCCGTCCCGAAGGCACCGCGTCGGTCGTCCGTCAGACCTCCGAACACGGACTTTTCGGCGGACTTCTTCCGATAAAAGACTATTACATAATTTCCTGCTTCCGCTATGAAAAACCGCAGGCGGGACGTTTCAGGGAATTCCACCAGTTCGGCGTCGAGATGTTCGGTCCGAAAGACCCGTCGGCAGACGTCGAGATAATAAAACTTGCGGCGTCTTTCCTTGAAAAACTCGGAATAAATGCAAACCTTACGATAAATTCGATAGGCTGTCCCGAATGTCGGGCGAAATTCCAGCAGGCGCTCCGTGAATATTTCGAAAACAGGAAAGACGAACTCTGCGAGACCTGTAAGGACAGATTAACCCGCAACCCGATGCGTATTCTCGACTGCAAAAGCCCTGTCTGTAAAGATATCGCAAAGGGCGCGCCGCTTATAACCGATTATCTATGCGACGACTGCTCCGCGCATTACGAAAAGGTAAAAGCCAAACTGACGGCGGCAAATATCCCGTTTGTCTGCGACCCGCATATCGTCCGCGGGCTCGATTATTATACCAAGACCGTTTTCGAATTTCTTGCCCCCGAAACGGGGCTTGCGCTTCTGGCAGGCGGCAGATACGACCTCCTCGTCAAAGAGATCGACGGCAAAAACGACGTTCCGGGGCTCGGATTTGCGTCGGGTATCGAGCGTCTCGTTTCGGTAATGGAAAACGCGGGACATTCTTTCGGAAAAGAAAGAACGCCCGATATATATCTTGCAAATATCGGAGAGACGGCTCTTGACGCCGCGGAAAACATAGCGGCAAACCTGCGTGCCGAAGGCATTTTTGCCGAAACCGACCTTATGGGCAAGGGGCTTAAGGCGCAGATGAAATATGCCGATAAAGTAAAAGCCCGTTTCTCGGCTGTAATCGGCGACGACGAAGTCAAAAATAAGAAACTTATTCTTCGCAATATGGGAAACGGCGAAACGAACGACGTCGCCTTTGACGATATCGCAAAGATCATAAAAGGGGAAAAGTAAAATGAAAATTTCAAGTTTTAAGGGAATAAAAAGAAGCGGCTACTGCACCGATTTTACCTCCGCCGACTGCGGAAAAACAATAACGGTCGCGGGCTGGGTCCAGAGAAGAAGAGTCCTCGGCGGACTTATCTTCATTACGCTCCGCGACAGAAGCGGAGTTCTGCAATTAACTTTTGACGCCGCCGAAAACAAAGAGCTTTTCGACACCGCCTATACTCTCCGCAGCGAGGACGTTATCGCCGCGACGGGCGTTATCCGCAAAAGAGGGGACGAGGCGGTAAACGCCAATATGAAAACGGGAGAAATAGAAGTCGCAATTTCCGATCTCCGTATTCTTACCCGTTCCGAAACCCCGCCTTTTGAAATTGTCGAAAACTCGAACGTAAACGAAGAACTTCGCTTAAAATACAGATATCTCGACCTGCGCCGCCCCGATATGCAGAGAATAATAATGCTCCGCCATAAGGTCGCGCATATCGCGAGAAATTATTTTTCCGACAATCATTTTCTTGAAATAGAGACCCCGAACCTTATAAAGAGTTCTCCCGAGGGAGCAAGAGACTACCTTGTTCCGTCGAGAGTTCACCCGGGCGAATTCTACGCTCTGCCGCAGTCTCCCCAGCTTTATAAACAGCTTCTTATGGTCGCCGGGTTCGACAGATATTTCCAGCTTGCGCGCTGTTTCAGAGACGAAGACCTGCGCGCCGAAAGACAGCCCGAATTTACCCAGATCGACCTTGAGATGTCCTTTGTCGACGTCGACGACGTTATCGCGGTCAACGAAGGCTTCATAAAGAAAGTTTTCAAAGAAACGATAGGCTACGACGTAAAAACGCCGCTCCGCCGTATGCCCTACAAAGAAGCGATGAGCCGTTACGGTTCGGATAAACCCGACCTTCGTTTCGGCTTTGAAATAAACGATATTACAGATACCGTCAAAGATTTCGGCTTCAAAGTATTCTCCGAAACCGTCAGAAACGGCGGCAGTGTAAGAGCGATAGTCATTGATGACAGCGCCGACAAACTTCCGAGAAGAGAGATAGACGCCCTTACCGAATTTGTCAAAACTTACCGCGCGAAAGGTCTTGCGTGGCTCAAATACGGCGACGAAATTTCGGGAAGTTTCGTCAAATTTCTTTCGGAGGACGAACTTAAGAGCCTTGTTTCGACTCTCGATTTGAAGAAAAACGACACCGTTTTCATCGTTGCCGACAAAGATAAAGTCGTTTTCGATTCTCTCGGAGCTCTCCGCTGCGAAATGGCAAGACGCCTCGGCAGAATCGACGACAAGAAGTTTGAAATGCTCTGGATAACCGAATTCCCGCTCTTTGAATACAGCGAGGAAGAACAGCGACTTGTCGCAATGCACCACCCGTTCACCTCCGTTATGGAAGAGGATATCGACCTTCTCGATACCGCTCCCGAAAAGGCGAGGGCGAAGGCGTACGATATCGTTATCAACGGTTACGAGGCGGGCGGCGGCTCGATAAGAATTTTCGACAGCACCCTGCAGTCGAAGATGTTCGAGACGATCGGGCTTACAAAGGAAGAGGCTCAGGAAAAATTCGGATATCTCCTTACCGCCTTCAGATACGGCGTTCCTCCCCACGGCGGACTTGCTTACGGTCTTGACAGGCTTGTAATGCTCCTTGCGGGAACTGAAAATATCAGAGACGTTATCGCATTCCCGAAAGTCCAGAACGCATCCGAACTCATGACCCAGTGTCCCGCTCCCGTAGATAAAAAACAACTTGACGAACTTTCTATTGCGGTCGTCAAAACGGAAGAAAAATAATATTTATAACACAAACCTGCCTGAAAGACGGATTATCATATAATATGTACCGTCTTGCAGGCGGATTTTGTATGAGGAGAACCGACAGATGATAAAAGTCGAAGGTCTGACAAAAAAATACGGCAAAAATCTTGCGGTAAACAACGTTTCCTTTTCCGTTTCAGAGGGAGAAGTCGTCGGGGTTTTAGGTCCCAACGGCGCGGGCAAAAGCACTCTTATGAATATGCTCACAGGCTACATTTCTTCGTCCTACGGAAAAATCGAGATAGGCGGGAACGATATTCTGGAAAAGCCCGCCGAGGCAAAAAAACTTATCGGATATCTTCCCGAAATTCCCCCGGTCTACCCCGAACTTACCGTTTCGGAATACCTTTCTTTCGTTTTTGATCTGAAAAAATGCAAAATTGATAAGAAAAAGCATCTTGACGAGGTCATGGAGACAGTCAAAATTTCCGACGTTAAAGGCAGGGTCATCCGCAATCTTTCGAAAGGCTACCGCCAGAGAGTCGGACTTGCCGAAGCCCTTATCGGAAGTCCCGAAATACTTATTCTCGACGAGCCGACGGCAGGGCTTGACCCGAGGGAGATAGTCGAGATACGAAACATGATAAAGAAACTCGGCGAAAGGAAAACCGTCCTTATTTCGTCGCATATCCTTTCCGAAATTCAGGCGACCTGCGGCAGAGTTCTCATCTTTAATAAGGGCGAAATTTTAATGGACGCCGATATCGAGACCCTTTCGCAGAGCGTCGGTCCGAACAGCCGTTACGGAGTTCGCCTTTCCGCTCCCGAAGACGAGGTAGTTCCCGTCATTTCGATTTTGCCGGGAGTTGCGAAAACCGAGTTTGTCGGGTCGTTCGAAAAGGGAACGGTCGATATAATAGTCGAAGCGGATAAAAACGTCGATATAAGAAAAATTCTTTTCGACGAATGTGCGAAACGCAGTTGGTATATCCTCATGATAACGCCTCTCGGCGTAAGTCTTGAAGATATCTTCCTTAAAATAGTCGATAAAAACACCGGCAAGGCGGCGCTTATCTCTTCCGAACCGGAAAAAACGGAAAGCGAGGAAAAGGACGATGAAAGCGATAATTAAAAAAGAACTTGTTTCCGCTTTCAGAACGGGCTACGGCTGGTTCTGCCTCGGCGTCTATACTCTGCTTTCGGCGGTCGTCTTTTCGATTTTCGTTCTTTGGCAGAACACCGGATATGTCGGAAACTATTTCGGTTTCTGGATATTCTTTGTCGATATTGTCTTTGTCACCCTGCTTTCGATGCGGCTTTTGGGCGACGAAAAGAAAAACAGGACCGACCAGCTTATTCTGACGTCTCCCGTTTCGGTTACGGGATATGTCACCGGAAAATTTTTCGGAGCGTACATAATCTACGCCCTTGCGTTTCTTGTTAATATCGTATTCTTCGGGATAATCGTGATTTTCGGAACTCCCGACTACGGCAGTTTTTTCGCGAACAGCATAGGCAACCTTCTTGTCGGCGCCGCAATGGTCTCGATAGCGGTCTTTATCTCGTCCCTTACGTCGACGCCCGCGGGAAATGCCGCAGGGACTTTTTCGGTGCTCTTCGGTATGATGGTCGTCGAGTTTTTCACTTCGTTCTGCCCGATGTGGCTCCAATACGTCTTCAAATATATCGTTATTTACAACTATTACGAGGATTTCTCGAACGGCATAATTTCACTCCCCGCCGTTATCTATTATATAAGCGTCACCGCCGTATTTCTCTTCCTTGCGGTAAGAGTTACGGAAAAACGCCGCTGGAATTGAGGTGAGACGATGAAAAAGAACAAAAAGACCGAAACTTCGATCGAGCAGTTCAACCCCGATTTTCCGCGGTACGAAATAAAAAAATCCGTTGCGAAAAAAGCGAAATACTATTCGGTAAACACCGCTTTTACCGTCGTTTTCATCGCCGTCGCCGTAGTTATAAATCTCTTTTTCGGGATTCTTTCAAATAAAGTTAATCTGCGCGCCGACCTTACTTCGAAAAAAGTTTTTACGCTTTCCGATACGTCAAAAGACCTTATCGGAGACCTTAAAAAGGCAGGCAGAAAACTCGAACTCATAATCGCCGCCGACGAAGAGACCGTCAAACAGTCCTCTTCTACTTCTTCGGGTATTTCGGTAACGAAATATATCTATGAGACCTGCGAGGGCTACGAAAAGGCTTACGGCGGAATTTCCGTTGCATACGTCGATCCGACCTACAACCCTTCCTATTATAAGTCGAGAGGAATAAACCTTGACGACGGGACCGATTCGTCTGTCACCGGGTCTGTCATTATGGCGGTCTATTCGCCCGACACGGGAAGATATAAAATAATCAAGAGCAGCGCCGTAAAGAACCTCGAATATGTCGGTTTTGAAAGAAGACTCGCCGCGGCGACCCTATTTGTTTCGAAAGAAAATCTGCAGACCGTCGGCATTATAACGGGACACGGCGAAAATACCGTTCCGTATTTCGATCTTCTGCTTGAAGACAACGGCTATATCGTCGAATATCTCGACCTTTCGACGGTCGACGAAGTTCCCTCCGAATATTCGATGCTCGTTATCGCGAACCCGACCCGTTCGTATGACACCGCCGATATCGAAAAGATCGACGCATTCTTATCAAACGGCGAGAAACTCGGCAAACACCTTATGGTCTTCGGCGACCTCGATATGAACGAAAATTCCTACCTTGAAAAATACTTAAAGGACGAATGGGGACTTTCAATAGGCAAGGAAACGGTCTTTGATTCTTCAAAAGACTACGTTTACGCTCCGCAGAACGCCAATATTTCGTTTCTTACCGTAAACTACGCGGAAAGCAACATCGCGGGCAGCCTTTCGTCTTCAAACGCTCCTCTCCGCGTTCAGCTCGGGAAAACAAAGACCGTGACCCGCGAATTTGACGAACTCGACAATATCGCGACCTATTCGCTGCTGAAATCCTCCGCGACGTCGTTTTCGAAAAACATAACCCTTTATCAGGAAAACAACATAAGAAACACCGTCAAAGAAGAGGGCGACAAAGAAGGTCCGTTCGATATCGCGGCGGTCTCCGAGAAATACCGCTATAACGGAACTCTCAAAACGGCGTCCGACGTCGTTGTCTGCGCGTCAACTTCTCTTGTAGACGAAATTTTCCTGTCGAATTATTACGGAAGCACCCAGACTTCGGCGGAATATATGATAAATCTGACGAAATATCTTGTCGCCTCGACCGAAGAGATCGACGCCGACATAACCTCCGTCGACCTTTCAGGAAACAAACTGTCCTTTGCTTCGGGAACCGACTTTATCCTTTCATTTGTTTCGATAGTCGTTATTCTGCCTGTAATTTTCTTTGCGGCAGGCATTGTTATAACCTTGAAGAGGAAACATAAATGACGAAAAAAAAGATAATTGTTATCTGCCTTTCGGCGGCGTTCGTTATCTTTGCCGCGGCGGCAGTATGGTTCGTTTCCACCCTTGCGGATAAGCCGTCCGAAAATCCGGACGACACGAAAGAGGCGCGGCAGCTTATATATACCGACGAGGCGAACCTCTTTGAAAGCCTTACGATTGAAAACGCAAACGGCGAATATACCCTTATCCGCGACGGCGACGAAATTAAGGTAAAGGGCAGGGAAAATATAACTCTTCTGCCCGCAACTTCAAAGGCTGTCTTTGAAACTTTTGCCGAGGTCTACGTCGTAAAGACGATAACCGAAAACGGAACGGACGGCTTCGGCTTTGACGAACCGTCGGCAGTCCTGACCTTAAAGAAAGTCGACGGCACGACCAAAACAATGCTTGTCGGCGATTTTGCCCCCAACACCGAAAATTGCAGATATATGTGCTTTGAGGGCGAAAAGACCGTCTATCTTCTTGACAGCGACCGCACCTCCCGCTTTATGGGAAAGGTCTCGGTGCTTTATTCGAAGACCGTTTCGAAGTATTTCACTTCCGACCAAATGGTTTCGATATCAATAAAACGCACGGACGGCGAAGAAATATTGCTGCGTCCCTCAAACGAGGAAGAGCAGAACGATATGTCCTTTATTTCGGGCTACACAATGGAAAAACCGTTCGTTTTCGGAGCGGATTCCGACACCGTAACGTCTCTCTGCAAAACGTTGTCGTCGCTTCCGACGGCGGAAATAGCCGAAGACGAAGTGACCGACGAAAAACTGTCGGCATACGGCATTTCGACGGGGGCTGTGGTAACGGTCGTTGCCGATCTCGACACTACTTCGGTAACGCTCGATAACGGCGAGGTAAACCCATATTACGACGCGGCAAACAAAGAAGGTAAGATAAGAAAAACGACGGTTTATCGGATAGGCAGCGCGAGCGAAAACAAAATTTATTTTACTTACGACGACCTTCCTATAATATATGCGGTCGAAAAATCGGCGTTTGATTTTATAAATACCGACACCTATCAGTTCTGTCAGCGGCTTGTGAATATCGCCTACCTTACCGACCTTTCGTCTCTTACGGTCGATACCTGCGACGGAAAGACGTATACGTTTGATATAAAATGCGAAACCGACGATAAAGGAGAAAAAGCCGTTTCGGAAGTAACGCTTGACTATTCGCCGGTCGACGTAGACAATTTCAAAAGTTTTTATCAGAATATCGTCGCGATAAGCCATAACGGTCTCGGAAAAACTCCCGACAAAAAAGAAGCAGTGCTCCGTCTTGTCTATAATTTTACCGACGGACATAAGGAAGCGGTCGAATTCTTAAAGACCGACGACGAGCGGAAAGTCTTTATGACCGTTGACGGCGACGGCAGATTTGTCGTTCTGAAAACAAAGACCGACAAAATAAAAAGCGATCTGAAAAAGCTCCTTTCGGGAGAAACGGTAATTACAAATTAAAATAAAAATTCCGGATCGGAAGTCCTCAAGCCTTCCCGTCCGGAATTTTTTTTGCTTTTCCGATATAATACGGATACGGCGGACTTCGGGCGCCCGTCCGGTAAACGTTTTCGGAGGTTTTCGTTTTCCGCCGTCAGAGGTCACGGAAAAAATCACGCGGTCGGCGGCGAAAGCGATTTGCCGGTTCTTTTCTTCTCAAAATAAAAGAAAACCGCCGAATTTTCGGCGGTTTTCAGCGGTAAAAAAATAAAATAATGATTTTTTTGCAAGATATTGTGATATTTTTGTTAAATTTTGCCGCTTTGTGATAGTATGTGACAAAAGCGTGAAATCGTCACGCAGGGCGGTTTGAAGTGACAAAATTGTGACTTGACGAAAAAAGTCACATTTGGTACAATAAAAATACAAAGAGGGGTCAGTCGTCGTTTTTATCGGTGCTGCAAAAATGACGGAGTCTGATATTTTCGAATTCAACGAGGCAGTTATTGCAAAGTTCTTCATCGCAGATGACGTCGACGGCAGGCTGATTATTTCGAATATTGTTGTAGACCTCTTCTACCGGGGTTTTGAAGCTTTCCTTTCTCCATTCCTTAAGCGCAACGGCCCATACCGAGCCGGCGTAAGAGGAGGTGGGCTTTCCGGTGAAATGATCGGATATCATAAACATACTTTTAATTATCATATCGAGACCGTCGGGGTCTTCAATAAGGCGTTTGAAAAGGACCGGATGGTTTTTAACGGAATGAAGAATGGACATCGCAACTTCCTTCCACGTCGAATTATCGCCGTAAATAAGAGCGAAAGACGACAGGAGTTTGAAAGAGAACTGTAAAGCCAGGTCAAGTTTGTCGGTATAGTATCTGTAAAAGGTCTGGTTTGAAATCCCCGCTTCTCTTGCGATCGCCGTGACCGTCAGTTTTTCAAAGCGGGTATCCTTCAAAAGCGTTTCAAAAGCCTTTTCTATTTTGGTGTTTATTTCAGTATGAATAGCCATCTTCCTTAATCTTCCTTTTATCTTTTATTCGCCGGATGTGAATCCGTATATATTTATTGTAAACTATTTTATAAAAAATGTCAAGATATTTGTAAAAAAGAGCGGGTTTGACAATTTAACTTTACAATTCGACTGTTTTTTACTCATTTTTTTCTGTGGAAATGTCCGTTTTAAGAGCAAAATCTGCCTGAAACGGTGTATGATAAAAAAAGAAGAGAGGTATTTATATGGGAAAGACAACTTACCCGAAGGTCGACAGACCGCCTAAAAAATTCACGAAAAAGAGTCTTCACGGAAGAACGAGACTTATGGTAACGAGCTATAAGGATCTTCACCGCTTCCAGAACTTCATAATCAACGTTTTCGGTTGGGATATGATAGAAATGCCGGAAGCGGCGAGCGGAATTCCTTCGGGAGACCCCAACCCCGCGCTTCTTGTCGCAACTGGCCCCGCTCAGTACGACTACGAGGGCGTCACTCCCGGTCATATGAACCTCTGCGCAAGACCCGCATACAACGGACATCTTGAGAAGATAGGACCGTGGACGGAGATTGAAATGGACGCGCCTCTTGAAGAAACCATCAAAAAAATGATCGATCACGGCGGAAAACTTATTCTCGACAAGAACGTATCCTCCTTTGCAAAACCGCTTGACGACAGCAAACAGAGCTGGGAGATACATGCGGTTATAGAGGATCCCGCCGGAAACCACCTTTACCTCTGGAAATGTCCTTCTTCGAGAACATGGGACGAACTTGAGACCGAATACGACGTCTGATAAAGAGAGGAGTAAAGATTATGAAAAAGATATATACCTGCTTTGCCTGCGGTTTCCCCATCGCGTTTGAAGAAACCGAAGTCCCCGCGGCTTGCCCCGGGTGCGGCGCTCCCAGATCCCAGTTTTTGGAGGAACCCTGGTGCGGAAGTATTGAAAAGAGAAGAATTCACGTTGATCCCCCCGAAGTAGACCCGAACAGAGACCCGTTTGACATTTCTTTCCACGTCGCAAAGGATTTTATTCCGCTGAAAGGCGACGGACGTGTACGCAGATGGATAATGGGCTATAACAAAGGACAGGCCGCAGAGATCCGTTCGTTCTATGAAGATATCTTTGAATGGGATATCATCGAAGTCGAAGGCAGCGATCCGGAAAATCCGGTAATGTACTGCGCGACAGGTCCGGGCACCCCGGATTGGGAGCCGAGAGTCTGTTCTTTCGGATACGGATTCCTTGTTCCCGTTGAAGAGGGAACGGTCGCTCCGAGCATGATAATCGAAGTTAAAAACATTGATGAGACCGTAAAGAAAACAGAGGAATTCGGCGGAAAACTCATAAAAGAAAGATTTACCGTTTTGGGAGACGATTATGCGATAATCGAGGATTCCGAAGGAAATCGGTATTATCTCTGGGAACTTCCCGATAACATTCCCGATTACTGTATTCACGGCGTAAAGAATACGGGAGCCCAATAATAACTGATTAAACGGACAGGAGTATTAAAATGAACGAAGTAATTCTCAGGGCCGAACATATGGTCAAGGAATTCGGACCGACGAAAGCCGTAACCGACGTGACTATCGAGCTTAAAAGCGGTTGCGTGACCGGACTTGTCGGCGAAAACGGTTCGGGGAAATCAACTCTTTCGAGTATGATTGCCGGCGTTTATCCTCCGACAAAGGGAGAAATGACCTTCAGGGGAGAGCATTACAGTCCCAAATCGGTTCTTGACGCAAGAAAAGCCGGAATTCAGTATCTTACGCAGGAGCAGGGAACGATCGACGGTATGACCGTCGCCGAGAACATGTTCCTCGGAGAAGAAAACGTTCTTGCGAAGTTCGGAATGGTCAGCATTTCGAATTTGAATAAGGCGGCAAGAAAGATACTTGACGAAAACGGTCTTTCCTATGTGAAGGAAAACTCTCCCGTCGACGTCTATTCTTTCGAAGACAGAAAGATGATAGAGACCGCAAGATCATTAAGTCATCAGCCTGCAATTCTTATTATAGACGAAACAACGACTGCTCTTTCCCAAAAGGGAAGAGACAGGATTTACGACATTATTTTCGAGCAGAAAGCAAAGGGAACGGCGATCCTCGTTATTTCCCATGACCTTGACGAGGTCAAAAAGCTCTGCGACGAAGTCGTCGTAATGAGAGACGGAAAATACATAACGACTCTCAATGACGAAGAGATCGAGCCCGACAACATAAGACAGAACATGATAGGAAGAGAAGTCGACGGTTCTTATTACAGGCCCGATTTCGTATGCTCTTACGACGACGAGGTCGTTCTTGAGGTAAAAGACCTTTCGGTTGACGGAATTTTCTCCGACGTTTCTTTCGATCTGCATAAGGGCGAGATCCTCGGAATCGGCGGACTTTCGGAATGCGGAATGCATGAACTTCTGAAGACCGTTTTCGGCGCGATCAAGCCGTCTTCCGGAAGCGTTATCCTGAAAGACGGAAATATCCCGCTGAAGAATACGACGACCTCCATAAGACACAAGGTGGCTTATATCCCGAAGGACAGAGATAAAGAGTCTCTCTTCCAGGCGACAAGCATAAAGGATAATATCGTCACCGCGTCTCTCGACAAACTCAAAAAGGGAATATACATTTCCCCGAGAGCCGAAAAGAGACTTGCCAACGAAGAGGCAAAACGTATGGAAGTCAAGATGCGCGACATTGAGCAATACGTAAGAGACCTTTCGGGAGGAAACAAACAGAAGGTCGTCGTCGCAAAATGGCTTGCAAACGATTCAAAGATATTCATAATGGACTGCCCGACAAGAGGTATCGACGTCGGAGTCAAAGAAAAGATATATCACCTGATGAACGACCTTAAAAAACAGGGCGCGTCAATACTTATGGTTTCGGAAGAAATGATGGAACTTATCGGTATGGCGGACAGGATAATCACGATGAAGGACGGAAAACTCAGTAAGGAGTTCGAAAGATCCGAAAGTCTTACAGAGGCCGTTATCATCGGCGCGATAGTCTGACGGAGGAAAAATTATGGAAAAACTCAGAAAAATAATTCCGGTCGCCGGACTTTTGATAATCTTCATCATCTTTTCCTTTACGACCGGCGGAATGTTCTTAAAATGGAACAATATCCAGAACCTTATAGCGCAGTCTTCGATAACGATGGTCGCCGCGATAGGTACTGCGTTTGTTATGACGCATAACAACCTTGACTTTTCTCTCGGCGGCGCGTGCGCTCTCTGCTGCGTGCTTTCCTATCTGATAGTCGGAAACAACCTTTGGCTCTTTTTCCTTCTCTGCATCGTTTTCGGCGTGCTCTGCGGTCTTTTCTCCGCTGTTCTTCACGTCAAGGGCGAAGTTCCCGCGTTTATCGCCGGAATGTGCCTTATGTTTGCGGGAAGAGGGCTTGCTCAGTCGGTCGCCGCGGGCAAAACAATGATGATGACTCAGGCTGCAAAACTCAATAACGTCTGGTTTTTCGTCGGCGTACTTGTGGCGGTATTCCTTGTCGGATATTTCCTTTATAACTATACGAAAATCGGTAAATATCAGAAACTTATAGGTACAAACCCGAAAGCTGCCGAACTCAGCGGTATTTCCGTAGGAAAATACAAGACGATAGCGTTCGTAATAAGCGGCGTGACGATAGGTATCGCGGCTTGTCTCACGATAATCAGAAGCCCGAGCATCGTCGGCGCAACAGGCACAAACCTCGAAACGAATGTTCTTCTTGCTCTGTCTCTCGGCGGACTTTCAATGACAGGCGGTTCTTCCTCAAAAATAAGAACGGCGGTCATCGGTACGTTGATATTCTTTATGCTCAACAACGGACTTACCCTTTGGGGTCTTGACCCGAACCTCGTTGATATCATAAAGGCAATATTCTTCTTAGGTACGGTAGCAATATCCATCGATCGCTCACAGCACGACGTTATCGTCTGATCGGTGAATATAAAAATAGAACAAAAAAAATATTTTCTTCAAAGGAGAAAAAAAAATGAAAAAAACAAAGAAAATCGTAAGTATCATTCTTGCGGCAATCATGCTTGTTTCCGTATGCTTCGCATTCGCGGGCTGCGGTGAGACCGGCAACGGCGGACAAACCGAAGAAAAACAGAAGATCGGTATGATCTGGTACGGCAACACCGACGCAATGGGCGGAACCTTCTATGCATGGGCAAACAAAGCAGCCGAAGCTCTTAACGTAGAACTCGTTTGGAAACTCGGAAGCTACACGACAGCAGACGAACTTACCGACTGCGAAAACCTTATTTCCGCAGGCTGCAAAGGCATCTACTACATTCCTATGGACACCTCCGCAAACCTTCAGCTCGGAACCGCTTGCCAGAATGCGGGCGTTTACCTCTCAATGTCCAACAGAGACATTCTTGACGAAGACGTTCTTGCAGCAGTAAGAGCAAATCCCTACTTCGTAACCCGTATCAAAGACGACAGCTACGAAATCTGTAAGGCTATGGTCAAGGTTCTTGCGGATCAGGGAGTCAAAAAGGTTTGCCTCCTTGCAGGCGACCCCTCCGACGTTATGATGGTCGACAGAAACAAGGGCTTCCAGGACGGCTGTAAAGAATACGGCGTTGAGATCCTCGGAACTTCCCAGCTTGTTTCCGGCGACGCTACCGCAAACGTTGACAGTGTAAACAACTTCCTTACTCTCTATCCCGATGTTCAGGGTATCCTCGCTTCTTCCGGAACCGCAGGTGTCGGCGAAGCCATAATCACAACTCTTAATAACTCCAACAGAGAAAAAGGTTCCGTTAAGGTCGCCGCTTTCGATACTTTCGAAGGCAACCAGCAGGCATTTGAAGACGGCTGGCTCGCAGCTTCCTGCGGCGGTTACACCTCCGAGTGTCTCGTCTCCTTTATCTCTCTTGTAAACAAGGTAAAGGGCAACAACGCTTCCGATAAGATCATGGAACTCTCCCTTTCTCCGCTGCTTATAGCTTCTGCGGAAGATATGGACGTATTCTCCAAATATGTTGATAACCCCGAAGTATTCCTTTACAGCGACGACCTCGTAAAGAGCCTTGTCGGTCCCAATGTCAAAGAAGCCGACTATCAGAAAGTTCTCGACGACTGGTCTCTCGATTTCGTAAGGACAGCGGCAGGCGTAAAATAAAACGGAGCCTTAAGGCACCGCAATTATGAGGTGAAATGAATGAATAAAGTACTCGGAAAGGTCAAAAATTATGCACTGTCGGTCCTTGCACCGGTGATAATGATAGCGCTTTTATTGTTGATTTCACCCGAAACGCGATCATTAGACGCAGTCCTCTCCCTGCTTCGCCAGGGCTTTATCCCGACCGTTATCGGATGGGGCGTTCTTTTCAATATGAAAGTCGGAAACTGGGATTTCTCAATAGGCGCAAGGTTCGTCCTCGCGGCGATCCTTGCCGGAAATCTTGCTCAAAGTCTCAATCTCGGAGTATTCGGACTTGTACTCTTTTCCCTCGTTATCTCCCTTGTTCTCGGAGTTATCGTCGGCCTCGTATATAAGTTCCTTAAGATCCCGACCCTTATCGCCTCTATCGGACTTGCTCTTATCTTTGAGAGCCTTACCCGTATAGTTTACGGAGGCGGCGGAGTCCATATCTCTACCGATATGATGATTTTAAGCACTCCTCCTTTCGACTTTATCCTGTTTGTCATCTGCTTTGCTCTCGCCGCGTTCTTCTATTATAAGAGAAGAATAGGTTACAGCATCAGAGCCGTCGGCAGCAATCCGACCGTCGCTCAGACAAACGGCATAAGCGCCCTCAACACAAAGACTGCGGCTCTTATTCTTTCGGGACTTTTCGCCGGACTTTACACGGTATTTGCGCTCAGCAAATCGGGTGTGGCGTCCGCGGTATCCGGAACTCTCGGCAGCGCCTCCACCGTTTTCGACGCCATGATGTGCGTCCTTATCGGTATGGCTATCTGCGGAAAAGGCAACATCATATTCTCAATATACGGTGGCGCCATCATAACTCAGATACTTAAAATGGGAATGGTAGCGATAGGGCTTCCCACGACCTATAATAAGGTTGTTATAGCTGTCTTCGTTATCTTCTTCATGGTCCTCTCTTCAAAGAGCGCGGCTATCGAAAAACTTACCGCGAAACTGAGAAGCAAAAAGAAGACCGCCTGAAAGACGATTGTGTATTAAGCGGGCGGAAATGAAAATTTCCGCCCGTTATAAAAAATCGGGTGAAAACCGAATCGGAGAAATTATATGAAAATTCGCGTTCTATTCAGACAGATACAGCAGGTCCCCGTTGAAAACAGGGAAAAACAGGCGGAGCTTGAACACAGGAGCGATCTCGCCTGCGTAAGACTCGGACTTCCCTTGCCGCAGAGACTTCGTCCCTTTACCGGGAGCATGGATTCCCGAATCCGCGTTTCCGAAAGAGAATACGGGTCGATCTCGGATTTTACAAGACTTCATGTTTTGTGGAAAAACGATCCGGAGTGTATAGAACTTGACCGGGAATGGGAAAAATGCTACGATTGGCAAAAACAGGAGATCCTCTACGTTGACGACAGCAGAGACCCGATAATCCCGTGGATACAGATGGCGGCGGAAAAGGAAAAAACCGTTAAATACACGGTCAATCCGAATTATGTGATGCCGTCCGAATGGAAAAACGGAGGGAATGACAGATGAAGGTAATGTACAGACAGACCCAGCATATTCCCTTTGAAAAATGGCTCCAGGAGTTGGAGCTCGAAAGAAAGACCGATGAAGAAGAAGGAAGACTCGGCCATCCTCTTCCGAGAAGGTACCGTTATTTTTCCGGTGCCGAAAGATCTCAGACGAGAGTTCACGAAAGAGTATATGATGATTTCGAAAAATGGGGCGTTCTTTTCGAGGAATGGTCCGAAGACGAAACCTGTCAGAAGATCGAGGTCGAGAGACATAATTACTATGTCTGGGAAAAAGAAGAGCTTTTCTATGTCGATGACCCGATCGACGTTGAAAGCCTGAAAAAGGAACTTATCGCGCAAGGTAAAGAAATTGCGGATATTTACAGGGATTGAAAATTATGGAGCATTGCTCCGTTGAATTTATAAAAGGAGATTTGGGAATGAAGATTTTAGCTCTTGATTTCGGCGGAAGTTCCGTAAAATACGGAGTCGTCGATGAAAATGCCGTTATAACCGAATCCGGAAAACTTCCCGCGCCGCTGTCGTCGGTTGAAGAATTTGCCGACACCGTAGCAGAACTTTACGACAGATTCAAAGACGGAGTTTCCGGAATAGGAGTAAGTCTTCCGGGAAACATAGACCCTGAATCGGGCGTTCTTTTCGGAAGCGGAGTTTACAGGGAACTTTACGGAAAGAGCATCACCGACATTATCGAAAAAAGATGCGGAGTAAAGGCGGCTGTCGAAAACGACGGAAAATGCGGCGCGCTTTCCGAAGCATGGAAAGGCTCCCTTCGGGATTGCGAGGACGGGATAGTTCTTATTCTCGGATCGGGAATTGCCGGCGGCGTTATCAAAAATCATAAAGTGCACAGCGGAAAAGGTTTCAATGCAGGGGAATTTTCCTATGCAATAACCACTTCCGGCGATTATTCGCTGATGTCAAGCGCCTGCATGCAGGTCGGAATGCTCGGAGTTACTTATAAACTCTGCAAAATGAAAAATCTTGACCTGACAATTCAGGATTCCGCGCCCACGCAGCTCTTTTTGGACAGCGTTCTCGGCGACAGATATCCGAAAACCGATGAGGAACCGAAGAAGATAATCGCCGACGGCAGACAGTTTTTTGATTGGATAAGAGCCGGAGACGAAGACGCGCTCAAAGTATACGACGAGTTTATAAAGGCGCTCGGAAATATGGTTTTCAACGCGCAGATATGCTACGGCCCCGATAAGATCGTTATCGGCGGCGGGCTCAGCCGCGAAGACTGCGTACTTACGGATCTTCGCAACGAAGTCGATAAATATGTAAAAGGCTACGGCGTCGAGGGAATGATAAACCCCGAAATCGTCGTCAGCACATACCGCAGCGAAGCAAATCTCTGCGGCGCGGCGTATAATTTTATAATTCGCAATAAATAATCCGGGAGGAATTTTTGATGTTTCCGAAAAATTTCTTATGGGGCGGAGCTACCGCCGCAAATCAGATGGAGGGTGCTTATCTCGAAGACGGAAAGGGCCTTTCCATACAGGACCTTTTACCTCACGGGGTCGCAACTCCCAGAACGGACGAGCCGACGCCCGATAACTTAAAACTCATAGGCATCGACTTCTATCACCGTTATAAGGAAGATATAAGACTTTTTGCCGAAATGGGATTTAAGGTATTCCGTATGTCGATCGCATGGGCAAGAATTTTCCCGAACGGCGACGACGCGGAGCCCAATGAAAAGGGTCTTGAATTCTACGACAGAGTCTTTGACGAATGTCACAAATACGGAATGGAGCCTCTTGTAACTCTTTCTCATTACGAAACGCCTCTTGCGCTTTCGAAGAAATACGACGGTTTCAGAAACAGAAAAACGATCGATCTTTTCGTAAAATATGCGGAGACCGTCTTCAAAAGATATAAGGGAAAGGTCAAATATTGGCTCACATTTAACGAAATAAACACGATAATGACCGAACCGTTCCTGAGCGGCGGAATATGGACGGACAAAACAAAACTTTCTCTCGGAGATAAACTCCAGGCTATTCATCACGAACTTGTCGCGTCCGCCGCGGCAACAAAAACAGCACATGAGATAGATCCCGAAAACAAAATAGGCTGTATGGTTCTTGCTCTTCCCATCTATCCTCTGACGCCGGATCCCGCCGACGTTCTCAAGGCGATGGAAAACAACCATACAAACCTTCTCTTTACCGACGTTCAGGCGCGCGGCTATTATCCGTCTTATGCAACGCGTTGGTACAGAGAAAAGAACATAACTCTCGAGATAACGCCCGAAGACGAAGAAATCCTTAAGAATTCCGTAGATTTCGTATCTTTCAGTTATTATTGGAGTCTTTGCGCTTCGGCTGATCCCACCAAGTCCAAGGAGATGTATTTCTCAACCGCAACTCCCAATCCTTATCTCAAAGCGACCGATTGGGGCTGGCAGATAGACCCGCAGGGACTTCGTTATATTCTTAACGAATTCTATGAAAGATATCAGAAACCCCTGTTCATTGCCGAAAACGGGCTCGGAGCGCACGATACTCTCGTTAAAGATCAAAACGGAGACTATACCGTTATCGACGACTACCGCATAGACTTCCTGCGTCAGCACCTTTTGCAGGTCGAAGAGGCGATAGCCGACGGCGTTGATATTATGGGATATACTTCCTGGGGCTGCATCGACCTCGTTTCCGCGTCTACCGCCGAAATGGAAAAACGTTACGGCTTTATTTACGTCGACAGAGACAACGAGGGAAGAGGAACTCTCGAAAGATATAAAAAGAAGAGTTTTTACTGGTATAAGAAGGTTATAGAAACAAACGGCGCAAGTCTTCACGATAAGGAGGAATAAAAATGGCGGAAAAAAACGATAAATATCCGTACCGTACTCCGAAAAAATATCCGAAAAAAGATCTGCACGGACGTCCCCGCGTAATGCAGATGCAATATGCGGATTTCAAAAGATTTCAGAAATTCTATGTGAACGTCTTCGGCTGGGATATGTTCGAACTTCCCGAAACCGCAGGCGGCGCGAAAAAAGGCAGCGACGCTCCTACCGTCGTCTGCGCCACGGGACCGAGCTATGAAACGTGGGAGGGTCTTAATCCCGGACACATGAACTGCACGGTCTCGAAAGCCCCGGACGGGAAAGTCGGAGTTCCCACGATCTTCATGGAAATTCATATGGACAGACCTGTCGCGGATACAGTAAAAGAGATCGTCGAATACGGAGGTTCCTATGACGGAGAACTTCCGGAAGAGGTCGAGGGCTGGGCTGCTTCCTGCTTTGCAAAAGACCCCTCAGGGAATGAACTTTTCCTCTGGAAATGCCCTCCGTCGAGAACGTGGGAAGAGCCGGAAGCCGGTTACGACGAAGAATAGGAGGGGTTTTTTTGAAAAAAACAGATACCTATCCGTATCGCGAACCGAAAAAATATACAAAAAAAAGTCTTCACGGCCGTATTCGTTTCGGACAGCTTGCATACAGCGATTTTAAGCGCTTTCAGAAGTTTTACGTAAACGTTTTCGGCTGGGACATGTTTGAACTTCCCGAAGCTGCGGGAGGGGTAAAAAAAGGCAGTGAAAACCCCTCGCTTCTCATTGCGACGGGACCGAGTTACGAAACATGGGAGGGGCTCAATCCCGGACACATGAATATGGGAGCCCACTATGAACCCGGCGAAATTACCGCGCCTGTTTTTATGGGAGAGTGCCACATGGACAGACCCCTGACCGAAACGGCAAGGGAGATCGTCGAACACGGCGGTTCGATAGTCGGGGAGATCCCCGAAGAAAAGGACGGCTGGTCAAGCACTCTTATAGCCGCTGACCCGTCGGGAAATATCATTCCTCTGTGGAAATGCCCGTCTTCGAGAACATGGGAAGAACCCGAAGCCGGCTATGATAAGGAATAATTTTTATTTTATGAAAGGATGTTATTAAAATGGCAGAAAAAACAAACACCTATCCGTACCGCGCACCTAAAAAATATCCCGAAAAAGACCTGCACGGACGCCCCCGTTTCCTGCTGCTTTCTTATAAGGATTTCAAGCGCTTTCAGAAGTTTTACGTAAACGTTTTCGGCTGGGATATGTTCGAACTTCCCGAAGCCGCAGGCGGCGCGAAAAAAGGCAGCGCCCGTCCGTCGCTTCTCATTGCGACCGGACCGAGTTACGAAACATGGGAGGGTCTTAATCCCGGACACATGAACTGTATGGCAGCTCCGAGCGATGAGGAGGTCCTTCCCCCGCCCATTCTTATGGCAGAGATACATATGGACAGACCCGTTGCCGAGACCGTACAGCAGATGATAGATTACGGAGCTACTCTTATCGGAGAGCTTCCCAAAGAATCCGACGGCTGGGTAAGCCAGGCGTTTATAAACGACCCGTCCGGAAACGAATTCAAGCTTTGGAAATGTCCCCCGTCAAGAACGTGGGAAGAACCCGAAGCCGGCTACGATAAAGACTAAGGAGGAAATTTACAATGAAAAAAATATATACTTGCTATGTTTGCGGATTCCCGTTCGCAGTTGATGAAAATGAAGTCCCCGAACTTTGCCCTTCCTGCAACTCTTCCAAGGATAACTATCTTGTAGAGCCGTGGAACGGAAGCATTGAAAAGAGAAGGATCCATGTCGATTTCCCGAAGCCCGATCCGAATTGGGACCCCATGAATATTTCCTATCACCATCCGAAGCAGTTCCCGGCGCATACCAGACACGGAAGAGTAAGAAGATTCGTTCTTCCTTATGACGACGACAAACTTGAAATGACCCGCGCTTTCTATAAAGACGTTATGGATTGGGATATGTTCGATACCGAACATTCCGACCCAAAGCATCCTCTTATCTTCTGCGCGACAGGTCCGGGCAACGCCAACTGGGAACCCAAATTCCCCTCCTTCGGCTACGGTTATCTCAGAGCAAGAAGCGATGACGAGACGGGTGCCGATCCGAGATTTGTCGTTGAAGTCGACAATATCGAAGATACCCTTAAAAAGGTCGTCGAGTTCGGCGGAGAAGTCCTCAAGGAAAGATTTACCGTTGAGGGTAACGACTATGCCGTTATAAAAGACAGCGAAGGAACCGCTATGTATATCTGGGAAACTCCTTCTACCGTAACGTGGGATGAGCCCGAAAGCCAGAACGTTTCTTTCAGAAACTGATTACTTCTTGATTGCGGTTGTCGGAAAAGTCCTCCTGACAGCGCATTATATCTGATATATGCAAAGGGAAAGATGTCGGTCTTTCCCTTTGTTTTTTTGGAGAGGCAGAGAAAAAGAGAGAGGGGACTGCTTTTTGCAGTCCCCTTTCGGAAATTAAAGATCTTATCAGACGGCAATTATCTTTTTGCCATTTGATTTTTAAGATAGGACAAAAGTCCGGCGTTTTTTTCAGCAGAAAGAGCCGACAGCATTGCAACGCCGTTTTCTCCCTTTTCCTCTATTATTTTCTCCCATTTTGCTTTTTGCGGCAGCGGTTTTTTCGGTTTTTTTGCTTTGACTTTTTCTTTTCGTCGTTTTTCCGCCTCGATCCTCTTTTCCTGAAGTTCTTTCTTCTTCAGCCTTTCATTTTCGGCTATTTTTTCCTTTATGAAACTGCCGAAAATCTTTTCCACGAATGCTGAATCGAGAATCAGGTCGTATAAACTTTCTTTGTCCTCCGCTGAAAAAAAACCGTCCTCTTTTTTTATCCCGTCTATAAAGAATTCATAGAATTCTTTTCTTGTGTAGGATATATTAACGGTTTTCATTGCTTCGGCCCTCCTTTCTGTATAATTGTACCGCAGATACTGTCCGATAAACAGGACAATTATCGAAAGAAGTCAAAAAAAGGGACTGTCGGGAGACGAGGAATTGGTCCTGTTCTGCCCGCCGCTTCAAAACAGGATTTCGGGTGCGGGAAAGCAAAAACCCCCGGATATTCCGGGGGGGGTAACGTATTATTGTGCCGAGAGGGGATTCTTCCTTATCTTTCGACCTTACGCACTTTTTTATTTTGAAAAATCGGAGTCGTAATATCTTCCGACCTTGAGTCTGCCGATAGCCTTTGCAAGGGTCGCCTGAGCCGTGCGGTATTCGCGCATACTCTTTTTCTGGAGCATCGCTTCCTTTGCCTCGTCCGCAAGCCTTTTTGCGGCGTTTATGTCTATTTCGTCGGGGCGTTCGGCGGTGTTTACCATAATGAGAACGTCGTTGTCTTCGATTTTGACGATGCCCTCCGAGACCGACGCGACTTCCTTTTCTTTTTCGGGTATCTTATAGGTTATTACCCCCGGAAGAAGCGCGCCTATCATATTGCGGTGATGCGCAAGGATACCGTATTGTCCCTCGGTCGTCGGGATAATAAGCGATTCGCATTCTCCCTCGTAAAAAGTCCCGTCCGATTCAAGAATATGAAGCTGGAAAGTATTCGCCATTTTTTACAGCTCCTTTGCCTTTTTTACGACGTCGTCGATAGTTCCGACATTGTAAAACGCGGCTTCGGGATATTTGTCGGCGTCGCCCGCGACAATGGCTTCAAACCCTCTTACGGTCTCTTTTATCGGAACGTAAATACCGGGAATACCGGTGAATTTCTCCGCGACGTGGGTCGGCTGCGCGAGAAACCTCTGAATTCTTCTTGCTCTCGAAACGACGAGTTTGTCTTCTTCGCCGAGTTCGTCGATACCGAGAATTGCGATAATATCCTGAAGTTCGTTATATTTCTGAAGCGTTTCTTCGACTTTTCTTGCTATTTCGTAATGGCGTTTGCCGACGGTCGACGCCTCAAGTATCCTCGACGACGATTCAAGCGGGTCGACGGCAGGGTAAATGCCCTGTTCGGCTATCTTTCTGCTTAAAACGGTCGTTGCGTCAAGGTGTGAAAAGGTGGTCGCCGGCGCGGGGTCGGTGAGGTCGTCCGCAGGGACGTAAACCGCCTGAACCGAGGTTACCGAGCCGTTTTTCGTCGAAGTTATCCTTTCCTGCAAAGCGCCCATTTCCTCCGCCAACGTCGGCTGATATCCGACTGCCGACGGCATTCTTCCGAGAAGCGTCGAAACTTCGCTTCCCGCCTGGACGAAACGGAAAATGTTGTCGATGAACAAAAGCACGTCCTTATGCTCTTCTTCTCTGAAATATTCCGCCATCGTAAGTCCCGAAAGCGCGACTTTCATTCTTACGCCCGGCGCTTCGTTCATCTGCCCGAAAACGAGAGCGGTCTTATCCGCAACGCCGCTTTCCTGCATTTCGCGCCAGAGGTCGTTGCCTTCACGGCTGCGTTCTCCGACCCCGGTGAAGATGGAATAACCGCCGTGTTCGGTCGCTATATTGTGGATAAGTTCCTGAATAAGAACCGTTTTGCCGACTCCCGCGCCTCCGAAAAGACCTATTTTACCGCCTTTCGGATAGGGTTCCAGAAGGTCGATGACCTTAATTCCCGTTTCAAGGACTTCAACTGCGGGTCTCTGCTCGTCGAAACGCGGCGCTTTGCGGTGTATCGGATATTTTTTTGCGTTTTTTATTTCGCCTTTGCCGTCGATAGGCTCTCCGAGAACGTTGAACATTCTGCCGAGAGTTTCTTTGCCGACGGGAACTTCTATGCCTTTGCCTTCGGCGACGACTTCGGCGCCGCGCGCAAGACCTTCGCTTCCCGAAAGCATTATGGCTCTTACGGTGTTTTTGCCGACGTGTTCGGCGACCTCCGCGGTCTTTTCGCCGCTGTCTGTCCTGATTTTAAGCGCTTCTTTTATTTTCGGGAGTTTGCCCTCCGGAAATTCAACGTCGATTACAGGTCCTGAGACCTTGACCGTTTTTCCTCTATTCAAGTTCTGCAGCCTCCTTTTTTGCTTTCTGCGCCCGTGCGCCCGCGGAAACTTCCGTTATCTCTTGGGTGATAGCCGCCTGACGCACTCTGTTGTACTGTACGGAAAGTTCCGAAAGTATCTTTTCGGCGTTTCTGTTCGCCGAGTCCATCGCCGTCATTCTTGAGTTCTGCTCGCAGCAGAAACTGTCGACAAGCGCGGCGTAAATAAATCCCGAAAGATAACTCGGGACCATCGCCCGCAGAACGACGTCGACGGAATTTAAGAATTCGAAAGGCGTTTTGACTTCCTTTTCTTCGGCGTTCGCGAATTCGTTGCGGTGGAACGGAAGAAGCCTCGTTTCGACCGTTTCTTCGCTCATTCCGTTTTTCCAGTCGGTATAGACGATGTAAATTTTGCTTACCGCCTGCGCGTCGTAAAGTTCGAGAAGAATATCCGCTATTTCCCTCGCGCGCCGGACAGTCGGGTTCTGCGCGGTATACAGAAAACTTTTTTCGACGGGTATCTTTTTCTTCGCGAAATACTGTCTGCCGAACTCCCCGACGACGAAAAGTTTCGTGTTTTCGTGCTCTGAAAGCAGTTCTTCGGCTTTGCGGATAACGTTCATATTATACGCTCCCGCAAGTCCCTTGTCGGCGGTTATGACAAGACAGCAGAACGCGCCGCTGCTGTGGTCTTTGTCTTCGGGGTAAAAATACGGGCTTTTAACGTCCGGAGCGGAACGGAAAATTCGTTTCATCTCCGACTTTACCGCCGTAAAATACGGGCGTGTTCTGTCGAGTTCCGCTTTGGCCTTTCTCATCTTCGCCGAAGCGATAAGGTACATCGCGTTCGTTATTTTTTTTGTGTCCTTAACGCTTTCTATATGGCTTTTTATCTCTTTGGTATTAGGCACGGCGGTCACCGTCCCTGCTTGTAAATTTCAAGGTATTTATCCGCTTCGGAAATTATTTCCGAACGCATTTCGTCCGAAAGTTCGCCCGCCGCGTCTATTCTGCGGCAGATTTCGGGCAGCGCCGCTTCAATATGTGAAATAAGCCCTTCGCGGAAAGTCTTTATTTCGTTTGCCGGAACGGAAATCATCGTTTTGTGAAGCGCCGCGACGAGCATTATGACCTGCTCATGCTGGCTGAAAGGACTGTACTGCTCCTGACGCAGAAGCCGCATAAGTCCCGTTCCGTAGTCGATCGTTTTCTTTGTCGCTTCGTCGAGGTCGCTTGAAAACTGCGTAAAGACTTCCATTTCCCTGTATTGCGCAAGGTCGAGCCTTATTGCGCCCGTCGCCTTTTTCATTGCTTTTGTCTGGGCGTCGCCGCCGACACGCGAAACCGAAAGCCCGACGTTTACCGCAGGGCGCTGACCCGCAAAAAACAGACTGCTTTCAAGGAATATCTGTCCGTCGGTTATCGAGATTATGTTTGTCGGAATGTATGCCGAAACGTCGCCTGCCTGTGTTTCGACTATCGGCAGAGCGGTCATCGAGCCGCCGCCTCTTTCGTCGGAAAGGTGAGCGGAGCGTTCAAGCAGTCTCGAATGAAGATAAAAAATATCTCCGGGGTACGCCTCGCGTCCGGGCGAACGTCCGAGAAGAAGACTTAAGGAGCGGTAGGCGACCGCGTGCTTTGAAAGGTCGTCGTAAACGATAAGGACGTCGTTTCCGCGATTCATGAAATATTCGCCCAAAGCGCAGCCCGCATAAGGCGCAACGTATAAAAGCGGAGCGGGGTCGCTTGCAGAGGCGTTGACGATAACGGTATAAGACATGGCGTTATGCTTTTTCAGGGTCTCGGTAAGCTGCGCGACGGAACTTGCTTTCTGACCTATCGCGACATATATGCAGATAACGCCCTTGTTTCTCTGATTTATTATCGTATCGACGGCGATGGCTGTTTTCCCGGTCTGTCTGTCGCCGATTATAAGTTCACGCTGTCCTCTGCCGATAGGGAACATCGAGTCGATTGCCAGAAGTCCCGTTTCCATCGGTTCGTTTACCGGCTGACGGTCGATAATTCCCGGCGCGGGACTTTCTATCGGAAGATAGTCGGAAACGACTATTTCGCCCTTTCCGTCGATCGGATTGCCGAGCGGATCTATTACTCTTCCGAGAAAATCGTCGCCCGCGGGCATTCCCGCAGTCTTTCCCGTGCGGTAGACGGTGCTTCCCTCGGTTATTTCTTCGTCGTCGTCAAAAAGGATACAGCCGACTTCGTTTCTGTCGAGGTCGAGAACCATTCCCTTTATTCCGCAGGCAAAGACCACTATTTCGCCGTAAGTCACCCTTTCGAGCCCGACGACCGTCGCTATTCCGTCGCCGACGCTCTTTACTTTTCCTATCTCATTCGGGACAGCCTTCGGCGAAAAGGAAGAGACAGCCTCTTTTATGAGAGAAACGACGTTTCCCGAACTTCCGGCGCTCTTTTCTATTTCGTTTTTAAGCTGAAGGAATCTTCCCGCGACCGTCCAGTCGTAAATTTCCGAACCGACGGTGAGTTTGAATCCCTTTTTTATTTTTTCGTCCTTTTTCCATTCAAAGGAAAAGCCGTCGCCGTACTTTTTCTTTATAAAAGCGGAAAAACGCTCTTTCTGTGCGGCGGTGGGTTCTTCAGAGGAATAAAGAACGGCTTTTTTATCATTCATTTTCCGCACCCCGTTCGGCGTCGTCAAGGAAACTGTCGAAAGAGTCGGAAGTCGACTGCGAGATGAGTTTTTCGGCTGCGTCTGCGGCGAGGTCGGAAATTTCCTTCTGCGCCTCGGTCATAATGCGGTCTTTTTCGTGAAGAGCCTCTTTGCGCGCCGAAACGACGATGTTTGCTGCCTGCGCTTTCGCCTGTTCTATTGCGGCTTCTCCCTCTTCGGCGGCTTTCTTTGCTGCCTCGGACTTTATTTTTGCGATCTCCTCTTCGGAAGACGCAATGCGTTTTTCATATTCCGCTTTGAGGTCTTCCGCCTTTTGAAGTCCGTCTTTTACCGACTGTTCTCTTTCGGCAAACGCGGTTTCTCTTTTGTCCATGAACTTTTTGACCGGTCCGTATAAAAGAAGATAAAGACCGCCCGCAAGAATTACAAAATTGAGCAGATGCAGAAGTATCTGCTGAAAATCAATATTAAGCGGCAGATTCATTTATATGCCTCCCGATCAAAGAACGAAGATTATCAGAATTGCAACGATAAGCGCATAGATGATGGCGGTTTCGATAAATACAAGCCCGAGCATGAGCGACGATCTTATTTTGCCGTCCGCTTCGGGCTGGCGGGAAATGCCGTCGACGGCTTTTGAAATTGCAATGCCCATCGCTATCGCGCCGCCTACCGCGACGACTGCGATTGCTACTGCCGCGGCTATCGCTTTTGCCGAAAGAACGTCGTTTTCGTTGGTTTCATCTGTGGGGGCTACCGCAATGCTTCCGGCGGTTGTCGTCTCTTCGGCTGCGAATGCAGGAAGCGTGAAAACGGATATCATAAGAGTAAGAATGAGACATACGGTGATGATTTTGATTGCTTTTTTCATTTTTTATACCTCCGTCAGGCTTTTGCCTGTTTTTTATTTTTAGGTTTTCTTTCGGCTGCTTCTCCGTAGAATACGGAGGTGAGCATCGTTAAAACGTAAGTCTGGATAAGAGCGTGCAGTAAGGTGAACAAAACGCCGACTGCGACCGGTAAAACAAAACTTAAATTTATATAGTGGTAAACAAGTTCCGTTACCAGCGCTCCCGAAAGCAGCGCTCCGAAAAGTCTGAAACTCATCGAGACGGGGAGCGAAAAGTCTTTTAAGGCTCCGCCGACGCCCTTTATCCCGTTTCCGACAAGTCCTCCTCCGAGGATAACCCCGTAGGAAAGAAAGCCCATCATTATCGCGGCGTTTATATCCGAAAGGGGAGCGGGCAGGGAAATAGGCATTCCCTCCGTAGTTACCGCTTCGATTCCGAACAGTTCAAAAAGCGTTCCGATGAAAATATAGGAACCCGCGCCGAAAAGGTACGCTCCGAGAAACGAATTTCGCCGGGGGCTGTTCGTTTTGGCGAGGTTGTCGAAAAATCCGACAGCCGATTCGATTACCGTCTGGAATTTTCCCGGCACTTCCTTAAAACGGGGGATCGCGAAGATACGCACCGCCGCCGCAAACAAAAGCAGCATGCCTGTAAGGATAAAGCCGGAGATCACCGCCGGGTTTACTTCAAGCCCGAAAAAATCCACTTTGTTGAGTCCGTGCAGCACAGCGTCTTTCATCGCGTCTTTTATCGACTCTTTTTCGCCCGACGCCGCAGGCGCGATGATTGCACCTACCGTCAGGGCGACAATCAGAACGAGCCAGACTGCGATAAACACGGTCTTCTTTTTCTTGCTCATTGTCTTTTCCTTCTTTTATCGTCCGAAAAACCGCCGTTGCCGACGGTTTTCCTTATTATACTCTGTCTTTTACTTCTTTTTCAAGTTTTTCGATAAATGCGTCGAGAGGCATCGTCTCGGTCTTGTCGGTCGCTCTGTCGCGGACCGCAACGTTGCCCTCCTGAACCTCTTTTTCGCCGAGGATAAGCATGTAGGGAACTCTGTCGACCTGACGGGCTTCTCTTATCATATATCCTATCTTTTCGTTTCTGTTGTCGAATTCGACGCGGAAACCTTTCGCCTTTAGTTTTTCATAAACAGCGCGTCCGTATTCTTCGCTCTTCTGCGAAACGAGAAGAACTTTGACCTGGGTCGGCGCGAGCCATGTCGGGAATTTGCCCGCAAAATGCTCGGTGAGAATACCGATAAAGCGTTCGATAGAACCGAAGCAGACGCGGTGGATCATTATCGGGCGCTGTTTTTCGCCGTGTTCGTCGACGTATTCAAGTCCGAAATTGAGCGGCATCTGAAAGTCGAGCTGAATGGTGCCGCACTGCCATGTTCTGCCGAGGCTGTCTTCGAGGTGGAAGTCGATCTTCGGACCGTAAAAAGCGCCGTCGCCTTCGTTTATTATATACGGAAGACCGAGTTTTTCAAGCGCGCCCTTAAGACCGTTTGTTGCAGCTTCCCAGTCCTCGTCGCTTCCCATGCTGTCTTCGGGACGGGTCGAAAGTTCAATGAAATATTTGAAACCGAATTTCTCGTAAACTTCGTTTATGAGATGAACGACGCCCGAAATTTCATCGGTTATCTGGTCTTTGGTCATAAAGATATGAGCATCGTCCTGAGTAAAGCAACGGACTCTGAAAAGCCCGTGCAACGCGCCGCGGAGTTCGTGGCGGTGAACTATTCCGAGTTCGCCCACTCTGAGCGGAAGTTCGCGGTAACTGTGCGGCTGGCTCTTATAGACCATAACTCCGCCGGGGCAGTTCATCGGCTTTATGCAGTTTACTTCGTCGTCGATTATCGTGCTGTACATATTGTCCTTATAATGATCCCAGTGACCGCTGGTCTCCCAGAGTTTTCTGTTCATTATAAGCGGGGTCGAAACTTCAACGTAACCGTCGCGATAGTGAATTTCTCTCCAATAGTCGATAAGAGCGTTCTTTATCGCCATTCCTTTCGGCAGGAAGAACGGGAAACCTACGGCTTCTTCCGCGAACATGAAAAGACCCATTTCCTTACCTATCTTTCTGTGGTCGCGTTTTTCGGCTTCCGCCTGAAGTTTAAGATATTCGTCAAGGTCGGTCTGGTTAGCGAACGCGATCCCGTTTATACGGGTGAGCATCTTGTTTTTCTTGTCGCCTTTCCAGTATGCGCCCGACTGCTGGGTTATTTTGAACGCCTTGAGGGCTTTGGTGTAGATGAGGTGAGGACCTACGCACATATCTATATATTCGCCCTGCTGATAAAAACTTATTTTTGCGTCGTCGGCAAGGTCGCCGATATGCTCTTCCTTATATTTTTCCTTTCTTTCGCGCATGAGTTTTACCGCGTCTTCTCTTGAAAGGGTAAAGGTCTTTATCGGAAGATTTTCCTTTACTATCTTTTTCATTTCCGCTTCGATTGCGGCAAGGTCTTCGTCGGTGAGTTTGACGTCGCCGAGGTCTACGTCGTAGTAAAACCCCTTTTCGGTCGCGGGTCCGTAAGCGAAATCAGCCTCCGGATAGAGCCTTTTTATCGCCTGCGCCATGATGTGGGCTGCGGTGTGGCGGATAACATGAAGTTCTTCCTCCTGCGGAAGTTCGCGGACGACGCCGTCGTTATAGATCGCTTTCATTTTCAATTTCCCTTTCTAAATAGGAAACACCCTTAAACGCGGGCATTTTCCCGTAGTTTTAAGGGTGCGTAAGCACGGTTCCACCTTAATTTTTCACTCTTTAAGCCCTTTACGCGGACAAACGGCGCGGCATACTCTTTTCCGCCGCGCGGCTCGGGAACGGTCTTCGCGGATATCCGCATAAAAGCCTTGCAGCCGAGGGCTTTCTCTCTGGAATGCTTCCGTCCGTTACTCTTTCCTTCACAGCCTTTCGAATTCTCCTGTATTTTAGCACAAACATACGCCTTTGTCAAGCGTGGTTTTTGACGTAATTGCGACTTTTTTTCTTCCATATTTTATAGGTATTGCCATATCAATTCTATATAGAAAACGGGTCTGCGAAATAAAATTCGCAGACCCGAAAAATTATTTTACAACTATATTTATCATTTTGCCCGGAACGAAAATTTCCTTGACAACGGTTTTGCCTTCAAGTTGTTTTGCAACTCTTTCGTCGGCTTTTACCGCGGCTATCGCGTCGTCTTTTGCAACGTCCGCCGCAAAACGGAGGACCGCTTTGAGTTTTCCGTTTATCTGGACGGGAATGTCTATCTCGTTTTCGACGGTTTTTTCTTCGTCGTATTCCGGCCATTTCGCTCTTGCGATAATGTCTTCAAATCCGGCTCTTTCCCATATTTCCTCGGTGAGGTGGGGCGCGAACGGATTTAAGAGAAGCAGGAACGTCTTGAGATCTTTGCGGGTGATTTTGCCGGCGGCGTAAATCTCGTTTATGAGGCTCATCATCGCCGCTATCGCGGTGTTGAATTTGAGTTCTTCGATATCCTCCGAAACTTTCTTTATCGTTTTGTGGAACGATCTTTCAAGGGCGGGGGAGAAGTCGTCGCCGTCGGTCAGGAGAGAATAGATACCGTCGACTCTTTCAAGGAAGCGGCGGCAGCCCTTCATGCTCGAAGTCGACCACGGAGCGGACTTTTCAAAGTCTCCGATAAACATTTCGTAAAGACGGAGAGTGTCGGCGCCGTATTCGTTTACGACGTCGTCGGGGTTGACGACGTTTCCTCTCGACTTGCTCATCTTTTCGCCGTTTTCGCCGAGAATCATTCCGTGGGAAGTTCTCTTTGCGTAGGGTTCGGGCGTGGGAACGACGCCTATATCGTAAAGGAATTTATGCCAGAAACGGGAGTAGAGAAGGTGCAGGGTCGTATGCTCCATACCGCCGTTGTACCAATCGACGGGCGACCAGTATTCGAGGGCTTCTTTTGACGCGAGTTCCTTGTCGTTGTGGGGATCCATATAACGCAGGAAATACCACGAAGAGCCTGCCCACTGAGGCATGGTGTCGGTTTCTCTCTTTGCTTTTCCGCCGCATTTCGGACAGGTCGTGTTTACCCAATCGGTCATCTTCGAAAGGGGAGACTCTCCGGTGTCGGTCGGCTGATAACTTTCGACTTCCGGCAAAAGGAGCGGCAGTTCGCTTTCGGGGAGGGGGACAATTCCGCATTTTTCGCAGTGAACGACGGGGATAGGTTCGCCCCAGTATCTCTGACGTGAAAATACCCAGTCGCGGAGTTTGTAGTTTACTTTTTCGTGACCGATACCCTTTTCGGTAAGGTAGGAAATTATCTTTTTCTTTGCTTCTTCGACGGTAAGACCGTTAAGGAAGTCGGAATTTACGAGCGTGCCTGTCGCAATGTCGGTAAACGCCGCTTTTTCGATATCGCCGCCTGCGACGACTTCGACCATCGGAAGCCCGAAGACTTTCGCGAATTCCCAGTCTCTTTCGTCGTGAGCGGGGACCGCCATGATAGCGCCCGTTCCGTAGGTCATAAGGACGTAGTCGGAGATAAAGATGGGAATTTCTTTTCCCGAAACGGGGTTTATCGCCTTTACGCCCTTTATTTCAACGCCCGTCTTTTCTTTTGCAAGTTCGGTTCTTTCGAAGTCGCTCTTTTTGGCGGCGGCTTCTCTGTAAGCCGTAAGTTCGTCGAAATTCTCTATCTTGTCTTTCCACGCGTCAACGTAGTGATGTTCGGGCGAAATGACCATATAGGTCGCTCCGAAAAGAGTGTCGGGGCGGGTGGTATAGACGGTGAGTTTTTCCCCTGCGGTCGTCGCAAAATCGACTTCCGCGCCCGTCGAACGGCCTATCCAGTTTTTCTGCTGCGTTTTGACTCTCGGAATGTAGTCCACGAGGTCGAGGTCTTTTATAAGTCTTTCGGCGTATTTTGTGATACGCAGTATCCACTGCGTCTTGTTCTTTCTTATGACGGGACTTCCGCAGCGTTCGCAGACGCCGTTTACGACTTCTTCGTTTGCGAGAACGCATTTGCAGGAGGTACACCAGTTTACAGCCATTTCGCTCTTGTAAGCGAGGTCGTTTTCGAGAAGTTTGAGGAATATCCACTGCGTCCATTTATAATAGGAAGGATCGGTGGTGTTTATTTCTCTCGACCAGTCAAAGGAAAGTCCGAGCGATTTTATCTGCTTTTTGAAGCGTTCGATATTTTTTGCGGTGACGATTGCCGGGTGAATGTTGTTTTTTATCGCGTAGTTTTCGGTGGGAAGACCGAAAGCGTCCCAGCCGATGGGATAAAGGACGTTATAGCCCTGCATTCTTCTTTTGCGCGCGACAATGTCAAGCGCGGTGTAAGGACGGGGGTGTCCGACGTGAAGCCCCTGTCCGGACGGATACGGAAACTCGATAAGCGCATAGTATTTCGGCTTGGAGTGGTCGTCGGAGGCGTGGAAACAGCCTTCTTTTTCCCATCTGTCCTGCCATTTTTTCTCAATAGTCTTGTGGTCGTAAGCCATTATTTATCCTCTCCCGTAAATTCTTTTATGTCTATTTCTTCGGCGTCGCTCCAGAAACGCTCGAGGTTGTAAAACTCTCTTGCCTGCCTGCTGTAAATATGGATTATGATGTCCGCAAAGTCGAGAAGGACCCAGCTTCCCGAACCTTTGCCCTCGCGGTGAAGCATTTTTTCGCCGCTTTCCTCAAGCTGATATTCACATTCGTCCGCAAGCGATTTTATATGAGTGCTGCTGTTTCCGGTGCAGATCACAAAATAGTCCGCAAGCACCGTCAGGTCGTGAACTTTAAGCACTTTTATGTCTATGCCCTTTTTTGAAGAAAGAGCCCTGACCGCTGTTTTTACTTTTTCGGTGTTCATTCGATATTCTCCTTTGATTTATAGAACTCCGCGGCATCGACGGTAAGAAAATAGACCGGACTTCCGCGTTTTTTTAAGTTTTCGATATTCCATATAAGACCGCGCGCGGCGGCTTCGTCGATATTTTTCCGCGCAAGCGCCCTGTAATATTCCGCATCGTCATAATTTCTTGTCGGCTCGGTGAAATCCGAAACGTACAAAAGTTTTTCGAGCAGGGTCATGTCGGGTTTTGCGGTGGTGTGATACCTTATCGCCGAGATTATTCCCTCGTCTTCTATCCCGAATTCGTTTCTTGCGTAAAAACTGCCCGTTACCGCATGGAAAAGTTGGGGGGAACGGAGAAACTCTTCGTCGGGTTCAAATCCGTTTTCTTTCATATAGGAAAGGTGCCATTCGTCGGGAAAGTTTTTCGTTGCGTCGTGAAGAAGTCCCGCGACTTCGGCGCGGCGGACGTCGCACCCGTAAAGCACGGCAAGTTCGGTTATCTCTTTTGCAACGCCAAGCGAATGACGAAAACGCGATTCTTTGAGTATCGGCTTTATTTTCCCGATGATTTCGTCGTTAGCCGGAAGCCCGTAGGCCTTTTGTATCCGCTCTTTTGCCGCGGGTACGACAAGAGAAGAAATATCTTCGCCGTTTCTTGCTTTCTGCCTTATTTCCGTTGAAGAAACCACCGTCGGCGTTTCTTTTCCGAGAATTATCTTCGCTCCGAATTTCTTTTCGAGAAACCGCTTTTTGTCTTCGAGTGCGGAAAGGTCGTCGCCCGTCCGTGAAAACGCTGCAACCGTTGCGGCGGCGAAAATTCTTTCGGGCGCTTTCCATTCGTCGAGCGTTAAAAGCATATCCGAGCCCACGTATAAATAAAGCGCGTCGTTTTTGTATTTTTTGCGGAATGTCTCAAGAGTTATATAGGTGTAACTTTTTCCGCCGCGAAGAATTTCGAAATCGGAAACTTCGACGTTATTTAAGTCGGAAGTCGAAAGTTCTGCAATTTCGAGCCTTGCGCCGTCCGAAACCGTCTTTTCCGCGATTTTATGCGGCGGGACGGACGTCGGAATAACGAAAACGCGGTCGAGCCGACATTCTTTTATGAAGTTTTCGAGCGCGCGGCGGTGTCCCGCGTGAAAGGGGTTGAAACTCCCTCCGAAAATTCCCGTTTTCATTTTTTAAGGACTATCTTCGGGTCTTTTTTGCGCGGACGGTATAAAATATATTTCGTGCCGATGACCTGAACGATATCCGCCCTGCAAATTTCCGCGGTCTGCTGCGCCGCTTCTCTCGGCGAGATAAAGGAGGTCTCAAGGCACTGTATCTTTACGAGTTCCCTTGCTTCGAGAACGTCGTTAAGTTGCTTTATCGTCTGATCGGTTATTCCGCCTTTGCCTATCTGCAAAACGACCTCGGTGCCGTTCGCAAGACCTCTGAGGTAGGCTCTCTGTTTAGTCGTTATCAATGTTTTTCAACCTTTCTTCAAATGCGCGCAGAGCGACCGCTCTGTGACTTATCGCGTTTTTTTCCTCCGCCGTGAGTTCGGCGAAAGTCTTTTTATATTCGGGAACGTAGAAAAGCGGATCGTATCCGAAACCGTTCGTTCCTCTCGGAGACGTAAGAATTTCTCCGTGACATTCTCCCTTTGCCTGAATTTTTCTGCCGTCGGGGAAAAGAAGAGTTATGACGCAGACGAATTTTGCGCGTCTGTCGGTCACGTTTTCCATATTTTTAAGGAGCAGGGCGTTGTTTTTCTCGGTCGTGGCGTCCTCTCCCGAATATCTCGCCGAAAAAACGCCGGGTTCGCCGCCCAAGGCGTCAACCGCAAGTCCGCTGTCGTCGGCAAGGGTCGCCAGCCCCGATTTTTCGAGGGCGAACCGCGCCTTTATCTCGGAATTTTCTTCAAACGTTTTTCCCGTTTCTTCGGGGTCGGAAACTATTCCTTTTTCCTTTAAGGAAAACGTTTCGAAACGGTCGCCGAGGATTTCTTTGAGTTCCCGTATCTTATTTGGGTTATTCGAGGCTATCAGCAGTTCCATATCATATCTCCAGCAGTTCTTTCGCAAAAGCCGCGGCGTCGAACGGCTGTAAGTCGTCCATCTGTTCGCCGACTCCGATATATTTTACCGGAACTCCGGTTATGTCCTTTACCGAGACGGTAACCCCGCCCTTTGCGGTGCCGTCGAGTTTTGTCAAGACCACTCCCGTTACGTTTGCGGCTTCCTTGAAGTCTTTTGCCTGTGAAATGGCGTTCTGCCCCGTCGTTGCGTCAAGAACGAGAAGTATCTCCTTGTCGGCGTCGGGAAGTTCCCTGTCGATAACTCTGAGGATTTTCGAGAGTTCCTCCATAAGGTGCTTTTTGTTGTGGAGACGTCCCGCGGTGTCGCAGATTATGACGTCCTTATTCCTTGCAACGCCCGCTTTTATCGCGTCGAAAACGACCGCAGCGGGGTCGGAGCCGTCCTGATGCTTTACGATGTCGACGCCGCTCCTGTCAGCCCATATCTGGATCTGTTCTATCGCGGCGGCGCGGAAGGTGTCGGCTGCCGCGATAAGGACTTCCTTGCCCTCTTCTTTGAGACGGGCGGCAAGTTTCCCTATCGTCGTCGTTTTTCCGACTCCGTTTACTCCGACGACAAGAACCACCGATGGCTTTGTCGAAATCTTAAGGGCGTTGTCTCCGCTCATTTTTTCGGTTAAAATTTCGCAGAGCGCCGCCTTTAAGTCGTCGGCAGACTCTATCTTTTCTTTTTTTGCCCTGTCCCGGAGAGTGGAAATTATCTCCTCCGCCGTTTCAAAGGAAACGTCCGACATTATAAGAATTTCTTCGAGTTCTTCGAGAAGGTCTTCGTCGACCTTTCTGAAATTCGCGAAAATGCCGTTCATTCCTTCGGAAAACGATTCCTTTGTCTTTTTTAAGCCTTGTTTTATTTTTTCGAAAAAGCCCATTTTATATCCTTTATCAAAGATTTTTTTCGATCTCGTCCACGTTTATCGTCAAAACTCTCGAAACGCCCTTTTCGCGCATCGTAACGCCGTAAAGCCTGTCCGCTATCTCCATTGTGCCGCGGCGGTGGGTTATTGCGATAAGCTGGGTGCGGTTCGAAAGGGTCGTTAAATATTCCGCGAAACGCGAAACGTTCACGTCGTCGAGCGCCGCCTCTATTTCGTCCAAAAGACAGAACGGGGCGGGGTGGATTTTAAGGATCGCAAAATAAAGAGCGATCGCCGTAAGCGACTGTTCTCCGCCGGAAAGCGCGGTCATGTTCTTTATGACTTTTCCGGGAGGCGCGGCGTAGATATCAATACCCGAATCGAGCATATTTTCGCCGTCGACAAGCGTAAGCTTCGCTTCTCCGCCGTTGAACAGCTGCTTGAAAACTCTTTCGAATTCGATGTTTATTATCTCAAACTGCGTCTCGAAAAGTTTTTCCATGTCGCGCATAAGCCCCTCGATTATCTTTTCGAGTTTTGCCTTTGCATCGGTAAGATCCGTCACCTGCGCGTTCATCGCGTCGAAACGTTCCTTTACCGAGGTGTATTCCTCGATAGACTCTACGTTTACCGAGCCGAGCGCCCTTATTTTGTTCTTTAAGTCGAAAGCCTCCGCCTCCGCCTCTTTCGGATTTTCGGGCTTCGTGAAGTTTTCTCTCGCCTCCGTCGGGGTTATCTCATATTCGTCCCAGAGGTGGTTCTGCATATTTCCGAGTTTTTCGGAAACCGAAATTTTTTCCTGTTCGGTCTTTTCTATCTCGCGGACAAGTCCCTCGCGCAGAGCGTATATTTCTCTGTCGGAATCTCGGAGTTTTGATACCTGCGCCTCTTTTTCGGTGCGTTCGGAAACGGAACGGCGCATGAGTTCTTCTTTTTCGCTTTTTTCCTTATGCGTATTTTCGATCTCCGTCTCCGCGGCGGATATCTTATTGCGGAAGTCTTCGGCTTTCTCTTCTTCCGCCGCAAGTTCGTCTTCGAACGCCTTTTTCTTTTCGACGCCCGAAAGACGTTCCGACGAGAATCTCTCGATCCCCGTTTTTATCGTTTCCGCCTCGTTGCGCGCGGTGACTATTTCGATATTTTTCGCGTTGAGTTTTTCCTTTACGGCGTCCTGTTTTGATTTAAGCGTTTCGCTTGCTTTTTCCGCCTCGGAAATATCGTCGCGTATTTTAGAGAGTTCGGTCTCGTATTCTTTGCTTTCTTTTGAAATTCTGTCGCTCTTTTCCTTTTGCGAAAGAATTCTCTTTTCCGCTTCTTTCTCTTCGTTTTCGAGGGCGGCAAGCTGTGATTTTACGCCGTCGTAAAACTCTTTCGCGTGGGAAATTTCAAGTTCCGCCTGAAGTCTTTCCTTTTCCTTTACGGCAATTTCGTCCTTTATTCCGTCAGCCATGATCGAGGCTCTTTGCGCCTCTTCTCTTGCCGCCGTCGCCGCCTTTTTCTTTTCGGAAAGTTTTTCTTCGAGCGAAACGGTCGCCTTTTTTAAGGTCTCTATCTCGTTCTTGCGGGAAAGAACGCCTATGTTTCTGCCGACCGAACCTCCCGTGAGCGAACCTCCCGCATTTACGGTCTGTCCGTCGACGGTGACTGTTTTATAGGCGTAGCCGTTCATTTTTGCGGTTTCGGTCGCTTCGTCAAGGTCGGAAACGACAAGCGTTCTGCCGAGCAGGTTGTCGATTATGTTTCTGTATTTTTTATCGCAGGTGACAAGGTCGGCGGCAATGCCCTCAAATCCCGAGGAGGTCTTTAAGGTCTTTTTGTCGATACTTCTGCCTTTTATCGTGTCGACAGGCAAAAACGTAGCCCTGCCCGCTCTTTCGTTTTTCAAACGGAAAATTGCGTTTTTCGCGCTTTTTTCGTCTTCGGTGACGATATTCTGAATGGCCGCTCCGAGAGCCGTTTCGACCGCGACGGCATAGTTTTCGTCAACCTTTATAAGGGACGCAACGGTTCCGCATATCCCTCTCAAAATACCGTTTTTGCCGTCCGAAATGACTTTCTGGACGCTTCCCGAAAAGCCTTCGCTGTTTTTTTCGAGGTCTTCGAGGATACGCAGTCTGTTCTGCTTTGCCGCAAGGTCCGTTTCCGCCGCGCGGACGTCTTCTTCGGCTTTGTCGGCTTTCTCTTTCTGGAGTTTCGCTTTCATCTCGCAGCCGACGAGCATATTTTTGCAGGAGGCTTCGCCGTCCGCAATTTCTTTGAGAGCAGTTTCCTTTTCGGAAAGAGTATTTTCCCAGTTTTTAAGCGTTCCTGCGAGCGCCTCTTTTTCTGCGGCGATAGACCCTCTTCTTGCGCTGTCTGAGGAGATAAGAGCCGAAAATTCCGCCGCCTCCGCTTTTTTCCCGGAAAGTTTTTCGTTATATTCGAGAATGGCGTTGCGGAGCGCCGCCGTTTTTTCAAGCGCCGTCTTCTCCTCTTCGGAAAGATGTCTTTCGCCCTCCGAAATTTCGATGTACTCCTCTTCGAGTTTTCTTATTTCGGAAAGTTTTTCTTCGAGGGCTTTCTTGGCGTCTTCGAGCCGTTTTTCCGTTTCGGTCTCTTTTGACGCGTATTCTTCCATTAAAATCCCGATTCGGGTCTTGCTCTGTTCCGTATACGAAATGTCGTTTTTGAGGACGAGGATTTCCGCGTTTTTCTCCTGTATTTTTCTGTCGGAGTCAGCGATCTGCGAACGGAGTTCCTCCGTTTTTACGGTGAGTTCCCGTATCTCTTCTTCGAGTTTTACGGTGTCTTTTTCCGACTGCTCAAGGTCTTTTTCCGCTTTTTCAAGGTCGCGGCGAAGCGTTCCGAGAGTCTCTTCCGCTTTCTTTAAGGAAATTTCGGAACTCTCGGCGGTAAAGAGCCAGAGCCCGACGTCGAGAAGTTTTTTTCTGCCGTAATATTCAAGATACTTTCTCGCTTTCGCCGACTGTCTTTCGAGTACGGGAAGTCTTTCCGAAAGTTCGGCAAGAATGTCGGTGAGTCTTACGATATTGTCTTCTGTCTGGGAAAGTTTTCTTTCGCTTTCCTCTTTTTTGTATTTGAAACGGGCGATCCCCGCCGCTTCTTCGAAAATCGTTCTTCGGTCGCTGCTTTTTGCGGTGATTATCTGCGTTACAGCGCCCTGTGAAATGATGGAATAGCCGTCTTTTCCGAGTCCCGTATCGCGCAGGAGATCCTGTATGTCCTTTAATCTGACCTGATTTCTGTTTATGTAGTATTCGCTTTCTCCCGAGCGGTAATATCTTCTGGAAATGCTGACTTCCGCAAATTCGACCGGCAGATCTCCGTCGGCGTTGTCAAAATTCAGCGTTACCTGCGCAAAGCCCACGGGTTTACGGGTCTTCGTGCCGATAAAGATGACGTCTTCCATTTTGGTGCCGCGGAGACTTTTCGACGAAGTTTCGCCCATCGCCCAGCGGATGGCGTCTGAAATGTTGCTCTTTCCGCTGCCGTTCGGTCCGACGATCGCGGTAATTCCGCTGCTGAAATTTATGACTGTTTTATCGGGAAAGGATTTGAATCCCTGCAATTCAAGACTTTTAAGCTGTATCAAACGGTTTTCCTCCTTCCCTGATAATAAATAACTAACCTATAATAACATTTTTTTCCGCAAATTGCAATACTTTTACCCGTTTTTTCACAATCCCGGGAGGCACGTAACATAAAATTCATAAAAATTTTGATATTTACCCTTGCAAAGCGGTCGGATTTCTGTTATAATGTAGAGCGTAACAAAACGAAATCCACGGGAGGTGTAACAATATGGCTAAATGTGATGTTTGCGGAAAAGGCGTAAACTTTGGTATCAAAGTTTCCCACTCCCACAGAAGATCCAACAGAACCTGGAAACCCAATGTAAAGAGAGTAAAAGTCCTCGTGAACGGAACTCCGAAGCACATGTATGTGTGCACGAGCTGCCTTCGTTCCAATAAGGTGCAGAGAGTATAATAAGTCACGCTGAAAAAGACGGCAACATCATTCTGTGATGTTGCCTTTTTCATTTTTCCGGGGCAGAGGAACGCAATGTTTTTCCTGCATTCCCGCCCGCTGGGACGGGGTAGAGCGATGGAAACTCTGTTTTTTGCGGCATGCCGCCCCCCCGCCGTCGCTCCGCCGCCCCCGTCCGCACTCCGCCTCCCTTATTCCGTCCCCCCCCGTCCGCGCCGCGCGCCAAAGTTTTTGCCCCGCGCGCCGCGCTTGCCGCCCGCCTTCTGTCCGCTGCGTGTCGGGAAAGGAGCGGAAAGAGAGGCAGAGAGCATAAGTTTTCAAGGATTGTCCGCCCTGCCGTCATCTCTCCGACCTTGCTACGGCCCCAGCCGCCGCCCGCCCACATTCTGCCGTGCTCCAAAGTTTTTCTGCCGCGCGTCCGCCTGCTGTCCGCTGCGTGTCGGGAAAGGAACGGAAAGAGGGCAGAGAACCCAAGTTTTCAAGGATCTTCCGCCCTGCCGTCATCTCTCCGTCCTTGCTACGGATCCCCCCCCGCCGCCGCTCCGCCGCCCCCGTCCGCACTCCGCCTCCCTCATTCCGTCCCCCCCCCGTCTGCAATCCGCCGCGCGCCAAAGTTTTTGTTCCGCACTGCCCGCATGCAGCCCGCGTGCCCGCCTGCAGCCCGAAATGTCAAAAATATCCGGTTACGGTCGGGATTTTGCCCCGTACCTTTTTCCTCGCCTCCCGCATGCCGCCTCCCCGCCGCCAAAGTTTTGCCCGCGCGCCAAAGTTTTGCCCCGCGCCACCCGCCTGCAGCCCCCGCACCCCCGTTCGCAGTTCGCCGCGCGCCGCCCGCCACATTCTGTCGTGTGCCGAAGTTTTCCCGCCGCGCGCCGCCCGTCCGCACTCCTCCGCGCGCCAAAGTTTTGTCTTGCATAAGGCAGAGAAACCGTGTCCGTCTTTTTCGCGAAACGGTCGATTCTTCGGGCGAATTTTCGTCAATCTGCGGACATATTAGTTACTGAAAAGAAAAAAACGGCAAAAAGACTTGAAAAAAAGTCGGTTTTCGTTTATAATATATAAAAATAAGCATTTATATCTTCTTGTGAGGTGAAAGAATTGTCCAAGACTTTTAAGGGCGGGGTCCACCCCGATTACAATAAAGACAGAACGTTTGCCCGCGCCATAGAAAGACTTCCCGCGCCCGATAAACTGATAATTCCGCTGCAGCAGCATATAGGCGTTATCTGTGAACCTCTCGTTTCGGTCGGAGATAAAGTCAGACTCGGACAGATCATAGGCGACAGCCAAAAGGGGCTTTGCTGTCCCGTCCATTCTTCCGTTTCGGGAACGGTAAAGGCTGTCGAACCGAGATGGAACCCGAACGGCAACAAGGTAATGTCGGTCGTTATCGAAAACGATTTTGAGGACAGACATTTCGAGGACTGTATTCCGTGTAAGAAAAATTTCGACAAACTCTCCCGCGAAGAAATAATCGACGGCGCGCGCCGCTTCGGTATAGTCGGAATGGGAGGCGCTGGTTTTCCGCTTTTCGCGAAACTGCGTACCGCTGTCGAAAGCCGCTGCGATACCGTAATAATAAACGGCGCGGAGTGCGAGCCCTTTATAACCTGCGACCACCGCGCAATGATAGAATATCCCCGCTATATAGCCGGCGGTATCAAACTGATAATGCAATGTCTCGGCGTCGAAGACGCTGTTCTTGCCATTGAAGACAATAAACCCGACGCGATAGATTCAATGAAGATCACCTGCGAGGGGACGGGTATAAAGGTCGTTTCCCTGGATACAAAGTACCCTCAGGGCGGCGAAAAACAGATAATTTACGCCGTGACGGGAAGAGAACTTCCTCCCGGAAAATTCCCGACGGATATCGGCTGTTTTATCTGCAACGTCGATACCGCGGCGTCTCTTTACAGAGGTTTTGATTCCGGACTTCCTCTTCATCAGAGAGTCGTCACCGTTTCGGGCGACGCCGTCAAAAATCCGAAAAATCTCCTGACGAGAGTCGGAACGCCGTATAAAGTGCTTTTCGACTACTGCGGCGGGTTTGAAAAAGAACCTTACAAAATAATAAACGGCGGACCTATGATGGGAATGGCTCAGCATACTCTCGAAACGCCCGTCGTGAAAAATACTTCGGCGCTCCTTGCCTTTGCGGACGGAAACGAAACCGTTTCGGAAAATCCGACCTGTATCCGCTGCGGAAAATGTATGAGGGTATGTCCGATGAGACTCATGCCGAATTACATATATCTGTATGCGTCGCAGGGAAATTACGAAGAGTGCCGCAAGAGAAACGTCACCGACTGTATCGAATGCGGCTGCTGCTCGTATGTGTGTCCCGGAAAACTGCATCTTGTTCAGTCGATGCGCATGGTCAAGGGAAAATTAAGGTAAGGGAGGAAGAAAAATGGATAAATTTATCGTCACTTCGTCGCCGCACTACCGCTCCGACGAAAGTATCCGCTCCGTTATGGGCGACGTTATAATAGCGCTTCTTCCGGCTCTTGCCGTGGGCGTGGTTTTCTTCGGGTTCAGGGTCCTTACCCTTGCCGCGGTCTCCGTCGGCGCCTGTATCGCTTTTGAATCGCTTTTCAACATAATAAGGAAAAAGAAAAATACCGCGGGCGACTTTTCCTGCGTCGTAACGGGACTTCTTCTCGTGATGTGCCTTCCCGTCACCGCACCCTACTGGCTTGTCGTCGTCGGCGACTTCTTTGCGATAGTCGTCGTTAAAATGCTGTTCGGCGGCATCGGTAAGAATTTCTTTAATCCGGCGCTTGCCGCAAGAGCGTTTCTTTTCTCGTGGCCTGCGATAATGACGAAATTCGTCGTCCCTTTCAAGAGTTCGGTCATTCCGGTTTTCGGGGCTGTCCCGGAGGATGTCGTCGATGCGGTCTCTTCCGCAACGCCGCTTACCTTCCTTAAAACGGGAACTCTTCCCGACGTCTCGATGGCAGATCTTTTCTTCGGAAACGTCGGCGGCTGTATCGGCGAAATTTCCGCAGCGGCGCTTCTGTTGGGCGGTTTTTATCTGCTTTTCCGCAAAATAATAACCTGGCACATTCCCGTATGCTATATCGGGACCGTCGCTCTTATAACCTTTATTTTCCCTGCTTCGGGCGGCTTTTTCGATCTTGATTTTATGCTTTGCGAACTTCTCAGCGGCGGACTTTTGCTCGGAGCGTTTTTTATGGCGACCGACTATACGACGTCTCCCGTTACCTCCAAAGGCAGAATAATTTACGGTATCGGCTGCGGACTTCTGACGGTTTTCCTGCGTTATTTCGGCGGATACCCCGAAGGAGTTTCATACGCGATACTTCTTATGAACGTTTTCGCTTTTGCTCTCGACAAAATGGTACGTCCGAGAAGATACGGTGCCGGAGGTGAGATCTGATGGCTGCAAACACAGAGAAAAACACCGAAATAGAAATAGTCAGAACCGACGTTATAGAGACCGAACTTTCCGCCGACGAGGCGAAAAAACTCGACGAGGCGGAGGTTGGAGCCAAACTTGAAAAGATCGGAGAAATCGAGGCTTCGGCTATCAAAACGGTCGCGGGTGGTCCCGAAGACATAAAGAAAAAAATGCCGTTCCTCAAATCGGAGGGCGTGAAAAACACCTTTAACATTGCCAATCTGAAACTCGGTCTGCGCCTTTGCATTTTCGTCGCGGCGGTCGTCCTTGTCCTTGCCGGAGTAAATTATTTCACATCTCCCGTCATTGCCGAAAAACAGGCGGCAAAGGGAAACGTCGCGCGCGCAGAACTTGTTCCCGAGGCGGAAAATTTCGTTCTGTACGACGGAGAGATGCCCGAGGCGGGCAAAAATATTTCCGAAATTTATCTTGCCGAGGCGGGAAACCGCACGGTCGCCTATTGCCTTAACGTTACGGCTTCGGGCTTCGGCGGCGATATTGAACTTGTTATCGCGATCGACGAAAATATGAAGATACGCGGAGTAAAGACCATCTCCCACAGCGAGACCGCCAATATAGGCGCCGCGGCGCTTGACGAAAAGGGAAAACTGCTTCCGCAGTACACAAATATTTCGGTCGCCGCAACCGACGGCGTTGCCTCCGTTTCGGGAGCCACCGTCACTTCAAAAGCCGTAAACGCGGCGGTCGAAGAGGCGGTCGAAGTCGTAAAAGAACTTGAGAAGGGGGTCGGAGCGCAATGAAAAAGAATAAAACCGATGTTTCCGGTCTCAAAAAGATATTTTTTGACGGACTGATCTTCAAAAACCCGATATTCGTCCAGCTTCTGGGTATGTGTTCGACCCTCGCGGTCTCGACTTCCGTCCTGAACGGTCTCGGAATGGGCGTTTCGGTAACGGCTGTCCTTGTTTTTTCAAACGTGATAATCTCTCTTTTGAGAAATTTCATTCCCAATCAGATAAGAATTGCTTCTTATATAGTCATAATCGCAGGGCTCGTAACGGTCGTCGATATGGTCATGAAAGCGTATATCCCCGCTCTTTCTGAGTCTCTCGGACTTTTCATACCGCTTATCGTCGTCAACTGTATAATCCTTGCGCGCGCCGAAAGTTTCGCGTCCAAAAATCCCGTTCCCGAATCCGCCCTCGACGGACTTTCCATGGGTCTCGGATATACCGGCGCTATCGTGATAGTTTCCGCGATACGCGAAATAATCGGAAACGGAACTCTCTGCGGATTCGACGTCTTTGCGGGACACTATAACCCCGCGCTGCTTATAATTCTTCCTCCGGGAGGATTTCTTGTCCTCGGCGGAGTTATCGCCCTGTTTCAGTATATCAGGACGAAGACCGAAAAAAAGGAGGAGAAGTAAATGCTTAATCTCATTTCAATAGCGATAGGCGCTATTCTTATCGAAAACTTCGTCCTCGTAAAATTCCTCGGTATCTGCCCGTTTTTGGGCGTTTCAAAACAGATCGAAACTTCCGTCGGAATGGGACTTGCGGTAATCTTTACGATGACCGCCGCTTCCGCCGTGACCTACGCCGCGAATGCGTTTATCCTCGTTCCGTTAAAACTCGAATATCTTCAGACGATAGTATTTATTCTGATAATCGCCGCGCTCGTTCAGTTGATAGAGATGTTTTTGCAGAAGAAAATCCCGGCGCTCTATTCCTCTCTCGGAATTTATCTTCCGCTCATTACGACGAACTGCACGGTCCTCGGAGTTGCGCTTCTCAACGTGACGAAAGAGTATAACTTTATCGAATCGGTGGTCTACGGCTGCGCCGCGGGCGTAGGTTTCCTGCTGGCGCTCGTTCTGCTGTCGATAATCCGCGAAAGAATTTCTTTTGCCGACATTCCGAAACCTTTCAGAGGCGTTCCGATAGTTCTTATCGCCGCAGGTCTTCTCTGTATTGCTTTTATGGGCTTTCAGGGACTTTCTCTGCCGTTTTGAGGAGGATGAATCATGGATATAATCGAAAAGATCCTGCTTCCGGTGCTTGTTATCGCGGCGGCGGCGTTTATTATCGGTTTTCTGCTCGCCGTTGCGGGAAGAGTCTTTTTCGTCAAAAAAGACGAGCGCATTGATAAAATTTCCGGACTTCTGCCCGGGGCAAACTGCGGCGGCTGCGGCTTTGCGGGCTGTCAGAGTTACGCCGAAGCCATGGTAAAAGACGACGCTCCCTGCGATAAATGCAAGGCTGCCGAAGCGAAAAACCTTGAAGAAATAGCGGAAATTCTCGGAAAAGAAGTTTCTCCGACGGCAAAAATGAGAGCGATGGTCATGTGCAGCGGCACAAAAGATCTCGCAAACGACAAATATATTTATAAGGGGCTCGACGACTGTCTTTCGGTCGCAAGACTCGGAAACGGCCCGAAGGAATGTCCCCACGGCTGTATAGGTCTCGGTTCCTGCGTGAAAGTGTGTCCTTTCGGCGCAATAAAGATCGAAGACGGAGTTGCCGTCGTCGAATACGAGAAATGCCGCGCCTGCGGCGTCTGCGTTTCGACCTGTCCGCAGAACCTCATAAAACTTATCCCGTTCGATGCCGATATCTGGGTCGGCTGTTCGTCCCGTCTTCCCGGAAAAGAAGTCCGTTCGTTCTGTAAAGTCGGCTGTATCGGCTGCGGAATATGCGCGAAAAACTGTCCGGTCGGCGCGATAACCGTCGAAAACAACATAGCGGAGATCGACTATGAAAAGTGTACGAATTGCGGTATCTGCAGAGAAAAATGCCCGAGAAAAATCATATGGTCGGGCAGGGAACAGATAGAAAAAGGCGATACCATCGCCTCTGCGGCGATTACCGTCGAAAAGACAAAGGAACCGGAGAAAGAAAATGCTGAAGAAGAATGATATTCAGTTCGGTAAAAAGAAGACCGGTTGGATAAAAGTCGTCGTTATCTGCGTTCTGGCGCTGGCGGCGTTCTGCCTCGGTTTTATTTTCGGCAAACCGATAACGGATCTTTTCAGATAGAGAGAAAAAATGACCGATCACGATAAACTTTTCCCGTACCCTCTTTTTCACGCATATCTGATAGAGGGCAGAACGGAAAAACTCAAAGAGGCGGCAGAGGAACTCTGTCTCAGAATTCTTTGCCCCGAAAAACCTCCGTGCAGGAGGTGCGCCGTCTGCGAAAAGGTGCTGACGGGAAACCATGCCGATATAAAAACGCTTGAAGGCGGAGCAAAAGTCAAAGATGTGAGGGATTTTCTTTCCGATCTCTGGCTTTCGGCGTCCGACGGCGACAGGAAGATTTATATAATAAGCGACGCCGACTCTCTGTCGGATTACAGTCAGAACGCTCTTCTTCTTCCGATAGAAGAACCTCCCGAGGATACGTTTTTCATCATCCTCTGCAATTCTTCCGAAAAAGTGCTTTCAACGGTCAGAAGCCGCTGCAGGACAGTCGTTCTGCCGTCCGACGGCGGAGATCCCGAAAAGGACGAGCTTTGCAAAGTTTTTCTTTCTTCGCTTTTCAGAAACGACGCGGCGACCGCGTTTACTCTTTTCGAAGGCAAAAAAGAAGAAAGGGAGATCTTCGGGGATTTCGTTCTGTATATGTGCGGATATTGCCGCGAAAAGGCGAAAAAGTTCTCAAACGAGAAAAAAGACGGAGAAACGTCCCTCTATCTTGCGCTTCTTGCGACAGCCGAAAAATGGGCGGCAAGATGCGAAATGAATCTGAATATGAACCTTACCGTGGCGGGATTCGTTTCCGATTGCCGCGGAAATATCGGGGAATGGTCTTTGACCCGTTCGGCGTCTCCCCGTGCCGGACGGTAATAATCACGCGGGGAAACGAGGTATAAAATGGTAGAGATCGTAGGCGTCCGTTTCAGAAAAGCGGGCAAGATTTATTATTTCGACCCCAAAGGTCTTTCGCTCGGGGTCGGCGAAAAAGTTATCGTCGAAACCGTCCGCGGACTTGAGATAGGAAGCGTCGTTATCGCGAACCGTATGATCGAGGAGGAAAAGTGCTTTATGCCTTTAAGTCCCGTTATCCGCGCGGCGACTCCCGAAGATATAAAAAAGGATGAAGAAAACGAGCGGAAAGAAAAAGAAGCTCTTAAAATATGCGAGGAAAAGGTCAGAAAAAGAAATCCCGAAATGACTCTTATCGACGCGGAATACACCTTTGACAACAGCAAGATAATCTTCAATTTCGTCGCCGAAGGGCGTGTCGATTTCAGGGAACTCTTAAAGGACCTTGCCTCCGTTTTCAAGACCCGTATCGAACTCCGTCAGATAGGCGTCCGCGACGAGACAAAGGCGGTCGGAGGTCTCGGTATGTGCGGCAGAAAAGTCTGCTGCGCGCAGTTCCTCTCCGAATTTTCACCCGTTTCGGTAAAAATGGCGAAGGATCAGTCTCTTTCGACAAACCCGCAGAAAATTTCGGGCGCGTGCGGAAAACTTATCTGCTGCCTGAATTTCGAGCAGAACGCCTACGAAGACGCATATAAGACCATGCCGAGAGTCGGTCAGCAGGTCAAAACTCCCGACGGAGACGGAGTGGTCACCGAATCGAATATCCTTGTCGAAAAGGTGAGGGTGAAGTTCGACAGAGACGGACAGATAACCCAGAAAGTTTACGATAAAAAAGACATAGTTTTTGTCCCGAAAGCAAAAAAACAGCCGCAGACTTCCTCCGCAGAGGAAGAAGAAAATGCGGAATAATTGAAAAATTTTTGACAAACCCCTTGTCAAACCGGAATTATAATGTTATACTGTCGATAGAAATTTAAAGGAGGTATTAGACTATGGCATACAAAATCAGTGATGACTGCATTTCCTGCGGCGCTTGCCAGGGCGGCTGTCCTGTTGAAGCGATCTCCGAAGGAGACGGCAAATTCGTAATTGATCCCGACACCTGCATTGACTGCGGTGCTTGTGCGGATACCTGCCCTGTCGGTGCTCCCCAGGCTGAATAATCGCACGAAACAATAAAGAAAGGATAGGGGAAAACCCTGTCCTTTTTTTGTAATAACTTATTTGAGAGAGAATTATGGAAAGACTCGACGACCTTGTCGTTCACGGACTCAAAATATATCAGGACGACGCCCTTTTCCGCTTCGGAACGGACGCAGTTCTGCTCGCCGACTTCATAAGAGAACGGAAATATAAAAACGCGGTCGACCTTTGCAGCGGCAACGGCGTTATTCCGCTTTTGCTTTCTCACGGCTGTGCGGGAAAAATCATCGGCGTCGAAATTTCGGCGGAGGCTCACCGCCTTTCGGAAAAATCAGCCGAATACAACGGACTTTCGGAAAAAATCTCCTTTATAAACGCAGACGTGAGGATAATAAACACCAAAAAAAGTCCTCTTCCCGCGTCGTTTTTCGACCTTGTTTCGGTAAATCCTCCCTATTACGCCGAAAACAGCGGATTTGTTGCCGTGGGACAGCGGGGAAACGCGCGGACCGAAGAAGAGGGACTGCTGGAGGAGATAATAAAAGCCTCCGGAAGACTGCTTAAGAGCGGCGGCAGATTCTGCATGATAAACCGCGCCGAGAGGCTCTGCGACGTTGTATGTCTTATGCGGAAATACAAGATAGAACCGAAGATAATGAAACTTGCCGAAACGTCGGAAAACCGTCCCGCGTCGCTTTTCCTTATCGAGGGGAGAAAAGACGCGAGACCGGGTCTTCTTTTCGAAAAACCGTATCTTTTATATAAAAACCGTCCATACGGAAATCTGTGAGGAATTATGGAAAAAAACAACGTTTCTTTATATTGCGTACCGACGCCGATAGGCAACCTTTCGGATATGTCCCCGCGCGCTCTCGAAATTCTGCGGACGGTGGATTTTATCGCCGCCGAGGACACCCGCAACAGCGGCGTTCTGCTTAAATATTTCGGGATAAAAAAACCGATGATAAGTTATTTTGAACATAACCGCAGGGAACGCGGCGAAATAATCATCGAAAGACTGAAAAACGGGGAAACCTGCGCGCTTATAACCGACGCCGGAACTCCCGCCGTTTCCGACCCCGGAGAAGAACTCGTGATGCAGTGCTTTGACGCGGGGCTCGTTGTTTCCGCTCTGCCCGGTCCCTGCGCCGCGACGACCGCTCTTTCGATGTCGGGACTTCCGACGAAACGTTTTTGTTTCGAGGGCTTTTTAAGCACCGCAAAAAACAGCAGGGAAAAGCATCTTTCCTCTCTTGAAAAAGAGGAGAGGACGATGATATTCTATGAGGCGCCGCACCATCTTTGCGAGACGCTTGCCGATATGGAAAGGCATTTCGGGGCGCGTCGGATAACCCTTATCCGCGAGATATCGAAGATTTACGAAGAGGCGAGAAGAACTACCCTTCCGGAGGCTGTCGGATACTATTCGGACAAGATAATAAAGGGCGAATTCGTGCTTATCGTCGAGGGGTATACCTCCGCCGAAACCGAAGACGTTTCCGCCGAAACACTTGCGGAAGACTTCGACGGGTTCGTTTCCGGCGGAATGTCGAAAAGCGACGCGTCAAAAGAGGTCGCGAAAAAATACGGACTCCGCCGCCGCGACGTTTACGAAATGTTTAAAAACAGAGGCTGAAGACCGGTTTTTAACTCTTAAATACCGAAAAATTTATGAATTTTTTATCTTTTACCCCCGGAAAGCGATCTTTCGGGGGTAAAAAACTACATTTTAGCCGAAGATAAGACTTGAAAAAGTTAAAAATATATAGTATAATATATATTGGCTAAAAGTGCGCCCGGCAAGGCACGTTCTGCGGATAAAAATTCCCGCGCGCCGGGCAGGAAAATCCCTGTCGAGGATAAAAAAAAGACAGAGAAAGGAAACGATATGCCCCGCAATGTTCATCTCGGTTCGATAAAAAAGAGAAACAGGAACGCTACGGAAAATCCTGGCGCAAAAAACGTCGGACCGCAAATAAAGACCAAAACGGTATACAGACGAAGCAGTCTTCTCAAAGTCATAAAAAAGGCTTCGGCGAAAATGAAAGACACGCCGTTTTCCCGATTCGGCGATTATATTAAAAGAAAATTCAGAGAATTCGTTGATTTCTCGGTTGAGGACAGAGACCTCACTTTCAAAGACGTAAAGGTAAGACACGTCAAACCGTCTTATTACATAAGAAACGTTTTTGTTTATTACTTAAAACTTATCTGGGTGTTCGCCCGCGGCGTCGTCCGCAAACTTTTACCGATAGTCACGCCCCTTTGCGGCATTGCCATTATCATACTTTCCGCATGGGCGCTGTCGACCCATTCCCTTGCTCTCAAAGTCTCGGTAAACGGCGAAACGCTCGGATACGTCGAAAGTGAAAGCCGTTTCAACGACATAAACAGCAGAGTTTCGGGAGAAGTTCTTGAAAAGACGGGCGAAAACTACGTCATGGAAGAACTTCCGACGATGGAACTTTCCGTTGTGAAAAACGACGACCTTACCGACGAAAACGATATTTACACCGCGCTTTCTTCGATGGCTGACGACTATATGGGCAAGACCTACGGACTTTTCATTGACGGAACGCTTGTCTCAACAAGCCGCGACGAGGGCGATTTCGAACGTCTCAAGGAAAAACTCGTCGAATATTACCTTACCGGCGCAGACGGCGAAACATGGGAAATACTCAACGATTTCGAGGTCGTCAGGGACTCCTACGACAAAAAATATCTCTGCGACTATACCGACCTGTGGAATAAATTCACCCGTCCCGTCGAGAGCGTCAAACATACCGTCGTTCTCGAAGACGAATGGGAAACTCTTGCGGCGAAGTACGGCGTTTCGGTCACCGTCCTGAAGATGATGAACCCCGAGATACAGAGGCTCACCGTCGGCGACGTCGTCGAAGTCGGTCAGCCCGCTTATCAGATCTCGGTAAAGACTACCAGACGGATAACTTATAACGAAAAGATACCTTATGAAACGAAATATATCGACAATCCGTCGATCTACAAAGGCAACACCTCGATAAAGACTTACGGCTCTGCGGGAAATTACAGCATAACCGCGGAACTTACAGTGATAGACGGCGAAGAGACGGGCCGCACGATAGTGAGCAAAGTCCAGACTTCGGCGCCCGTAACCAGAGAGGTGTATATCGGAACGAAGACGATATCTCCTTCGGGCAAATTCATCTGGCCGCTCGGCAGAGGCTACCAGTTCAAGACTTCGGGCTTCGGCTGGAGAACGCTGAGAGGAAGATCCAATTTCCACCGCGGCGTAGACCTTGCGGCGGCATACGGAACTCAGATCTATGCGGCGGACGCGGGAACGGTAGTCGCTTACGGCTGGGATTCCTACGGACTCGGATACTGCGTCAAGATCAATCACGGAAACGGGATAATCTCGGTTTACGGACACTGTTCCCGTCTTTCGTCAAACGTTTATCTCGGCAAGAAAGTTTATCAGGGAGAACTTATCGCGTATGTCGGCTCGACCGGCAACTCGACGGGAAATCACCTGCATTTCGGGCTTTGCTATTCCTCTTCGGGAACGTTTTTCGATCCGTGGCCCTATATAAGCTGATATAATTTCCAATAAAAAGGAATGAAAAATATGGAGAAATATGTTATTTCAGGCGGACATCCCCTGAACGGCGAAGTCGTCGTCGGGGGCGGTAAAAACGCCGCTGTCGCAATTATTCCGGCGACCGTTATGGTTGAAGAGACCTGCATTATCGAAAATCTTCCCGATGTCACCGACGTAAAACTGCTCCTTGACATTCTTGAAAATATGGGTGCGGAGGTCGAGCACGTAGACCCCTGTACCGTAAAGATAAACTGCGCGAATATCAGAAGCAGCGTCGCCGACCATGACGGCGTCCGAAAGATCAGGGCTTCCTATTATCTTATGGGCGCTCTGCTTTCCCGCTTTCATTCCGCGCGCGTCGGTCTTCCCGGCGGCTGCGATTTCGGCGTACGTCCGATAGACCAGCATATAAAGGGTTTCGAAGCTCTCGGCGCCGATGTGTCGGTCGAATACGGAACGGTCAATATTTCAGCCGAAAAACTTGTCGGCTCATCGGTCTATCTTGACACGAGAAGCGTCGGCGCAACCATAAACATAATGCTTGCCGCAACTCTTGCCGAGGGCACGACCTATATAGAAAACGCCTGCCGCGAGCCTCATATAGTCGATACCGCGAACTTTCTTAACACGATGGGCGCCGATATCAGGGGCGCCGGTACCGACGTTATAAAAATAAGAGGCGTAAAATCTTTGCACGGCGGGAAATATTCGATAATCCCCGACCAGATAGAAGCAGGAACGTATATGGTCGCAGCGGCTGCCGCCGGCGGAAAAGTCACCGTAAAAAATATAATTCCCAAACACATGGAGACCGTCACCGCAAAACTCACCGAAGTCGGCGCCACCGTAAAAGAATTCGACGATTCGATAGTCGTTATCCGCGACCCGAAAAAACGCCTCGTGAGAACAAAAGTCAAAACAATGCCTTATCCCGGATTCCCGACAGATATGCAGCCGCAGCTTGCGACCCTTCTCTGTCTTGCGGAGGGGACTTCCATCGTTACCGAAGGCGTTTGGGACAACCGTTTCAGATATATCGAAGAACTCCGCAAACTCGGCGCCGTGGCGGACGTTGACGGGAAAGTCTGCGTTATCGAGGGCGTTGAAAAATTCACCGGAGCAAAGGTCCATGCCTGCGACCTCAGGGCGGGCGCCGCAATGGTCATCGCGGGGCTTTGCGCGGAGGGAATAACCGAGATATACGATATTCAGTATGTCGAGCGGGGTTATGAAAATTTCGTTTCCAAACTGAAAAAACTCGGCGCGAATATCGAAAAGATAAACGATGAAGAGCCTCCCGCGCTCAAACTTTCGGAAGTCGGCTGATATGGCGCAGATCAGGGCATGTACCGTTTGCAGCGGCAGCAGCGCGAACGCCGTTTATATAGAGATCGGCGAAAACGCAATTCTCATCGACGCAGGCTGCACCGAAAAAAATCTTACCGCGTTTTTACGCGAAATAAATTCTTCCTACGATAAAATAAAAGCCGTGTTTGTGACCCACGAACACTGCGATCATATAAAAGCCGTACCGGGTCTTACGAAAAGAAAAATTCCCGTCATCGCAAACAAAGCGACGTTGCAGACGGTTTTCGGGCTCAAGCCCGATTGCGACGAGTCTTTTTTCAGGGAACTTCCGACGGGCTTTACCGCCAGAAACGGCGATTTTGAAATAACTTCTTTCAGAACGAGCCACGACTGCGCGGAAAGCGTCGGCTACATAATAAAGACCGAAGGCGGAAATATCGGGGTAGTGACCGACCTCGGGCAGTACGACGTGAATACCGTCGCCGCCGTTTCGTCCTGCCGCCTTGTTTTTATAGAGGCAAATCACGACGAAGATATGCTCTGGAACGGAAAATATCCGTATCCTCTCAAAAGAAGGATAGGCGGCGTTTTCGGGCATCTTTCAAACGAACAGTGCGGAAAACTGCTTGCCGAAAGCGGAAAAAACGTCGAATTCGCGGTACTTTCGCATTTAAGCAGGGAAAACAACACTCCCGAAAAAGCGGTCTTTACCGTTTCGAAATTTGCTCCCGAAAAAATCAAAATTTCGGTAGCTCCGAGAAACGAAAGATCGGAATTTATCTATCTGCAGAGGTGAAAAATGCTTACCGTCCGTCTTCTTTGCGTCGGAAACCTGAAGGAAAAATACTGGCGCGACGCCTATGCGGAATATGAAAAAAGGCTTTCCCGTTTCTGCAAACTCGAAACGGTTGAAATTTCCGAAAGCGACCCCGAAAAAGAGGGCGCGGAGATACTTAAAAAAATATCGGGATACGCGGTGGCTCTGTGTATTGAAGGAAAGGAACTTTCCTCGACCGAGTTTTCAGCATTTATCGAAAAAAAGAGTTTTGATTTTTCAAAGATAACGTTTATGATAGGCGGTTCGGACGGACTTTCGCAGGCGGTCAAAGACGCCGCGGCTTTTAAGTTTTCCTTTTCGCCGATGACTTTTCCTCATCAATTGATGAGAGTTCTGTTCGCAGAACAGCTTTACAGGGCTTTTACCATTTCAAATAACATAACATACCATAAATAGGAGAAGATATGAAAGAGATCGAATACAGACCGTCGGGCGTTTGTTCGAGAATGATAAAGGTCGCCGTCGACGACGACGGAGTGATCCAATCCGCCGTCTTTACGGGCGGCTGCTCGGGAAACACCGCCGGAATCTCAAAACTTGTCGTCGGAATGAAGGCAAAGGACGTCGCCGCTCTCCTTAAGGGAACGACCTGCGGCTACAAGAAGACTTCCTGCCCCGATCAACTCGCAAAGGCTCTTGAAAAACTTGAAGAAGAATAAGACCGAACGGAGGGAAGAAATGAAGTACAGAGAAGAATTCGAAAAATGGATAAACAGTCCGGCGCTGTCGGAAAAGGATAAAAAAGAAATAGAAGGGCTTTCGGAAGAGGAGAAAAAAGACAGATTTTCGTCCTATCTCAATTTCGGAACGGCGGGTCTTCGCGGACTTATCGGAATAGGTAGTTTCAGAATGAATATCTATACCGTCCGTCTTGCGACGCAGGCGGTCGCGAACGTAATAAAAGCGGACGGAAAAGAAGCCTGCGAAATGGGAGTCGCCGTCGCCCACGACCCGAGAATAATGTCTGACGAATTCGCAAAAGAAGTCTGCGGAGTTTTCGTTGCAAACGGCATAAAGGCGTATTATTTCGACGAACTCCGTCCGACGCCCGAACTTTCCTTTGCCGTAAGGGAACTCAAATGCAAAGCCGGAATAAACATCACCGCGTCCCATAACCCGAAAGAATACAACGGCTATAAAGTTTACTGGTCGGACGGCGCGCAGATAGGGATAGAACAGGCGAACGCCATATTAAAAGAGATGAATTCTCTCGATATTTTCGCCGACGTAAAGACTTCCGACGGGAAAACGGCAATGGAAAACGTCGTCGTCCTCGATAAGACTTTTGATGAAAAATACCTTGAAAAGGTACTCGCACAGTCTATAAACCGCGACGTCATAAAAGAAGAAAAGGATATGAAGATAGTTTATACTCCTTTTCACGGAACGGGTCTTCGCCTTGTTCCCGAAACTTTACGCCGCGCGGGATTTGAAAACGTTATCTGCGTAAAAGAACAGATGACCCCCGACGGACGCTTCCCGACCGTCGAAAGCCCGAACCCCGAATATAAAAAGAGTTTTCAGATGGCGATAAAACTCGCCGAAGAAACGGGAAGCGAACTCGTTATCGGAACCGACCCCGACGCCGACAGAGTGGGCGTTTGCGTAAGAAACGAAAAGGGAGAGTTTATCCCTCTTACCGGAAACCAGTCGGGCGCAATACTCCTTGAATATCTTATAACCGCAAGAAAAGAAAACGGCACTCTGCCGAAAAACGCCTGCGTCGTCAAAACGATAGTCACCTCCGAACTCGGAACCCGTATCTGCGAAGCGAACGGCATTAAGATAATGAACGTGCTTACCGGTTTCAAATTTATCGGCGAAAAGATGGAGATGTTCAAAAAGACAGGCGAATATACCTATCTTTTCGGTTATGAGGAAAGTTACGGTTCTCTTATCGGAGACTACGCAAGAGATAAGGACGCGGTAGTCGCGTGCCTTATGATCTGCGAAGCCGCCGCATACTACGCAAAAAAGGGAAAGACCCTCTGGGACGCCCTTACCGATATTTTTGAGAAATACGGATACCATTCCGAAAGCGTTTTCAATATTTCGATGGCGGGAATGGGCGCGTTTGACAAAATGCGCGCGTTTATGAAAGATCTCCGCGAACACCCCGCAAAGGAAATAGGCGGAATAAAAGTCGCGGAAGTGCTTGACTTTTCAAACGGGCTCTGGGGACTTCCGAAGTCGGACGTGCTTTATTTCAGACTTGCCGAAAATTCGGTCGTCGTTGTCCGCCCGTCGGGAACCGAGCCGAAAATAAAGGTCTACTTCATGACCAACGGAAAAACAAGGGAAGACGCAGATAAGAGAGTCGAAGAACTCCGCAGCGACTTCTGCAAACAGATAAACTGACAAAGGGCGGCAATTCGTTGCCGCCTTTTTTAAGAGGAAAATAATGGAAAAGAAATATAACCCGATAGCCGTTCTCGATTCGGGAGTAGGCGGAATATCGGTGCTCAAAGAACTTGTAAAAACGCTTCCCGAAGAGAATTTCATCTTTTTCGGGGACGAAAAAAACGCCCCTTACGGGACAAAGAAAAAAGAAGAAGTCAAAAAAATCGTTTTCGGAAACGCCGACTTCCTTTTTAATAAAAAACACGCAAAGGCGCTCGTTATCGCCTGCAACACCGCGACGGGAGCGGCGGTCGCCCCTTTAAGGGAAAAATATCCCGAAATTCCGATAATCGGGATAGAACCCGAAATCAAGACCGCGGCTCTGCAGAAAAAAGACCCGAAAGTCCTCGTTATGGCGACACCCCTTACCTTAAAGCAGGAAAAATTTCTGCGGCTCGAAGGGAAATATTCTTCCGTCGCCGATTTTACCCTGCTCCCGTGCCCCGGTCTTATGGAACTTATCGAAGAGGGACATACCGACGACGAAACGCTTGCAAAATATCTTGAAAATCTGTTTTCGTCTCTTGAAAAAACGGACTTTGACGCGATAGTCCTCGGCTGCACACACTATCCGCACGCCTCGAAAGCTATCGCAAAGTTTTTTCCCGGAACTCCGATATACGACGGCTGCCGCGGGACGGCAATGCAGACCGCAAGACGTCTCGAAGAGGAAGATCTATTAAAAAACGACGGCAAAAAAGGCGAAATCGAATTTATGACCACCGCAGAAAACGAAAAGTTTGAGCCTCTCTGCAAAAAACTTCTCGGAATATAGGAGGAAAATATGTATCCCGACAGAAAAACCGCCGAAAAAGAACTTGAAATTGCGGGAAAACTCAATCCCGGACCGTGGACGAAACATTCCGAAAACGTGGCGAAAGCCGCTGAAATAATCGCCCGAAAATGCGGAGAAAACGCTGAAAAAGCGTATGTTCTGGGGCTTCTTCACGACATCGGACGTCGGACGGGGATCGCCGCCGTAAGGCATATTATCGACGGATACGATTTTGCAACGGAAAACGGCTGGGACGAGGTCGCAAGAGTATGCCTTACCCATTCTTTTCCCGTAAAGGATATCGACGCCGACATCGGCAAAAAGAATATCACGCCCGAACAGTATGATTTTATCAAAAAGTTTCTCGAAGATACCGAATACGATTTTTACGATAAACTGATAATCATGTGCGACTGCCTTGCCGACGCGAACGGGTTCTGTATTCTCGAAAAACGCTTTGTCGATACGACCCGCCGCTACGGCAGTTTCCCGTTTACCGTCGACCGCTGGAACAAAACTTTTGAATATAAAGAATATTTTGAAAAACTTGCCGGCTGTTCGGTCTATGAACTTCTGCCGGATATCGAAAGTTGCATATATACCTGACGCGGAACGGGGGTAAAAATGAAAAAGAAACCGATAATTTTTCTCGGCGTGCTGTCAGCCGTTGTTCTTATTACGGTTCTGCTGTATATTTTCAACTATATTCCTCATAAGAAATACAGCAACGGCGATTTCGGAATAGAGACTTATGTGAGCGATACCGATAAAGATAACGACGGGATCGACGATCAGACGGATATTCTGGATAATGTAAGAAGATATATTGCGACAAAGCCGAAATATAAAAGTAAATATTATGAAAACGGATATCCCGACGACGGGTACGGCGTCTGCACCGACGTCGTGGCTTTCGGGCTTAAGGACGCGGGATACGATCTGATGATGTCCGTAAACGAACATATCAGGGCAAACAGGCAGTTATACGGTATAGATATCATCGACAGAAACATTGATTTCAGAAGAGTCCGCAATTTGAGGATATATTTCGACAGCACCGCAATTTCGCTGACAACAGATATAAACAAAAAAGAGGAATGGCAGGGCGGGGACATCGTCGTGTTTGAAAAACATATCGGGATAGTGTCCGATAAAAGGAACAGAAACGGGATTCCTTTTGTCATTCACCATGCAAATCCGTATCAGAGAGATTACGAAGAAGACATACTGGAATACCGTAACGATATCGTCGGACACTACTGTATCTCTTAGGTGGGACCCCGAAGAGCACATGAAAACGCAAAAGCACCGGATAATGCCGTCGCATATCCGGTGCTTTTAATGAATTATTGTGATTTAATACGCTTTTCCCCAGTAGACAAGCGCTTTTGCGGGCTTTCCGCAGATGGGGCAGACGTCTCCGACAGGCTCTTCGCCGAACGGCATACATCTTGAGGTCGCCGTCGTGTCTTCCTTGACCTTCTTTTCGCAATTTTCGTCGCCGCACCACATCATTTTTACAAATCCGGGCTTCGTCGCGATATTTTCCTTGAATTCTTCGTATGTTCTCGCTTCGCTTATATGGCCTGCAAGGAATTTTTTCGCTTTTTCGAGCATATCCGCCTGCATTTTTTCAAGGAGCGCGCCGACCGTTTCTTCGAGGTTTTCAAACGGTATTTCGGTCTTTTCTCTCGTGTCGCGTCTGACGGCGGTAACGATACCCTTTTCGATATCCTTGGGACCTATTTCTATACGGAGAGGAATACCCTTTATCTCCTGTTCCGAGAACTTCCAGCCGGGGCTCTTTTCGGAAAGGTCGCATTTGACGGCAAATCCCGCTTTTGCAAGTCTCTGTCTGATTTCTTCGGCTTTTTCGGAAACGCCTTCTTTATGCTGGGCGATGGGAACGACCGTTATCTGGGTCGGGGCAATTCTCGGCGGCAGGACAAGTCCGCTGTCGTCTCCGTGGACCATGATTATCGCGCCGATGATTCTTGTCGAAAGACCCCATGAGGTCTGATGAACGTAAGCAAGTTTATTGTCTTTGTCGGTATACTGAATGTCGAACGCACGGGCAAATCCGTCGCCGAAATAGTGGCTGGTGCCTGACTGCAGCGCTTTTCCGTCGTGCATAAGCGCCTCGATAGTGTAGGTGGCTTCCGCGCCCGCGAATTTTTCCTTGTCGGTCTTTCTCCCTTTAACTACGGGAATTGCAAGGTATTTTTCGACAAAATCCGCATAGACGTTGAGCATCTGCTCGGTTCTCTTTACCGCTTCTTCGGCTGTCGCGTGGGCGGTGTGTCCCTCCTGCCACAAAAACTCTGCGCTGCGCAGAAACGGACGGGTGGTTTTTTCCCATCTTACAACGGAGCACCACTGATTGTAAAGTTTCGGCAGGTCTCTGTAAGAATGTATTATCTTCGAGTAAAAATCGCAGAAAAGCGTTTCGGAGGTCGGGCGGACGCAAAGTCTTTCTTCGAGTTTTTCGTTTCCGCCGTGGGTGACCCATGCGACTTCGGGCGCAAAGCCTTCGACATGGTCCTTTTCTTTCTGCAGAAGGCTTTCGGGAATGAACATAGGCATATATACGTTTTCAACGCCCGTCTCCTTGAACATTGCGTCGAGAGCGCGCTGAATGTTTTCCCATATAGCGTAGCCGTTCGGGCGAATTATCATGCAGCCCTTTATCTTTGAATATTCGATGAGTTCGGCTTTTTTTACGACGTCGGTATACCACTGTGCAAAGTCTTCGCTCATCGGCGTGATTTCTTTTACGAGTTTTTCAGCCATTTTGATACGTCCTTTTTCTTGAATTCACCTGATATAATAGCACAAAAACGTGGAATTGTCAATCTTGCCGAGGATTTCAAAAAAAATTAAATATTTAGGTGTATTTCACAATTACGCAGAGGACAATATGTGCAAATTGCACAATTCAGAAAAAAAACACCTAAAAAATTTGCAATTATATCCCAAATTTATAACTTATTCATATTGAAATTTGAAACGCCGTTTGCTATAATATATAATACATTAAACTGTATCGCTTATTTACGGTTGATTTTTTTTGGAGGTCGTCAAATGAAAAAAACGGTAAAGACTCTTCTTTCGTTTGTGCTGACTCTTGTTGTTATCTGCTCCCTTTCCGCCTGTTCAGGCGCTCTTTCGAATTCGGAGTGGAACAACGATATCAGTACTGTCCAGAGAAAGAAATCCGAGGCTCACAGCCCGCTTTCTTCCTACAAAACGGTTGAAGACGCAACCAAACTTTCCCTTAAAGACGAAAATAACTCAAACTATATGAGCCTCAACGGAACATGGGATTTCGCGTTCGTTACAAAAGTGACCGATATCCCGTCTTCTTTCGTTAAGGCTGCCTTTACGTCCGCTTCCGGCACCGTCACTCCCGGTTCCAAGGGAACCGCTGACGTTACGTGGGGCGAAATAACCGTGCCCGGCGTATGGGAAACGCAGGGCTACGGCAGCGCGGTCTATACTCCGCTCAGCCGTTATCCGTGGGATTCTTCCGTAACTCCCGCAAGCGCTCCCGAAAATAATGAGATAGGTCTTTACAGAAGAACTTTCGAGGTTCCGTCAGACTGGAACGGTCAGAGAGTCGCCATAAGTTTCGAAGGCGTTCAGTCCGCTTTTTACGTTTACGTAAACGGGAATCTTGCGGGTTATGCCGAGGACAGTTTCACGACCAAGGACTTTGACATAACGAAATTCGTAAAGGCGGGTCAGACGAACACCGTCGCCGTTCAGGTCGTAAAATATACCGACGGAAGCTGGCTTGAAGCCGCCGATTCGGTCAAATACGGCGGTATTTACCGCGACGTATATCTTACCGCGTTCCCCGAAAAGAAAATAATGGACGTCGCTTTTGAGACCATTCTCAACGACGATATGTCCGCGGCGCTGCTCCAGACGACCGTTTCCGTCGCCGATTATGCGGACAAGTCTTCTTCCGGACATTCCGTTAAAGTTTCGGTCTATGACGCCGACGGCAAACTCGTAAGCGAAGAGACCCAGCTCGGAACGACCGTAAAATACGCTTCCAAAAAAACCGCCAACCTTTATTATAAAGGAGAAATCGGAGGACGTGTAAACGTTTCGTCTCCCAAACTCTGGACTGCCGAAACTCCGTATCTCTACACCGCGGTCATCGCTCTTTATGACGAAAGCGGGAACCTTCTGGACGTCACGAACCAGAGAATAGGTATTCGTTCGCTTTCTCTTACGACCGACGACGAGGGACATCAGACCCTTGCAATAAACGGCAAACGCATAGTTCTCTACGGCGTAAACTATAACGAACACGATCCCGAAACGGGACTTACTCTTTCCGAAGAGAAGATGCTTTCCGACATAAAGCTGATGAAAGAACTCAACATAAATGCGGTCCGCTCTCCCGGACGCGCGCTTTCGACGGCGTTCCTCGACCTTTGCGACGAATACGGTATCTATGTCGTTGACGACGCCGCAGTTTCGAGTAATCCTTATTCCGATAAGGAAGATCAGTCCATTCCGGGCGATCAGTCGATATGGCAGACCGCCACTCTCGACAGACTTATCAGCGTAATGGAAAGAGACAAGAACCGCGCGTCGGTAGTGGTCTGGTCAATAGCAAACCACTCCGGCAAAGGTTCGCAGCTGAACTTCCTCAAAACATATCTGCAGAAAAACGATTCCCGTCTTCTTATTTACGACGGCATGGAATCGGTTACCGATATAATGGTCGCTTACGACTGGGATATGTCGTCGATATACGACTATATTGAAACAACGGCGAATAAAAAGCCCGTTATCGTCCAGACCGACGCTTTGGGTCTTCTCAACGGCGCGGGCAACGTAAGAAGTTACGTTGATCTCTTTATGAACAACGCGGCTCAGGGCGGCTTTTTGGCAAATTGGATCGACAACGCGACAAAGAGCGGCGACAGCCTTGTTTATTCTTCCGACTCAAGCGACGGCTACCTTGCTCTCAAAGGTATTCTCAACGCGGACAGAACTTTGCAGTCCGATGCGGAAGAATTCCGCAGAGCATATTCTCCCGTTGCAATTTCCGCAGTGAACGCTTCCGCGGGAACTTTCAGGGTAACGAACAGAAATCTCTTTACTTCTCTTGACAACTACAAGATATCCTATGCTGTATATGCGGGAAACAACAAGGTTTCCGAAGGGGACGTCACGGGACTTAACGTCGCTCCCGGTGCTTCCGCCGAATTCACCGTTCCTTACGGCTCTCTTCAGGCAAACACCGAATACTTTGTGGATTTCACCGTAAAATACGCGACTTCTCCCGCGTGGGCGGACGGAAAAGACGTTACGGTAACCACCGAACAGTTCGAAATAACCGCATTTGCAACGACCCCGAAAACTTCCGTTTCGAACACTTCGGGAACCGCCTTTAACGCCACGTCCTTTGCAATTCCTAACGTAACGACTTCCGCGGTAAACGCAGCTCTCGGCGAATTCTATTTCGATAACTCTTCGCTTTCCGACCTCAACGCTTTCTATACGCTTTCTTACAGGATAATAGAAAACAACACCCAGAAAGATTATGTAAAGAAGGAAACCGGCGAAACATGGAAATCTCCCGGAAAGGTAGTCCTCACGGAGGGTACTTACGCGGGCTTCTCCGTACCGGCAGGTTCTTCCGAATATAAAGTCAAAATTCCTTACGACGTAAACGGAGTTTCGACAGGCGAATACCTTGTCGAACTCACCCTCACGACAAAAGCCGCGATAGGCGATATCCCCGCAGGCTATGAGATAGTTTACACCTTCGATAAATCGAACCTCGGCTCGAATATACCGTTCAAACTCGATCCCGCAAGAACTCCCGTCGCGGTTGTTGACGAAAACGGAAAAGAAGTTCTCGACGAAGAAACACTCTATCCGCTGATGACGGGCGGCGACCCCGCTGAAAACACGAAAAAGGCTTACGAGCCGAAGAGTTATTTTGCGGAATATTCTTCCTTTATAAACCTTGATAACGGCAACGTTTCTATTTCGATAGATTCCTCCACCGGACTTATAACGAAATACACCGTCGGCGGCACCGACATCTTTGCCACGGGCTCGAATTCTCCGATAGGCAACTTCACCCGTCAGTCGACAGGCGGAGATATTGCGGGCGGATATTCGACGACCGAAAACAAAGCGCTTCTCAATACGATAAGCAGTTCGACAGAGGGCAAAAACCTTGTCGGAAACGTCGTGACGACAAGAGTTTCAGACAGCCACTGGAAGGTTTCGGCAAAATACGCGCTTGCGTCTTACCCCTATGCTTCCTTTAAGAACGACGTCCTAAACGTCGACTATACCGTAACTTACGATATCTATGCGAACGGAGAGATCTCCGTTACCGTAACCTACGATTCTTCAATGGATCCGTCGGTCGATCCTTACGAACTTTCGAACGTCCTTACCCTTGCTTCGGGTTATGAGACCATGACGTGGTTCGGAAGAGGCCCCGGCGAAAGTTATTCCGATAAATTTGCGGATACGAGAGTCGGACTTTTCGAAAACGTCAAGATAAAAGATCAGCTTGAAGATTATCTTGCGATGACCGATTCCGGCAACAAATCCGACGTCCGCTGGGTCGCTCTCAAAAATGCTTCCGGCAACGGAGTTATGATATCAAGCGATACCGCAAACTTCGACCTCAACGTTTCGAAATGGTATCCGTGGGCGCAGGACGCTTACTCAAGAGATTATCTTGATAAGGACACCACCATCGTCAGAGTCATCGGCAAGGCAAGAGGCGTAAACTCCGGCAAACTCTCCGAATCGTTCTTCTACCTTAACGGCTCCTATATCAATCCGGGAACTCTTTACAGTTACAGTTACAAACTTTCCCCGATAACTTCTTCGACAGATCTTTCCGCTAAAGCGGCGGAAAAAGTCTCCGACGCAACTCCGCTTTCGACCGCGTCGAAGAGCATTGCTTCGGGAACGGCCTACGCTCTTAGAAACATTGCCGACGGCGATCTTTACCTTTCGTCCGACAGCGAAAAGGGCGTCGTGATGGCTGTGGGTAAAGGTTCCGCGAACCAGATCTGGACAAAAGAAGAGACACAGACAATGCTCCCGAACACCTTCGCTCTTAAGAACGTCGGCAAGAACAGTTATCTTACCGCGGTCGGCAACGACGCGAACGGGCTTGCGACCGAACTCGGTCTCGGCGCATATAACGGATATCTGTGGCAGAACTTCCTGCAGGATAACACCAACGAACTGTATGCGGCGCAGCTTTCCTACGCCCTTACTCCCGTTTCTTACGACAATGCTTTTTATCAGGGCTCGAGAATAGCGCTCATGCCCCGTGCTTCCCGTGAAGAGTCCGCATGGAAATTCGTCGAAACAGAGGGCGGATATCTTCTGCAGAACACCAAGACGGGCTACTACCTTACCGCGGCTGACAGCCTTACCTCAAGAACTTCGCTTATAGGCGAAATTCTCAACAGAACGAGAAATTACTCTCCGTCCGTTGACTGGGATCTCTATTCTTCGTTCTCGGGCGCTGCTGCCGGCGACAGAGGTACGGGCGACTGGGTCGCAACTTCTTCCACCGTGACTCTTTGGGATCTTCTTCCCGCGGCTTCCCAGAAATGGGTATTTACCGCTTCCGGAAACGGCTACACCGTTCAGAATACGGCAACGGGAAAATTCCTTGCGATCTCCGGCGGCAAACTTGTTGAAGCGGCTTCCGGAACCGTATTTACGGCAAGAGGAGAAAACGGAAAATTCTATCTTTACGACGCTCAGTCGGGACTTGCTCTCACGGGTAAGAATTCGGCGGACGGAATGAAGATCGACGCTTCTCCGCTTAAATATGCGGCGTCTCAACTTTGGGATCTCGCCGCTGCGGGAGACCTCGCGATCAATATCGAAGCGGGCAACGGATGGTTCACCGTCGGTGCCGAGCAGACATTGAGCGAATAAATATAATTCCGGGGAAAATATTTTCCCCGGATTTTTTTATCTGTTGACTTTGACTGTGTTTTCGTATATACTTTAAGTATCAATTTTACGGAGGTATATTCATGGATACGATTATAGTTATGGATGTAATACTGATAATCATTGCTGCCATAGCGCTGCTCCTTATTTTTACAAACATACGGATAGTTCCCCAGGCGACGGAATTCGTCACCGAATTTCTCGGAAAATACAAGTCCACATGGTCCGCGGGACTTCACGTCAAAGTCCCGTTCCTTGAAAAAATATCGAAAAAAGTCACTCTCAAAGAGCAGGTCCTTGACTCTCCTCCGCAGCCCGTTATCACAAAGGATAACGTCACGATGCAGATAGACACCGTCGTTTATTTCAGAATTTTCGACGCGAAACTCTATGCTTACGGCGCGGTAAACCCGATAGGCGCGCTTGAAAACCTTACGGCGACGACCCTGCGTAATATCGTCGGCGAAATGGAGCTTGACGGAACTCTTACTTCGAGAGATACGATAAACGGCAAAATGACCGAAATTCTTGACGAGGCGACCGACCAGTGGGGTATAAAAGTAAGCCGCGTCGAACTTAAAAATATAATTCCGCCGGCGGAGATCCAGCGTTCAATGGAAAAACAGATGAAAGCCGAGCGCGACCGCCGCGAAACGCTTTTGCAGGCGGAAGGACACAAGGCGGCGGCGATAACCCGCGCAGAGGGCGATAAACAGGCGATGATACTTGCCGCAGAGGGCGAAAGAGACGCAAGAATTGCCCGCGCGGAGGGCGAGGCGAAGGCTATTTACCTTGCGAAAAAAGCGGAAGCCGACGGACTTCGCGCCCTGAAAGAAGCCGCTCCCGACGCCGCGGTTCTGGAACTTAAAAAATATGAAGCCCTTGTTTCCATGTCAGACGGTAAAGCCGCAAAGATAATCGTTCCGACCGACGCCGTGAATATGACGAAAGCAAACGTTCTCTTTTCCGAGACGACGGGACTCGGAAATCATACGGCAGAGGCTCCCGAAGAACCCGTTCCGGAAAAGGAAGACGAGTGCTGCGAGCGTTTTGAAAAGGAAGATAATTCCGGCGATAAGTACGAAGATTAAATAAATAGAGACCTCCCTTCGGGGAGGTCTTTTGCCGTATCGGCGGGTTATTATGTCGGTGCGGGCGGGAATTGCGAAAAGTATGGGGGACAGCACGAGGGGCAGGCAGAACGCGAAAAGGGAGCGTTCGGAGTTTATAGGGGTTGCGAAAAGTATAGGGATAACGCGCCGTGCGGAAAGTGTCTGTAAGATAGTTACGGGCGGCGGCAATACCGAATGTCAGTTGTATGGCTCTGCGGCGGCGCGGTGCGGACGTTGTCCGCAAGAAAGGCATAGGAAAGCCCGTACTGGCTTTCCTATGCCTTTCTTCTTTCGCCGCGGCGAAAGTCCGCGCCGCCAAAAGACAGAGCGTTCGGAGGTATCGTTATGTTCATTGTTTTGCCGGCGACAAAGTTTTCTCGTGGTGCCGTCTCCCTGTCGCACTGCCCCCCCCGCGAAAGCCCGCGCCGCCTTCAATAGTTATGCCGCCGTCGGGGGAGCCCGGACGCTGTTTGATATACGGTTCCGCCGACAGGGGAGAGGGTGCGGCGTTCGAAGTCCGTTCTTCGTATTCTAAACGATCTCTTCAAGTTCGGTTTTTAATTTCGACAGTATCTTCTTTTCGAGCCTTGAGATATACGACTGCGAAATGTTGAGGAAATCGGCGACTTCCTTTTGCGTATATTCCCTGTTTCCCATAAGTCCGAACCGCAGTATCATAATTTCGCGTTCCCTGTCGGAAAGAGACATTACCGCGTTTTTTAATGCGGTGTGTTCGACTTCGTGCTCAAGGTTCTGTCCGACGGTGTCCCCGTCAGAGCCTAAAACGTCCGAAAGCAGAAGTTCGTTGCCGTCCCAGTCGGTATTAAGCGGTTCTTCGAGGGAAACTTCCGACTTTATATTCGAATTCTTGCGCAGATACATCAGAATTTCGTTTTCGATACATCTTGACGCATAAGTCGCAAGTTTTATCTTCTTTTCGGGACAAAAAGTGTTTACCGCCTTGATAAGACCTATCGTGCCTATCGAAATCAGGTCTTCGATATGCACACCCGTGTTTTCAAATTTTTTCGCTATGTATACGACAAGGCGCAGATTGTGTTCTATAAGCGTTCTTTTCGCGCTCTCCGGCTCGTTTGTCAGCAGCAGAAATACTTTCTGCTCTTCGTCGGAGGAGAGCGGCGGCGGCAGTTTTTCCGGCCCGTTTATATATAACAGCGGGTTGTCGGTAAACTTCAGTTTCCCGATCTTTATTATGAAACGTGCGAATATCAGTTTTAATCTGTTTTTCATTTTCTTACTCCCTGCTATAAATTAAGGATCGCGTCGTAGTCTTTTCCGCCGTCGAAAAGCGCTCCGTCAAGCGCTATTATCACTTCTTTTTCTTTGTCTCCCGCAAAAAACGCGTCGGGGCGGAGCCCCGTTATTACACCGCCGCGGTTTTCCGCGCCGCTGTAAGGAACGACCCTTAACCGCCGCTTGAAGTTTTCGTCCTTTTCGAGCCGTTCGAAGACCGTTTCGCCGGGAGCGGCGAGCGGCAGAATATCTTCAAAAACCGCAGGATTGCAAATGACCACGGGAAGTCCCGATATCGGTTCGGTCAGAAAGTTCCCGCTGTCGCAAAAGCCGTCGAAACTTGTTTCTCTCCCGAAAAAGACCGCGCGGCACGCAACGGTGTCTCCGCTTTTTATCTTCTTTGAAAAATGGCGGGAGACGATATTCCACGTCATAAAAAGCGCCGCGGCGGATACCATAAGGAAAGGCAGGGGCAGGTTATAATAAATTTCGCCGTTCTGCATAATGAACGCCGAACCCCCGCCGGGAAGCCGCTGAGCCGCGGTCACAAGCCCGATATAGGCGTATGTAACGAAAATAAAGATGACAAGTCTTTTGAGAAAAATTTTTCTGCCCCTGAAATCGAAAGCAATAAAGACGGTGAGTGCCGCGACTGCGGCTTTGACGAAGAAATTCAGCAGAAACGACATTTTCGGCAGACACACGACAAGCCCGTAAAGGGAAGAGAGCGCCGTCGCGAAAAAGAGTCTCGGTTTTGAGAGTTCGGCTCCCGAAATTCTGCAGGTGAGAAAGAGAATGGTGAAGTTGATGACTGCGTTTACGAAAAGCAATACGTCGAGATATATTACGACGGTTTTTTGCAATGAGATCACCCGTCTTTCTTCCTTTTAATTTTAACAGGCTGGAGCGGAATTTTTTGCAGAAAAAAAGACCTCCGACTGAAAGTTCGAAGGTCTTTTACCGACAAAATCGGTCAATATTTATTTTGCGTATTCAACGGCCTTGCTTTCCCTGATGACGTTTACTTTGATCTGTCCGGGATATTCGAGTTCGTTTTCTATGTTGTTTGCGATGTCGCGCGCAAGAATAACCATATCGTCGTCGCTTATCTCTTCGGGACGGACCATGACTCTTATTTCGCGGCCTGCCTGGATAGCGAACGATCTTTCGACGCCCTTATGGCTGTTCGCGAGTTCTTCAAGTCTTTCGAGACGTTTGATATAGTTTTCGATGTCTTCGCGTCTTGCTCCGGGACGCGCCGCCGAAATTGCGTCCGCCGCCTGGATTATCGCGGCAAGGACTGTTTTTGCTTCAACGTCGCCGTGATGCGCTTCTATTGCGTGAATGACTTTTTCGTTTTCTTTATATTTCTTTGCGATATCTACGCCGATGGAAATATGCGAACCCTCGGTCTCCTGGTCGAGCGCTTTTCCTATATCGTGGAGAAGACCCGCTCTTTTTGCAAGCGTCACATCGATATGAAGTTCGCCCGCAAGAACGCCTGCAATATGCGAAACTTCAATGGAGTGGTCAAGGACGTTCTGACCGAAAGAGGTTCTGTAATGCAGTTTTCCGATAAGGCGCATAAGTTCGGGGTTTATTCCGTGAACGCCCGTTTCGAAAACGGCTCTTTCGCCCTCTTTACGCATGACCGCTTCGACTTCTTTTTTTGCCTTTTCGACCATGTCGCCGACTCTTGTCGGGTGAATTCTTCCGTCCTGGATAAGTCTTTCGAGGGCGATACGCGCGACCTCTCTTCTTGAGATGTCAAAGCAGGAAAGGGTTATTGTTTCGGGGGTATCGTCGATTATGATATCGACGCCCGTGAGGTTTTCGAGTGCTCTGATGTTTCTTCCTTCGCGGCCGATTATTCTTCCCTTCATCTCGTCGTTCGGCAGAGCGACGACAGAAACGGTCGTTTCGGAAACGTGGTCGGACGCGCATTTCTGAATTGCAAGGGAGATGATGTCTCTTGCAGTTGCTTCGGCTTCTTCCTTGGTTCTTTCTTCGGTCTCTTTTATCATAAGAGCCTTTTCGTGCTTGAGTTCGTCTTTAAGGGTTCCGAGCAGGTAATCCTTCGCCTGTTCCGCACTCATTCCGCTTATTTTTTCGAGCATTGCGCGCTGAACGACTTTCTCTTTTTCGAGTTCATCGAGTTTTTCGTCGGCTTCCTTTATTTTGCCTTCGAGAATGTTTTCTCTGTGTTCGAGTCCTTCGGCTCTTTTGTCGAGAGCGTCCTCTTTCTGGATCATTCTCTTTTCGAGACGCTGAACTTCGTTTCTCCTTTCGCGGATCTCTTTTTCCGCTTCGGTTCTGTTTCTGTGGATTTCTTCTTTTGCCTCAAGCAAAGATTCTTTTTTCTTTGTTTCGGCGGTTTTGAGTGCTTCGTTTACGATGTTTTTCGCTCTTTCCTCGGCAGTTCCGAGGATCGTGCTGTCTTTTTTCTTCTGGGCTTTTGCTCCGGCTGTTCTGCCGATGATAAAAGCTGCAACTGCGACGACGACTGCCGCCGCAAGGATAATCCATGAAGTAGTGTCCATTGCGACACCTCCGATCTATAATATCAAGACGCCGTCTCCGAATATATCGATATACGGCATACCTGTATTATTTTACATTATTTTCACGCGGCTGTCAATACTTTTTTAAAGTTTGTCATAAATAATAATATTATAATGTGGCTTGTATATGAATTTTTTTGAAAAAAATGCCGAAAGGGTTGAAAAAAAAAGAACGCTGATGTATAATGTGTTGAGATAGGCTGGCAGAATGCCCTCCGCGGCGAAAAGCGCCGGAGACCCCGTGCGGGGTATTGTTCGGTTTTTCTATGCCCGTTACTATCGAATATTACGGCCGGACGGCACGGAAACGGAGCAGTGATATATGTTGCAGACAGAAAACAAAAACGGAGTTATCACCGTTGACGAAAGCGTTATAGTAAGCATAGTCGCAAACGTTGCGAAAGACTGTTTCGGCATTGTCGAAATGGAGTCGAAAAACGCTTCGGAAGAGTTCTGGAGCCTTTTTAAGAGAAATCCTTACGATAAGGGGATTTACGTTACTTTTGATGAAAATATAATTTCAATAGATCTTCATATAATGGTCTCTTACGGAATAAACATTCCCGCGATAACCGAAAGCATCGTCCATAAAGTGACCTATACGGTCGAGCAGATAACCGGCTTTACCGTAAAAACCGTAAACGTTTTCGTTGACAGTATAAGCACGAAATAATTTTGCGGAAGTAAATCCGTGAAGACGGAGAAGAGGAGAATCTTAAAGATGATAAACGGAAATATCTATAAGGATATGATTGTTTCTGCGGCGAATAACCTCAACAATAAAAAGGAAAAGATAAACAGTCTCAACGTTTTTCCCGTTCCCGACGGAGATACGGGCACGAACATGGGAATGACGATGACTTCCGCAAAAAAAGAGATACCGAACATTTCGGGCGATCTCGGCGAAGTCGCCGCAAAGACTGCAATGGCGCTCGTCCGCGGCGGAAGAGGAAATTCGGGAGTTATTCTTTCCCTTTTCTTCAGAGGCTTTTCGAAAGGCTTTGCAAATCTCAGAGAGGCGGGCTGTAAGGAACTTACCTCCGCTTTCAGAATGGGCGTCGATTCGGCGTATAAAGCCGTTAAGATACCGACCGAGGGAACAATTCTTACCGTTATGCGCCTTACCGCCGACAGAATGGAAGAATATGTCAAAGACGGCGGAAACGATATGAAAGAACTCTTTACCGAGGCGCTTGCCGCCGCCGAAGTAGCTCTTCAGACGACCCCCGACCTTCTGCCCGTCCTTAAACAGGCGAACGTCGTCGACGCGGGCGGAAAAGGCTTCCTTACTATCCTTGAGGGAATGTCTTCGGTTATATGCGACGGAAAAATCGTTGAGGCGGAGGCAAAAGACGCCGCCGCGGAAACTGCCGAATCCGCGAATTTCGGGGCTTTCGACAACGACGACATAACTTTCAGCTACTGCACCGAATGTATAGTCGATAAAAACAGAAACTGCACGCCGTCCGCCGTTGACGCCGTCCAGTCCTTTATAAACGGAATAGGAAACAGCGTCGTTTTCGTTGACGACGAAGATTTCTTCAAGTTCCACGTTCATACGAACGACCCCGGTAAAGTTATCACCGAATGTCTTAAATACGGCAGCCTGAGCATGGTCAAGATCGAGAATATGAAGAACCAGCATTCCGCAATGTCGATTTCGTCGGAAGAAACGCTTATCGCCGCGCCCGAAAAGAAATACGGCTTTGTCGTTGTTTCCGCGGGCGAAGGTATCAACGCGGTGTTCAGAGATCTCGGAGTCGATACGATAGTCGAGGGCGGTCAGACGATGAACCCCTCTACCGACGATATCTTAAAAGCAATAAACAAAACCCCCGCGGAGATAGTTTTCGTTCTCCCGAACAATAAAAATATTTATATGGCGGCAAAGCAGACGAAAGAACTTGTTGAAGGCAAGAAAGTCGTCGTTCTCAAAACCGTATCCGTTCCGCAGGGCGTTTCCGCGCTCCTCGCGTTTGACGAGACCGCCGATCTTGATAAAAACAAGGTCGCGATGAAAGAGGCTATGGCGGCGGTTACCACCGCTTCGATGACCTTTGCGGCAAGAAATTCCACCTTCGACGGAAACGAAATAAGAGAGGGACAACTTCTCGGAATGGTCGAGGGAAAGGTCAGATACGTCACCGATACGAAAGCCGACTGCATGAAAGCTATCGCCTCCGACCTCAAAGGAAAAACAATGGTAAGTCTTTTCTACGGAGAGGACGAATCCGAGGAAGAAGCGGAAAAAATGGCGGAGATACTCCGCGCCGAACTTCCCGACAGCGAAGTCGACATTATCCCCGGTCTTCAGCCGGTATATTACTATATAATCTCGGCGGAATAATCCCGCCGAAAATGAAAAATTTCCGCAATGCCGAGGTGTTACGGGAATTTTCTCATATTTATCAGAGGTACTTATGAATAAAAAATATGCAAACGTCGGCGGACAGGCGGTCATGGAAGGGATAATGATGAAATCCCCGAAAAAGACCGTCCTTGCCGTAAGAGACACTTCCGGAAACATCGTTACCGAAGACGTAAAGGATTTTTCGATAAGAAAAAAGTGTAAACTTTTCAGACTTCCGATAATCAGAGGGATTTTTGCTTTTATCGAGAGTCTTGTCGTCGGTTACCGCTCGCTCATGCGTTCCGCGACCCTTGCAGGGCTTGAAGAAGAGACGAACGGGAGCAAAGCCGCGCAGGCGCTTATCATGACTGTTTCGGTCGTTCTCGGAGTTTTATTGGCGGTAGGACTTTTTATCGCGCTGCCGCTTTTCTGTATGTGGCTCATTTCTTTTGCTTTCGATTTCGGAATTTTCAAAACGCTTATCGAGGGCGCGATAAGAGTCGTCATTTTTCTTCTGTATATCGTAATAGTTTCTAAACAGAAAGATATCAAACGCATTTTTGAGTATCACGGCGCCGAACATAAGACGATATTCTGCTTTGAAGCCCGCGAGGAACTGACTTACGAAAACGTAAAAAAGCAGCCGAGACTTCATCCGCGCTGCGGAACGTCCTTTATTTTCCTCGTAATGATAATCAGTATCCTCTTTTTCTCGTTTGTCACATGGAACAATTATTTCGTGCGTTTTGCGCTGAAACTTCTTCTTATGCCGATTGTCGCGGGCGTGAGTTTCGAACTTATCCAGCTTGCGGGAAAATATGACAACGTCTTCACCCGCATAATAAGCGCTCCGGGGAAGGCTTTGCAGAAGATAACGACCGCCGAACCCGACGAACAGCAGATCGAAGTCGCGATAAAGGCGCTTGAAGAAAGCCTCAGAAACGACGACGGGGAAATTGACCCGACGATTGCTTATGGAAAATAGCCTTACTTTCGGCGAATACAGAAAATATCTGAACAAAATCAGCGAAAAAGAGCAGGGGAACGCGAAAATAATTTTTGCGGCTCTGCTTTCTTCCGTCACAAAAAAAACATTCGGAGAAACGGAAAACGATCTTATTATGCTTCCTCTTTCTCCGATTTTGCTTTCCGACAGTCAAAAAGCCGAACTTGAAAAAAAGACGGACGCTTTTTGCGGGGAGAATATCCCGTATCAGTATCTTACGGGCGAATGTGAATTTTACGGACGGAGTTTTTTTGTTAATCCCGACGTCCTGATTCCGAGAACAGATACCGAAACGCTTGTCGAAAAGGCTCTTGAGATTATCGGAAAAGAGAAGAAAAAAGTGCTTGACCTCTGCTGCGGTTCGGGGTGTATCGGGCTTACGGTCGCGGCGGAAACGGACTGCGGCGTCTGCCTTGCCGATTTTTCGGCAGGAGCGCTTTCGGTAACGCGCAGAAATGCGGAGAGCCTCGGAGTTTCCGACCGCTGTGAAATTGCCCTGCACGACATAAAAAAAGACCGTCTTGACGGCACTTTCGACGTTATCCTTTCAAATCCGCCCTATATTCCCGAAAACGATATGAAAACGCTTTCGGAGTATGTGAAAAAAGAACCCGAAACGGCGCTTGTCGGGGGAGAGGACGGTCTTGATTTTTACAGGATAATAACCGCGAAATATTCGGCGAACTTAAAAAAGGGCGGCTGCCTTATATTCGAATGCGGAATTCATCAGGCGGAGGCTGTCGGGCATATACTTGAAACGAATTCGTTCTGCGGCGTCGGCATAAAAAAAGACAGCGGCGGTATCGACAGAACGGTATGGGGGTATAAAAAATGAAAGTTCTTATTCTTTTCGGCGGCAAATCGACCGAATACGAGATCTCCTGCCTTTCGGCGGCGAACGTGATTGAAAATATTAAAGACCACGAGGTCACAAAAATAGGAATTACAAAGGATGGGAAATGGTTCTTTACCGAAGCGCCGTCCGATGATATAAGAAACGGAAAATGGACGGAATACGAAAACATTCCCGCGTCGCTCGACCTTTCCGAAAAGGTGTTTGTCAAAAACGGAGAAAAACTCGTGTTCGACGTCGCGTTTCCCGTTTTGCACGGAAAAAACGGCGAAGACGGAACCGTGCAGGGGCTTTTCGAACTTCTGGACCTTCCGTATGTCGGTCCCGGAGTGCTTTCCTCCGCCGTCTGTATGGATAAGATAACCGCGAACGTCATGTTTGAAAAGGCGGGACTTCGCCACGTCGCGTGGGACTTCTGCACCGCGGACGATTTCTTCGGCGACCCCGACGGAATTTCTGAACGTTTTTCAAAACTCGGTTTTCCCGTTTTCATAAAACCCTCGAACGCGGGTTCGTCGGTCGGAATAACGAAATGCAGGACCGTTGCCGAGATAAAAAAGGCGATAGAGACTGCAATTCCTGTCGACAGCCGTATCCTTGCCGAACACGGGCTTGAAAATATCAGAGAAATAGAAGTCGGCGTAATGGGCGACGGAGACGCGGGGGAAGTCGGCGAAGTGAAGAGTGCGTGCGAAGTTTACGACTATGATTCAAAATACAACAACCCCGAATCCAAGACCGAAATGCCCGCGGACCTGCCCGAAGAATTGAGAAAAGAAGTTGAAAACTCGGCGAAAAAAGCGTATCGCGCCTGCGCCTGCAAAGGACTTTCCCGCGTCGATTTTTTCCTTGACGCAAAGGGAGACTTATATATAAACGAGATAAACACAATACCCGGCTTTACGTCAATAAGCATGTTCCCGATGTCCTTTAAGGCGAAGGGACTTTCTTATGCCGGAATAACAGACAGACTTCTTTGTCTTGCCGTAAAGGAACACAGAAAATGAGCGAAAGAAAAGTTCTTCTCAATATAAGGTCGCTGTGTAACGGAGAAGAGAACCTGAATCTTATATGCGACGGCGTGCTTTCCGAAAAAGACGGCGGGTACAGAATTTCATGGGATGGCAGCGAAAGCCTCGGCAAAGAGGGGGAAGAAAATTCCGTTGAAATTTACGGCGACGACACCTTTATTTTCGGAATAGGCGACGGAACACCCCTTATGCTCGGGAAAAACAGAACCTGCGCCGTCTCCGATTTCGATCTGGGGTCGGGCGGCGTTCCCGTACAGTTCTTCGTTTCCGATCTTAAAAACACTTTGAATTATAACGGCGGAAACGTTATTCTCGACTATTCCGTTTCAACTCCGCTTGCCTCTTCGGTAAGCAAACGTTTCGAACTTGCGGTGATAAGATGAACGAAGACGTTTTCTTTATGAAAAAGGCTCTGTCAAGAGCGAAGACCGCCGAAAAAAGGGGAGAAGTCCCGATAGGAGCGGTCGTCGTAAAGGACGGAAAGATTATTTCTTCGGGCTATAACCGCCGCGAGGAAAAGCAGGACGCCGTTCTGCATGCCGAAATGACCGCGATCTCCCGCGCCTGCAAAAAAGTCGGCAGCTGGCGGCTTTGCGGCTGCACTTTATACGTAACTCTCGAACCGTGCGCGATGTGCGCGGGGGCGGTGATAAATTCGAGGCTCGACCGCGTCGTTTTCGGCGCTTACGACAGGCGCTTCGGGGCGATGGGCTCCGTCTGCGAACTGCATAAAATGCCTTTTAACCATTTTCCCGAAGTCGAAGGCGGAATTCTCGAAGAAGAATGTCTCTCTCTTTTACAGTCGTTTTTCAAGAGACTGCGTTCTTCAAAAAAGGAGAAAGAAAATGTTTGAAATTCTGATAATAAGACACGGCGACCCCGATTATGAAAACGACTGCCTTACCGAAAAAGGCAAAAAGGACGTTTGTCTCCTTGCCGAAAGATTAAAGGACAGACGCATCGACGAAATTTTCGCGTCGCCGATGGGAAGAGCCCGTCAGACCGCCGAAGCGACCGCGAAAATAAAGGGACTTGAAATAACTACTCTCGGTTTTCTGCATGAGTTTATCGGAAAGATAAAATATCCCGACGGAGACTCTGAATTCCCGTGGCACGTAAACGGGGATTTCTATTCTGAAAATTTCGACGCGCTCACTTCTCCCGATTTTTATAAAAACGAAAAACTTTTCGATAAAGAATTCAGGACGCGTTTCGAAAACACCGTTTCGGGGCTTGACGCGTTTCTTAAAAATTACGGCTTTGAAAAGACGGTCGACGGCTATAAAAACGAAAAGGCTCCCGATAAGACGGTCGCGTTTTTCTGTCACGGAGGTATAGGCGTTTTGCTTTTGAGCTTACTTTGTTCTCTTCCCGTAATGAAAACATGGCGGCACTTTTTCTTGAATACCTCGTCCGTCACCGAAATAGATTTCGTTAAGTCGGGCAGCGTTTTTTATCCCGTCTGCACGCTTTTCGGCGACGACAGTCATCTTTCGGCTTCAAATAAAAATTTCATTGCGGTAAATTAAGATGTTTCAGGTCGTATTCACCCTGCTTTATGCAGTCTTTTCAAACGCTTATCTTCTTGTCCGACAAATACCGTCTCTTTTCGGAGCATGGTTTTCGCTTCTTATTATATTTAATATCCTGCCGCTTCTCGAACTTCGGAAATATACGTCGGTGCGGCTCGGAGTTTGTCGGCACGGCATAGTCTGCCTGCGCGCTTTCCTTTGGACTTTGCCCGCCGACATCGTGTTCCACATTGTCCTTTTGTGCGTCGGCGTCGACCTTAAATCCGTTATTTTCAGCGGGATATTATGTGCCGTTGCCGAAACATCGGTTTTCTGGAACGGAATGATATGCGTTTACTGCGCGTCGACTGAACTCGGCATAAAAAATCGGGCGGTCGGTATTCTTTGCGGATTTGTGCCGATACTCAATATAATTCAGCTTGTCCGCATTATCCGCACGGTGACTTCCGAAATTGATTTCGAAGAAAAGAAAAATCTTTTGAATATTTCCCGTAAAAAAGAGGAGATATGCAGGACAAAATATCCTCTGCTTATGGTTCACGGCGTGTTTTTCCGCGATTTCAGATTCCCGCCTTATTGGGGGAGAATCCCCGCCGAACTCGAAAAGAACGGGGCGAAAATTTTTTACGGAAACCATCAGTCTGCGGCGTCGGTTGCCGATTCCGCCGAAGAACTAAGGCGGCGTATCGAAGAGATATGCAATGAGACGGGCTGCGAAAAAGTAAACGTCATCGCCCATTCGAAAGGCGGACTCGATATAAGAGAAACTCTTCGGCTCTGTCCTGAAAGAATTGCGTCCGTAACGACTGTAAACACTCCGCACAGGGGCTGCCTGTTTGCCGATTTTCTTCTTGAAAAAGTGCCCGAAACCATGCAGAAAAAAATCGCGAAAGGCTATAACGCCGTCGCGCGCCGACTCGGAGACACAACTCCCGATTTCCTTGCCGCTGTCCGCGACCTCACCGCGGAAAAGTGCGAAGAATTCGATAAAAGCCACCCGATTCCCGAAAACGTATTCTGCCGAAGCGTCGGCTCTGTTCTTCTTCACCCGTCGGGCGGAAAATTTCCGCTGAATTTCACTTACCGCCTTGCAAAATATTTTGACGGCAAAAACGACGGACTTGTTTCGGTTTCCTCCTGCGAGTGGGGAGACCGTCACCGTCTTCTCGAACCGACGGGAGACCGCGGAATATCGCACGGAGATGTGATAGACCTCAACCGCGAAAACATTCCGGGGTTCGACGTCCGCGAATTTTATGTTGAACTTGTAAGCGAATTAAAGAATAAAGGATTATAAAAAAACGGTGCCGCGCGGCACCGTTTTCCGTTATATATGAAGTTATTCGGCAGAACCTTTCATTATTTCAAAATCTATTTTCTGCTCTTTTTGCGATACGGATTTCGATTCGTCGATAAGAGCCTTGTTTTCCGAAAGGTCCTCGATTTTGTTCTTTTCTCCGGAAATTCCGGAAAAATCCTCTTTCCATAAATCTTCCGTTATGACTTTTCCGTCTTTGACGGTTAGATAGCCATAGTGATTATAGCCTCCGCCCGTGGTTGTATAGAAAATGCCCGGAAAATCCTTGTTGTCGGAATAGAGATACTGAACGGTACCCGTTATAAAGTCGTAACTTCCGACTTCTTTTACCGAATCGGTATAGGTATATATTGTCAAAGACGCGTTGTTCGACAGAATCAGGTCTTTTGTTCCGTCGTTATCGATATCTCTTATAAGATAGTAAACTTCGGAAGAAGAATCGGCAAAATTTTTCAGATATTCGGTGTAACTTTCGGTAACGGATTTTTCACCGCAGCCCGCAAGCAAAAAGATAAGACATATAACCGGAATAAAGCATAAAATTTTGTGTTTCATATTTTTGTACTCATTAAAAAATTATTTTGAGAAACATTGCCGACCGCATAATAAAAACGTATAAAACCTTATTATATAATACACTGCTTAATTTTAACAGTCAACGGTTTTTGCCGAAAACATGATTTTTTAACAGGACTTTAATTTTCTCGTTTTTGTTTTATAATAGCCTCGCAGCTGCAAAAACAAACAAATTGAAAGGAAATTACAATGACAACCACACAGTACAAAAACGTTATAGACCATACCGTAAAGTTTCTTTCCGAAAAAGAAGCGGAAAGTTCCGTTAAAACTGCGGTAAAGATCCTTGCAAACCGCGGGATAGCTCTCCCTGACGCCGAGCCTTCCGCAATAAGAGAAGCGCTTGCCGGCGGAGACTATCTCGGCTGGGAAGCCTGCACCGAAGAAGAAGCGCAGACCTACGCAAACGACGGTTTCGCCGTTGTCGGCGTTTCCGACGACAGAGTCGTCCTTATCGAGCCCGAACTTGACGGCGTTGAGAAAAGCGACAATAACAACATTACCACCGTTTCCGATCTTTCCGACGAAGAAAAGGTCTCTATGAGCTTTTACGGCGGAGTGGAACTCCTTACGATTCAGGAGCCTCCCATCCCCGACAGAATTGCTCAGAACCACGACGACCCCGAATGGAATGCCGCTCTTTGGGGGCAGTACGCTTCCATTTCCACCATCGCGTGTGCATCGCCCTGCGCCGCTATGGCGTTGGCAAACCTCAATACGGGCGTTTCTCTTCAGCAGATACTGGCTACCAATCAGGAAAAGTGCGGTAATCCGGCAATTTGCTATTGGCTTTACGGCGTTCCCAGAGCGATGACCCGAAACAAAAATCTTCTTTCTTCGTGGGTCGCAAGATACAGAAGCAATCCGAACAAATATTCTCCTCCGGTCGTTTGGGTTTCTACCAGAGATTCAAATTCGTCTCACTACATCGTGGTCTTTAAGATCGACGGCAATATCCTGTATGCGATCGACCCGGGCGCTAACGGCTATGATAAGAGAAACAACAGAATGATAACAAATTATTGGAGAATGAGCGATCTCCGAACAAACAGCCAGGGCTATCATATAGTTCAGTATTATAAAAACTGATCTGGAACTTGATATGCGTTCCGAAGCGAAGACTTCGGAACGCATATAATATTATCTTTTGGTTATCGGCCCGAGGAACTTGTCAAAGCTGCCTATGAATTCGCGGTTTTTGTCCGTATTGGCGGGCGTTTTTATTTCCGCCTGTCCGTCTCCCTGTATCTGAAGAACGCCGTCGACCGCTTTCATTTTGTATGTAACCGTATCCGCATATTTCGGGCTTCCGTCCTCGTTTTCCACTCCGTCAAACACATACTCGTCTACCGAAATATAATATATATCGCCTTCCTGTTTGACAAGCCGGATACTGTTTATGTCAAGCACCGTTTCAACCGCGTTCCAATCCAGATTTACGGCATAAAGGACCCCGTCTTTTTCAAAAACGAATTTTTCCTTCGCCCTGTTTGCTACCGTTGAGTATTTGGCGGCTTCTTTCTCGATTTTATCAACGGTAGTCGGAGTCGTGATCTTGAAATAAGAGGAATAGATGTCGGAATCCGACGGGTATGTTACGGGTTTGCCGTTTGAGTCTTTTTCAATATCGTAAAAATACGAGTTGCAAAGGTAGAAAGAGGATTCAATTGCCGGTTTTGCAAGGTCTTTGACATTGCTTTCGGTGACTTCGATGTTTTTATTGCAGCCCGTAAAAAGAAGAGCCGACAGCAAAATTGCAAATAACAGCGCTGAGATTTTTCTGATTTTCATAACAACACACTCCATATCAATTTTATTGTAAAATAATATGCGTGGGGAAACGCGGGAAAACTGTTCCATAATCATTATATGTTCAGTTTTCAAGAACAGTATATAACAAAAAAATACCGTTGTCAAGGGGGGATATATCGCTTTTTATCAAAAAAATCGGCAAACGCCCTTTTTATAACAAAAAAATATTTGTTGTTATATTCACGAAATGCCCATATTTTCAATATATCTTTGATATCATTAAGACGTGCGAATAAAATATTTTTTCGTAAAAACAGGCGAATCGGGAAAGCCCGTATCCGCCTGTTTCTGTTCTTTTTGATTTTTTCAGTTTTTTTCGGTTGTTTTTTTCTTCGGCGGATAATATCTCCGCTTTTTCTTTTTCGGCTGAATGCCGACGGGCGCTATCACCGTACCCGTAACCGTTATTTTTTCTTTATCTTCAGTTTTTTTATTCTCCGCCGCAGGTTTTTTCGGGGCGGGGCTTTTTTTTCGCGCGGGTTCTTTTCCGACGGTTTTTGTCGCCGGTTTTACGGTTTCTTTGCCGACCGGTCTTTTTTCCGTCTTCGGTTTTGCAGCGGTCTTTTTTGACGGTTCTTTTTTCTTTTCGATTATCGCGACCGTCTTCTTTTCCGGCTTCGGCGGCTCTTCCTTTTTCTTTAAGAACGGGTCTTTCACCCATATTTCGTCCGCTTCTATCTTGTCCCAGTCAATATCGAGGGACATAACTTTCTTTCTTCCGAAAGACGTCTCTTTGCGGAGGATATATCCTTCGTCGATAAGGAAAGAAAGCGCCTCTTTTATCTTTTCTTCGGGCGCGCCGTAAAGGTCCGAAACCACTTCCGCCGTTTTCGCGAACGACGGCTTTGAATTTCTGCCGTTTTTTTCGAGTTCTCTGAGGTTCGTAAGTATCATATCGAAATATTTTTCGTAAAGTTCCGTTTTGGTCGGCACCTCTTCGAACCATGTCGCTATTTCTTTGAGCTGATGGCTGAAAGCGTCTTTGACGCCGTAAATTCCGACTTCCTTTCCGCAGTTGTTTTTCAGGCAGCTCGCCGCCGAGGAAAAATGTCCGTCTCCCGAAAAAATTACAAAAGCGTCGATGTCGGGGGAGAACATCGCTTTCTGATAAATGTGGTCGAGCATTATAAAGTCCGTAAAATCTTTTTTATAATTCCCCGTGTTGGAAGTCTGTATTATATTGTTCGTGACCGCTCTGATCTTCAGTATCTCGCCTGCAAGGGAGGGGTTTGAAAAATCCCCGAAAAAGGAAATGTCCTTTATATCGTATTTTTTTGCAAGCGTTCTTGCCCATGTCTTGATGTTCGGCTTCGTTCCGTGCAGTTTCGTTATCGAAATGTACCAGTGTTCGAAATCGACGAATACCGCCGCGGTGGGTTTTCTGTCGGTTTTTTTCTTGAATAAATTGCCGAGTCCTATATTTCTCACCTCCGTTCTACCGTATAATTATACTCTTAAAATCAAAAAAAATCAATAGAAAAAGTATTTTTTGCGAAAATAAACTTTACAAACCGTTTCAAATGTGTTACAATTAAAATATATAACTTATAAAAGGAGAGGTCTAAAGTGAGCTTCAAACTCGGATTTATAGGCGCCGGAAATATGGCGGGCGCAATAATATCTTCCGTTGTGAAAAATAATCTTTATTATCCCGAAGATATTTCAATATGCGAAAAAAATGAGGTAAAACGCGCGGAATACGCAAACAGGGGTTTTTCAACGGTCGAAAACGAGGCTGAACTCGTCAGACGTTCGAATTTCGTCTTCATCGCCGTAAAACCCGCGGATCTTCGTGAAGTTCTCGAAAAGATCGCTCCGCACATAACGATAAACAACGTTATCGTAAGCATCGTCGCCGGCGCGTCGATCGGCCTTATAAAGTCGGTCATCGGCTCCGACTGCAAGGTCGTCAGGGTCATGCCGAATATGCCTCTCACCGTCGGTAAGGGCGCCGTTGCAATAGCGTACGAAATGCCGATAACTTACAGGGAATTTACTTCCGTCAGACATATATTCGAGGCTTCTGGAATAGTCGAGACGATGGAGGACGATCAGATAAACGAGATCACTTCCGTTTCGGGCTCCGGTCCCGCTTACGTCTATGCGCTTATCCTTTCGATGATAAAGGGCGCCGTCGCGCAGGGAATTGATAAGAAAGTCGCGACCGAACTCGTTATTCAGACCGTTGCGGGTTCCGTCGCAGCCCTCGAAAAAACGGGCGAAGACCCCGAATTCGCGCTCAGGAAAATATGCTCTCCGAACGGCACGACCCTCGCGGCGATCGACGTTTTCGAAAAGAGAGGCTTTGACCAGACCGTCGCCGACGCAATGCTCGCCTGCACCCGCCGCGCCGCGGAACTCGGCAAGGAACTGTAAGTTTCCGGTCTTGTCGGTTTTGACGGAAATTTCGCGTCCCGACCTTCGGAAAACCGTTACGGATACCGCAAATTTAGGCGAAATTGTGATTAAAAATTTTCAAAACTGTTGAGTTTTCGGTCAAAAGTGTTAAAGCGGTTGAATAAATGTGTCATCAATGAAAATCCGCATTAAAAAAACTTACTGAATTCGGGGTATGAGTACCCGTACAAGGACTTTTATTGCGTTTTTATACATTTTAACGAAAATTAAACTGCATTTTTGGTTATTACGATTACTTTATTTTTCCCCCGATTTATGGTATCATAGTTAGGCAGAGAAAAATCGAACTTTTATCGCCCGGCGTCGGCTCTTTTCGAGGGCTTTCCCGTTTACGGTCTTGTCGGGTTTATGCTGAAAAAATTGTGTTACAGATTTAATTGGAGGGTAATAAAGTGGCAGGATTGGTACTCAAACATATCGGAAAAATTTACCACGGCGGTGTCCGTGCGGTAACCGATTTCAACCTCAAAATAAAAGATAAGGAATTTATCGTATTCGTCGGACCTTCCGGCTGCGGTAAGTCCACGACTCTTCGTATGATAGCGGGTCTTGAGGAAATAACCGAAGGCGAACTTTATATCGACGACAGACTTGTCAACGATATGGCGCCGAAGGACAGAGATATAGCGATGGTTTTCCAGAACTATGCTCTTTATCCTCACATGACCGTTTACGAAAACATGGCTTTCGGACTCAAACTCCGTAAGGTTTCCAAAGAGGAGATCAAGAGAAGAGTTGACGAAGCCGCAAGAATTCTTGATATATCCCATCTTCTCGACAGAAGACCGAAGGCTCTTTCCGGAGGTCAGAGACAGCGTGTCGCTCTCGGACGCGCGATAGTTCGTGAACCGAAAGTATTCCTTCTTGACGAACCTCTTTCGAACCTTGACGCAAAACTCCGTGCGCAGATGAGAACCGAGATCTCCAAAATTCACCAGAGACTCGGAACGACCTTTATCTACGTTACCCACGACCAGACCGAGGCTATGACCATGGCTGACCGTATCGTCGTTATGAAAGACGGAGTTATCCAGCAGTGCGATACTCCGCAGCACCTTTACGACGAGCCCTGCAACAAGTTCGTCGCGGGCTTTATCGGATCTCCGCAGATGAACTTCATCGAAGTGAAACTCATCAAACGCGGCGAAGATATGTTCGTCGTATTCGGCGACAATACCGTTAAGATCCCCAGAGAAAAGGTTGAGACCGAAAGATACGACAAACTCATGACTTACGGCGGCAAGCAGGTAATTATGGGTATCCGTCCCGAATGTATCTACGACGAACCCGAAAACCTCGAAAAATTCAGCGAAAGCGTTATCGAAGCCAACGTTGAAGTCGTCGAACTTATGGGCGCCGAAACTTATCTCTATCTCGACGTACACGACAATAAATTTACCGCGAGAGTTTCTCCTTATTCCACCGCGAAATCCGGAGATACGATAAAGATCGCTCTTGATATGTCCAAAATCCACCTCTTCGACATTGATACTGAAGAGACCATTATCAACTGATCTTGCACGGTTTTATCTGAAAATAAATACCCACGGACTCGGGAAAACCGGGTCTGTGGGATTTACGCGTTTTTCGGAACCGTGCGAAAGGAGCGTTTATGGAGGATTTTTCAAGTTTTGAAGAACTTCTTGAAAAGTCAAAACCCATGCTTTACGGCATTGCTTCGAAATTCCCCGAAAGACACCGCGAAGACCTTATCCAGGAGGGAATACTGGGGCTTCATAATGCCTACACGACCTTTGACGGAACTTTGGGCGTTCCGTTTTCGGTCTATCTCAGGATCTGCGTCAATAACAGTATGCTCACGGCATATAAAAAACTTAAAAAAAGCGATCTTCCCGAAGTATTTGACGAAGAGGGATATATCCCCGACGACTCAATGGAAGACAATGTTATAAACAGAAACGACGCCGAAATTTTTTTCGGAAAACTCAAGGAAATGCTCTCTCCGCTGGAAAAACAGATACTCTCGGAATATCTGAAGGACAAGAGTTACGAAGAGATCGCAAAAACGCTTTCTCTTTCCGAAAAAACGGTCGATAACGCGCTGATGCGGATCAAGAAAAAAATGCGAAAGCTTTATATATAAACACGCCCAGAAAGATTAGTAATCATAAGACAAAAGGCTTCTTAATTCTGGTTGCATAAGTTGATACCTGCACGGGGTACGCCGCTTTGCATCTAAGTTTTAACCGTCGGTTTCCGACACTATGTCCCTTGTTTTTGTTTTTACGGTTCGGTGCGATTCCGAGCATGGGCAACTACAAAAACGGTCGAAAGACAAAAACTTACACAGTGAGGTTACATTATGTATCAAGACAAAGAACTCGTATGCAAAGACTGCGGCAAGACCTTCGTTTTCACCGCAGGCGAGCAGGAATTTTACGCTGAAAAAGGTTTTCAGAACGAACCCCAGAGATGCAAGGAATGCAGAGCAGCCAAAAAAGCCGCTATAAAGGGTTCCAGAGAATACTTTACCGCTACTTGCGCAAGCTGCGGCGGCGAGGCGAAAGTTCCTTTCCAGCCCAGAGATGACAGACCTGTATACTGCAGCGAATGTTACTCTAAAATGAAGGAAGCTGAATAATCAATCCGATTATTGAGTTATAGTTACCGTGCAGGGAGCAAAGAATTTTGCTCCCTAAACTATTATAGAGTGAAAATATTAAAAGCAAAAGGGTAAAACCCCCGCGGCGGACAGCCGTAATCCCTGCTTTTTCCCCCCCCGTGGCAGGTTGCTGTCATACCCCCCCCCTCGTTATTGTGCCCCACCCGCGGCAGACGGGCAGGACGGCGGAATTAACGGCGGACGGCGGTTGTCGGCTCGGCGACGCCCGGTTCGGGGAGTTTTGCCGGGAAAATCATAAAAATACACGGAGAAAATATGCGACTTGACGCTTTTATTGCGGCGGCGACGGGTGAGAGCCGAAGCGTTGCAAAAAAATATATAAAAGAAAAAAGAGTGGCGCTGTCGGGAGACATTGCAAAGTCCCCGTCGGAAAGCACCGACGGCAAAACCGTTACTCTTGACGGAAAAACGCTTACCGTAAGAAAAAACACCTATCTTCTGATGAATAAGCCCGCAGGCTACGTTTCGACGACCGAAAATATCCCCGAAAGCGTTTTGTCGCTCGTGCCGCCCGAATACAGAACAAAGGGGCTCGCTCCCGCGGGAAGGCTCGATAAAGACAGCGAGGGGCTTCTCATTTTATCGGACGACGGCGAGTTTATTCACAGAATAATTTCCCCGTCAAAACATCTTGAAAAAACATATTTTATCGTCGCCGAAAGACCGTTTTGCGACGAAGACGTAAAAGCGTTTGCCGACGGAATAACCTTAAAGGACGGAACGGTCTGCCGCCCCGCGCGTCTTTCGGTTTCGGAAAACAAAAACGAGGCGACCGTCGTTATAACCGAGGGAAAATATCATCAGGTACGGCGAATGGTCGCGTCGAGAGGAAACCGCGTCCTGCGCCTTATAAGGCTTAAGATAGGGCCGTATACCCTTGACGGAATAGGCGAGGGAAAGGTAATTCTGTTTACGCCCGAAGAAGAATAAGGAGGAGAGTATGCCCGAAAAAAAGTTTTCGCCACCGTATTACGGCGGCGTTTATTCGCCGGAGATAACCGAACTTTCGGAAGCGGGTTTTGACATCGAAATGATGAAAAAAGCCGGGTTCAACGTCGTTAAGATCGGAGATAACGGCTGGAATATCATTGAAAAAAGCAAGGGCGTCTTCGACTTCTCTTTCTATTCCGAACTGCTTTCGAAACTTAAAAAGAACGGGATCGCCGCTGTTTTTTCTCTCCCCGTTTTTTCGCCGCCGATGTGGCAGGTAAAGGAAGTCAAAAATGCGTTCTGCCCGTCGAATACCGAATATCTCGGCTCGGCGACATATATGGTGAAAGAGACCGTAAAAGCGCTCGATTCCTTTGAGAATATAATTGCGTGGACCGTTTCGGTGCCCGAAACGGAACCGTGTTTCTGCGAAAGCTGCCGCAGGCGTTTTGCCGACAGCCTGTCGGAAGAATATAAGGGGAGCGTCGAAAAACTCAATTTTGCCCTCAACAATTCCGCCGAAGAAGCGTTTTATTCCTCTTTTGAGGAACTTGCCGCGGATAAGGAGGGAATAATCTCAAGTCCGCATCTGAATCTTAAATGGAAGGCTTTCCGCAGCAGCGAAAAAGCCCGCCTCATAAAGGAAACCGCGGCGAAAATAAGGGAAATTTCAAAAAAACCTTTCGGCGTCTCTTTTTTGTATAAAAGCCCCGATCTGTCCCTTTTTTCGGAACTTTCCGATTTTCCCTGCGTGTCGTTTGACTTCTGTCGGGAGGACAGATATTTCCCGTTTTATATGAATTACTTTTCAAAACTCCGCATAAAGCGGTTTTTTGCGTTTTCTTCTTTTGAGAATGCGGCGGACAGCCCCATCGAAAGAAAAGAAAAGAATTATCACCGTTTCCGTCTGCTTTTTCCGTATCTTGCGGGAGGAAACGGGAGCGTTTATTGGTATTTCAGAAATCATCACAGCGGAAAATATACCGAGTGTGACGCGCTGTTTTCAAGCGAGGGCAGACCGACTGTTCATTTTAAGGAAGCGGCGGCGGTCGGAGCGGAGATAAAAAACGCCGCCGATTTTCTGAACAATACCGTGTCTTCGGCGCCCGCGGCGGTCGTCTATTCGTCGTTTTCGAAAAGATTTTTCGAGGCGCAGAAGTCCTTTAAGATATCCGATTACGACGCGCTGCTTTTCGATAATTTCTGCGAGCCGATAAAGAGAAAAGGCGTTGAAATTGATATTATAGACGGCAACTGCGACCTTTCGTCGTATAAAGTTATTTTTTCGCCGATGACCGTCTCCCTCGAAACGGATATCGGGATAAAAAAGACCGAAAACTGGGTTCGGAACGGCGGCGTGTGGGTCTGCGGTCCGCTCAGCGATATCCGCGATAAAAACGGCATAAAATACAGGAGAAGTCCTTTCGGACAACTCGAAAATCTTACCGGCGCATACCTTTTTCACAGAGTATACAGCCGAAAGCCGATAGGCGCCGTCTGGTCGGACGGGAAGCCTTTCGAAGGATATTTGTGGTACGATATTTTCGACCGCTCCGAAAACGATATGGTAACGACCTCCGACGACGGAGAATTTGCGGATAAGGCTCTTGTCAAAGCCGTTCCTTTCGGAAAGGGACTGATAATCCTGCTCGGAACATTTCCGTCCTTTTCCGATATGGAAAAAATAACCGACCGCGCGCTTTCCTTTGCGGGGATAAAGAAATTCCGCTGCAGCGAAAATATCTGGTTTTCTTTCAGGCGCGGATACGACGATTTCGGCAAAGAATACAAAGGGCTCGTCCTTGCCGAATACAAAGGCAAAGAGGGTACGGTGCGCCTTTCAAAGGCGTATATCGACCTGCTTTCGGGCAAAATGCTCAAAGGCATAATCAAGACGGAGCCGTATTCCTGCATGGTTCTCGAAGAAATTTCGGAAAAATGACCGTTATAAGAAAGAATGGAGCTCCCGACGATATTGCTCTTTCCGCGGTCGAAAAAGCGGTAAAAATGTCGGAAAAAGCATAGTATTCCGATAATCACCTCCGAAAACGAAAAAAGTCTCCGCTTTCACGAAAAACACGGTTTTGTGAAAAGGGGAGAACTCGTCGGTGTCGGATATAAATTCGGCAAAACTCTCGGCGTATATTATCAGAAGACGCTGTAAAAACAGAGCTGTAAATCTTTCGGTTTACAGCTCTTGTTTTTTTATTCGATTATCCCGCCGCCGAGAAGAATATCCCCGTCGTAAAAGACCGCCGACTGACCGGGGGTGACGGCTTTCTGCGGTTCGGAAAGTTCGACCGAAACTTTTCCGTCTTTCTGCGGATAAATTACAGCCTTTTTTTCCTTTTGCTTATAACGCGTTCTGACAGATGCTTCAAACGGCTTTTCGGGAAACTCAAACGGCAGGAAATTCGCGTTTTTAACGGTAAACGTCTTTGTGTAAAGTTCTTTTTCTCTGCCGAGGACGACTGCGTTGTTTGCGGCGTCTTTTTTTATGACGTAATAAGGCTTTTCGGAGGAGATCCCGAGTCCTTTCCGCTGTCCGACGGTGTAGGAAATTATTCCGCGGTGTCTCCCTATTTTCGTGCCGTCCGAAAGCACAAAGTCTCCCTCTTCGAATTTTTTGCCCGTATATCTTTCGATAAAGGAAACATAGTCGCCGTCGGGAATAAAGCATATATCCTGACTGTCTTTTTTCGCGGCGACGTCAAGCCCCGCTTTTTCGGCAAGAGCCCTGATCTCGTCTTTTGAATATTCTCCGAGCGGGAAAATGAGCCGGGACAGCGTCTCCTGACCAAGACCGTAGAGAACGTAACTCTGGTCTTTTTTTTCGTCAAGCCCCTTTTTTATAAAATACCTGCCGTTTTCTTCGTTAAAGCCCGTTCTTGCATAATGTCCCGTCGCGATATATGCGCCGTTTTTTTTTGCTTCGGCAAAAAGTCTGTCGAATTTGACGGTCCTGTTGCAGATAACGCAGGGGTTCGGGGTAAGCCCCGAAATATAAGACGAAACGAAATAATCCGCGACGTTTTTCCTGAAATCCGCTCCGAAATCGAGAATTTTATGCTTTATTCCGAGCGTTTTGCAGACCTTTTCGGCGTCGTCGATATCCTTTTGCTTTACGCAGGCGCTTTCTTCATTCAGAAAAATGCCGTCGCTGCCGAAAAGTTTTAACGTCACGCCCGTAACGTCGTAACCGCGATCTTTAAGTATCAGGGCTGCCGCCGAACTGTCAACACCGCCCGAAAGTCCTATAATTACACTGTTTTCCATAGCTTACTCCTTTGTTTTATTATACCTTTGCAAGGCGTTTTTGTCAACTCCGTATAAAATCGGAAGCATTGCAAAAAATAGGCAAAAAGGAGTGATTTTTAATGTATATCAAAAAAAGGTGGGCGGTTCTTTTTGTCGTCTTTTTTACAGCCGTCGCCGCGGTTATATGCGGTTTTGCCCTTTCTTTTTATTTTGAGAAACAAACTGCCGAGGCAAGTCTCGGATATATGCAGAGGGAAAATATCGCGTCCCTTGCCGAATCGCTTGAACAGATAGATTACTCCCTGCAAAAGGGAAAATATGCGGCAAGCCCGTATCAGGCGGTGGTTCTGGCGTCCGCCGTTCTGCTTGAGACGGGCGGCGCAAAAGAGGATCTACAGCATCTTCCGATAACGGACGTCAAACTTTCCGACGTTGCAAAATATCTTTCGCAGACGGGCGAATACGTGTTTTTGCTTGCAGAAAAAACAGTCAGGGGGGACGCTGTAACCGCAGAGGATTACGCGAACCTGTCGGCGCTTTCCGAAAAGGCGGCGGCGCTTGCCGGGGAACTTCGCAATTTCAACGGAGAAGTTACCGAGGAAAACTCCGATTACGCAGCGCTGTCTTTATTTTATAAGGCGACGGGCGCCGTTCCCGCGTCTTCGGGGGCTTCGGGTGAAATGAGCGTATTCGAGAAGATGGAAAACCTTTTCAAAAACGTTTCTCCGCTTTATTACGACGGGAAATTTGCGGACAGGCAAAAAACGGAGCCCGATCCTTTCTGGAGCGGAAAATCCGAAATTTCGGAAAGCGAGGCAAGAGAAAAAGCGGCGTATTTAATGGATATAAAGACCGAAGGCGTGTCGGGCGGAAAATCGGTCGAACGCGACGGCTTTGCCTGTTATGAATTTGAGGCGTATAACGGCGACAGACAGACGGTCATAATGAAAAACGGCGGATATCTTTACGGTTATATCAACAATATTTCGTCGGGCGATGCTACTCTTTCGGAAGACGACGCAATAAAAAAGGCGGAAGCGTTTCTGAAAAGGGCGGGATTTGAAAATATGACCGTTACCGAAAAGGAATACAGCGGAAATACCCTTGCAGTTACTTTTGTTTCGGAAAAAGACGGGGTGATTATATATTCCGAAAAGGCGGTCGTCGGGGTGTCTCTCGGAAACGGAGAGGTCATTTCGTTTACCTCTTCGGATTTCTGGAAGAACTTAAAAAAAGAAAGGACTTTTTCCTTTAATATTTCGGCTGACGGCGCCGCGGAAAAAATTTCCGAAAGACTTGAAATAAGGGAAGTGAACCGCGCTTTTTGCCTGTCGGACGGCGGCAGGGAATACCCGTGCTACGAGTTTGTCTGCCGGAGCGGGGAAAACGGAGACGTACGCGTTTACGTCAATTCGCAGACGGGAGTGGAGGAGAAGATAGTTCTTGTTTCGGATACGGAAACGGGCACGTTTTTCGATTAGTCGGCAAAGAGGGGGACGGGCGGCAGCTTTTTTCGCAGAGCGAAAAAAAGGCGCGGCGAAAATTCCGCCGCGCCCCGCAGTATACTGCGTTGCCGCCCTATTGCAATATTAAGGCTGCGAGTTTCTTCGGTTTGTCGGTGATGACCGTCGCTCCGTGTTCTTCCAGAAATCCGGGAGAGCGGAAACCCCATGAAACGGAAATGCAGTCCGTTCCCGCGTTTTTTGCCGTTTCTATATCGACGTCCGAATCTCCTATATATACCGTTTTTTCGGGCGGAACGCCGAGTTTTTCCATGACGGAAAGCACGGTGTCGGGCGCGGGTTTTTTCCTTACCGAGTCGGTCGAACCCGCCGCCATATCGAAAAGACCCGGAAAATATTTTTCGCAGAGAAGAATTACGCCGTAATGCTCTTTATTTGAGACGACCGCGGTTTTCATTCCTCTTTCGCGGAGTTTTTTTACGGTTTCCGAAATTCCGTCGTACGGACGCGTGTTGTCCGCGCAGTGGATTTTATAATGACCGTTGAACGTCTCAAAAATTTTGTCTTTTGTTTCTTTATCGGTGTTTTCGGGCGCGGCTCTGTCTATCAGTTTTCTTACGCCGTTTCCGACAAACCGTCTCACTTCGTCGGTCGTCCGTTCGGGAAACCCGTTTTTTCTGAGTGCGAAATTAAGACTGTTTTTCAGGTCTTCGAGAGTGTCGAGGATAGTTCCGTCCATATCGAAGACCGCAAGTTCGTATTTCATTTTTTCTCCTTTATATTATGAGCAGCAGAAGCGGCAGGGTAATGATACTCATAACCGAAGCCACAAGCACGATATTTGCCGAAAGTTCCTGTTCTTTGCCGTGAAGTTCCGCGAGAGTCAGGATAAACGCCGCCGAGGGAGCCGCGGAAAGAACGAAAAGGGTCGTTTTGAAGATGTCGTCGAAAAACGGCAGGAAACAGACGCATAAAAACGCGAATATCGGGAAAACGACAAGTTTCGACAGCGCCGTTATATAGGTAAAAGGCTGTGAAAAGACCTTTTTCAGGCTCATCGACGCAAGTCTCATTCCGAGAACGAGCATACATATCGCGGTCGTTACGTTTCCGAGAAGGGAGACTGCTCCCGCAAGAGGGGAGGGCAGAGTTATCCCGAAAAAGTATATCGGGAGCGCTATGACGAGAGCGACGGTCGTCGGGTTTAAGAAAACGGTCTTTAACGAGATGAATTTTTTGTTCTGCGTTATCATAAAAACGCCGACGGTAAAGACTATGAGGTTCATTGCGACGACGTACGCCATGCAGTAGCAGACCGCGAGCGGATATCCCGGAAACAGGGCTTTGACGAGCGGAAGTCCGAAAAATCCGACGTTTCCGAGTACCGAACCTATAGAGAAAATGCGGTATTTCGGGTCTTCGTATCTTTTGCGGAGAACGGCATAAAGAATAATGAAGAAAAGCAGCATGACGGCAATCGCCGTGAAAAAGAATTTTATTATTTCAAGAAAACTCCCGAGGGAATATTCCATTTCGGAAAATGCGTTTATTATCATACACGGGCTGCATATATACAGCAAAAACGCCGAAAGCGATTTCGCGTGCGATGGGTCCGCCTTTTTTGATTTGACAAGGATAAACCCGCACGCCATATACATGAGCATCGTGAGTACGTTTATAAAAACAGTGTAAGCAGCCATTGATCTCCTCCGTTCTTCGGAAATTATAGCATTTTTCCCGAACGGTGTCAATCAAAAAGGCTTTATTTCACATATATTTGCTTAATTTTTCGCGAAGAACGGAAAGCGCCTTTTTTTCTATCCTTGAAACGTAAGAACGCGAGATGCCGAGCCTTGCGGCGGTCTCTTTCTGCGTAAGCGGCGGGGCTTTCAGCCCGTAACGCAGGACTATGACCGTTTTTTCTCTTTCGTCGAGGTCTGCGTCTATCGCTTTAAGCATCGCTTCCGTGCTGATCTTTCCCGCTATCGTCTCGACGATGCGGTCGTCTTCGGAGATTATATCCGAAATGAGCAGGGCGTTGCCGTCCTTGTCTTCGTCGATATGCTCGTTTATCGAAACGTCGCCCGCCGTCTTTTTTTTCGATCGGAAATACATCAGTATCTCGTTTTCGATACAGCGCGCCGCATAAGTCGAAAGTTTCGTCTTTTTCGTGCAGTCGAAACTGTCGACCGCCTTGATAAGTCCTATCGTCCCTATTGATATTAGGTCGTCCTGTTCGTCGCTTGCAGAGTAGTATTTTTTGACGATATGCGCGACGAGCCGCAGATTTCTTTCTATGAGGATATTCCGCGCGTTTCGGTCTCCTGCGCTTTTCAGTTCCGTATATTTCCGCTCTTCGGCGGCGGAAAGCGGTTTCGGAAAAGACCCCTGCCCCGAAATATGCAGGACCATAAAGAAAATTTTCATCAGCAATTCTATCATAAAAACACCTCTTAAAATTTTATTTGGTTTTTCTCCTTTTTATGACAATAAATTCAAAAAAAATGGGGTAAAATTACTTATATAATGAAAAGAAAGGCGAAAAAAATGATAAAAGGCGTAAACAAAAATGTTGTCGTGATAAAAGACATTAAAAACGAAGTTTTTGAAGAGGCTATTTTTATTCTGCGCCCGCAGAAAAAGAAACCGAAAAAATCCGTCCTCTTAAAAGAGGTACGGAAAATAATCGAAACCGAAACCGATATCTGCCTTGCGGAAGAAAGGCGCGGAAAAATGAAAAAAAGGTAATGGTCATTTTGCACAAAAGCGTTTTTTTTCAAAACCCGGAATTCTGTTTTTTTATGCCGGATATGTATTCGGTATGAATTTATGCAAAATCTGTGGAAAAGTCTGTTGAAAAGGTGTAAAAGTCTTGATTTTTCCGCTTTTTTCCGATTCAAGCAATCTGCTTGACAAAATTTATATACATTTTGTCAAGAATATCCCTTTACAGTAAAAATGCGGCAACCGCGCCGTTTTACCGAAATGCTAAATGAAAAACACAGGCGTTTTCTGCATAATTTTTTCAACTTTTCCACTGCTTTTCAAAAAAGATGTTCAAACCTGTGGAAAACTGTGTTGAAAATGCTGAAAACTCTTGACTTTAACGGCGTTTGCGGCTTTTTTCGACAAATCCTGTCAAAAAAAGTTCAAAATTTAAGAAAGCCGAAAAACGGGCATTTTAAGCGGTTTCGGATTTTTTTGTGAAAAATCACGATACTTTTCCTCTTGACACGGAAAAAACCGGGGCGGCTTGATAAATTTTTGCGTCTGTGCTATAATTCTTTCTGGAGGAACATTATGAAAAACGATCCGATAAGAAGTTATGCGACCGCTGCCCTGCGGCGTTACGCCGAGTACGGCAGGCGGGACGAAAAGACCCTTGAAAAACTGATATATGAAAGGTTTCTTTCGAAAGGGGAGGATATTGCGAAACGAAAGACGGAGGAATACCGTCCGTTTCTTGAGGATATCCGCGCCGCAAGGGAGACCGTGGAGCATTTTTCGGCGGAGCCCGAAATTCTTAAGAACATAGAAGAAATATATTTTTTCATGCCGTCGTCGCCTCTCAAAAAGAACGAAGTGACGAACAGAATACGCTTTGCTTCCCTTTCGGAGGGCGTTTCCGAAAGAGCGGTCTTTGCGAGACTTAAAAAGGTGCGCCTTTATTTTGCCGTTCGCCGCGGCCTTTTCGTCGGCGATATCCCCGATTTTATGAAATAATTTCCGCCCGCGGTCGTTTTCGGCTGTTTTACGGGCGGTTTTTTTCTTGGCGGAAACAAACTTTTATCGCCCGACGGGGCTTTTTCGGGTTTTTCCCCTTTTGCCTTGTCGGGCGTCAGTCCGTCTGCTTCTCAAAAAGAAAATCACGAAAACTTTTCTGCGGCGGTTTTTACGGTACGGTTTTCGGTATAACGACAGGGTTTCCGCGAAAGTCGGGACGGAAATCGGTCCGTCAAAACCGATTCGGGTACGATTCTTCTCCGCTTATGTGATATAACTGCAAAATTTCTTTATTTGGCTTTACTTTTAAGAAATAATATGTTATACTTTATACGTATATGTACGATTGACATGGAGGAAAAAATATGAGACAGTTTTTTACGTCGGAGTCCGTTACGGAGGGGCATCCCGATAAGATCTGCGACCAGATCTCCGACGCTGTTCTTGACAGCATAATAGAAAAAGACCCCACGGCGCGCGTTGCCTGCGAGACGGTTGTCACGACGGGTATGGCGCTTGTTATGGGCGAAATTACGACTTCCTGCTACGCCGACATCCCGAAAATAGCGCGCGAAGTCATAAGAGAAATAGGCTACGACAGAGCGAAGTTCGGATTTGACTGCGACACCTGCGCGGTGCTTACCGCGATCGACGAGCAGTCTCCCGATATTGCGATGGGGGTCGACCGCGACGGGGCGGGAGACCAGGGAATGATGTTCGGATACGCCTGCAACGAGACCCCGACCCTTATGCCGATGCCGATATATTACGCGCACCTTCTTGCAAAAAAACTCACCGACGTGAGAAAGAGCGGCAAAGTCGATTTTCTCCGTCCCGACGGCAAAACACAGGTCACCGTCGAATATGACGACGGGAAACCCGTAAGAATAGACACCGTTCTTATTTCGACCCAGCATTCCGATAAGGTCGGACAGGCTGAGATAAAGGAAGCGCTTGTCGAATACGTTATAAAACCCGTAATTCCGGCGGACCTTATGGACGAAAACACCAAAATACTCGTAAACCCGACGGGCAAATTCGTCGTCGGCGGTCCTCAGGGCGACAGCGGACTTACCGGAAGAAAGATAATCGTCGATACCTACGGCGGATACGCGCGTCACGGCGGCGGAGCCTTTTCCGGCAAAGACCCGACAAAGGTCGACCGCAGCGCGGCGTATATGGCGAGATATATCGCCAAAAATATCGTAAAAGCGGGCATTGCAGACAAATGCGAAGTTGAACTTGCTTATGCCATCGGAGTATCCGAACCCGTTTCGGTCCTTGCGGATACCTTCGGAACGGGAAAGTATTCCGACGAGAAAATCGCCGACGCCGTAAAGAAAGTTTTCGATATGAGACCGTCGGCAATAATAAAACAGCTCGACCTGCGCAAGCCTATCTATAAAAAACTTGCGGCATACGGTCAGATAGGCAGAGAAGACCTCGGCGTTCGCTGGGAAGTCTGCGATAAGACCGAAGAGATTCTGAAGGCTCTTGAAGATTGAGGCGAAAACGTTGTTCAGGGAAGATTACCATTTGCACAGTCGTTTTTCTCCCGACTCTTCGGAAGAACCGGAAGAAATAATAAAGACGGCTTACGAAAAAGGGCTTGACCGTATAATTTTTACCGAGCATTGCGAAGCGAACTTAAACGAAGCGATGCCGGAGGGAAAACCCGCGTGGCCGCCTCTTGATATTGCGGCATACACCGCGAAAATAGAAGAACTCAAAAAGACCGCGCCCTTAAGCGTCGGCGTCGGCATCGAACTCGGACAGGCGACTTTCGCCCTTGAAAACGCCGAAAAAGCGCTCGGCGCCTACGACTGGGATTTCGTTCTCGGCTCAATGCACAATATAAGAAACGGAATAGATTTTTACTACGTCGACTATTCAAAGGCGGATATCGGGGGGCTTACGAAACTTTATTTCGAAGACCTCTACGACCTTGTAAAGTGGAACGGCTTTGACGTCCTTTCGCATCTTTACTATCATCTCCGCTACATATACCGTCAGCATTACACTCTCGACATAAGAAAATACGAACCCGAAATAAGGGAGATTTTCAGACTGCTTGTCGAAAACGGAAAAGGAATAGAAATAAACACCTCTTCTTTCGACGGGGCGTTCGGAGACGTTATTCCGGGACTTTATTTCTTAAAAGTCTATAAAGAGGTCGGCGGCGAAATAATAACCGTCGGAAGCGACGCTCATAAGGCGGAAAGGATAGCGCTCGGCTTTGATTACGCCTACGACCTTCTGCGCGAAGCGGGCTTTAAGGCGGTCTCGGTCTTCGAAAAAAGAAAAGTGTCGTTTAAGGATATCGTATGATAAAGAAAGAAACGAAGGCTTACGCAAAAGTAAACCTTACGCTCGATATAACCGGAAAAGCCGAAAACGGACTTCATACTCTCGAAAGCGTCATGCAGACGGTCTCTCTTTTCGACCGAGTGACCGTTTTTTATGACAGTAAAAAGCCGTTTTCAATAGACCTTTCGGTCTTTCCCGAAGCCGATTTTCCGAAAGAAGAAAATCTCTGCTATAAGGCGGCGGCGGCTTTTGCCGAAGAATTCGGAGTGACGTCGGGCGAAATAAAGATAGTTCTCGAAAAAAACATTCCGATAAAAGCGGGTCTCGGCGGCGGCAGCAGCGACTGCGCGGCGGTTCTGCGGCTGCTTGCGGAAATTTTCGGCGTTGAAAAAAAACGCCTCGAAAAGACGGCGTCCTCTCTCGGAAGCGACGTCCCGTTCTTTTTGTACGGCGGCAGCGCAAAAGTTTCGGGAACGGGGAACGTGATAGTTCCGACAGGCGAAAGCTCCGACCTTATTTTCCTGCTTGCCAAACCCGAAAAAGGGCTTTCGGCGGCGGAGGTATATAAAGAATTCGACCGTCTCGGCGGCAAAAAAACGTCTTTTACCGAAGAAAAAAAACTTGGCAACGGACTTGAAGAAGCGGTATTTTCCCTCTGTCCCGAGTGTTTTTCTCTCTGCGAAAAATTAAAAGCCGCGGGAGCGGAAAAAACGCTTGTTTCGGGGAGCGGAACGACGGTTTTCGGAATTTTCAGAACCGAAAAAGACGCCGAAAACGCAAAGAAAGATATTGATAAGATTTTTACGGCGGTATGCCGTGCAATATAAGGAGATATAATTATGCATTATATGTCATTGAATGAGATCAGAGAAAAATTTCTCGAATTTTTCGAATCGAAAGGACACCTCCGTCTGAAGAGTTTTCCTCTCGTTCCGATAAACGATAAATCGCTTTTGCTGATAAACTCAGGTATGGCGCCCCTTAAAAAGTTTTTTACGGGAGAAGAGGAACCTCCGAGAAAGAGGGTCACTACCTGCCAGAAGTGTATCAGAACGCCCGACCTTGAAAGAGTCGGAAAGACCGCGAGACACGGAACGTTTTTCGAAATGCTCGGAAACTTCTCTTTCGGCGATTATTTTAAGGAAGAGGCTATTCCATGGGCATGGGAATTTTTAACGCAGGTCATGGAAATCCCCGAAGACAAACTCTGGCCGTCGGTCTATGAAAACGACGACGAGGCTTACGCTATATGGCGAGACAAAATAGGCGTCCCCGAAGAAAGAATAATCCGTCTCGGAAAAGCCGATAACTTCTGGGAACACGGAACGGGTCCCTGCGGTCCCTGCTCCGAAATTTATTTCGACAGAGGCGAGAAATACGGCTGCGGCTCTCCCGATTGCAAGCCGGGCTGCGACTGCGACAGATATATGGAAATATGGAACAACGTATTTTCGCAGTTCAACAACGACGGAAAAGGCAACTATACCGAACTCAAACAGAAAAATATCGACACCGGAATGGGACTCGAACGCCTTGCCTGCGTAATGCAGGACGTTGACAATATGTTCGAAGTCGATACCGTAAGAAACACCCTTAACGCGGTATGTAAGCGTGCGGGAAAGGAATACGGCAAAGACGCCGACGATGACGTCTCGATAAGAATTATCACCGACCATATAAGAAGCGCTTCGTTTATGATAGCGGACGGAGTAGTGCCGTCAAACGAGGGCAGAGGATACGTTTTGCGCAGAATTCTGCGCCGCGCCGCGCGTCACGGCAAGCTGCTCGGCATTTCGGGCGCTTTCCTTTCCGAACTCTGCAACTCGGTAATAGAAACGAGCGGAAAAGCATATACTGAACTTGAAGAAAAGAAAGATTACATCAAAAAGATAGTTCTTCTCGAAGAAGAGCGTTTTGAGGCGACTATCGACGCGGGGCTTCAGATCCTTTCGGGATATGTCGACGCCGCAAAGAAAAACGGCGAAAAAACGCTTTCGGGCGACGGAGTTTTCAAACTTTACGATACTTTCGGTTTCCCGATAGACCTTACCCGCGAAATTGCCGAGGAAAACGGGCTTGAAGTTGGCGAAGACGGTTTCGAAAAACGCATGCTTGAGCAGAAGAACCGCGCGAGAGCCGCGAGAGGAAACATCTCCGGCTGGTCGGAAAATTCAAAATCCGCTCTTGCAGGCATTGCAAAAACCGAATTTACGGGATATACCGAATATTCGACCGGAGCAAAAATTCTTGCTCTTATCACCGACGAAGGACCCGTCGACAGCGTTTCCGAAGGCGACGTCACCGTCGTTCTCGATAAAACGCCTTTCTACGGAGAGGGCGGCGGACAGGTCGGCGATTCGGGCAAAATAACGAAAGACGGAGCGGCGCTCGACGTTTCCGATACAAAGAAGACCGACGGCGTTTATCTGCATATCTGCCGTTTGTCGGACGGCGAATTTTCCGTCGGAGACAGCGTTACGGCTGCCCTCGACGCCGACCGCCGTGAAGCGATAAAGAGAAACCACTCGGCGGCTCACCTTTTGCAGGCGGCTCTTCGCCGTGTTCTCGGAAACCATGTCGAACAGGCGGGAAGTTACGTCGACGAGAACAGAGTCCGTTTCGATTTCAGACATTTCGCGCCGATGACCGCCGAAGAAATGAAAAATACCGAAAAAGCCGTAAACGATGCGATTCTTTCGGGAATTGAAGTCGAAAATTACGAAACCTCGATTGAAGAAGCGAAGAAAACCGGCGCTATGGCGCTCTTCGGCGAAAAATACGGAAACCGCGTGAGAATTGTCAAAATGGGCGATTTCTCGGTCGAACTCTGCGGAGGAACTCACGTTTCGAATACCGCAAAGGTCGGACTTTTCAAGATCATTTCCGAAAGTTCGGTCGCCGCGGGCGTCAGGAGAATCGAAGGAACGACGGGTCTCGGCGTTCTTTCGTTCCTTGAAGAAAAAGAAGCCCTTATTCAGACCTGCGCTGCCGAACTCAAGGCAAACCCCGCCGAAATAGATAAAAAGGCGGCGGCTTTGCAGGCGGAAGTAAGAGCCGCAAAGCAGGAAGTCGAAAAGATAAACGCGAAACTTGCGGCGTCCCAGACGGGAGATATCATGTCGTCGGCAAAGAAAGTCGGCAAATTCGACTTTATAGCGTACAAGACCGAAGGCGTTGATTTGGGTGCCGTGAGAACCGTTACCGATAAGATAAAAGCCGAAAACGACGACGCGGTTGCCGTTATTTCCGTTTCCTTTGACGGAAAACACAACCTTGTCGCGTGCTGCGGCAAAAACGCCGTCAAAAACGGAGCGAACGCAGGTCTCCTCTTAAAGGAGATAAGCCCGATCGCAGGCGGCGGAGGCGGCGGAAGACCCGACAGCGCAACGTCAGGTATCAAACTGCCCGAAAAAACAGACGAAGTCTTTAAGAAAGCCGAAGAAATTCTGGCGTCAAAATAAGGAGAATTAAAATGGATTGCATTTTCTGTAAGATAATAGCGGGCGAAATTCCGTCAAACAAGATTTATGAGGACGAAGATATTTACGCTTTCAGGGATATCGCGCCTCAGGCTCCCGTTCATGTTATCGTTATTCCGAAAAAGCATATCTGCTGCGCAAACGGGATAAATTCCGAAAACAGCGGATATATCGCGAAAATTTTCGAGAAGATCCCCGAAATTGCGAAAAGCGAGGGGCTTGAAAACGGCTACCGCATAGTCAATAACTGCGGCGACGACGGCTGTCAGAGCGTAAAGCATCTGCATTTCCATATTCTCGGCGGCAAAAAACTTGCGGAAAAAATGTGTTAGTAAAATAAAGGTGAAAAAATGAAACGAAAAATAATCGCGCTTTTTGCGGTTTTTTCAATCGTTTTGTCGCTTTACGGGTGTTCCGGTATTCGGAACACCTTTTCCCTTTTCGGGGGAAATGTCGAAAAAACGGGAAAAATATCGCATGAATTTACCGAAAAAAACGACGTATGGCGTTTTGACGCCGAAAAAGATTCCGTTTTCTTTTCGTCCGACGGGAAAATCGCGACGGTCGACGAAAACGGAAACGTCCGACCCGTTTCGTCGGGGACAGCCGTTATCACCGCGGCAACCCCCGACGGCAGCAAAATGCGGTCTGTCAGGGTCAATGTTTCCCTTCCCGAAAGCGAGGTGAAAAATTTGCGCGGAGTTTGGATATCGACCGTCTGGAATATAGATTTCCCGTCCGATTCGGGGCTTGGTGAAGCCGCCTTGAAAAAGGAGATCGACGGCATTGTAAAAAACGTAAAAGAGTGGGGGCTTAACGCAATTTTCCTGCAGGTCCGCCCGATGTCCGACGCAATATATCCCTCTGGAATTTTCCCGTCTTCTTCCTTTGTCGCGGGAAAGCAGGGGGAAAAACTGCCTTTCGATATTCTTGAATATTTCGTTTCCGCCGCGCACTCTTCGGGAATTTCGATTCATGCGTGGATAAACCCTTACCGCGTGTCTTTTCCGTCGCTTTACGGGACGGATACGGAAAAACTGTCCGAAACAAATCCCGCGCGCCGCCACCCCGAATATACCGTCGCATTTAACGGGGCTTTGTATTATAACCCGGGGCTTCCCGAAGTGCGAAAACTCGTGCTTTCGGGCGTTGAAGAAATTCTCGATAAATACGACGTCGACGGAATACATTTCGACGATTATTTCTATCCGTCGGGTTCGTCGGGCGAGGGGGCGTTCGACGATGGTAAGGCTTTCGAAAAATACGGCAGCGGCAAAACTCTCGGCGATTGGCGGCGGGATAACGTTACTTCCCTTATAAAGGAAACGGCGGCTCTCGTGAAAAGAAAAAAGCCCTCCTGCGTTTTCGGAGTGTCGCCGGGCGGGATATGGGCGACAAAACAGAATAACGCGGAGGGGGTTTCGGGGCTCGGAAATACGTCGCAGACCTATTACGACGTTTATGCCGATACGAAAAAATGGGTCGAGGAAAAATACGTTGACTATATCTGCCCGCAGATATATTGGCATATAGAAAGCAAAATTGCCCCGTTTGAGCCGATAGCAAAATGGTGGAGCGACTTATGCGCCGAAAACAAAATTCCTCTGTATGTCGGCATTGCGGCGTACCGAGGGGAGGAAAACGGAGCGTATAAAAACCCCGACGAGATAAAAAACGAACTTTCCTGTCTTTCATCTTTATCGGGGTATTCGGGCGAAGTGTATTTTTCCTATTCTTCCTTAAAAAACGATCTTGCGTCGGTCATTTCGACCTTGAAAGAGGTTTACGGCGAATAGTCGTTTCGGAAATAAAAGCCGAACCGAGAATTAAGACCGCGCCTATATAGCCGAAGAGGTCGAGCGGCTCCGAAAGGAAAAGCGCCGACAGAATAAGGGCGACGACGGGGTCGATATATCCGAGGACCGCCGAGGTCTGGGCGGGAAGCGAGGCTATTGCCCCGAAATAGAGGTTGTAGGTAAAGCCCGTGTGGATAACGCCGACCGTGAGTACCATTATGACCGACAAAGGCGTTATCGTTTCCGCCGTGACTTTTTCGCAGAGGAGCGTATACGGCAGAATGACGACAGCCGCCGCCGCGAGTTGGAAAAGGGTCATATCACAGTCGGAAATGTCTTTTAATTTCTTGTTTGTCAGAACGACCGCTGAATAAAAAAACGCCGCGCCGAGACCGCAGGAGACCCCCGCGGGATTCATATTTTCGGGCGCCGAAAAAACGCCCGAAACGAATATCATTCCGATAAACGCGGTGAAAACGCAGACGGCTTTTTTCACGGTCAGCCTTTCTCTTAATATTATCGGCGAAAACAGGGTTATGAAGACGGGCGACATATAATAGCAGAGAGTCGCCGTCGAAACGGTCGTAAGTTTGTACGCCTGAAACAGAAGTATCCAGTTCACGCCTATGAAAGCCCCCGAAAGGCAGAGCGGCAGAAGATTTTTCTTTATCGCTCCGAAATCAACGGGCGAGCGTTTTATCGCCTTTACGATAAGCAGAAACACGACCCCGATAACGCCTCTCAAAAACGCGAGAGAACCCGAGGGCAGGGGAATATATCTTACAAATACGCCGAGCGTTCCGAAAACGCTCATCGCGAAAATCATTTTTAACGTCGCTTTTTTTCTTTCCGTCATTATTTTCTTCCTCCGCGGAAATTATAGCAGATATTTGTGTCAATTAAACAAAAATTCCTCCGGCAGGTGACTGTCGGAGGAAAATTTTTATTAAAGATTTTCGGTCGGGATACCGTTCTTTTTATAGTAGTCTTCGATTGCCGCCTTGACCGCTTCTTCGGCAAGGACCGAGCAGTGAATTTTGTGGGTCGGCAGTCCGTCGAGCGCTTCGACGACGGCTTTGTTCGACAGGGAGAGCGCCTCTTCGACTTTTTTGCCTTTTATCATTTCTGTCGCCATCGAACTTGTCGCGATAGCCGAGCCGCAGCCGAATGTGTTGAATTTTGCGTCGGTGATTACGCCGTTATCTATTTTGAGGTATACTTTCATTATATCTCCGCATTTTGCGTTGCCGACTTCGCCTACGCCGTCCGCGTTTTCAATTTCTCCGACGTTTCTCGGGTGAAGAAAATGATCCATGACTTTTTCACTGTATAACATACTTTTTCTCTCCTCTCTCAAGTTCCTTATAGACGGGTGAAATATCTCTGAGATACGAAACCACTTCTTTTGTCGCGTTTATGATGTAATCCGCGTCTTCTTCGGTCGTTTCTTCGGTTATCGAAAGACGGAGAGAGCCGTGGGCGACTTCGTGCGGTCTGCCGATCGCCAGAAGAACGTGGCTCGGATCAAGAGAGCCTGACGTGCAGGCGGAACCCGACGACGCCGCAATGCCTTTTGCGTCAAGAAGTAAAAGCAGGCTTTCGCCCTCGATACCCTCAAAGCAGAAATTGATATTTCCGCAGAGACGGTTTTCGGGGTCGCCGTTAAGGGCGGAATGAGGAATTTCGGAAAGTCCCTTTATTATTCTGTCTCTTACTTTCCTTGTTTTTGCGGTCTTTTCTTCAAGGTTTTCGTAACTTTCGGCAAGAGCCTCCGCCATTCCTGCCGCCGCGGGAAGATTTTCGGTTCCTCCGCGTTTTCCTTTTTCCTGCGCTCCGCCGTAAATCACGTTTGCAAGGTCAATGCCTTTTCTTGCGTATAAGAAACCTACGCCTTTCGGACCGTGGAATTTATGAGCCGAAACCGAAAGCATATCTATCTGCATCTTTTTGACGTCGATTTTCACATGTCCCGCCGCCTGAACCGCGTCGGTGTGGAAAAGCACGCCTTTTTCTTTGCAGACTTCTGCTATTTCTTCGATAGGCTCAATCGTGCCTATCTCGTTATTTGCGAACATCACCGAGACCATTACGGTGTCGTCTTTTATCGCGTTTTTTATGTCTTCGGGAGAAACTCTTCCGAATTCGTCGACGGGGACAAGCGTTATTTCAAAGCCCTCGTTTTTCAATGCGTCGAGGGTGTGCAGAATTGCGTGGTGCTCGATCGCGGTCGAGATAATATGCATTTTTTTCCTGCGTCTGCCTATCTTTGCGGCGGTGAGGAGCGCCTGATTGTCGGCTTCGCTGCCGCCGGAAGTGAGATATATCTCTCCGGGGGCGGCGCCTATGATTTTTGCAATATCTTCCCTCACTTTATAAAGCCGTTCGGCGGCTTTCTGACCGGGAGAATGAAGACTCGACGGGTTTTCCCAGAAGTTGTCCGCCGTTTCGAGCATTACTTTTTTTGCCCGCTCGCTCATCTTTGTGGTTGCTGCGTTATCGGCGTATATCATAAAATCACCTCATTAAACATATCAGTTTGGTAGGATTTATCTCCAACTATATTATACACACTTTTCCTACTAAGTCAATAGGTTTTACAAAAAGTTAAAAAAGGAAAAAAACAGAGGCTGTTTGCCAGCCTCCGTCAGATTATTCTTCGGTTTGTTCTTCGTCCTCCGCGGCGGGCGATTGGATAAGAGTATAACTGTCCGTGTTTATCGTTTCGCAGATCATATTGTCGATCTCTCCGCAGATATTACCGCGGCTTTCCTCGATTTTCTTCATATCGTCAAGGGTGTTTTCCGAGACTGCGGTGAGCATATCGAGTTTTTCGGACGCTTCTTCGCAGAGCCTTGCAAGTTCTTCTTTCTGCCTGTTCTGCATTTCGGTTACGGAATTTACGATAGACGCGACTTCGTTCCGGTAATCGTTCATTCGGTTGAACATCATATCGGCGTATTCCCTTATTCTTGCGCTTACCGCTTTGTTTTTGTTTTCCATATCGCGGTATGCAACGGCGAAAATAAAGCCGAGACGGTCGTTGTCGGGAAGGGAGGAGGGCTTTTCTTCAAGTTTCTTTTCAAGGTCGTTTATCTGCTGCTGTCTTTCGTCGCGGTCTTTTTCAAGATCTTCGACTTCTTTCTGTCGGTCGCCGCAGTCGGCTTTGAGTTCTTCTATCTGCTGCTGAAGTTCGTCTTTTTCCTGTTTGTTTATCTCGTCTATCCTCTTATATTCGTCGACGGTCTTTTCCGCTTCCGCGAGTTTTGCTTTGAGCAGCTCTATCTGCTCCGCCTGTGAGGCGTTGTTTTCGTTCAGATAGTTGAAATAGTTGTCCGTTTCTTTGCGGTTGTAACCGAATAAACTTACTTTCATATCATTTATCTCCTTGTTTGTTTCTGTTGTTGATTATCGCTTTTTCAAACTGGTCGGGGCTTACGGGACGGTAGAAAAAATAGCCCTGAACGTATTTGATGCCGTTTTCGCGGAGAATTTCTATCTGTTTTAACGTTTCCGCGCCTTCGCATATAATTTTTACGCCCATGCTTCCCGCCACGCTTACGATACTCTTGAAGATACGCAGTCCGAGATTCGTTTCGATGTTTTCCGTTACCGCTCGGCTCATCTTTATGACGTCGACGGAATAATTTTTCAGATCGTCGAAAGAGGAATATCCGTCGCCGAAATCGTCGAGAGAGATCGAAACGGACGACTCTTTGAGCGTGTTGAGGTTTTTTCTTATTATTGCGGAATCGTAAGGCGTTTCTTTTTTGTCTTCCAGAACTTCGACCGCGATAAACGACCTGTCGACGCCGCATCTGTCCGCAATTCCGAGAAGTTTTTCGGCAAGTCCCTCTTTGGCAAGGGTGTTACGCGAAAAGTTTACCGATATATGGCTCAGGTTTTTGCAAATATCCTTATGCAAAGAGACCCAGCGGCAGGTCTTTTCGAAAACGTGACAGTCAAATTCGGAGTCCATATTGTTGTCTTTTACGACCGAAATGAATTCGTCGGGCAGAATGACTTTTGATGCGCTGTTCAGTCTTGCAAGGACTTCGCCTCCGACGATATTTCCCGTTGCAATATCTATTATCGGCTGAAATTCAAGGAAGAAATTGTTGTTTTCGATGCCGTTTTTAAGGTTTTCTTCAATAAGAACCCTGTTGTCGTGGTCGTTCTGGAGATTGTAGTCCCATGCAACGTATTTGCGTGAACTGCTTTTCGCTTCGGTCGCGGCAAGCTTTGCGCGTTCGACCGTCTCTTCGAAATCTATCGTTCCCGCAGGGATAAGATACGCGCCGAAACTTACCGCGAGGTTCGGGACGGCGTTGGTTTTCGAATAAAGCATCATATCGTATAATATCTGGTCGATGGCGGCGTTGAGTTTCGCTTCGCTGCGCCGTGTAAGGATAATGTATTCGCACGCGTTTACTTTCGAAACAAGGTCTCCGTCTCCGTCGAAAGAGGCAAGCAGCGTTTCTCCGAGGTGCTTATAGGAGAGGGCGCCGCCGTTTTTATTCTTTTCGCCGTCGGACGCGATAACGTATACCATTCCGCAGGGAACGCGGCTTATTTTTCTTATTTTATCGTACTTTTTCTGAACGTAAAGCAGAGGTTCGAAGCCGACCGCTTTGTGTCCTCTGAAATTACGGAGCGCTCCTGCAACGAAAATTATGCAGAATGTGACGAGTATAAGAAATACCGCCAGCAGAATTATTATCGTCAAAAGGTTGCTTTCATTCATCTGTATCCCCCTGAATAAATACGGGAAGCCCGAATTTTTCGCCTTTTTGCTTAAGCGACGCTTTCCGTGCCGCCGCAAAAGCGTTTTTTAGGTCTTTTTTGCTTTGCAGTTTCCGCGATATTATCTCCGAAACGAGAGTAAGACCGCCGAACTTAAGAAAGAAAAGTTTATCTCCGAAGCCGAGGTTTTGCGTCCGTCTGTATTCGGCGAGGACTTCCGCCATACCTCCGATTATCGCTTTTTTCGAAAAACTTTTCGTCTTTCGGTTTTCCGAAATTATATATTTGTAAAAAGAAAACAGTTTTTCTCTGTCGAACGAATTTCTGAAATAAACGCCGTTCATAAAAAATTCAGCCTGTCCGTCGCTCATTTTTCCGAGCGTTTTTTCATAAAAGCGCGTCATGCTTTCCTTTACTTCCGCGTTTTGTCTTTCCGACGGCTTTGCGGTTATCTGCGCCGAATGTCTGCGGTAGAGCATGAGGTAGTCGGGGCAGCAGTCTATCGTTGCGCCGTCGTTAAGCATTCTTGTCCACAGATCAAGGTCTTCGGAGCAGGTGTGCGACGGGTCGTAGGCGTATTTTTTTATGACTTCCGCCTTTGCGATGACTCCGGGGTGAAGCACGGGGCAGAAAAAGAGAAACATCGCTTTTATATTTTCGGCGCCGCATTTTCTGCCGACAACGCACGGGGTAATCTCTCCGTTACGGAGAATGAAATATTTGCAGAACGAAACGTCTGTTCCGGGGTGCGTTTCCATATACTCAAACTGCTTTTCAAAGCGGTCGGCAAGACATATATCGTCGGCGTCCATTCGCAGAATGTATTTGCCGCCTGCAAGGGATATCCCCCTGTTTAACGAACGGGCGAGTTTCAGGTTTTCTTCGTTTGCGAAAACCTTTATGCGGCTGTCCTTTTCGGCGTATTCCGCCAGAATTGCGGAAGTTTTGTCGGTCGAGCAGTCGTCGATGACGATGACTTCGAAATTTCCGAAAGTCTGGGCAAGGATACTGTCGAGCGTTGCTCTCAAATATTTTTCGCCGTTATGAACGGCGGTCACGACCGAAATATCCATTACCGTCTTCCTTTCAGTTTTTCGCAGACGCGCAGAAAATTATATGCAGCGCCGAATTTCTTCTTTTTCAGAAGACATAAAGCGATTCTGCTTTTTGCGGTAATGCCCGAAAATTCGACGTTTTCAAGAGCGGTTTTGAAATTCCCGAAAATGTCTGCCGCATATTTTTTTACGCTTTTATCCCCGTCGGACGCCGCCGTCGCAAAAATCACGAAGAACATGAACGCGGCGTATCTGTCGACCGCTTTTTCATATCCGTCGGGGGCTTTTTCCGCCTTTTTCAAAGCGGAAACGCCTACGGCAATATCGTCGAAATGCGACGGGCGGTATTTTCTCGACATGGAGTTGCCGCGGCAGCGGCAGTCGTAAACCGTCTCCGCCGAGATGTAAACGCTTTTTGCCTTGCAATATGCGGGGATAACGCAGTTTACGTCCTCTCCCATGCTCGCTCTTTCGTCGGCGGAAAGCTGGATATCTTTTATTATATCCCGTCTGAAAACTTTCGCCCAGAGAAAATAGTGCAGGTGGCGCATATCGGGCGTCAGAAGCATAAGGTCGGTTATTTTTTTTATGTTTTCGCCCGCGTAAAGCCCTTCGGAGAGCTTTTCGGGGTCGTAAACGTCTTTGTCTTTATAAAAATAATTTACCGCGAAAGAAATTATATCGGGGTCGTATTTTTCAATTATCTCTTTTGCCTTTTCGAAATATCCGGGCTTTATTTTGTCGTCGCCGTCTACGTTTATTATATAGTCTCCCGACGCCGCCGAAACGCCCGCCTTGCGTGCGGAAACAAGCCCTCCGTTCGGCTTGTGTATTACCTTTACCCTGCCGTCTTTTTTTGCGTATCCGTCGCAGATCGCGGGACACCCGTCGGGCGAGCCGTCGTCGACCGCGATAAGTTCGAAATCGGAAAAACTCTGGCTTAAAATACTGTCGATACATTCGGAAATATATTCTTCAACGCCGCAGACGGGCACGATCACCGAAAATAGCATTTTAACCTCCGTTTTTCAGGCGGACAAGCAGTTTCTGAAGTCCGATAAGGGAAAATCTCATGGTCATTGCAAACGCCGCCTGAGTAAACGGCAGTTTCCGCCACGGATAATTTTTAAGTACGGTCCGCAGTCTTTCGGACTTGCAGACTCTCTTTAAGCGCGCGTTGAGTTCTTTTGCCGAAAGCCCGTTTTGCTTTGCAAACTGAATTTCCTGCATACATACCGCCCGCGCGTACGCCTGATAGAGCCTGTCGGTATATATCTTATATTTTTCTTCGGGCATTCTTTTTTCGAGGCGGGAGTTTATGCCGTCAACGATAAAACCGCATTTTTCAAAGCGGTCGCTCCGATAACTTTTCGAGAGCGATTCGCCGTTTCTGTAATAAAAATAGTATGCTCCGGGAATTCCGACGGCGCAGTCGGTGTGGCTGAGAAAGTCGAGAAGAAAGAAAACGTCCTCGCTCGCGACTTCTCTTTCGGATAAAAATTTAATACCGTTTTTCTTTATTACTTCGGAAGAATAAATATTTTTAACGCTGCTGAAACCGTATTTGCTGTCCTGACTTTCTTCGGGACGCGCACCGCAGATATCGAGCATCAGTCGGTCTATGCCTTCTTTGCCCGAAAAAACGGTATATTCATCAAAGCAGTTTATATCCTGAACGTCGTTTTCTTTTTCGGTCATTATCCCGCCGATACAGCGAAAGCCGCACATCGCGATCTCTGCGTTTTCCTTTGTCGCGGCAAGGAAGAGCTGTTCGAACATATCGTTTTTAACGCAGTCGTCCGAATCGACAAATCCGATAAATCTGCCTTCGGCAATTTCCATTCCCGAATTCCGTGCAAAGCCGAGTCCCGCGTTTTCTTTATGTATGACTTTTATTCTGCCGTCTTTTTTAGCCCATTCGTCGCAAAGCGCGGGACAGCCGTCGGGAGAACCGTCGTCGACAAGGATTATTTCGATGCTTTTAAGCGTCTGGTTTACAAGGGACGTGATACATCTGTCGAGGTATTTTTCGACTTTGTAAACGGGAACTATTATGCTGACATCAGCCATTATTTATGACCTCCGCGTAAATTCCGAGAAGTTTTTCGCAGTATGCGTCTGTATCCGAAAACGTTTTCGCGTTTTCAAGGCAGTTTTCTTTCATCTCGGCAAGTCTTTTCCTGTCGGAAAGGATATCCTTTACCGCCGCCGCGAAACTTTCCGCATCGACCGATTTCGAAAGCACACCCGTTTTTCCGTCTTCGACAAGTTCCGCCATTCCGCCCATATTCATCGTTACCGCGGGGACCGCAAGCTGCTGCCCTTCGAGAATTGCCATCGGACAGTTTTCAAAACATACGGACGGCACCGCGACCGCCTCCGCTCCCGCGATATTTTCGTCGAGCGTTTTGCCGGTCACAAACCCGGTAAGGTGGATATTCGGAATTCCCGAAAGCATTTTTTCGTCGGGGCCTCCGCCCATTACGACGAAATCGACGTCGGGGAGAAGCCGGGCGGCGTCCTTTAATATCCGGGTTCCTTTTTCGGGGCTTAAGCGTCCCGCAAAGGCGATATACGGAAAGCCGAAATTATCCTTTATTTTTTCGGGAAGCGATTTCTTATTTACGAAATTATGTATTACCGTCGTGCGGTTTTCAAAAAGGGATCGGTTGTCGGCGACGAGTTTAGAATAGAGGAAATTGCTCGGCGCTATAAACCTGTCCACTTTTTTATAAGTGCCTTTTATTTTATAGAATTTCGCCTCGATAACTCCGAGGATACTCTTGATCTTCGAGGAGTGGATACATTTGTCTTTTATACAGGCGGACTTCCCTCTGCCGATACATTTTTCGCAGACGCAGTTGCGGTCGTTATTGTAAAGAAGATGTCCGGGGCATATAAGTTGGTAGTCGTGGAGCGTCCAGACGACGGGAACGTGCCTTTTTTTTGCGGCGTCGATTATCGACGGGGTAAGTTGAAAATTTATATTGTTCAGGTGTATAACGTCGGGCTTCATTTCGTCGATGACTTTCCCGATCTTCTTTTTCGACTCGAAAGAATAGATTATCTTGAAAGGATAAAGCAGGCGTTCAAGGCTCTTTTTGTGAAAATCCATATTCTGCGTATATTCGCCGAGCCTGTTTTCGACAGTGTTTTTTTCGTCGTACATTCCGAAATATTCCACTTCGTGTCCGAGTTTCTTTAAGGTTTCGCCTATCCCGAGCATATAACTTTCGGAGCCGCCGCGCGGGTAGAGAAATTTGTTGACGATAAGAATTTTCATTTTGCGCCTCTATAAGCCGAGCGTGCGGGTGTCGTAACGTTCCGCCTGCTTTTTTACTTTGTTTTTATAGCCGTTGCCGATTATCAGGACTCCCATGACGGTAGTCAGAAGAGGGTAGTTCATCGTGTTGTCGGTACTTGAAACTATTATAAGATAAACGGTCAGGAGCATTGTTATAAGCGCGGTGTCCGCGTCGTCTTTCCCGAAATAAGCGGTCCTTAAAACAGTCATCGACAGAAGCCAGAGGATATATCCGAAAAAGCCGAGGTCGATATAAAACTGCAGGAAGTCGTTATGCACCGCCGAAACCCCGAGGGAGACGACTTCGTTTAACTGATAGGTCAGAAACCCTATTCCGCGACCCGGAAACAGCGGTGAAAAGTCGTAATATTCATTTACGTGGGAATAGATAAACGCTCTTCCGTTTGTTTCGATCCCCGCCTTTTCCATATAGGTAAAAACGTCGAGTTTTATTACCAGGATATACGCGACAAGCAGAATAGTCATGATGAGCATTACGGTGTTTGCCGCGCGTATGACCGCTTTTTCTGAAATTTTCCGAATAAGGAAGAAGATTATCCTGATCACCGCAACGACCGCGATAGCGACCGTGGCGATACGCTTGAACGCCGCCAGAAAGCAGAAGCAGGTGACTGCAAAAAGCGCCCAGAACCACAGTTTTTTCTTCGGTTTGTAAAGCATATAAATGATATACGCGCCGAGACAGAACGCAAGTTCGTGAATTTCCGCTTTGACTATCGTTTCGCCCGTATTTTCGGCAAAACTCAATACGAGTTTGATAAATTCGCCGAAGAACGCGCCGATACCGTCCGACGCAATTATCGTGAGTATCATAAGCAGGTTTGAGGCGAGGATGGAGACGAGGTTGAACCAGATACCGTTTTCGCCGAAAACATACATGACGGAGCCTGCGGCAAGCGCGCAGGAGAGAATATTCGTATATACAAGACAGCCCGAAAGCCCTCTCATTATGGTGGACAGTTCGCTTTTGTCGATAATCCAGACGAGCATCGACGAAAGGACGATGACCAAAAGGGGAACGGCAAAAACGAGCGCCGATTTAAGGGAGACCGCGGCTTTTGAGATATCGGGTCTTGCAAGAAAGTAAACAAAGGCGGAAAGAACCGTTAAGAGAGCGAAAATATGCCTCAGGGTAACGCCGATACCGCCGATAAAGACGGCGTCGTTTATAAAGTAATACATCAGAAACAGCACGGCTGTGAAATAACATTTTACGACCGCCTGTACCGCTTTCCCCGTCGGCAAAGTTTTCGCCTCCTTTTATCAGTCTTTTTTCGCTTTTGATTCGAATTCGCGTCTGTTATTTATTGATTCTACAAGCAGCGCTCTCGCGGATCTCACTCTTTCCCTGAAAGTTTCCGCAACGCCGACTTCGTATTTTATACCGACGTTTTCGCAGCTTTCTCTTCCGTCGAGATACGTCGCGAAGGTCTGGACTGCGTCTTCTGCGGTTATCGAGTCGCTCTTGCTCAAAATCACGATATAGTGTGAATTTCCGTTATAGACAAACATTGCGTTCATCTTCGAGAAAACTGTCCGCAGGTTTTCGGCAAAGAGTTTAAGAACATCGTCGCCGACATTCCGCCCGAATTCCCTGTTTATATCGCGCTGATTTGAGATCATGACGGAGATCATTACCGTACCGTCGTCGATTATCGTGCGGCTGTTCTTCTGCAGATATTTATCAAAGTAGGCGCGGTTGTAAAATCCCGTTTTTCTGTCGGTGTAGAAGTTTGCGATTATAATATCGTTCATTCTTCCGATAAGGATAAGTCCTCCGCAGCAGACGACAACGATAAATACGAACGCGATAACGCTGTAAAGGGTGACGTTGAGGCTTGCCGTGGTCGATGCGGAAGAAAGTATCGAAATGTTTTTACAGCCGAGATAACCGTTATATTCGCTGTTTGCCACGACGGTCTTGTCGTAAAGGACCGTGAGTTCGCTGACGACTTCCTTTATCTTGTCCGCGACTTCCTTTTCCGCGTCGGAATATCCCGCTTCGGAAATCTGCGCGCAGGTCTTATCGGACGATGTGCAGGTGCCGCCGCAGGTTCCCCTGCAGGAATTGAAGGAGTCGATGACGTAACGGCAGTATGCGGTGTCGATTATCGCTATCGCGTCGTTTAAGTCGTGATCCCTCCATGCGTAGAGGAGTTCGTCGTAAGTTACGGTCTGGTCGACTTTCGTTATTATGTTGCCGTTTCCGTCGGTTATATCCTTGCTGTGAACTTCCTTGAGAATGTAGTCTGCGGTTATGTTTGTGTTCCCCGACTCTCTCATTTTGAAGACGTACGCTTTGAGGACTTCTTCGATATCGTCGAACATTTCTCTTTCGTTCGAACCGCTTATCCTGTTTGAGTCTATCCTGCTGTTGTAGGTCGCGTTGAGCAGGCTCTTGCTTTTCGTTATCTGATATTTGTATATCTCGGAATACAGATCCTGAAGTTTTACGTTTCTTATAAAGTTGAATTCGTCGATAATATCGTCGAAGGACATTCCCATCTCGGTCGAGCGGTAGTAGGGATAAACGCTGCTTCGCTGATAGAGAATGTTTACCGTCTGTTCGATATTGCTGTCTATATTTTCGACCATTCTCAAATAATCGTAGTCGTTATTGTATATTTCGCCGATATTATTGCTTATATGGTCGACGTTTATGTAATTTTCGCCGAATACCGAGAAGTAGGCGTCGAGAATTTCGTCGAGCATCGCCTGCGCAAAGCGGCTTCCCTCGGCGCTTGTCGCGGTAAAGGCGACAATATATGTCGTCGGAACGTATACGGCGTCCTTCCCTTCGTCGAGCTTGGCGTTTTTCTGCTGTTCCTTGTCGGGGTCGGGAACTTCGGTTATCGTTATCCTCGACGAGAGTTTATCCGCGGAATACTGATCTGAAAGCGACATCTTTTCAATAGCCTTCGCAAGGATCGCCGAGGATTTTATCTCGCTTACGTCAAGGGTCGTTCCTATCGGGGTCTTTCCCTCTTCGGCTTCTTTATAGTTGTAGTTTATAACCGCGGAGGCGACATAGGTCTGTTTTTTGCTCATCGCGAAATAAAAGAGACCCGAAAGAACAAAGGAAACGACGAGGATAAGGGGGAGCAGTCTTTTGATATATCTGAATATTTTTTTCTCTTCCATACCGATCTCCCTTCCTTATATTTCTTCCCTGTTTGCAAAACTCTTTGCCGAAACGAGCGCCCAGCAGCAGATATATGCGAGCAGCGCCGTCAGGATAAGTGTTTTTGCCTGAGAAAGCACCGACGACTGATATACCGTTGCGGAAATGCACTGGTTCATCTGGCTCGAATAGTATTCTCTGCCGATAATGCGCGCCTCCTCCGCAAGTTCCTCAAGAGATTTTTCGGCGCTTGCCATGAGTTCGGAAACATAAGCCCTGTTTTCTGCGGTGTTTCCCGAAGCCTCGGTGAATTTCTGTATTTTCAGTTCGTTGTCTTTTATGCTTGTTTCAAGGTTCGCAATGTTTTTGCTGTAACTTACCGACTGGACCGAAAGGGTGTCTATTCCTATCTTGGTCCTTCCCATGTAATACTGACCGTCGTTATCCCACGTCGGAACAAGCACTATCCGCGCCATATCCTTGTCGTATTTGGCTATCGCCTTATTGGTTATGTCGTAGGATTCCTTCAGTTTCTGACGGTCGTAATCAAACATCTTGTTTGCGTAAGTGTATCGGTCTATAAGTTTCCTGTTGTCGAGCGAAATTCCGTTCTGCAGAATGTAGGAATAGATGGCGTCGTATATCTGCGCCGAAGAAAGCAGGTCTACTTTCGCGGCGACCGACGCAAAGGTCGAACCGTTTGAGGAGATGAAAGCCGAGTTCTTTTCGCGGAGCCCGTAGAGATAGTTGAGAATGTAGTTCGCCTTGTTGCCGAGCAGGGTCGCGATATCTATATAGTCGAGTTCCTTTATCTCTTCGTCGAAATCGCTCATATTGAACTGAAAGTCGTTTACGTAATTGTCGAAATAATAGTCCCTGTACGAATTGCACAGCAGCTGGACCATCGCGTTCGTATCGTATTTTTTCGTTTTGCTGCTTGCGCTGTAATAAACGGCGAATTCCGTCGAAATATGGTATTTATCCTTTGAGTAGGAATTTCCCTGATTGAGGGGGACGACCGAAAAGCAGCTTTTCAGGTCGCTGACGGAAAGGTCTGAAAATCCGCCCTTTTTTATTACTCTTCCGATAACGTCGTCGCAGATTATTTCGGACATATTATACCGCGTTCCGTTTACGTTCTGTCCCTGGGACGCTTCGGCGTAATTGAGGGCGATCACGGCGCTCGACTGCTTTGACGTATCGAAATACGAAGCGAGCGTCGCGGAAAAGCACATGACTATCGCGAAAAGCAGCGCGCTTATTCTGAAAAGGCGCAGCTTTTTCAGTTCGGCTTTCGTCTGGCTTTTCGTCTGGTTTCTTGTCTTTTTCCAAAATATTATCGCCGCGATAATAAGGAAGACCGCGGATATTCCGATAACCGCGAGATTTATGAGTCGGGATATCAATCGTTTCGCCTCCTTTAATAGTTGTTTACATCAACTATGACGATTTCGGGTTGGTTGAATATTCTGAACGGGTTTCTGTTTTCAAGACCCGATGAAACGATGACCTGAGAGTCTCCGCGCTGGTATTTCCCGTATATCATCGCTTTTTTCCTTTCGGGGAAAAATCCGAAGTTTCTCGAATAGAGCGCTCCGAACCCCGGAAGTCTCACCACGCCGCCGTGGGTGTCTCCGCACAGCACGAGGTCTCCCCATGACGGTTCTTCAAGCGTTTCGGGAAGCAAAGGTTCGTGGCAGGCGAAAATTTTAACTTCGGTCGTGTCGTCGTATAAGAACGAAGTGAACTCTTTTCCCGCGTACTGCCAGAAAGCCGACGGGTTTGAAGTGAGAGTGCCGAATATCCTTATCTTTGTTGAGCCGACGGTTATAAGGTCGCTTTCGTTGAAAAGCACTTTCACGCCGGTTTCTTCAAGCGTCTTTTTAAGCCCGTTGTCAAGGGCGTAAAGTTTTTGGCTGTCGCGCGTTTCTCCGGTCGCTCCCGTGAGTTCGTCGAGAGACTCGAGAGTCATCGGGTTCTGAAACGCTTTCTGACATTCGTTGTTGCCGTAGACGTAATATGTCGGAGCTATTTTTGCAAGGGCGGTGCAGAGAGAAACGGTGTTTTCCGTTCCCGCATTCTGATCTACGCAGTCGCCGGTAAGCACGATAACGTCGGGTTCGAGTTTCGTTATCCTGTCGATAAGATCGGCGTTGTTTTTGCCGTAGGTCGAGGTGTGAAGATCCGTTAACTGGATAATTCTGAAATTATCGAGTGTTTTCGGAATGCTTACCGAATAGAAGTTTTCCTTGAATTTTCTGTTTGCGATGAAGTTTACGCTTATTACGCCGAGAATAAGCGCCAGAACAAGGCAGATAAGGGAAGCGACGATGTTTTTTATTCCGCGTTTGTAGTTTGCTTTCGGTTTTTGCGCCGCGGCGCCTTTTTCGGCGGCGAAATTTTTCGGCAGCTGTCTGAATTTCAGTTCCGGCAACTGCCCGCAGACGGAACCTACCGCGCTGAAAAGCGCGTTTCTGTTTTCCTCAAGAAAAGCGGTGCAGGCGCTTTTGTCGTCGTAGCCGAAAACAAATACGTTGCCCGAACGCTTTTGCAGGGTGAACGTCTTATCGAAAAGAAGTTTGTCCTGCGCGGGAATCAGATTGCCGAGTTTTTCGGATATCTGTGAAAAAGTGTCGTTCATCTGGCGGCTCCTTTCAGTATCTCTTTATAATAAGAAATCGTTTCCGAGGCGGTCTTCTCCCACGAAAACCGCGAGAGAACGTCTTCGGCGGCGGTTTTTCGCAGCCTTTCGACCGTTCCTTTATCGTTTATAAGCAATTCGAGTTTTTCTTTCAGGTCGTTTACGTCGCCTTTCTTAAAAAACAGGGCGGTGTCTTTGCAGACCGCGACGTTTTCGGGAATATCCGAGCAGAGGACCGCGTTCGAATAGGAAAGCGCTTCCAAAAGGCTTATCGACATTCCTTCAAGGTCCGACGGCAGGCATACCGCGTATGCGTTTGAATATACGGAAGACAAAGTCTCACCTGCGACAAACCCGGTGAAAATGATGTTCGCGTTTCCCGCGGCGAGCGCTTTTAATTTTGCGACGTATCCGTCGGTGTCGCTCGAATCTCCGCAGATAACGAGTTTTTTATCGGTTTTTATCCGATCGTAGGCTTCTATCAGATAATGTATGCCTTTTTCTTCGGTGAGCCTTGCGACAACGCAGATATAGGAATCTTTTGTAATGCCGAATTTTTCCGAAATTATCCTGTCGTCGGTCTTTTCGGGCTTTGTTATCCCGTTCGGAATTATAACGGCGTCCCTTCCGTAGGTCTCTTTGAAATAGTCTCTTGCGCTTTCGCTTAAAACTATGATCCCGTCGGCGTGTTTCGCTATCATCTTTTCGCCGAACTTTATGTATTTCGCGCCGAAACCGTGTTTCCATTTGTCCCGCTGCCAGTCGAGTCCGTGGACCGTGGCGACGCATTTTCTGCCGAAAAGTTTCGGGATTATTATCGCGGCGGAAGGCCCTTCGGCGTGGAAATGGGTTATATCGAATTTCCCCGAAAGACTTTTGAAAGCCGCGGAAAAAGAGGCGAGGAGGGCTGAAATTCCTTTTATCTTAAGCGTTCCCGCTTTCTTTAAGACTACGCCCTTATATTTTCCGTCGGAGACTTCCCCGATGAAATTTTCCTCTATCCTGTCGGAAGAGCGGTTGAAGCAGACGACCTCCGTTCCGTCTTTTGCAAGCAGAGGACAGAGGTTTGTCAGAACCGTCTCTATTCCGCCTCTTGTGGACGGAACGACCTTGTGACCTATCATTGCTGTTTTCATTTTATCTCCCGGTGGCGCTGAATATTGCGAACGGTGTTTTGAAGATTATTTTTATATCCGTCCACGTCGTGCGGTGCTCTATGTAATCAAGATCCATTTCGAGCCATCTGTCAAAAGGAATATCGTTTCTGTTCGGCGATATCTGCCACGTGCAGGTCATTCCCGGAGTGACGATAAGACGGAGTTTGTCGTAATCGGAATACTGTTCGACTTCGTCGGGAAGCGGCGGACGCGGCCCCACAAGGCTCATATTTCCCTTGAAAACGTTGAAGAGCTGAGGCAGTTCGTCTATCGAACATTTTCTTATGAACTTTCCTACCCTCGTTATTCTCGGGTCGTCCTTTATCTTGAAGACGGGACCGTCCATTTCGTTTCTGTGCAAAAGCTCCTGTTTGCGTTTGTCTGCGTCGACGTACATCGAGCGGAATTTATACATATAAAACTTTTTTCCGTGTCTGCCTATTCTTATCTGTTTGTAAAACGGACTGCCGTGAGGATCGTCGATAAAAATTATCAGAGAAACGATGAGTATGGGAATAATCAGAATAATAAGGAGAAGGGTCGTCACGATAAGGTCGAACGTTCTTTTCTTTTCCCAGTATGAGCGATACGATTTTTCAATAAGCCTTGCAAGGCGCGCGGCGGTCTTTTCGTCGACTTTTTCATAATCAAGATATGCCATTTACCATTCCCACCTGTCCGATCTGTGAAGAAACTTTCCGTAAAGGACGCTGTAAAGTTTTATTCCTATGATCTTTTTTAACCGAAGCGTTCTTCTCGTCACGTCTCCGCACCACGACGCATCGTAATGATGTATCGAAACCGTTTCTTTCGTTATCTTCTTTTTACCGGTAAAAAAGTTTACCGGACACAATACTTCTTCTTTCAGAAAACAGACGTTGTCGATGACCTGTCCTCTTTTTGTCGGGTCGACTCCGAGAGAGACGACGGCTTCCGTGTTTCTTTCCGGACACGGCGTTTCGTCCTGTTTTCCGTTTTCGTCGAAAAACGACAGCCCGTCATAGCAGTCGAGCATCGCTTTTACGAATTTGTCGCCTTTCTTTGCGCCGAAGCCGAGCCCCGTCGCAATAAGGTTCTTCCCGTATTCATATCCGAAAAATCCGTCGTATTTTTCGGAGAGCGCGTCGAGGCTCTTTATCAGTTCGACGTCGGTGTCGAGATACACCCCACCGTTTTCATAGACGATTTTAAGCCTTGCGAAGTCGCTGACGAACGCCCATTTTCCGGCGTCGTATGCCTGCGACATATATTCGTTTTCTCTTATATCAAAGTTCGTCTCGTCCCATCGGATAATTTCGTAACCGGGGCATTTCTTTTTCCATGAGGCGATACATTTTTTTACCGACGCCGGCAGCGGGGTTTTGCCGAACCAGCAGTAATGTATTTTTTTAGGTATACTCATTTTTCACACCCTGTTTTCGATATATCCGTCGGTCGCGTTTTCCCTTGAGATTATCTTTGCGGGGTTGCCGACGACGATACTGTGCGGCGGAACGTCGAAATTTACAAAGGCGAGAGGCGCGATAAGGCAGTCGTTTCCGACGGTTATATTTCCGACGACGACGGCGTTCGTGCCTATCCAGACGTTGTCGCCTATCGTAGGAACGCCGAGTCTTTTGCCGCGGTTTTCCCGACCTATTGTCACTCCCGTTCCCACGTTGCAGTTTTTGCCGATAACGCAGTCGGGATGGATTATCACCCTTCCGCAGTGCCCGATATAGAACCCTTCGCCTATTTTCGTCCTTGCGGGTATCTGTATCCCCGTTTTATGGGAGAGCCGCCGCAGCCGCAGGTGCGAAAACGGGTTTTTGCTCCCGTGCGCTTTCCGCAGGGCTATGATATATCTGAGTTCGGGTTTTCTTAAAAGACGGTGGACAAACGGTTCGCCGCCGTCTCCGTAATATCTGTATACATCTTTTTTTGCGGTCTCGTTCATTTTTTATGCCGTCCGTTCCTTTTTGAATTTTGCTTTTATCGCTTTTAATATTTCGGGGCAGACCGTGACGTTTGCCGCAAAATACAGCGGGACTATCCAGAGCATATTGAGTATTCCGTGCAGACAGAGCGGCAGGAATTTCAGATCGCAGAAATGCGTCGTTCCGAAGATTATGTAAATAAAAGCGAATACCGCGCAGTTCGCAAGCAGCGGAAGTACGCTCTTCATAACGCTGCGCGAAAGTATCTTCTTATTCGTGTAATAAAGGGTCGCGACCGTTCTGAACGCGAGCGCCGCGACGGTGCCGAGAAGCGCTCCGCAGATACCCCAAAGCAGGATACCGACGACGGTGAGCGAAAGGTTTATTACCGTTTCGCATATCGCATGCCAGCGCGTTTTGTTGAACTGCCCCGAATATTCGACGACCTGGCTTGCGGGGAGTTTTCCCGCCGAAAGCATTTTGGCGACGGTAAAGAGCAGTATCAGGGTCGGGTTTATGTAGTCGGCGTCGGTTATTCCGCCGGTGTATATCTGAATTATCGGAAGCAGAAAAACGCACATCGCCGTATAGACGACGAAGTTCGCCCCGATATAGAGGGTTTCGTAGATACGGTATTTTTTCAGGAATTCTTCTTTGTCGACGGCGAAAAGCTGACCGAGCGCGAAATTGAAACCTTTGACAAGTCCGCTGATAAACGTTTCGACCTGCGAAAAGAAAAGGTTGTAGACATAATAGACGCTGACGGTCGAAAAGTCGGTGAGGAACGAAAGCAGAAGAATATCGGTATTGTTGAAGACCATCGCCGAGATCTGATGGATAAGCACCGAGTTCTTCTGGGAGATCGCCCCGAAGTCGGGTTTCTGCCTGAGGTCGAGCCATTTATAGCGCCTTTTCGCGTAAAGGGTTATGAAAAGAAGCTGCGCGACGGCGACAAGGCAGTAGGACGCCTGTATCAGGATAAGATTGTTTGTCAGAAGCAGGACCGCGACTTTGAAAATTCCGCTCAGTATCTGCAATGCGGTCTGCGAATTCGTTATGACGTACTGATACCCGTCGGTCTCAAGCAAAACGGCGTATTTCCCCTGAATGAAAAAGGTTATGAGCGAGGGGATACCGTTTAAAAGGACAAGCGCGATAACGGTATAGGGCGACAGTCCGGTGTCGATAAAGAACCCGTATATGACGGCGATAGCCGCGACCGCGGCGGAATAGATAAAGCCGATCTTTGTATAATGTTTTTTTGTCGCGGCGAGAATACTGTTTACCGAGTTTCTGTCGCGGGTCGCGATGGGCTTTAAGAGCGCCTGGGACGTCGCGAGCCCGACCCCCGACTCAAGAAGACAGAGATATGTGAATATCTGCTTTATCGTCGACAGAACTCCGTTTACCGCGGACCCGAAATTTTCGATATACAGGAGCGGGAGGAGAAATCCTATTGCAACGGTTATTATCTGACAGAGGACCGCCGACAGAAGATTGAATTTTATTTTTTTCGACTGGCTTTTCACTGCAGACCTTCTTTTAGTAAATATTTTTAAGTATCCCGAACCTTTTTGTCCGCGAAAGCAGAACGATCGCCGTCGAAAGGACGAGGGTTATTATGAAAACGGTGAAAAACAGGAGAAGGGAATTCGTTACTTTTCCGCGCAGAGCGATATTTATTATCTCCGCCGGTATCATGTGCGTAAAATAAATGAGGGTGCTGTACGGACGGAGAAAGCATATTTTTTCGCTGCTTATCTTCGGCTCGAGGCAGAGAGTCGCTTTCATCAAGAAGTACGCCGCCGGAACAAGGAAGATATACATATCGTATTCGAGCTGCCATTCCATTTTCGAGGTAAACCAAAACTCTGCGAGAAAAAGAATTTCGGATATTGCAAAGCCCGCGGCGGACAGTCCGAAACTTCCGTTTTTTTCTTCCTGCGAAAGTTTCGCGCCGAGAGCAATGAAGATGACGCCTTCGAAAACACCGTTGCGGGTCGTGACGGTAAAGTCGTAAAACGCTTTTATAACGTTTTTCAGCCCGTCGGGAAAAGGAATTGCGGAAACAAGCCCGAAATAACTCTGACCGCAAAGCCCTATGCAGTAAAGTATCGCGCCGATAAAAATCACGGTGTTTATTTTAAGTCCGCGTTTCAGAAGAAAGGAAACGACGGCGACAGCGACGAGCGTTGCGGGCAGATACCACAGAAAGCCGAACCCTGCGGAAAAGATCATATTTTTCGCCCAGTTCGCGAAAACGGCAAGAGCCTTCGCCGGGTCGCGGCTCCAATACATCTGGAGCGCGGTGAACGGGAAATAGACTGCCGACCAGAAAAGGTAAAGCAGAAGTATCCTTTTCAGATATTTTTTTATTACGGAGACGTCGGGGTTGTTTACGTCGGCTTTTTTGAAAAGCAGAAATCCCGAAGAAATAAAGAAAAACGGTACTGCTATCCGGCTTATGTAATTTACCAAAAGCGAATTCAGCATACCGTTTACTGTTCCGAGAGGCGAAGTATGAATAAAAACTATCAGTATCGCGCATACGATTTTTACTATGTCTATTGCCGGATAATACTTTCTTCTCATCTCCACAAAACAGCCCGTTTTACCGAAGCCCGCCCCTGTTATCTACTTATATTAGTGTATTACTCTATGATAATACAGAAAATACGACAAAAAGTCAAGGGTTTTTGCATTTTCTTATAGACATTTTACATTTTTTGTGTTATCATAATGTATATTTGCGGAAAAGAGGGATTGCCGATGAAAAGAGACAGGTTTGCCGACGCGCTCAAAGGGTACGCTTGCCTGCTGGTGGTTTTGGGGCACGTAATGATCGGAATAAGGACTTCCGGCGCGGAAATTCCGGCGTTTGCAAAACCTGCCGAAACGTTTATCTGGTCGTTTCATATCGACCTGTTTATGTTCCTTTCGGGATATGTATATTCCGTTACAGGCGGCGCCGAAAGCAAGGGAGGCAGACTGAAATTCTTGGGGAATAAACTCCTCAATCTCGGCGTTCCGTATTTCGTTTTTTCCGCTCTTTACGTCGCGGTAAACAGCCTTATTCCGGGGGTGAACAACCCGTATTCGCTTTCGGATATACTGTTCCTGTGGAAGACCCCCGTCGCGCAGTACTGGTTTTTATACGCCCTTTTCTGGCTCTTCGTTTTCTTTACGCTGCTTCCCGAAAAAATCCCGAATTACATAAAGACCGCAGGGCTTTACGCGGTGTTTGCGATTCTCAAAATTTCGGGCGTCGATATGGGCTTTCTCGATTCGTCCTTAAACTGCGTTCTTGCGTTCGGACTCGGCGCCTGCCTGAAATCTCTTTCGGTTGAAAAAATACCGATTATTGCCCGTATCGGAATCGTGATCGCGCATCTCGTTTCGGCTGTTGTCATCATAGAAACGGGAATTGTAAATTATCTTTTCGTCGACGATCTTCTGACGGTTTTCGGTATCTTTTCGTCCGTATGCTTTATATCGGCGCTGTGTTCCTTTGAGCCTGTCCGCCGCTTCCTTTTGTTTATCTGCCGCTATTCTTTTCAGATATATCTTCTGCATACTTTCTTTACCGCGGCGACGAGAATACTGCTTCTGAAAACAGGAATTTCAAATTACGCGGTAAACCTTGCGGCGGGGCTTATTTTCGGAATTCTTTTACCGGTCGTTATCGCGAAAATCGCGGCTCTTACGCCGTATACCGACTTCTTTTTCGCGCCCGCGCATTCGCTTAAAAAGATCAGGGGGAAAACGGTATGACAAAACGGAATTACGGGATAGACCTTCTGCGGCTCGTTCTTATGTATATGGTCTGTATTCTTCATGTTCTCGGCAGGGGAGGGATTCTCGCCTTAGGCTCGTCTGTCGGAAAAATCGAATGCGCCGTCTTTATGCTTATTGAAACCTTCGCTTATTTCGCTGTCGACGCTTTTGCGATAATAAGCGGTTATATGGCGTCTTACGACAAGCCCTTAAGACCCCGCAAAATTATCGGAATGTGGTTTCAGGTCTTCTTCTATTCCTTTGCCGTGACGGCGATTTTCGCCCTTTTCGGACTTTATTCGGATTTCTCTGGAAAGGCGGTCATGGGCGCTGTTTTTCCGCTGACCTTCGGGACGTTCTGGTATTTCACCTCGTATTTTGCCGTGTTTTTATTCGCCCCGATCATAAACAGGTTTATTTCCGACATGAGCGAAAATACGGCTAAAAAGATATTTATCGTGTTTTTCCTTATTTTTTCCGTTGCCGAGTCTGTGAATTTCGCCTTCAAAACGGCGGGCGGATATTCCGGGATATGGCTTATCGTTCTCTATATCCTCGGCGCTTCGGCGAAGAAAGCGAACCTCTTTGCCGAAAAGAAAACGTGGATATTGATATTGTTTTCGGCTCTGTGTCTTGCCGCTACGTGGCTTTTGTTTATTTTTGCTAAAGCGGACAGGTTTCTGTCATACGTGTCTCCGACAATGACCCTGCCCGCGCTTCTGACCGTTATCGTTTTCTCCCGCATGAAGATAAAGGGGAAAATCGTTTCGAAAATTTCGCCGCTTGCGTTCGGCATATATTTATTCCAGCTGAGTCCCGCGGTCTGGGCTCTTCTCGACGGGGCGACGGCAAAACTGCTTTCCGAAAATTCTGCGGTTGCCGTCCTGCAGGTCTTTCTCTTTTCGGCGATCCTCTGGACGGCGGGTCTTCTCGTCGATTTTATAAGGTCGCTGCTTTTCAGACTCCTGCATATCAAAGAGTTTTCGGCGTTCCTCGAAAAAGTCGCGGACAGAGGTATCCGCCGCCTTTTTCCGATATTGAAATAGCAAAACGGGACTGTGAGCAGTCCCGTTTCTTTTAATAAAAAAGTCTCCTGCCTCCGCTTCCCGGTGTCCGATTTTCGGGACATGATTCAGTTGACTTTGAGGTGCGTTTGTGGTAAAATTTTTACAGATAGTTTTTGATCTGCGAAAGCGCGCTTTTTTCAAGTCGGGAGACCTGCGCCTGCGAAATACCTATCTGTTTTGCGACCTCGGTCTGCGTTTTTCCGCCGTAGAAACGGAGCGAAAGAATATTTTTCTCCCTTTCCGAAAGGGACGCGACCGCCTGTTTTATCGAAATTTCCTCTATCCAGCCGCTGTCCGTCTCTTTTTTGTCCTTTATCTGGTCCATGATATAGAGAGAATCGCTGTCGTCGTTATATACCGGTTCGAAAAGGGAAACGGGATCGACTATCGCCTCCATCGCGATAACGACGTCCCTGCGGGGAAGGGAAAGGGCTTTCGCTATTTCTTCGGCGGTAGGCTCTCTCTGCAGCGTTTTCTGCATTTCCTCCTTTACCGAAAGGGCTTTGTAGGCGGTGTCCCTCATCGAGCGGCTGACCCGCACGGAGTTGTTGTCCCGAAGATATCTGCGTATTTCGCCGATTATCATGGGGACGGCGTAGGTCGAAAAACGCACGTTCTGCGATACGTCGAAATTGTCGAGCGCTTTTATCAGACCTATACAGCCTATCTGAAAGAGATCGTCGGCGCTTTCACCTCTTCCCGCAAACCGCTTGATAACGCTCAGGACGAGTTTGAGGTTCCCCGTGATAAACTCTTCGCGCGCTCCGTCGTCTCCCGCCTTTATTCTTTTTAAGAGCGCTTCTTTTTCCTTTTCGGAAAGGACTTTTATTTCGGAGGTATTTACTCCGCATATTTCGACCCGGTTCATTTCCCCGTCTCCTTATTTTTTTTGATGACTGATAGGAAATGACTGACTTATTTTTATTATTTCCCCCGAAAGCGGGGCGTATACTTTTTACGGAGGATAAAATGAAAGATTTCAACGTTGTTTTCGGCGGTTTCGGAAGCGGAAAAACTTATGAAATAATGAACCGCGTTAAAAATTCCGCAAAGAACCTTTCGGAAAAAAAGGCGAAAGGCGTCTGCGGCAAAGTCTACGTCCTCGTCCCCGACCAATATACCCTCGCCGTCGAAAAACTGTATATGTCCGCTCTCGGCGAAAAACTCATGGTCTTTGTGCGGGTGTTTTCTTTCAAGCGCTTTTGCAGGCTCGTGCTGCGGCAGTGCGGCAGGGAAAACGACGTTACGGTTTCCGACGTCGGCAGAAATATCCTCGCTTTGCAGGCGGTCGACAGCGTTTGCGGCGGGTTTGAATTTTATCCGAAAGGCTATAAAAACGTCAGGTTCGCGGGACTTCTCTGCGAAATTTTCCGCAACTTAAAGAGCCGGGGAATTTCTCCCGAATATTTTTACGAAGTCGGCAGAAGTTCTGAAAATAAGAAAATAACGGATATCGCAATGGCTTACGGCGCCTATTCGGGACTGTTTTCCGACGATTATTCCGACCCCGACGATCTGCATATTTCCGCCGCCGAAGAAATAGAAAAAGGCGGGAACTTTGCCGAAGCCGAAATTTTCGTCGATCAGTTCAAGACTTTCAACGCCAAAGAAAGAGCCGTAATTCTCGCGCTTTACGGTTCGGGGGCGAACGTCACCGTCTCTGCGCTTTCCGACGGAAAATTCAGGGCGGGAAAAGACAGCCCGATGTGGGGCGTTGAAAAAAACGAACTGCAGCTTGTCGCGAAGATAAGAAAAGAGGGCGGAAGAATAAACGCCGTTTCTCTTCCGGGCTTTCCGCGTTTTGAAACGGAGGATATTTCTCGCCTTGCAAAGAATATGTTTGCCGAAGTCCCCGCCGCGTATGAGAAAAGACCCGAAAACGTTTCGGTCTATCGGGCAAGCGATCTTTTCGACGAGGCGGAACACGCCGCCGCCGAAATTTCAAAACTTGTAAGGGCGGGGTATTCATATTCGGATATTGCGGTGACCGCAAGGGATATCGACGTTTATTCGGGCGTGATGGAACCCGTTTTCGAAGAATACGGCATACCCGTTTTTTACCACAAAAAAACGCCCGTGAAACAGAAATCGCCGATGACTTTTATTCTGTCCGTCATTTCCGTCTGCGCGGAGGGGTTTTCTTCCGAAAATATCCTTTCCGCCTTCAAAACGGGCTTTCTTGTCGATAATTCCGACGACGTTTCCCTTCTCGAAAGATATTTTTACAAATGGCCTTACGCGGCAAAAGATTTCGCGCGTCCGTTCGTCAAAAGTCCGTCGGGGTTTTTCACCGACCGAATGAAAAAGGAAGATATCGAAAAAGACGCCGAAAAACTCGCAAAACTAAACGAATTGCGCGAATATTTCGTCCGCGCGGCGTCTCTTTTTTCGGCGGCGGGGAAAAGAAATACCGTGAGAAATTACGCAAAGGCGCTTTACGACGTGATGACCTTTGTCAATATGCCCGAAAAGATCGAAAAGACAGCCGATTTTTACCGTGATTTCGAAGAACACGCGCTTTACGCCGAACAACTCCGCGTTTACGATATGATAATAAAAATGCTCGACGAAACGGTGCTTGTAAGCGGCGACAGAGAAATTTCCGTCGAGGACTTCCGCTCGGTATTCGTCACCGCCGCGGAAAACACCGATATCGCGATACTTCCGACCTCTCTCGACAGAGTGGTCGCGGGAACGGTCGCGATGATACCGTTCTTATCTCAGAAAGCGGTCTTTATCCTCGGCTGTGCGGACAGGTCTTTTCCGCGCGAAACGGAGGGGGACGCGCTGTTTACCGAAAGGGAACTCGAACTTCTTTCCGAAAAGGATATCGAACTCGGAAAAACGCTTGACGAAAAAGTCAATTACGAAAAGTTCCTCTTTTCTCTCGTGGTCTCGGCGGCAAGAGAAAAATGTTTTGTTTCATATCCGTTAAAAGGGCTCGGAACGGACGCCGCAAGCGAATTTGTCGGCAGGATATGCGAAATTTTTCCGAAACTCGAAGTCGAAGCGCCGCCGTCGGTCGCGGGTTACGACAACGCCGAGGACAGAATAGTGAACGACCGCACCGCGTTTTCTTTTTATTCAAAGACAGCGTCTAAAACCGTTGCGGACTATCTTTCCGAAACCCCGTTTTCCGCGTTTCTTAAAGAAAAGGAGAACGGAGAAGAAAGGCTGTCGCGCGAAAACGCAGAACGGCTTTTCGGCGGGAATATCTACCTTTCGCCGTCGAACACCAATGCGTACGCAAAATGTCCGTACGGGTTCTTTATCGAATACGGACTTAAAATAAAGCCCGAAAACCGCGCCGAACTCGGTTTTGCGGAATTCGGAAACATCATTCACAAAGGGCTTGAAAAACTGTTTGTCAAAGCGGAAAACGACCCCGGAAACATTCCGTCGCTCGTTGCGGAATTCGAAAAGGAAGAACTTTCGTTTCTTTTCCGCGGCGACCGCGTTTCGGACAGTTTCAGGGCGCATTTCGGCAACGTGATGAAAAAACTCGAAAGGATCTTGACGCGGCTTACGGCGGAGCAAAAGCGATCCTCTTTCGAGACTTTTGCCTGCGAAAAGCGCGTTGGCAGAAATCCGGGGGATATTCCCTCGGTCGTCCTACCGCTTTCTTCGGGAAGCGTTTCGATGGGCGGAGTTGCCGACAGAATAGACGTTTTTCACGGTGAAGAGGGAGATTTTTTCCGGATTCTCGACTATAAGACAAAGGCGGACGGCAAGGTATTTTCGGACGAATATATAAGCGCGGGAATGGATATGCAGCTTTTGATGTATCTCTGCGCCGTCGTCGAAAATTTCGAAAAAGCGCTTCCCGCGGGAGTCTCTTATATAAAAGCGAATTCCCGCCCCGTTCCCGTTTCGAGGACCGACGCAGAGGCAAAGAAACTTGCGGCGCTGAAAAACGAGGAATGTCCGAAAAAGCAGGGGATAACCCTCGATAACGCCGAAGTCATCGCGGCGCTCGACGAAAACAACAGATATTCGTCCGCCCCCGAACTTTACGGGACGGTGAAAATAAGCGGAGAAGCGCTTGAAGAAAAATGCAGGGCGGTAAAGGAGACTTTGCGTTCTTTCGGCGAAAGAATAAAGTCGGGAGACTTTCCGAAAAAGATCCCCGATATTAAGTTTGAGAATAACGATCACCCCTGCGAACACTGCAACTACCGTAATTACTGCAAAAAAGCGAAAGGAGGAAACGAAAATGCCTGAGTGGACCGCCGCCCAGAAAGAGGCGATATACTGCCGCGACGAAAATTCCGGAATAATCGTTTCCGCCGCCGCGGGTTCCGGAAAGACCGCCGTCCTTGCCGAAAGAATAGCCGCGTTCGCTTCCGACGGTTACGACCTTTCGAAACTTGTCGCCGCGACCTTTACCCGTGCCGCAGCGTCCGAGATAAAAAACAGGGTGACGGAAGTTTTACGCAGTAAATATGCCGAGACAAAAGACCCGAAAATAAAAGACGGCATCGAAAAGATACAGTATGCGAAGATAGGCACGATAGACGGCTTTTTCAAGTCGGTCGTCAGGGAAAACTTCGCGGATCTCGGTATCTCTCCCGACTTTTCCTACGTTGACGATACCGAAAATTTTGCGATCAAAAACGAAAACCTCACTGAAATTCTGGACGGATATTACACCGATTACCGCAATCATTTCGGAGACTTTATCTCCGTTTTCGGCGGCGGAAAGGACGACGACGGAATAAAAACGCTTATCGACGATATCTATACGCAGGTCCTGTCCGTGCCGTTTTTCGAAAAGTGGCTCGATGAAAAAGCCGACGGATACGAAACCCCCGAATTCTTTACCGACGCCGCCTGCGCAATTTTTTCACCGATTTTTGACGAATATGCCGCGGTCTATGAAAAAACGCTTGCAAGCGGGATAATAAAGAGCAAGGGACTGCCGTTTTTCAACGCCGAAGCCGAATATATGAAGACCGTCGCCGCCCTTGCGAAAGCAAAGAAATGGGACGAACTCACGGTCGCGGTCGCGTCTCCTGCTTTCGGCGAAAATCTGGGAAAATTCTGCCTTGAAGAATCGCAGGAAAAAGAGATATTCAAAACTTACAGGGCGGATTTCAAAAAACACTTCAGAGGAAACGAAATTTTCAGAATAACTTCTTCCGACGCCGCAAAAGACCTTGAAAAACTCAAGCCGTGCGTGCTGTGTCTTTTCGGCATACTTAAGGAATACGACAAAAAAAATCTTGAGACTTACGAAAAAACGGGGCGTTATCCCGTCGCCGTCATCTCCCGTTTCGCGCTGTCGCTCGTCGTTTCCGACTATGACCATGAAACGCGCAAATTCGTTCCGACCGACCTTGCGAAAAAGATGTCGGAGGAATATTTCGAAGTCATTATCGACGAATATCAGGATTCGAACGATATGCAGGATCTTTTCTTTACTGCGATTTCCGACGGCGGCAGAAAACTGTTCGTCGTCGGGGACGTGAAACAGAGCATTTATAAATTCCGCTATGCCGAACCGAAAAATTTTATTCGGAAAACAAAGGAACTGCGGTGTCTTCATCTTTCGGAAAACTTCCGCAGCAAAAAGTCGATACTCGATTTTACGAATTTTGTCTGCTCGGGCGTTTTTTCGGAAAAACTCTACGGTAACGCCTATTTCGAAGAAGACAGGCTCTCGGCTTTCCGTAAGGAAGAAAACGAGGGGGACGTCGAGATATTTCTCGTCGATGTGACGGGGAACGAAAAGAAATACGGAGAACAGGCGGAGTTCTGCGCGTCGAAAATAAAAGAAATAATCCGTTCGGGTTATAAAATTTTCGATAAGTCCGTCGGGGAGGAACGCCCCGTGAATTTCGGCGATTTTGCAATACTCGTTCCGACCGGAAAACTTGTGAGAATTCATGAAGAAGCGCTTAAAAACGCGGGAATTCCCGTTGTTTCCGACGAAACTGCGTCCGTTTTCGACACAGTTGAGGTCAACGCCGTTATCGCTCTTCTCAAAGCGACCGACGACCCTTACGACGACTTTTCGCTTGTCGCCGCCCTGCTTTCCGACATTTTTTCCTTTACCGAGGACGAAATTGCCGAAATACGAGCCGCCGACAGACAGGCGCCGCTTTACGAAAATTTCATCGCCGCCGCAAAAACAAACCCGAAAGCCGCCGGTTTTCTGCATACCCTTTCGCATTTCAGACTGCTTTCGGCAAACATGACAGCCGACAGGCTCGTCTGGAAAATACTTACCGAGACCGACTTTCTGACAAAGGCGTCCTGCGGCGAATTCGGGTATGTAAAGCGCGATAATCTTCTGCGTTTTTACGAATTTTCGAAAAAATATACCGACGCCTTTTCAGGCGGTCTTTACGGTTTTATTTCCTTTACCGACGCCGCGCGCGAAAAAGAGGCGAAGAGCGATTTCACCTTTTCGGGCGGCAACTACGTCAGGGTGATGACCCACCATAAATCAAAGGGACTTGAATTTCCCGTATGTATTCTCTCCGCGGCTTTCTATGCGCCGACGGGCGGCGGACGCGGGTTCGACTGTCTTTTCGACAGACGTTTCGGGTTCGTCAGCGGAGACGTGAGCGACGACGGGCTTTTCAGATACAAAACTCTTCATTGCGAGACGGCGAAACTTGCGGACGGATGCGCCGAAAAAGCCGAAAGAATGCGCGTTCTTTACGTTGCGCTGACCCGCGCGAGGGACAGGCTGATAATCGTCGGCGGTACGAATACCGAAAAAATTTCCGCCGAAGCCGCATGGGGTGCCGATATGAAAAACGGGGTCTCTGCCGTGCGGACGGAAAGGGCGAATTCCCTCGGTCAGCTTATAATGTCGGCGCTGATATATTATCCGAATATCGTTTCTCCGTTTTTCTTCCCGAATTCGTCGGGCGACGGACGTTTTCTGCCGATAAGGGTGCTTCCCGCAGAGCCTTGCGGAAAGGAAAACGCGGAGGCGGAAGAAATTTCGGGGCCGTGCGTAGATATTGATAAAATAAAGAAAAACATCGCGTTTGAATACGACCGTTCGCTTTCGGAAATTCCCGCGAAACTTTCGGTCACCGAACTTGTGAAAACGAGATACCGCGAAGACGGCGACGGCGAACTTTTGATAGCCGACGCGCCCTCGGTGCGCCGTCCCGAATTTATCGACGGCAAAAAAGACGGCACATTTTTCGGAAACGCCATGCACCGTTTTCTGAATTTTGCCGATCTTGAAAAAAGTTTCGAGACCGAACGCGCAAGACTTATAGCCGAAAAGAAGATAACCGCCGCCGAGGCCGCCGTTTTAAGAAAAGAAAAGGTTGACGCTTATAAAGAGAGCGCGGTCTATGCCGCCGTGAAAAACGCGTCGGAAGTGATGAGGGAAGAGGATTTTGTCGTTCCCGTCCCCGCGTCTTTTTACGATAAGACGGCAAAGAGCGGAGAAGTTCTGCTGCAGGGCGCGATGGACGTCTGCTGCGTTTATGACGACGGGCTCGTGATAGTCGACTACAAGACCGACAGGCTTTCGGAGGAAGATCTGATAAACAAATACGCATATCAGCTGTACCTCTATTCGGTCGCGGCGGAAAAGATGTATTCTCTTCCGGTGAAAAAGGCTTATATCTGGTCTTTCGGACTCGGAAAGGGAATAGACGTCACTCCGTTTTTCAAATCTTGAAAAGTTCATAATTATATGCTAAAATGATGTAATAACGTGAAAGGAAGAAATTTTTATATGAAAATAGTTACCTGCGTTTTCCCGATAACTCTGGGAAGACCTCTCGAAAATGCCGAAAAAATGATTGAAATTGCCGAAAAAAATCCCGGCGACGTCTATCTTTTCCCCGCCTATGCCCTGAGCGGCGTTTCCATCGCAAAAATATCGGGGCTCGCGTCTTTTAAGGAAGAAAGCGAAAAGGCGCTCGACAAAATCTGCTCCTATACCGAAACCAATAAGAAAACTTTTGTTACGGCGACTTTTGCCGAGGGCAATATCGCAATATACGACGGCGACGTGAATAAGAGCGGAAAATTCACGAAAGAAAAACTCACTTTCGCCATTTCTCAGTCCGGAAACGAAAACGCCGACGTCCTGCTCGTTCCCACGGCAATGCCGTCGTATCCCTGTATCAAAAACGACGTCTCCGAGTTCTGCGCCGCAATTTCGACCGAAAAAAAATGCGTTGTCGCGGTCGCAAATTCGGGTTACGGAGAAAGTACGGCAGACGACGTGTTCAAGGGTTTCTGCGGCGTTTTCAAGGACGGCACGATAACCGCCTTTATGTCTGAAGACAAGCCCGAAACCGTAGTTGCCGCCGCTGAATACGACAAGGCGACGGGGATAAAATATGTCCGTCCGAAAAAGGCCGCGGGCAAAATCCCGTATTACACAAAGAACGACGCGGCGCTTTACGTTTCAGATTACGCCCTTTTGCAGAAAGAGGCGCTTTATTCCCGCGCGAAATTCACGGGCGCGAAAAAACTTTTCGTCGAAGCCGAAGAAACTTCCGAGGGGTATCTTGCGCTGTATATCCTTTCCGAAACGGCAAAAGACCTGAAAATGAAATCGGAAAAAGTCGCCGTTTTCACTTTCTCGGAAAACATCGCCCTGCTTGCCCGCAAATTCGGATTTTCCGTTATTTCCGACCTTGACGGTTCGGCAAGGGAAATAAAGGCGAAAATTCTCGACCGCGCGGATAAGGAAAAGGCTCTGTTTGTCGGAACGACTACCCTTTCCGACCTTGCTTACGGCGAAATTTCGCCGCTCTGCGAAACGCTTTGCCACTATAATATAAACGCGACTCTTCCCCGCACCGTTCTGTGGGACGAAGTAAAGACCGTTTATAAGGACGACGCCGAAACGCTTGAAAATGTTTCTGCGGTCTGCGAAAAGGAAAAGAACGCAAAGACCGACCTCTGCGATTTCTGGGTCTATTATTTTGCGAAGCACGGAATGAGATCGACCGACCTTCTCAACTACGCGCTCGCGACTTTTGACGAATATGACGACGACGTTATAAACGAAGCGTTTGATTTCTTTAAGGTCGCTTATATCAAAAATCAGCAGATACGCTCCGCCGAGCCGGAGGGGGCGAACGCCGTAGGCTTTATCCTGCCGTATATCCCGACCGACGCGAAATACGATATCTGATCCGAGAGAACGAAAATGACGATTGAGGGAATTGCCGACAACATAATATACCGAAACGACGACTCCGGCTATACCGTCCTCGAACTTGAAACTTACGAGGGGACGGTCTGCACCGTCGGGATAATGCCGATGGTCTCCGTAGGCGAATATATCGAGGCGGAGGGGGACTATACCCTGCACCATAATTACGGCAGACAGTTCGTCGTCTCTTCTTACGAAACGGCGCTTCCCGCAACCGAAACGGCGATGCTCAAATACCTTTCGTCGGGCGTTATCCGCGGAGTAGGTCCGAAGACCGCAAAACAGATAGTCGAAAGATTCGGACCCGCAACTTTCAACATTATCGAAAAATATCCCGAAGAACTTGAGGCGATAAGAGGTATTTCCCGCGACAGGGCGGAGCAGATACATAACAGTTATCTTGAGACGTCGGGCGTAAAAAATATCCTGCTTTCGTTTCAGCAGTTCGGCTTTACCGCCGCCGCGGCTTTCCGCGTCTATAAGGAGTGGGGCCCGAACGCTTACGAGACAATAAAGAAAAACCCGTACAGACTCTGCGAAATAAAGGGTTTTTCCTTTGAAAAGGCGGACGCCGTGGCGCTTTCGATGGACGGAGCAACAGACCGCCCCGAAAGGGTAAAGGCGGCGCTTTGCCATATTCTGGAACATAATCTTTACAGCAACGGACATACGTTTCTTCCGCGGGAAAAACTTGTCGCCGCCGCCGCGGGACTTCTCGCGCTTCCCGAAGAGACCGTCGCCGAAAACCTTGAAATTTTAATACAGACGGGAAAACTTGTTTTTGTCGAAAAAATAAGCAACACGAACGGCGTTTATCTTGCAAAATCATACGAAAGCGAAAAAAACATCGCCGACAGAGTAGTGCTTTCTTCCGCGTTTTCCCACGAATATCACGGAAATTTCGAAAAGGATATAAAGTCGATAGAAAAGGAACTCGGAATAGTTTTTGCCGAAAAACAGCGGGAGGCTATCCGCGAATCGGTCTGCCACGGAGTTTTTATCCTTACGGGAGGTCCGGGAACGGGAAAGACGACGACCCTCAGGGGAATTGTCCGAATGCTTGAAAAAAAAGACCTCACCTATACTCTTGCCGCGCCGACGGGAAGAGCCGCGAAACGTATTTCCGAACTCTGCGGTAAAGACGCGAAAACTATTCACCGTCTTCTTGAATTCACTCAGGACGGCGACGGCGGAAAATTTGCAAGAAACAAGTCTAACCCCCTCGATTTCGACGTCGTTATCGTCGACGAGGCGTCAATGGTCGATTTCCTGCTTTTCAACAGCCTTCTCGAGGCACTCCCCGTTTCTTCGTCGGTAATTCTTGTCGGCGACGTCAATCAGCTGCCGCCCGTCGGTCCGGGAAGCGTCCTCAAGGACATGATAGGCAGCGGCAGTATAAGGACCGTAGTCTTAAACGAGATATTCAGACAGGCGGAAAAAAGCCTTATCGTGACGAACGCCCATAAGATAATAAACGGGGTGTTTCCCGAAATAAAACGCACCGACAACGACTTTTTCTTTCTGCCTGCGCGTTCCGCCGAAGAGGTCGTCGAAAAAGTCTGCGACCTTTATTCAAAAAGACTTCCCGCGGCTTACGGATTTGACCCGATAACCGATATACAGGTGCTTTCCCCGACAAGAAAGGGGATAACGGGAACGGGAAACCTGAACGACGCCTTAAAGGACAGGGTAAACCCTTCGGCAGAACAGGAAAAATGTCTGCGCGCAAAAGGCAGAATTTTCTACCGCGGCGACAAGGTCATGCAGACAAAGAACAATTACGACGCCGTTTTCGAACGCGATAACGGAGAAGTCGATACGGGAGTTTTCAACGGCGACATCGGGGTCGTCACGCAGGTGCTTCCCGCGCAGGAAAGCATCGTTATCCGCTTTGACGACAGGGAGATATGCTATACTTCGGAAATGCTTGAGGATATCGAACACGCCTACGCCGTGACCGTGCATAAAAGTCAGGGGAGCGAATTTGACGCGGTCATTCTGCCGCTGTGGACGGGCCCCGAAATGCTCTATACGAGAAACCTTCTCTATACGGCGGTCACCCGCGCGAAAAAAATAATGATTATCGTGGGCTCTGCGGAAAGGCTTGATATGATGGTTAAAAACAACTATACGAACAAGCGGTACAGCGGGCTTAAATTCAAGATAGAAGAGTTGTCGCAATGAAAAGACGGTCCGAGTTTTTCAGAATACTTTCGGCGGTACTGTTTACGGAACGCTGTGCTTCATGCAGGAAAACGGTCTCGATCTTTAACAAAAGCGGATTCTGCGAAGAGTGCGAAAAGGAACTTTCTTTTTTCGAAGACCCCGTTTTCGAAAACGCAAAGGGCGAAATTCTTGTTTCCTGCGCCGCATATTCCTCCGTCTGGAGACGCGCTCTTCTGAATTTCAAGTTCGGTTCCGACAGGTGCGCGGGTTTTCGGATAGCCGAGAAACTTGCCGCCGCCATTGAAGAACATATTGACCTTTCGGCAGTCGACGGTATACTGTTCGTACCCGTTTATAAAAACCGCGAACAGAGACGCTTCAATCAGGCGGAATATCTTGCGCGCAAAGTCGGAAAGATGCTGTCTCTTCCGGTGTATCGCTGCCTGAAGAAGAAAAAGAATATAAAAAGTCAGACCGCGTGCAGAAGTTCCGCGGAAAGAATGAAGAACGCCGAGGGCGCTTACGGAGTTTCCTTTTTCTCAAGGCGGAAAATTCCGGGCAGGACTTTTATCGTCATCGACGATATCGAAACAACGGGCGCGACTTTGTCCGAATGCGGCAAAGCGCTTGTCGAAAACGGCGCCGCGAAAGTTTATTACGCGACTGCGGCAAGAACCGTGCTTTCTTACGGTATCGCACGGAAAATACTCCGTCCCGGAACCGGGGAGGGAACGGCGGCGACGCTTAAAAAGAAATGGAAAAAACCCGACAATTTCGACAAGGCCGCAAAAATAAGAATAATGAAAAACGAAATTTTCGGGAATATAAAAAGCAGGGTGTAACTATGGAAAAAACCAACGTAATGAGGTTGCTCGATCAGAAAAAAATAAAATATGAGGGCAGGGATTACCATAACAGCGAGGCAATTTCGGGCGTCGAAGTAGCGAAGGCTCTCGGCGAAGACCCCGCGACCGTCTTCAAAACGCTCGTGACTGTCGGAGCGTCGAAAAGAAACTATGTATTCGTCGTTCCCGTCGCAAAGGAACTCGACCTCAAAAAAGCGGCGAAAGCCGTCGGCGAAAAAAGTATCGCGATGATAAAATCAAAGGAACTTCTGCCGCTTACCGGCTATATCCACGGCGGATGTTCGCCCGTCGGAATGAAAAAGCAGTTTAGGACGACCGTCGACGTTTCCGCCGCCGATAAACCCGAAATTTCGGTAAGCGCGGGGAAAATAGGCTTTCAGATAACCCTGCCGCCCGAAGAATTAAAAAAGGCGGTGCCTTTCGAATATAAGGATATAACGGAAGATGAATAAAGCGGAAACATACGGATTTTTAAGAGCGAAAAATATCCCGTTCGAAACCGTCGAACACGCGGCGGTCTTCAACATGGAAGAAATGTCGAAAATAGACCTGCCGCACCCCGAAGCGGACGCAAAAAACCTTTTTGTGAGGGACGACAAACATCGGAATTTTTATCTTATAACCGTCAGGGGCGATAAACGCGTAGATCTCAAAGAATTCAGGAAAGCAAACGGCTTGCGGCCTCTTACTTTCGCGTCCGAAGAGGAACTTTTCGAAATTCTTCGGCTCACTCCGGGTTCGGTAACTCCTCTGGGGCTGCTTTCCGACGAAGAACGGAAAGTGAAACTTTATCTCGACAGCGACCTTGCCGCGGGGCTTATAGGCGTTCACCCGAACGAAAACACCGCGACAATTTTCCTTAAGACCGAAGACCTTATCGGGTTAATAAAAGAACACGGAAACGAAGTTTACACCGTTGAAATTTAACACAAACGCCGAGGCGAATGCCCCGGCGTTTCCCGTTTCGTCCGAAAGGTCGGACGGAGGAAGCAAGGCAGGGTATCTCCTTTAACGGAAGTCTGTTTTTCAGACCTCCGATTCCTCCGTGTCCGAAAACAGTCTTTCGTTTTCCTCGATAGTATGATATGCGTTTTGAAAGTCCGAATCCGTGGTAATTTAAGGAAAAAACGAATTCCGCGCTCTCAGATTTCGATATTTTGTCATACTTTCTGCAAGAAGATATGATATTATAACTTTATATATAATTTTATTTCGATGAGGAAGGCTTTGGAAATGAACGAAAAAAACGATGCGCTTTTATGTGATTTTTACGAATTTACAATGGGAAACGGCTATTTCCTTACGGGAAAGACCGATAAATCGGCGTGTTTCGACGTCTATTTCAGAAAAGTTCCCGACGGCGGCGGATACGTTATCGCCGCGGGACTTGACGCGATAATCGACTTTATCGACAACCTGAAATTCACCGACGAAGATATCGAAATGCTCCGCAACAAAAAGATATTTGACGAAGGTTTTCTTTCGTATCTGAAAAATTTCAAATTCGAATGCGATGTTTATGCGGTTCCCGAGGGAACTCCCGTTTTTCCGAACGAGCCCGTAATAACCGTCAAAGGGCCGGCGGTTCAGGCGCAGTTTCTTGAAACGATGCTTCTTCTGCTGACAAATCACCAGTCGCTTATCGCGACAAAGGCGTCGAGGATATGCAGAGCCGCCGCAGGCAGACCCGTTTTCGAGTTCGGAACCCGCCGCGCGCAGGGAACGAACGCCGCGGTAATGGGCGCCCGCGCCGCATATATCGGAGGCTGTATGGGAACGGCGTGCGCCATCTGCGAAAGCCTTTACGGTATCCCCGCCGTCGGAACGATGGCTCACAGCTGGGTTCAGATGTACGACAGCGAACTTGAAGCGTTTGAAGAATACGCAAGGCTCTATCCCGATAACTGCACTCTGCTTATCGACACCTATAACGTTCTCAAGTCGGGGCTCCCGAACGCGATAAAGACTTACGAAAAAGTCCTCCGTCCGATGGGCAAACGTCTTGCGGGCGTAAGGATAGATTCGGGCGACGTCGCGTATCTTACCAAAAAAACAAGAAAGATGCTTGACGACGCGGGACTTACCGACTGCAAAATATTCGTCTCAAACTCTCTTGACGAATATATTATCCGCGATATTCTGAGTCAGGGCGCGGTCATAGACTTTTTCGGAGTCGGCGAGCGCCTTATAACTTCAAAAAGCGAGCCCGTGCTCGGCGGAGTATATAAACTTGTCGCCGCGGAAAACGACAAAGGCGAACTTGTCCCGAAGATAAAACTTTCCGAGAACGTCGAAAAGATAACTACTCCGGGCTATAAGGAGGTCTACCGTCTTTATTCGAACACCACCGGTAAAATGGTCGCCGACCTTATCGCATTGAAAGAAGAGACTTTTGACTTCACAAAACCGATAACCCTCTTCCACCCGCAGTTTACATGGAAGAAAAAGACCTTTGAAAACTACACCGCGGTAAAACTGTTAAGACCGATATATCTCAAAGGCAAAAAAGTTTATAAGTCGCCCGAAATAGGCGAGATAAAGGAATACTGCAACGAACAGATAGGAAAACTCTGGGACGAACTTGTCCGTTTTGAAAACCCGGAGGAATACTACGTCGACCTTTCTCAGAAACTCTGGGATACAAAACACGAACTTCTGAATAAGGACAGAATATGATTGACTGGGAGATACTTTCTCAAGACGAAAACTTAATATCCGGATTTACGGCGGCGGGTATTGACGAGACGGTCTCCCGTATTCTCATAAACCGGGGCTGCAAAAGCGTTTGCGAGGCGAAGGCTTTTCTTTCCTCCGACGTTTCCGCCCTCTGCGACCCCGCGCTTCTTCCTGATATAAAAAAAGCCGCCGAAAAAATTGAAAACGCGCTTTCGGAAAATAAAAAGATAACGGTTTACGGAGACTACGACGTCGACGGTGTTACTTCGACTTCTCTGCTTTATAAATACCTGAAGAGCAGGGGCGGAAACGTCGCGTATTATATCCCCGACCGAAAAGAGGGCTACGGGCTTTCTTTTCAGTCTCTCGACAGGATCAAAGCCGACGGCACCGGGCTTATAGTTACGGTCGATACGGGAACGACCTCCGTCGAAGAGGTAAAATATGCGAAAGACGCGGGACTCGACATCGTCGTTACCGACCATCACGAATGTTCCGAAACGCTCCCTGATTGCCCCGTCGTTAATCCGAAAAGAAAGGACAGCGGCTATCCGTTTCCGTTTCTTGCGGGAGTGGGCGTGGTTTTCAAAGTTGTTTCCTTTCTTTCAAAAGAAAACGCCGCGACGCTTTTTTCGGAATACGGATATCTTGCCGCGGTCGGAACCGTCGCCGATATCATGCCGCTTTTGGGAGAAAACCGAATAATCGTAAAGCACGGACTTTCTTCTTTTTCGGAAGAAGAAAATATCGGGCTTTCCGCGCTTATAAACGCGGCGGAATGTTCCTTTTCCGATTCGTCGTCGGTCGCTTTCAGAATAGCGCCGAGACTCAACGCCGTCGGGAGAATGGCGTCGGCAAAGACCGCCGTCGAACTCCTTTTGTGCGAAGACGAAAGAAAAGCCGCGGAACTTGCGGGAATACTGTGCGAAAAAAACGAGGAACGGCAGTCAACCGAAAAACGGATATTCTCCTCCGTCGAACAGCGGCTCGGAAACGAAGAACAACACAATATCATAGTCGAAGGGGACGAAAGCTGGCATAACGGCGTTATCGGGATCGTCGCTTCGCGGCTTGTCGAAAAATACAGAAGGCCGACTATCCTGTTTACCTTTGAGGGCGAAAACTGCAAAGGCTCCGCAAGAAGCCTTTCGGGGGTCGGGATATACAATATAATTTCCGCCTGCAGCGAAAATCTCGAAAGGTTCGGCGGTCACGAAATGGCGGCGGGACTCTCCTTAAAAAAAGAAAATTTCGAAAAGTTCCGCGAAGAAATATACGGTTATGCGGATAAGAATATCGACCCGCGGCTCTTTATGCGCAGGGTCAAGACCGACTGCGTTCTGCCGCACGGAAAACTGTCGGTTGAGACCTGCAAAAGCCTTGAGGCTCTCGAACCGTTCGGCGCCGGAAACCCGTCTCCCGTTTTTACCGTCGAAAATCTTAAAATAACGGCGATAACGGGCGTTTCTTCGGATAAACACAGCAGGATAACCTTTCAGAAAGAGGACGGCGGAACTTTCGACGCGATGTTCTTTTCAATGCCGCCGCTCTGCCTTTCGGCTAAAAAGGGAGACACCGTAAAGATCGCGTGCAGCCTTTCGGTAAACGTATTCAGAGGCAGGCAAAGCCTTTCGGTCGCAATCAGGGCGATGAGCCTTTGCGAGGAGTTCGGAACGGAGACCCGGGAAAACGAAAAGATAACGAGAAAGGACGTTGCCTCGGTGTTTTCGCTTGTCAGGAGCGTATGCCCGGACGGGAAAACGGAAATAAGTCCGCTCGGGCTTTTCCGGACGCTCCGAATGAAAAATCCGGAAATGACCTATTCGAAAATGTTTCTTTCTCTTGAAATAACCGAAGAACTCGGTCTGCTTTCCTTTGCGGAAAAGAGCGCCGCGGGCGTTTCCGAGGATTTCCTGCTTTCGGTGAAACTCAATTCGAACACCGAAAAAACGTCTCTTGAAAAATCTGAAATTTACAGGGAACATTCAAACTGAAACGGGGTGATGAAATGGAAAAAAGATATTGCGAAGAATTGATGGAAGCAATAGAAAAGAGCGACGGAAACTATAACGCCGACAAAATAAAAGAGGCTTATGAGTTTGCGGAACAGGCGCACGACGGACAGAAAAGAAAATCGGGCGACCCGTATATAAGCCACCCTGTCGAAGTTGCGAAAATACTTATCGAATACGGCGCGGACGACGCGTCGATAATCGCGGCGCTCCTGCACGACACCGTCGAAGACACTTCCGTCACTCTGGAAGACATAAAAAAACAGTTCGGCGAAGAAGTCGCTTTGCTTGTCGACGGCGTTACGAAACTGAAGATAGGCAATTATTCCTATTACGACACCAAAGAAGAGCAGCAGATAGAAAACATAAGAAAAATGCTGCTTGCAATGGCGAAGGATATCCGCGTTATTTTAATAAAACTTGCCGACAGACTTCATAACATGAGAACGCTCGCAAGCCAGAGCGACAAGAAAAAACTCGAAAAATCGCTCGAAACGCTCGAAGTCTATTCGCCGCTCGCGCACCGTCTCGGTCTTCAGAACTTAAAAAGCGAACTTGAAGATATTTCGCTTCAGTATCTTGACCCCGTAGGATATAAGGAAATTCAGGAATACCTTGAAACCTTCAAAAATAACGATTTCTTTGAAAAACTGCGCACGATGATCTCCGATAAACTGAAAGAAAGCGGGATCGACGCAAGGGTAGACGGCAGGATCAAACATATATACAGCATCTACCGCAAGATGTATACCCAGAACAAGGAGTTCAACGAGATATACGACCTTTACGCGTTCAGGATAATAGTAGGAAAGGTGAGCGAATGTTATAACGCGCTCGGTCTTATCCACGATATGTTCCACGCTATTCCCGGCCGTCTCAAGGACTATATAGCGACCCCGAAACCGAATATGTATCAGTCGCTCCACACCACCGTTTCGTACGACGGCTACTTTTTCGAAGTCCAGATAAGGACCGAGGAAATGCACCGCATTGCCGAAATGGGTATCGCGGCGCACTGGAAATATAAGGACGGAGTCCTCGGAAAAGCAAAGGACGACGAAAGAATTTCGTGGGTAAGAAAACTTCTCGAAGTCCAGCAGGACGCAAACGACGAAGACTTTATGAAGACGTTCCGCATCGACCTGTTCGCCGACCAGTGTTTCGTTTCGACCCCGAAGGGAGATATCATTGCTCTCCCCGCCGATGCAAACGCAATCGACTTTGCCTACGCCATTCATACCGCCGTCGGAAACAAGATGGTCGGCGCGAAAATCAACGGTAAAATTTCGGAACTCACGACCCCGCTCCGCAACGGCGACGTCGTCGAAATTTTAACTTCGTCGAATACGAACGGCCCGTCGCGCGACTGGCTCAATCTCGTTAAAACTTCCGAAGCGCGCAATAAGATAAGACAGTGGTTCAAAAAGGAAAAACGCGAAGAAAATATTGTTCACGGCAGAGAAGATCTCGAACGGGAACTTCGGAGAATGAACATCAACTTCGGCGACATTACCCGCGAGGAACTGTTCGCGCCGCTGATGAAAAAATATATGTGTCCGACGCTCGACGAATTTTACGCGGCGATAGGCTACGGCGGTATCGTTATTTCGAAAATACTGCCGAAGATAAAAAACGACTATATCAAACTCAAACAGGCGGCGACCCCGAAAGTCATCGCCCCGAAAAAACAGAAGTCGGTAAACGGAATAGTCGTCGAAGGAATAGACAACTGTCTTGTAAGGCTTGCGAGATGCTGCGTGCCTCTTCCGGGCGACGATATCGTCGGTTTTGTAACGCGCGGCTACGGCGTTTCCGTTCACCGCGCCGACTGCAGGCAGATAGCCTCCGCCGACCCGTCGCGAATGATAAAAGTTTCGTGGGATCAGGAATCGGACGAATATTTCACCGCGACTCTGACGGTCGAGACCTCTTCTCCGAACCTCGGAATACTTTCGGAGATAACGGCGGTGCTTTCTTCGTCGAGGATATCTCTTCTTTCGATGAATACGAAAGTATTGGACGACGGAAACCTGTTTATATCGCTTTCCATTCAGGTCCACAGCCTGTCGCACCTTGAAACGATAGCGAGAAAGATCGAAAAACTTAACGGAGTGGCGTCGGTAAGACGCTGAAAGGAAATATATGAAAGCAGTTATCCAGAGAGTAAAAAAGGCGATACTGACCGCCGATAAAAAGGGCGTTTGCGGCATAAACCGCGGACTTTTCATTCTGCTCGGCGTCAAAGATACCGATACCGAAGAGGATATGCGGCTGCTTTCGTCTAAATGTTCGGGACTTCGCCTTTTTGAAGACGAAAACGGGAAAACGAACCTGTCTGTCGACGATATCGGCGGAGAAATTCTTGTCGTTTCGAATTTTACGCTTTACGCCGACTGCAAAAAGGGAAAACGCCCCTCCTTCATTTCCGCCGCGCGTCCCGAAAAGGCAATCCCTCTCTATGAGAGTTTTATAGAAAATCTCAAATGCGAAAAACCGATAAAAACGGGCGTTTTCGGCGCGGAGATGCAGATACTTGCCGAAAACGACGGACCCGTAACGATAGTTATTGACAGCGAGGACTTGAAACATGGAAATTAGAAGAGCCGCCGGAGGACTTTTGCAGACGAACACCTACGTCCTTATTGCGGGGGACGACACCGTCCTTATCGACCCAGGCTGCGAAATTTCGAAAATAAGAAAAAGACTTGACGGAAGGCGGGTAAACCGCATCTTTCTCACTCACGGACACCTTGACCACACCTATTTCATGGACGATTTCAAAAGGGAGGACGGCTCGGAAATTTATATGCACCGCGCCGATGAACCTTTTCTTGCCGATTTTGATTTGAGTTCTCCGGGAGGAGTTCCGGACGTTCTCGAAAGACGGGAATACACGGTTGACCGTTGGATAAACGACGGCGACGTTTACTCTGTCGGGGATTCGAAGTTCGAAGTTATCCATACTCCCGGACACACCCCGGGCGGCTGTATGTTCTATTTTGAAAAGGAAAAAGTCCTTTTTTCGGGAGACACGATTTTCAGGGGCACCCGCGGCAGGACCGATTTCCCGCTTTCAAGCGCCGAAGATATCGAAAATTCGATAAGAAAGGTGCTTTCAATACTTCCCGACGACGTCATAATTTACCCCGGACACGCTTTCCCGACGACCGTCGGCAACGAGAAAAAACTTTGGTTTTAAGATGAAGATCATACTCGAAAACGTACCTCTTTTATACGACGTCCAGTGCGTATGTCTGCTTTTCTTTCCGCGGGTCTCCTTTTCGGCGGAGGACGGCAAAATTCTCGAAGTAAGAGCCGAAAAAGACGGCGTTTACGTTAAATTTGCCGACGGGAAAACTTCTCTTTCCGAAGTTTATCCTTTCGAAAAAGAATACGATTTTTTCCGAACCGCTGTCAAAACGGCGGTTTACGGCGTATTATGTAAAGTTACGGGCAAATCGTCTCCGTGGGGAATAATCACGGGTATCCGTCCCGCGCTGCTCTACGAAAAGACGGAAGCTGTTTACGGGGATAAAACCGAAGAGGTCTTCCGCGAAAGATATCTTGTTTCCGAAGAAAAAACGCGCCTTTGCAGAGAAACGCTCGACGGTCGCCGCCGCGCGCTCGACGCAAACCGCCCGAACGACGTTTCCGTCTATATTTCGGTGCCGTTCTGCCCGAGCAGATGTCATTACTGCTCCTTTGTTTCCTCGGCGACCGAAAAGGAAAGAAAACTTCTGCCCGAATACGTCTCGCTTTTATGTAAAGAAATGGCGGAGGTAAGAGAAAAGATAATTTCCGACGGGAAAAATCCCACGACGGTTTACGTCGGCGGAGGCACGCCGTCGGTTCTTGACGAAACGCTTACCGAAACTCTGCTTTCGGCAATAGAAAAGGAATTTCTGAAACCTTTTGATATTAAGGAATTTACTTTCGAAGCGGGCAGACCCGATACCGTGACCGACGAAAAACTCAAAATCCTTTCGGCTCACGGCGTCGGCAGAATAAGCATAAACCCTCAGACGTTAAACAATGCGGTGCTTGAAAAAATCGGCAGGAGACACACCGCCGAAGATTTTTTCAGGGCGTACAGTCTTGCCGAAAAATATCCGTTTATAATAAACACCGACCTTATCGCAGGGCTTCCCGGAGATACCTCCGAAAGTTTTTCCGATACGGTCGATAAGATTTTTTCGCTTTCCCCCGACAACGTTACCGTTCATACCCTTTATCTCAAGCGTTCGGCGGACTTCGGCGCGGAGGAAAACGTTCCGGACGTAACGATTGCGTCGGAAAAGACCGACGTTTCGGCGCTGCTTTCTTATATCGATAAGAAAAGACGGGAAGAGGGGTATTTCCCTTACTATTTATACAAACAGAAAAACACCGTCGGCAACAATGAAAATATAGGTTTTGCAAAAACGGGGAAAGAATGTTTTTACAATATCTATATGATGGACGACGTTCAGGATATTTACGGAGTCGGCGCGGGCGCGGTAACGAAAAAAATAGACCCCGCGACCCATAAAGCCGAAAGACACGGAAATACTAAATTCGCCTACAACTATATTAAGGAGAGAACCGATGTTCTTAAAAAACAGTAAAAATCAATACCTTATCTCAACGGTTGATTTCGCTGCCGAAAGTTGCCCGGAGGCGTTTGTCGAATACAGCGAAAAAATGTATTCCGCGAGACTTGCCGAAACGCTTTTCGCTGCTTTTGAAAAGAAGATCATTCTGGTTTCCGGTCCTTCGGCATCGGGAAAAACGACTTCCGCGATAAAACTTGCCGCGGCTTTCGAAACGCTCGGCAAACGCGCCGTCGTCGTTTCCATGGACGATTTTTATAAACACAGAACCGAAATGCCCGTCATAGACGGAAAAATAAACGCCGAAGTCATTGAGTCGGTAGAGATCTCTTTGCTTGAAGAAAAAATGAACGAGTTCGCCCTGAACGGAAAATCCGTTCTTCCCGTTTACGATTTTGCGACGGGCAGACGTCGGGACGGCGCGAACCCCGTAGAGGGGGAAATAATGATAGTGGAGGGACTTCACGCTCTGAACCCTCTGGTGAGAGGCCGTCTCGGGGACGCGGCATACAGCATTTATGTAAGTCCTCATTCGGGTTATTTTCTCAAAGACGGCTCAATAGACCGCAGGGAACTGCGCTTTTTGCGGCGGCTTGTAAGGGACTATTATCACAGGGCTTCGCCCGCCGAAAGAACTTTTGAAATGTGGGACGACGTTTCCGCGTGCGAGGACGTCTATATCCGTCCTCTCGGAAAGACCGCCGATAAAATGCTTGATACGACTCACCCGTACGAAATATGCGTGCTGAAAAGCGAAGCGGAGAAAATTTTGGCGACTGTCGGAAAGGACAGCCCTTATTACGCCCCCGCCGAAAGACTTCTCAAATTACTTTCGTCGGTCACCCCTCTGCCGCTTTCGGTCATTCCCGAAGGCTCTCTTCTGCACGAATTTTTACCGCAAATTTAAAAAATAGGAAAAACCTCTTGACATCGTATTCAAAATAGTGTATAATGTAAAAAGAAAACTGGTAGTTTACGGTTTTTCGAATTTATGAAATCGCTGGATTTTCCGCAAAAAACGGATATTAAAAAGAACGGCGATGGAGGGAGGGACAAAGAATGGCAGAAATCAGATTGAAAGAAAATGAGTCTCTGGACAATGCACTCCGTCGTTTCAAAAGACAGTGTTCCAAAGCAGGTGTTCTCGCAGAAGTAAGAAAAAGAGAGCATTATGAGAAACCTTCGGTCAGAAGAAAGAAGAAGTCGGAAGCTGCAAGAAAACGCAAATATAAATAAGAGTCCAACTCAAAGGCTGTAACTGCAAGGTTACAGCCTTTTTTACACGGAGATAATATGGATAAGAAAGAATTACTGACCCCAACCGCCGAATTCGGGCATTTTTCGGAGATAACCCCCGAATTCTTAAAGCAAAACGGAATAAAAGGGCTTTTGTGCGATATCGACGACACCCTCGTTACGCACAATTACCCTCTGCCGACAAAAGAGGTCGAAAAATGGGCAAAAGACCTTAAAAACGCCGGAATTCTGCTTTGTTTCGTTTCGAATAACTATTATAAAAGGGTTAAACCGTTCGCCGAAAAATTAAACGTCCCGTTTTTTTGTATGTCGGGAAAGCCTTCCGAAAGAAATTATAAAAAGGCGGTCGCAGCCCTTGACCTTAAAAAAGAAGAAACGGCAATGCTCGGCGATCAGCTTTTTACCGATATAAAGGGAGCCAATCTTTTCGGGATAACTTCATATAAGGTAACCCCCATCGGCGAAAAGGCGACGCTGTGGATAAAAATTAAGAGAAAAAGGGAAAGGAAGATTGCGGAATGATAAAATTCGGACCTGCCGGCGTTTCGCCGAATATGAAAAGTCTCGGCGTCAAAAAAAGTCCCGACGCCCCCGAAATATTGCATAAACTCGGACTTAACGCTTTCGAATACCAGTGCGGAAACGGGGTGCGGATAACCGACGCCATCGCCGCCGAACTCAAAACAAACTGTGAAAAATTCGGCGTTTTCCCGTCGGTCCATTCCCCTTACTATATCTCGCTTTCGTCAATCGAAGAAGAAAAAAGAGACAAGAGCGTAGATTACATTTTGCAGACCGCCGCCGCGGCAAAGAAAATGGGAGCGCAGCGCATAGTCGTTCATTCCGGTTCGTGCGCTAAAATTTCCCGCGAAGAAGCCCTCGCGCTGGCAAAAGACACAATAAAAAAAGCGGTCGCGGCTCTCGACTCGGCGGGACTTTCCGATATTATAATCTGTCCCGAAACAATGGGGAAAATCAACCAGCTCGGAACGCTTTCGGAGGTCATGGAACTGTGTCTTGTCGACGATAGGCTTTTGCCGTGCGTCGATTTCGGACATCTCAACGCGCGAACTCTCGGCGGTATAAAAACCCCGGAGGATTACGAAGATATCCTTGACGAAATAGAAAACAAACTCGGATTTGACAGGCTCAAATATATGCACTGTCACTTCTCGAAAATAGAATATACCGCGGGCGGCGAAAAGAGACATCTGACTTTTGACGACGAAACTTTCGGTCCCGATTTCACGCCGCTTGCCGAACTCCTTTATAAAAAAGGGCTTTGCCCGACGATAATCTGCGAATCGTCCGACGTTATGGACCGTGACGCGCTTATAATGAAAAAAACTTACGAAAGTTTTGCGGAGGCGTAAAATGATAGAAAAACTTCGTAAAATGCTGCCCGAAAAGACGGCGGCGTATATCGAAAGACCCGAAAACCGCAGATATTACACCGGCTTTACCTCGTCGAACGGTTTTCTTTTCGTAACGAAAGATACCGCGGTCTTCTATACCGATTTCAGGTATATAATCGCCGCAAGAAACGCCGTTGACAAGCGTATTGAGGTCCGCGAACTTGATAAAAACAGATATGAGATCGTCGCCGACCTTGTAAAAAAAGAGAATATAAATACCGTTCTTATCGAGGAAAACAGCCTTTCCTACGCTTCGGCAAAAAAACTCGAAGACGCTGTTTCCCCCGCGAAAATAATGCCCGAAGGCGACGGTTATACGGTGTCGCTGCGGCAGATAAAGACCGAAAGTGAAATTGCGAAAATCAAAAAAGCGCAGATAATTGCCGACAAAGGCTTTGATTTTCTCTGTAAACTCATTGCCGAAAGAAAGACCGACCTTACCGAAAAAGAGGCGGCGGCGAAACTTGAGTATTTCATGAAATGCGAGGGCGCGGACGACCTTTCTTTTTCGATCATCGCCGCGTTCGGCGAAAATTCCGCCTGCCCGCACGCCGTCCCGACCGAAAGAAAAGCGAAAAAGGGCGACGCGCTGCTTTTTGACTACGGAGCAAAGGTCGACGGCTATTGCAGCGACATAACGAGAACCGTTTTTCTTTCGGAAGCAAGCGAAAAACAGAGAAACATTTACGATATCGTGCTTTCAGCCCAGAAAGCGGCTCTCGAAACTATCAGAGAGGGAAAGACGGGAGCGGAAATCGACCGCGTCGCAAGGGATATTATTTCCTCCCGCGGCTACGGTTCTCTTTTCGGACATTCCCTCGGCCACAGCGTCGGGCTTGATATCCACGAACGTCCGAACTATTCCCCGAACGAAAACGCCGTGATAAAGGAAAACAACGTTATAACGGTCGAGCCGGGAATTTATATCGAAAACGAATTCGGCGTGAGAATCGAAGATATCGCGGTCGTCAAACGCGACGGCTGCGAGGATATCACCGCCGCTCCGAAAGATTTTATTATAATATGAAAACAACCGCAGAATTTTTTCTGCGGTTTATTTTATCTTTTGGGACAGTTATAAATATTGACATATTTTGTCAAATGTGGTAACATAAATTCAAGGCACCGAGATAAACGGTAGGCGGTTAGCACTTCCTTAGAAGATAAGGAGGTGATGGCATGGAATATATTTACTTAATAATAATTTTACTTATTGTTTTGGAAATATTGAAAGCTATAAAGAGATAACCGCCATACGGCAATATGGCGGTTATATATTAAATTAACCAACATAAGGCTGACCGCTTACTAACGGTGCCTTTTTACATTTGTATTATAACAGATTCATAATACTTTGTCAAGCCCCTTATATTATGAATTATTTTGCGGCAGGAGTTTCTTTTTATTTTTGAAATAATACGCAAAGCCTATGATATCGGCAAGAGCCCAGCCTATCGGGATTCGGTCATATCACGGTTCATGTTTTGCCTTGGAGTGCAAAACAAAATTCCGAGCCTGCGGTTTATTTTATTTCCTGTTCTATATTTCTGAAAATATCGTCGTCGAAAAAGTCGGGAAGAGAAATATCGAGACCGTCGCATATCTTTTTCAGCGTCGTGACCGATAGATCTTTTCTTTCGGGATTCATCATGCTGTATACAGTTGACGGTGTGACCCCCGACCTTACTGCAAGGTCGTTGAATTTAATATTTCTTTCTTTGCAGATATTCTGAATTCTCAAAACGATCGCTTCTTTTATCATGACGGTCACCTCTTAATAATATTATTAAAATATGTGACCGTGCGTATACGCACTTGCGTATATTTATAATATTTGATATAATTTACTCAAATATTTATAGGAGTGATTATATGAAATTGGCAATTATCGGGTCGCGGAGTATCAGAAATTTGAACTTGGATAAATATATTCCGAAAAATGTGACCGAAATTGTTTCGGGTGGGGCGGTAGGCGTTGATTTTTCGGCAAGGGAATATGCTTTGAAAAACGGAATAAAGATAAAAGAATTTTTGCCCGAATATGAAAAATACGGGAAAACAGCCCCGTTAAAAAGAAATTTGCAGATAATAGAGTATTCAGATGAGATTTTTGCCTTTTGGGACGGCAAATCAAGGGGAACGGCGTTTGTTATAAAGAACAGCAGAAAAATGGGGAAAAAGTTGTCGGTATATAAGATATGAATAAAATAAATATCCACCCTCATAGTGGGTGGATATTTATTTCTTGCACTCGAAAATTGAAGTGAGGGCAGAGCCGAACAATTCCTTATCAGCCCTCAGCCGACATTCGGGAGTTTGTAATTTTTGATTATTCTTCTGTCGGTTCTTCCGCTTTTTTCTTTTTCGGGAAGAGGTCTTTTACTCTTTCGATAAGGTCGGGCATCGAATCTACTATTTTATCGACTGCCGACATCGAACTCTGATCGACGGGAAGAAGCGAAATTCCTCTTTCGGGAGAAATTACGAGAAACGCTATCGGGTGGATCGTTACCGCCGCGCCCGAACCGCCGCCGAAGCAGAGATTTTCGGGCTTGTTGGGGGACTGATGAGCTTTTGTCGTGAAGTCCGAGCCTCCCGAAGTAAAGCCGAAATTGACTTTCGAAACGGGAATGACGGTCGTTCCGTCGGGGGTTGTTATCGGTTCGCCGACAATAGTGTTTACGTCGACCATTTCTTTGAGATTATGCATGGCGGTTTCCATAACGCCCTGTATGGGATGAGTGTTTTCAGACATATTTTACACCTCTCAGTTTTTTTGTTTCTTTGTATTTTCGGGCAGGCTGTCTCTTGTCATAAGATAAACGCCTGCTTTGATCGCTGCATAAATAAGGGTTATAAGTCGGACGGAGGCGACAGCCTCTCCCCTGAATTCCGATTTTTCGGAAAGAAAGTCGGATTGAATGTTGACGTTTGCTTTTTTCAGGACGTCCTTTGCCGCAAGAAACGAAACTATCGGATATGTCGCCGCGGAAATTCTTCCGTAAAGAAGCGCGGTGTCGGCGGCGTTGTCGGTCGCTATCTTTGCGTCAAAATCGAATTTTTCTATTTTGATTTTGAAAACGAAATCGGTAAAAAGGATTTTTACGAGGGCGAGCCAGTCGGAAATTCTGATGTTCCGCAAAAATCGCGGCATAGGCTTTTTCTCTTTCGGCTTTGCCGTTTCCTCCGCCTTTTCGGGTCTTTCCTTTTTTTCGCCGTCGGTAAGAGTTTTTGATATAAACAGGTATTTTATTCCTGCCGAAAATTTTCCGTCATAAGAAAGTCTGACCTTTGCTTTCGGGAGCGAAAGAAGAAAGAGCAGGGCGATAAGGGCGAGAAGAACTATAAAAATCCAAAGGAAAACCGAGCCTATGACGGCAAGCACTTTCACGTCGTTTCCTCCGGCGCCTGTTCTGCGGCGTCTTCAATGGTCTGCTGTCTTTCGTCGGGGTCTCCTCTTCTTTTGAGCCCTTCGGGGTAGGGGATATCTTCAACCTTATCTATATTGAATATCGTCAAGAACTTTTCGGTTACCGAATAGGACATCGGTCTTCCCGGCAGATCGAGTTTTCCTCTTTCGCGCATGAGTTTCTTTTCTACGAGGTTTTCGACAAGTTCTCCCGACGGAACGCCTCTTATCTGCGAAATATATGTTTTCGTCACCGGCTGATTGTAGGCGGTTATCGCAAGCACTTCAAGCGCCGCGTTCGAAAGATAGGGGCTTTTCCGGCTCTGCATGAAGTTCGAAACGATTTCTCCGAGGCTTTCTTTCGTCGAAACGGTTACGGTGTCGGCTTTACGCTGGAGCGTGAGCCCCGAATCCGCCGCGTCGTATTTTTCGCGTAAAAGGTCGAGAGCGTCGAGAACCTCGCTTTTCTTGCTTTCGGAAAAAACGCAGAGTTTTTCTATTGTAACGGCCTCCGGAGAAGCAAATAAAATCGCCTCGATAACCGGAACGAGGTTGTAGTTTGACAGGTCCATTTACGGCCTCTTTCTGTTGAGAATTATTTCGGAATTCCTGACGTCTTCGCTTGTGACGTCTATTCTTCCCGTGTGCATGAGTTCCAGCACCGCAAGAAACGTCGCGACTATCTCGCTGCGGCTTCTTTCGGCGGAGAAAAGACCCGTGAATTTTATTTTTCCGCTGCGGAATATCTTTTTTAAGATGAAAACGATACGGCTTGTTACCGAAATTACTTTCGTCCCGACAAGTTTTTTGAACGCCGAAACGGGGATCGGCTGTTTTCTTTCGTTCCGCTCGAGAGCCGCAACGTAAGCCGCCTGCAGGTCCGAAACCTCCGGCAGCAGGTCTTTATCGAACGCCGCCGGCAGTCCTGCGGGGGGCGTTTCTCTGAAAAACAGCCTGTTCCCGATATATCTGCCTTTTAAGAAAGCCGCCGTCTGCTTATATTTGACATACTGCTGAAGCATTTCTTCAAGCATCGCTTTCGGGTCTTCTTCGTCTTCTTCGCGCGGCAGAAGCGAACAGGATTTTATATACATCAGCCTTGACGCCATTTCGATAAAGTTCGCGGTAAGTTCCATATTCTGCGCCTGCGCCTCTTTGATATATTCCATATACTGGTCGGTCAGCAGATGTATTTCAATATCGTAGATATCTATTTTGTTTTTTTCGATAAGGGAAAGCAGTAAGTCGAGAGGCCCTTCGAAAACTTCAAGTCTGAACTGTATTGCCATGCCGTACCTCTAAATAAAAAGCCGCAGAAGAGGCATGCCTGCAAGACTGAACAGATACCATATCCCGCCTTCGATGACCGAAAGAAAATCAAAGGTCCTCAGAATGACGATAAGGGCAATGAAAATTATCTGAGAGTATCTTTCGAGTTCGTAATATTTAAGTCTTGCCGACGGGGGAAGGAGTTCCGCAAGAACGCGGGAGCCGTCAAGCGGCGGAATGGGAATAAGGTTAAAGACCGCAAGACCGATATTGTAAGCCGCGAAAATCAGGAAGAAATACGCTATTGTCGCTACGACCTCGGTCTGATTTGCTATGGCAACACCGTAAAGCGTATAGTAGATAAGAGTGCTTATAAACGCAAAAAGCAAATTCGACAAAGGTCCCGCAAGGGCGGTCACTATCGTTCCCGCTTTTCTGTTTCTGAAATTTGCGGGGTATATCTGCACGGGGCTTGCCCAGCCGAAGCCGACAAGAAGCAGAAGCACTGTGCCGACGGGGTCCATGTGTTTGAACGGGTTGAGCGTTATTCTGCCCTGTCTTTTTGCGGTGTCGTCGCCCATCCACAGCGCCGCGATCGCGTGAAAACTTTCGTGAATGGAAAGCGCCAGAATAAGCGCAAGACAGCAGAATATAAGCCGCAAAATTTTGGTTTTTATATCAAGGCCCGAATCGAGAAGTAGCTGAAGTACCATAATGCATTTCCTTTACAGAAGAAGATTTACGGCTGCGGAGACCGCGCCGCTTCTTGCGAAAAGCAAAAGCCCGAAAACTATGAATACGGGCGAAAACTTTTCCGCTTTTTCAAGTTTTCCGGAAAGTTTTTCGGGAAGAATTCCGCAAAGCATACCGAAGAGCAGAAATCCCGGCAGCGGCAGAAGGTTTACCGTCGCCGTCCCGATAAACAGGGCGCCCGCGGTGAGGAATATCCTCAAATTCGTAAGCGGGAAGAGAATTGCGATAAAAAGAGCGCCCGCCGCGGCAAAAGCAAGCCACAGCGTAAGAGATATCTTCGCTTTTTTCTTCCTGTCCGAAGTCTCCGCCTTAAGGGGTGCCGCTCCGAAAAAGGCGAGCGATATCACCGAAAAGAGCGAATAAAGAGAAAAAACGGTCTTCGGAAAAGACAGTCCGTTTTTCAGAAACGGTTTTTGTATCGCCGCCGAAAGCATACTGAAAAGCAGCCCGACGGCAAGAATGAATAAGACGGTGAGGACGGTCGCCGCGTCAAACCTCGCCGAACCCGAAATTATATCTTCGAAAATCATCGTAACGTCCTTTATATAATATATATTTATTATACACTATTTCAACCGCCTTGTAAAGAGAGTTTTTGTCATTAGGCGAAATTATTTTGATTTTCTGCCATAAAATAGTGGTACAATACGACAAAAGGAGAAACGTATGGAGATATTTCTTACCGTTGTTCTGATAATCGCGGCAATTATTGCCGCATATATCACCGTTGCCACAAACACGGTCAAAATTAAAAAAATACCTGTTTCGAGCCCGAAAATCCCGAAAGAATTCGACGGCGTAAAGATAGCCCTGCTTTCCGACCTGCACGACGCGAAACTTTCCGGATATTCAAAGAAAAAACTGCTTGAAAAGACCGCGGAAATAAAGCCCGACTTCATTTTCCTCGGCGGGGATATGCACGAAATAAGAAAAAAGGATAAAAAGTTTTTTTCGCTTCTCGACGACCTCAAAAAGATCGCGCCGCTTTATTACGTCGACGGAAACCACGACGCGAGACTGAAAAAATACCCCGATTACAAAAACTATCTTGCGGAACTTGAAAAGAGGGCTGAAAATCTGCACGGCAAAACCTCTCTTTGCATCGGAAACGCGAAAATCGACCTTTACGGCTGCGGATATTTCGAATATAAAAAAGATATGTTCGATTTCGACAAGAACCGTTTTTCGGTCTTTTTGTACCATTCGCCGTTTGTCTTTGACGATTTCGAAAACCCGCCCGACCTCATGATCTCGGGACATATCCACGGCGGAGTTGTCGAACTGCCGTTTGTCGGAGGAGTTTTTGCCCCTGCCGATGGAAAACCGCTTTTTGCAAGACTTCAGCGGCAATATCTTTTGCCGAAGTATTATAAGAATACCTACGAAAAAAACGGCGGCGTGCTTGTCGTCGGTCGCGGAATAGGCAATTTCAAGCGTATTCCGTGGCGGCTTATCCCTCCGGAGATAACGGAAATCACTCTCCGCCGGAAAGACCAAATATGACGAAATTATGAACTATGTCCCGTCGGGTATTGCAAAAACGGACAAAAAATGGTATACTGTCAAAGTGTAACGAATGTTTATGCTTTTATCCGATATTATCGGGAGACAAAAATTCTGTACGGAGGGACAAAAATGAGTACGCTTACGATAGTATTTTCAATAATGCTTTTGGTTTGTGCGGTTGCTTTGGTTCTTATAATCCTGTTCCAGGCAGGCAGAGACGCTTCGATGTCCGGCGCGATAACCGGCGGAAGTTCGAACTTCTATTCGAAGAACAAACGCGCGACCCGCGAAGAACTTATGAAGAGACTTACCGTTATTATTTCCATAATCTTCATGGTCATAGTTTTTCTTCTCAATATCTTTGAGATAGCCGCATAATTAAAATTAAAAAAGAAACGCTCTTCCCGCATCGGGAAGAGCGTTTTTGCGTCAGTTACATATTTACCGTGTAAAGTATCGACGCGACAAGCGAGATGAGCAGCGACGCTGCCAGCACCACGCAAATAATTGCCGCGGTTATTCTTTTTTTCTTCATTTTCAGCCCTCGGTTTCTTCTTTTGTCGTTGAGATGGATGTATCAATATCGGAAAGCGCCGCGTCTATCGTTTTCTTTGCCGAAAGAAGTTTTTCTCTTGTCGAGAACGCAAAAAATTCGGCGTTCTTGACCATATAGTCGCTTTTTATTTTGGCGGCTTTGAGAATTTCCTCGCTTTCGGTTTTCGCTTTTTCGCTTTCGCTCTTCAGTTTTTCGATTTCTTCGTCCTTTTCCGAAAGCAGGGCGCGGACTGCGTCAAGTTCTTTCTGCATTTCGAAAAGTTTCGCTTCGTTTTCCTTTTGAGAGGCGAAAAGATCTTCTTCGTTTTCTTTTAAGGCGTCCGAAAGTTTTTTTTCAAGTTCCGTTATTTTTTCGTCGCGGGCGTTGAGTTCGTTCCGGTTCATATCGTCGAGAACCGTTATCATTCCGTCGCGGTTGTCGATCTCCTGGCGGAGCCTGTCTTCGTTTGCGGGCTTTTCTTCCGCCTGCTTTTTCAGTTCTTCGTATTCCGCGTTCCGTTTCTCAAGCGCGTGCTTTAAGTCGGATATCCTTTCGTCCTGCTCCAGGATATATTCGGTTACGTCGTCGCGGTTATATCCGTTGAACGGCGTTTTTCTGAAAAGTGAATCGTTCGGCATTTATATTTTCCTTTCGTTTTACGACAGTGACGTTATCACGTTTTCGTAAATTGTACTCGGGTTTTCCCTGAATTTTTTCGCCATCATATCGCCCTGCATCGGGGTGGGAGCGAGAAGTTCGAGTTTCATAAGCCTCGTCCCGTCGTCGTCGAGAAGGTCGAGGGTCACGGTGCAGAAACCGTTTTCCCCCGGCTCGGAAACCTCGGCGGTAACACATATTCCTTTGCGTATCTTTGCGACCGTCACGGCGGCTTCCGCGGCGACTTTTTCCCTTGTCGTTATCGGGATCTTCGTTTTGAGTTCCGCGACGACCTTTCTGCCGTCGTCGTTTATTACGGCGAATTTCTCTCCCTCGTCGTTGTAGTCCGTTACGAGTCCGAGTTCGATAAGTTTCGCAATGGCCGTTTTTGTGTCGATATAATTCACGTCCGCTGCGGCGACTATGTTGCAGAGGGTCTCCGTTTCCGAAAATCCGCCTGCGCAATTAAGCGCGAACAGAACGAGTATTTTCATCTCATCGTCATTAAAGGCGGCGGGCATAAATATTCCTCCTTATATACCGATATATTCTATATTAACATATTTTATCGCCGTTTGCAATAGTTTTTGAAAAATATGTTGCTCCGTTTTTATATCTCTGCCGCTTTTGCTATTGACAAAACTGTGTTTTTATTGTAAAATATACGGGTATAACTGTTCGGCTTGTCCGAAGAAAGGTGAAACACAAATGAGTAACACAACAGCAAAAAAAGAGAAAATGCATATCTCCGTTCTCATTACCGTTATCGTTGCCGCTCTTATCGTAGTCGGCGCGTTCGGATGGGCTATCTGGAGAAATTCCGACGCCGCGATAAACGGAACGGTCGCTCTTACGGTAGGGGAAACCAAAGTCTCCAAAGCGGAATTTTCATATTATTACAACACGCAGGTCAATTATTTCATCAATACCTACGAACAGTCGGGACTTCTTTCCTATCTCGGAATAGACAAGACGAAGTCTCTTTCGTCCCAGACCTGTTCTTTCGATTCTTCGAAAACATGGGCAGAATATTTTGCGGAGAGCGCCGTCTCGAAGATCGAGCAGACTTACGTTCTCTATTCGGAAAGCATAAAAGCGGGCTTTACTCCCGATAACGAAGAAATACAGACTACTCTCGATCAGTATAAGACCGCATTCGAGGCTTACGCAAAAACAAGCAAGGTAAATCTCGATACCTATCTCTCTGCGGCATACGGCAAGGGCATTACCTGGGACAGATTCAAGACTTTCTTTGAAAAATCCCTCATCGCGACCCAGTACGGAAACAAAATTTCCGACGGGATAGAAGCGTCCGAAGACGAGATAACAAAGTATTTCAACGATAATAAATCGACTTATTACTCGGTAGACTACCGCTCCGTGACCTTTACTTACACCGCAAAAGACGAAGCGTCCAAGACCGAAGCCAAAAAGAAAGCCGACGAATTCGCGGCAAAGGCTGTTGACGAGGCGACCTTCAAGACTCTTGCGTGGGATCTTCTGACCGACGAGAAGAAAGCGGAATACGAAAAGGCGGGAACTACCGACTATTCGCTCACTTCGGGCTCCACCGTCTCTACTCTTCCGGGAGACGCTTCGACATGGTTTATGGCTGACGGAAGAAAAACCGGCGACACCACCGTTATAGATAATTCTTCTTCCTCGAATTACACCGTTTACTTCTATGTGAAATGCGCGCTCAAGGATTATAAACTCGCAAACGTTCGCGTGCTCTTCCTTTCGTCTTCGGGAGATACCGCCGCCGACACCATCAAAGCGGCTACCGATAAGTGGAACGCTTCCGGAAAGACCGAAGCCGATCTTGAAGCGCTTGTGAAAGAATACAACTCGGCATCCTCCAACGGCGGTCTTGTCGAAAACATAACCAAGGGATACACTGCCGACGCTGTTAACGACTGGATCTTTACCGACGGCAGAAAAGCGGGAGACTCGGCAGTCGTCGAAGATACGACCTCCGACAGCAAGGGAACTTATATCCTTTACTATGTAAGCGACGGAGACGTTTTCTGGCACTATGCTGCCGAAAGTCAGGTCAAGGGAACCAAATATAACGAAAAATACGCGGAACTCAAAAAAGGCTATGAAACCGTCAAAAAAGACGACGTCATAAAGAGCGTTTATTAAAAAAATCAGAAAAAAAGGGAGCCGAAAGGCTCCTTTTTTATTTCGACACAAATTGCGTTTCGTGTTCTTCAATTTCGTTTCTTCGTTTTGTATAATACAAGTACAGTCAGACAGATAAAAGTTTCGCTGTCTGCAAAAAGGAGGAAACAAAAATGAACACGGATAAAATTTATGCGGAAAATCTTGCGAACGAATATTCGCCGAAAAACGATTCGAAGGTCGTTGCCTTAAAAAAGCTTGACGCCAAGGCGAAACTTCCGGCTCACATCTTCGCCTATTCTTTCGGAACGGTCTTTGCCCTCGTTTTCGGAACGGGAATGTGCCTTGCAATGAACGTTATCGGAAACGGAAGCACGGCGGACTTTGTAATGGGAATAGTCGTCGGAATTATAGGTCTTGCGGGCGTAAGCGTAAACTATCCTATATTCAATAAAATTCTCGAAAACGGAAAGAAAAAATACGCTTTTGAAATAATGCAGCTTGCCAAAGAAATAAGTGAAACCGAAGAATGAAAAAACAGCTTGTTTTCTTAAAAAACAGGTTCCGCGAAGATATGTTTTTCGGGGTTTACCCGGGATGTGCGGCGTGCTTTTTCTTCGCTCTCTTCAAGGCGATATCGGGGGCTCTTTTCGGGTCGCCGCTTTTCGCCGTTTATGCGGTTTACTATCTTTGTCTCGGCTTAATGCGGCTTCGGCTTATTTTTGCGTGGCGGAAAAACGGCGGATACGAATATGAAATGAAATGCCGCCGGCAGACCGCAAAATTTCTGCTCCTGCTTAATCTTCCGATGGGCGCGTTATGTTCTTTATCGTTACCGGCGACGCGTATTCTCCCTATTCCGGAAATCTTATATACGCCGCGGCGACCTATACTTTTTATATGGCGACCGTCGCTTTTATAGGAGCCGTCAAAAATAAAAAGGTCGGAAGCCCGATACTGTCGACCGCAAAAGACTTAAATATAGTCTCTGCTCTGATGTCGGTTTTGGGGCTTCAAAACGCTTTAATTTCCCGTTTTTCGGAAAGTGCGGAAGACTACCGCAGACTGATGAACGGGCTTACGGGCGCGGGCGTGTGGCTCGCGGTTATCGTTCTTTCCGTTATTATGTCGGCGAAAGGAGAAAAACATGAATAAATCCGAAAGCAAATATTTCAATACTGCCGTCCGTATGGACGAAGCGTTCCTTTCTCTTATCGAGAAAAAGGGTTTCGAATATATAACGGTCAAAGAAATATGTGCCGCCGCGGGCGTTCACCGTTCGACCTTTTATCTGCATTACGAGACCGTCGCCGATTTGCTTGACGAGACGGTGAAGTATATGCACGGAAATTTTCTTTCGTATTTCGATATCGAAAGCGGTGCTTTTATTCAAAAACTTCATGACTGCCCCGAAAACGAACTTATGCTGATAACTCCGCAGTATCTTCTGCCGTATCTTACCTATGTAAAGGAAAACAGGAGGCTTTACGGGGCGGTGATGAAAAGACCGTCGGCGTTTCTTGCCGAGGGTTCGTATAACGCGATGTTCAGGCATGTTTTCGACCCGATTCTTGCCCGTTTTTCCGTCCCGGAAGAAAAAAGGGAATATATCATGGCTTTTTATCTAAACGGCATTTCCGCAATAGTCGCAAGGTGGATAAAAGGCGGCTGCAAAGAATCAGAAGATTTCGTTTCGGGACTTATAATCGATTGTATTCCGAGAAAATGAAAAAAAGGGGCACTCTGTGTCCCTTTTTTATGTTGTTTAATTGATAAAGGCGGCGATTACATGCCCGCTTGCGCGGGACCCTAATCGGATAAAAAAAGACAGCCCAAAGGCTGTCTTTTTTTGGTGCAAGAGAGGAGACTTGAACTCCCACGAAATTAATCACACGCCCCTCAAACGTGCGCGTCTGCCGGTTCCGCCACTCTTGCGTATCGGAATTTGCTTGAATATTATATCATGCTTTTCGGGGCTTGTCAAGCGGTTTTTCTGAGTTCACACAAATTTTACAGTTGCGTCTTTTATAGTTTGGCTTTGCGCCTTGACAGGATGTCAATAAAACAGTATAATATAATAGTATAAGTATATAAAATGGGGTAGGTGCCGCAAAAGCGCCTATCTTCGGAGGATCAGAATGATAAGAAGTATGACGGGCTACGGACGCGCCCGCAAAATAATCGGAGACAGAGACGTTACCGTTGAACTGAAGTCCGTAAATCATCGGTATTGCGAAACGTTTATAAGAATTCCGCGTTCCTATATGCAGATCGAGGATATTCTCCGCGGCTATCTGCAGAAAAATATTCACCGCGGCAAGATCGAGGTCTCGGTCAATATCGACAGGACCGAAAACGCGCCCGCGCCGGCGCTTAAAACGGACGACGCGCTGCTTGCGGAATACATTAAGGCTCTGAGGGCGGCGTCTGAAAAATACGGGCTTGCCGACGACCTTACCGCAACTTCCGTTCTCCGCTTTCCGGACGTTCTTCAAAGAGACAGGGAAGACCCCGATACCGACGAACTCTGGGCGGCGGTAAAGGAAACCGTGGACGAAGCATTGACCGCGTTCTTTGCCCAAAGAGAAAGGGAAGGCGTTTTCCTTGTGAACGACATCGTCGAAAAGTGCGGAGAGATCGAAGAACACGTAAAGTATATCGAAAGCCGTTCGGGAGAACTCATGGCTGAGTACAAAGAAAAACTCGAGGCGAGAATTTCCGAACTGCTCGGCGACAGACATCCTGACGAGCAGCGCGTTCTGACCGAAGTCGCCGTTATGGCGGACAAGACCGCGATCGACGAAGAACTCGTAAGGCTTGCGTCTCACACGCAGAACCTGCGCAATATTCTTTCCGGCGCAATGATGAAAAAAGAAGCGGAACCGGTCGGTAAAAAGGTCGATTTCATAATTCAGGAAATGAACAGGGAGACCAACACCGTTTCTTCAAAGATAGGCGATATGGACGTGACTCTTCACGTTATCGAAGTCAAAAACTGCATAGAAAAGATACGCGAACAGATACAGAATATCGAATAGAGGTAATAATATGAAACTTATAAGCATAGGCTTCGGAAACGTCGTCGTCGCCGCAAGACTTGTCGCCGTCGTAAGCCCCGATTCTTCCCCGATAAAGAGGATAATTCAGGACGCGCGCGACAAGGGAACCCTTATCGACGCGACTTACGGAAGACGGACGAGAGCCGTTATAATAACCGACAGCGACCATATAATCCTTTCGGCGGTCCAGGCGGAAACAATAGCGAACAGAATACGCAGCAACAGAGAGGACGACGAGGACGATATCCTGGAGGACGAAGACGGTGAATAAAGGCGCTTTGCTTGTCCTGTCGGGGCCGTCGGGCGTCGGAAAAGGCACGGTCCTTGCCGAGGTCTTAAAGAAATATTCCCCCGACGACCTTTTCTTTTCGGTATCGGTTACGACAAGAGACGCGAGACCCGGCGAAAAGGACGGCGTGAACTATCACTACATAACCCGCGAAAAGTTCGACGATATACTTAAAAACGACGGACTTTTAGAGCATAATATCTTCTGCGGGACCTGCTACGGAACTCCCGTCGAACCGGTGAAAAAGGCTCTTGCCGACGGGAAACTCGTAATTCTTGAAATAGACGTCAACGGAATGAGACAGGTCATAAAGAAATTCCCCGACGCCGTGACCGTTTTCATTTCTCCCCCCTCGAAAGAGGAACTCGAACGCAGGATACGCGGACGGGGAACGGAGAGCGAGGAACAACTCACAAAACGCCTCGGAGAAGCGGCAAGAGAACTCGAAGCGGCAAAAGAATATAAATACGTCGTCGTCAACGACGATTTTGACAAAGCCGTCGGAGATCTTTCCGAAATAATCAAAAAGCATTACAAATAAATTTATATATAAGGAGATAATTATTATGATGTTATACCCCAGCGTCGGCGAATTGGTAAAAGGCGACAATAAATGCAGATATTCCCTTGTTATAGCTGTTGCCCAGAAAGCAAGAGAGATTGCGGAAGAAGCGGAAAAAAGCGGCGAACCCCTTGACGGAAAGCCGATAACTCTTGCGGTAAAATCCTTTGCCGACGGTAAATGCAGTTTCAGAGAACTTCCTTACGAAGAGGAAAACATTTAACTTAAACCATGAAAAAATTCGTCACTGTCGCGGTAAAGACCGTTTATATCGCCGATAAACCGTATACCTACGAAGTCCCGGAAAACGCTTTTGCCGAAGTCGGAAGTCTTGTAAAAGTTCCGTTCGGTAAAGGCGACAAAACCTGCGACGGCGTGGTCCTTTCGGTTTTCGAAGACGGAGAAAAAGAGGGCGTGAAAACGCTTTCCTCGGTTTATCCGTTTTCTGTCGGCGAAAGGGGCGTAAAACTTGCGCTCTATATAAAAAACCGCTATTTCTGTTCGCTTTTCGACGCGTTCAGGCTCCTGACCCCGTCTTTTTCGGGGACGGGAAGCGCCCCGGTCTTTGATAAATACGCGGCTTTGGCGGAGAATTTTGACGAAAAAAAAGTCAAAAGCGACAAACAGAAAAAGGTCGTTTCCGCGCTCGGTTCGGGCGAAAAAAGCCTTGAAGAACTTGTTTTCGAGACCGCAGTCTCCCGTTCGGTAATTTCGACGCTCGAAAAAAACGGCGTTATAAAAATTTCGATGCGGCAGAGAATGAGGACGCCCCTGTCTCTTCTGAACGCGATGAATACGCCGCCCGAAAAAAACGCGCTCAACGCCGAACAGCAGAAGGCGTTTGACGAAATTTCCGCGAACCTCGGCACCGGCAGATGTCATCTTCTCTACGGAGTTACGGGCAGTGGAAAAACACACGTTTTCCTTTCTCTTATCGACAAGGTGCTTGCCGACGGAAAAAGCGCCCTGCTTCTTCTTCCCGAAATTTCCCTTACCTTTCAGGTGGTAAACCGTTTCTGCTCCTATTACGGAAAGAAAGTCGCACTTCTGCACAGCGGACTTTCCAAAGGCGAAAAAAGCGACGAATGGGAAAGAATTCAAAGGGGAGAGGCGACGGTCGTTATCGGCACACGTTCCGCGGTCTTTGCTCCCGTCAAAAACCTCGGTATCATAATAATCGACGAGGAACAGGAGCATACCTACAAGTCGGAAATGACCCCGAAATACCACGCGAGGGAAATTGCCGCATACCGCGCGGCAAACGAAAAAGCGCTTCTGTTGCTTGCCTCCGCAACTCCGTCTTTTGAAAGTTTTTACAAGGCGCAGAACGGAATTATCGGCTTTTCTTCCCTTACAAAACGCTATAATCTTCAGCCTCTGCCGAAAGTAATAACCGTAGACCTCGGAAACGAGATGTATGCGGGAAACACTCTTTCGATAAGCCGGACGCTTGCAAAAGAGATGGAAGAAAATCTGCGCCGCGGCGAGCAGACCATTTTATTTATGAACAGGCGGGGACACAGTTCGTATATCGCGTGTCCGAAATGCAAATATGTATACCGCTGTCCGAACTGCGGGATCGCGCTGAATTTCCACGCAAGCGACGGACTTTTGCACTGCCACTACTGCAACCATACCGAAAAAGCGCCGACTTCCTGCCGCGACTGCGGAACGGAAACTTTAAGATACAGCGGAACAGGCACTCAGAAAGTCGAAGAACAGATAAAGAAACTTTTCCCCGAAATAAAACTTCTGCGAATGGACGCCGACAGCATTTCGGGAAAAAACGGCAGAGACGAAATTTTAACGGCATTCGGTTCGGGCGAATACGACGTGCTTCTCGGCACCCAGATGATAACGAAGGGGCTCGATTTCCCGAACGTTACCCTTGTCGGGGTCTTAAACGCGGACGGACTTCTGTATTCCTCCGATTTCAGAGCCTACGAAAGGACTTTTTCCCTTATAACGCAGGTCACGGGAAGAGCGGGAAGAGCCGAAAAGCAGGGCAGGGCGGTCGTTCAGACCTATTCGCCCGCTCACGAAGTTTTGAAATTTGCTTACGGGCAGGACTATACGGGCTTTTACGAAGATCAGATAAAACTCCGAAAAACGCTTTTATATCCGCCTTTCTGCGATATCTGTCAGGTCGTCTTTACAGCCCCGGGAGAAGAAAACGCTTTCGCGGCGGCGGACAGATTTATTGAAAATACCGCGTCTCTTCTTGAAAAAGAAGAAAATTCCGCAATAAAAATGAGTATAATAAAACCGCGGGCGACAGCCGTTCCTCTTGTCGACGGAAAAAGTCGGGTGAGGATACTTATAAAATGCCGCGACGATAAAAAAACGCGTGCGCTTGTTTCGGAAGTCTACGACGGTTTTATCAAAAATAAAGAAAACAAAGGCGTCGGCGTTGCCGTCGATATGAACCCGCTGACGATTTTATAGGTGATTTTATGGGACTCAGAAGAATAGTAAAAGAGGGGTACGAATCCCTCTCGAAAGTTTGCCGACCCGTCGAAAAATTCGATAAGAAACTTGAGATTCTGGCGGAAGACCTTACCGATACGCTTATCGACGCGAGCGGCGCGGGACTTGCCGCTCCTCAGGTGGGAGTCGTCCGCCGCGTTGTCGCGGTCCTTGACGACGACGATGAAACGGTGCTTATTTTGGTAAACCCCAAAATAATAAAGACCGAGGGAACGCAGGAATATATCGAAGGCTGTCTTTCGATCCCGGGAGTATGGGGAAGAACGGTTAGACCCGCGAAAGTCACCGTTAAGGCGCAGGATATCAAGGGCAACTTTTTCGAACTTACGAGAGAGGGCAGGACCGCGGTCTGCTTCTGCCACGAAATAGACCACCTGAACGGTATCCTTTTCAGAGAACACGTCACCGAATATATAGACGAGAGCGAGCTTGAGACGGAATGAGAGTAGTTTTTATGGGATCTCCCGACTTTGCGGCTGTCTGCCTTGAAAGACTTCTGGAGTCGGATAACGAGGTCGTCGGCGTTGTTTCCCAGCCCGACAAGCCGCATAAAAGAAGCAGCAAACTTATACCGACCGCGGTAAAAAAACTTGCCGTCGAAAAAAATATAGAGGTCGAAACTCCCGAAAAAATAAAGAACGGCGAACTTCTGCCGTTCCTTGAAAAAACGCGACCCGACTGTATCGTCGTCGTCGCTTACGGAAAAATATTGCCGAAATACGTGCTTGATTTCCCGAAATACGGCTGTGTGAATATCCACGGTTCTCTCCTGCCGAAATACAGAGGGGCGGCGCCCATTCAGTTCGCTTTACTAAACGGCGAAAAGGTGACGGGGATAACCTCCATGCTTATGGACGAGGGACTTGATACGGGCGATATGCTCTTAAAAACGGAAGTTGAAATAGCGGACGGCGACAATTTCGAAACGCTTCACGATAAAATGGCGGCGGCGGGCGCGGAAAACCTTGTAAAGACTCTTTCGGGTCTTGAAAAAGGGGAGATAAAGCCCGAAAAACAGACGGGCGAAAGCTGCTACGCCTCCCTTATAGACAAGGAAATGCGGAAACTTGACTTCTCGGCGACTACCGAAGAAATTTACAATAAGATAAGAGCGTTTTCCCCCGTTCCGACGGCGTTTACCACTATTTCGGGAAGCATTGTCAAGGTTTACGGGGCGACAAGGGAAAACGGCGATTTTCCGGGAAGACCCGGAGACGTCGTTTCGGAAGACAAACTCATAGTAAAAACCTCCGACGGGGCAATAAGACTTTGCGAAATTGCTCCCGAAGGCAAAAGAAGAATGGACGACGAGTCGTTTTTGCGCGGACTTCGCGATAAAAAAGGTCTCGTCTGCAACTAACCGAAAGAAGGTAATTTTTTGGCAGTCGATCTTGCGTCGCTCACCCTCGAAGAACTGACCGATTTCATAAAAGAACTCGGAGAACCGTCTTACAGGGCAAAACAGCTTTTTTCGAATTTCGCCGCGGGTAAAAACCTCGACGGAATGACCGACATCGGCAAAAATCTTAAAGAAAAACTGCGTCCTTACGCGTTTTCTTCGGTCGAGGTCTCCGAAAAACTCTGCGACAGCGACGGAACGGTGAAATATCTTTTCAGACTGTCGGACGGCAACTATATCGAAACCGTCCTGATGCGTTACAAACACGGAAATTCCGTCTGCATCTCTTCCCAGGTCGGGTGCAGAATGGGCTGTAAATTCTGCGCAAGCACCTTAAAAGGCAAAGTAAGAGACCTTACCGCGGGCGAAATGCTCATGCAGGTCGCGTTCGTCAATAAAAACGACAAAGTTTCGAATATAGTTATCATGGGCGTCGGCGAACCTCTCGACAACTTTGATAATCTTGTGCGTTTTCTCGAAAACGTCAACAACCCTGCGGGAATGAATATCGGGCAGCGGCATATTTCCGTTTCGACCTGCGGGCTTGTCGATAAAATAAAGGAACTTGCCGAAAAGGATTTTCAGATAACGCTGTCTGTTTCTCTCCACGCTCCGAACGACGCTATCCGCGACAGGATAATGCCCGTAAATCATAAATACAAGGTTGCGGAACTTATTTCGGCATGCAGATATTATATTTCTCTTACCGGCAGGCGGATTTCCTTTGAATATACCCTTATAAAGGGGGTAAACGACAGTCCCGCGTGCGCCGACGAACTTGCGGCTTTACTTCACGGAATGCTTTGTCATGTAAACCTTATCCCCGTAAACTACGTAAGCGAAAGAGGGCTGCTGCCGAGCGACAGACATACCGTCGATGCGTTCTGCAAAAGGCTTTGCGCAAAAAATATAAACACCACGGTCCGCCGTACTCTCGGAGGCGAAATAAACGCTTCCTGCGGACAGTTAAGACATAAAAAAGAAGAAGAGAAAGGAAACGGGTTATGAGAATTGTCGGAAAAACCGATATAGGACTCGTAAGGGCATCAAATCAGGACAGTTACACGGTAAAGAGTCTTGATGAAAACACCGCTTTCGCCGTTTTGTGCGACGGAATGGGAGGGCACGCCGGAGGAAAGGTCGCGGGTCAGCTCGCCTGCTTTGCCGCCGCCGACTGTATCGAGGAATACTGTTCCGATTTCGGAATTCCCGAAAACGCCGAACCGATGCTCAGAGAAGCCGTCGCGAAAGCAAACGGGGTCGTCTTTGCGCAGTCGTTAAAGAACGAAGAATATAAGGGTATGGGTTCGACGATAGTCGTTTTCTGGGTCAGGGAAAATAAAGCGACCGTCTGCCACGTCGGAGACAGCCGTCTTTACCTTTTCAGGAGCGGAGTTCTTTCGCAGGTGACAAAGGACCATTCGGTCGTTCAGGAACTTCTGGACAGGGGCGAGATAGAGGAAAACGAAGCCGTCGTTCACCCGCTCAAAAACGTGATAACAAAGGCGGTCGGAGTCCCCGAAAAAACGGAGGGCGACGTCGATACCCTTGACCTTTTGCCCGACGATATTATCCTTATCTGCAGCGACGGACTTTCGACTTATGTACCGGCCGAAAGCATTGCCGAAACGCTTTCTCTTTACGGCGTCGGCGAGGAATGCTGCGATCAGCTCATAGAACTTGCGAACGGCGTCGGCGGAAAAGACAACGTTACGGTAGTTCTTTACGGAAAAGAAAACTGAGGAGGCACGTATGGACAAATTTTTGGGAACGCTTCTCGACGACAGATATCAGATAGAGTCGATAGTCGGCGAAGGCGGAATGGCAACCGTCTATAAAGCATGGGACGAAGCCGAGGAAAAATATGTAGCCGTCAAAATATTGAAAGAAGAATTCGCAAAAGATTTCAAGTTCAGAAAGAAATTTCAGAACGAGTCAAAGGCGATAGGCATACTCTCGAATAAAAATATCGTCGAAGTTACCGACGTTTCCTTTACCGGCGAATATAACTATATAGTTATGGAACTGATAAACGGAAAGACTCTCAAAGAAATTATCGACGAAAAAGCGCCTCTCAACGTTTCGGAGGCAATTTCCTACGGAGGACAGATTCTCGGAGCGTTAAAACACGCGCACGACAAGGGAATAGTTCACCGCGACGTTAAACCGCAGAATATCATGGTGCTTGATGACGGAACTGTCAAAGTTACCGACTTCGGAATCGCAAGTTTCGTAAATTACGATACCGCGACGATAACCGACAAGGCTATCGGAACGGTTCATTATATAAGCCCCGAACAGGCTAAAGGACTTCCCGTAGACTGCCGCAGCGACCTTTATTCGCTCGGTATAATCTTCTATGAAATGCTGACGGGGAAACTGCCTTTCGACGGCGACAGCGCCGTTGCGGTAGCCTTAAAGCAGGTCAGGGAACTTCCCGTGAGGCCGACCGAACTCCGTCCGTCGCTTCCGCTCGGACTTGAGCAGATAATTCTCAAGGCTATGCAGAAAGACCCCGACGACCGTTATTCCTCCGCAAAGGAAATGCGCAAGGACCTCATCGCTTTCATAAACGATAACAATGTCGTTTTTCCTTATGTTTTCAACTATCCCGACCCCGCCGAACTTTCGAAAAGTCCGACGCAGATAATCCCCTCGATAAAAGACGGGGCAAAGAAGAAGGCGGCGAAAAAAAGAGGTCTTTTCGCCATAAAAAATACGCTCCTTAAAAACCGGCTTATCGCTTCCGTTTCGGGCGTATCCCTTGCTTTTATCCTTGTCCTGCTCGGTCTCTGGGGAATGTATGCGGTGGTTTCGGGCTTCAATTCGTCCCTTGTCGACGTCCCGACCCTTGTCGGGCGGTCTATCGACGAAGTTAAAGCCGACCAAAAACTCAACGCCGATTTCAAAATAGTCGAGGCAAATCCGCAGTACGATTCTGCGGTCGAGGCGGGATATATAATTTCGCAGGATCCGACCGTCGGAACCTACGAGACGGGCAAGCAGATAACCGTGACCGTGAGTCTCGGAACAAAGACCGTTTCGGTGCCTAACGTCTATAATAAAAAACAGGATATCGCGCTCCTTGAACTCAAACAGGCGGACCTCAAGACCGAGGTCGTGACCGAATTCAATTCGACCGTCGAAACGGGCTGCGTAATAAAAACGTCTCCCGAAGTCGGAATGTCGGTCGCCGCCGGAAGTACGGTAAAAGTATATATAAGCGTTGAAAGCGCGGACGAAAAGATAGTAAAAGTTCCCGATATAGAGGGCAAGAACCTTGCGACGGCCAAGCGCGAACTTGAAAAGCAGGGACTTGTCGTTATCGTTGTCGAAGAGGCAAATCCCGACGTCGCCGCAGGTACGGTAATCTCCCAGAGTATCGAGGAACTTTCGGAAGTCGAATCGGGCACCGAAATAACGATAACTGTGAGCAAGGGCTGATGAAAGGTACGATAATCAAGGGGCTCGGCGGGCTTTACACCGTCTCTGACGGAAAAACGACCGTCGAAGTCAAGGCAAAGGGAACTTTTCGCAAGGAAAAAGCGGTGCCGACGGTCGGCGACTTTGTCGAAGTTTCCGACGGAATGATTGTCGAAATTTTTCCGCGGAAAAACCTGCTTATCCGCCCGCCCGTCGCAAATATCGACAAACTTTTTGTCGTTTCGTCCTTAAAGGACCCTGCTCCCGATTTTGTATATATCGACAAAATGACGGTCATTGCCGCGCGTTTCGGGATAACCCCCGTTCTCGTTTTCACGAAAAACGATCTCGCGACAGGGGACGAGGTCTCGGAAATTTACGCTAAAACGCCTTATAAAGTCATTTTCACTTCGACCGACAGGGAAGAGTGCGCAGAGGCGTTGCTCGACGAAATAAAAGGAGCTGTTTCCGCTTTCGCGGGCTTTTCGGGCGTCGGAAAATCAAGCCTTCTCAATATGGCGGCAAAAATCGCGGGCGCGGAAGTCAAGTCGTCGGTCGGCGACGTAAGTAAAAAACTCCGCCGCGGAAAACACACGACAAGACACGTCGAATTCTTTTCCGTGAACGGCGGATTTATTGCGGATACGCCCGGTTTCGGCAATCTCGAACTTTCGTTTTTCGGAATAAAGAACCGAAACGAACTTGCGGACTTCTTCCCCGAATTTTCCGAATTTACGGAAAACTGCCGCTTTACCGACTGCAACCATATAAAAACAAAGGACTGCGCCGTGATAAAAGCGCTTGAAGAGGGCAGAATTTCGCGGTCGCGGTATGAAAGTTACAGAACGCTTTACGAAAATATGGGCGAATATAAATTCTGGGAAGATAAATGATGAAACAGAAAGTTGTTTCGGGCTTTCTGATGGTCATCTGCTTTGTCGCCGGGATATGTATGCTTATTTCGGGGCTTGTTTCTCTTGCCGGAAAGAGCGGATACGAAAAGACCGTCCGACCGTATTCTTTACATTCGGCGGCGGATCGTGGATACTCATTCCGATACTGCTTATTTTGGCGGGCGCGTATCTTCTCGCCCGAGGCTTTTTCGGAAAACCGGAAGAATAAAAATGAGGTCAGCTTTGCTGACCTCTAATCTTTTTCGGAATAATATATTGACGAGAGTTTGAGTGAATCTTTATCATATTTCCATACCGAGAAAATATAACCTGTCTCTTCGGCGGAAATGATTGCCTGTTTTCCTGTAAGAGAGCCTTGTCCGTCGATGTCAAAACCGCAGAAACTGCCGACATAAGCGTCTTCGGAAAGCCTGAAACCGACAGTCGCGGAAAGCCCCGTTTCGCTGTTTTCAAAAACGGTCGGCTTTAATTGAAATGCCGTTTTCGGCAAACTTCTCGCACTCTTCTTTGCCGAATATCTCCTGCAGACCGCCGTTTGCTATCCGATAGACCGTCGCTGTCGCACTGCCCGCTCCTCCGCCCATACCGACGGACTGTGAAACAATAATTTCGTCGTTTCCGTCGCCCGTTATGTCGGATATGAGAAGTCTGTCGCCGAGACTTCCGTCGTCGGGTGAAATTACTTTTTCAAGCGAAAAATCGCCGTTTTCGACCGAGATATACGAAAGATGCCGACTGCTTTCTGCCGAAAAATCATATCCGTAAAGCCTGACGGAATATTCCTCAGCCTTATAATTGCCGCTTTTTTCTTCAAGTAGTTTTACGTCCGAAAAGTCTTTCGGGTCGGGAGAGTCTTTCTTTTCGCTTTCGGCGGGGACTTTCTGCACTTTCTTTTCTCCGCCCGGAACGGGAGTTTTTGCGGGAAGCGTGGAGACGGGGGAACAGCCGACAAGCAAAAGCAATATAAAGCAAATTAAAATCTTTTTCATAAGAACTCCGAAAAGGGGGGCGGTAAAAACCGCCCCCACCTGTTTTTTTTTGCCCCAAGCGAACCACGCGATAGTCGCTTGGTTCAAAAAAAGGTTGACCGATAAAGAAAAAATCTCCTATTTGTGTATTTCGTTATATTGCATGGGCGTTAAATTGCTGATATAGTCGTTAAAATACAAAGTGAAGCACTTAGGTCATCGTCAATGGTTTTCAGTATTTTTGCTTCAAGTACGGTGATGACTTTTTTCTCCGGATAGGAGAACTTTTCGAGCCTATGTCCAATCAAACAACATCCGTGCTACTTTTCTTGTTCCGTCATATTTGCTTATTCATTGCTTAGGGCAGCAGATAGTTTCGATTCAAAGTCTCGTACTTCTTCAAATTTCTTGTCCAATTGCTTGAAGATTTCATTCTCAGACAATTTTTCATCCGTCTTGGAGTGACGGGAAGTGAAGTGGGTACGCCATTGCCAGTTTTTCTTCTGCTGGCGAGATGGATAACACTTATTTATACGATCACATACAGCACGAAGATTATCAGGAATCTCCTTCGAACTCACCGCAAGCTGAATATAAAATTCTCGGCCTTCAATGTTGCATATTTCGTAGAAATAATAGTTGTTGGTACCCCAGCCACTTTTTGCCTCGGCTGCGTCCGGTAGAATTGCAGACATAACTTTAGTCTTAAACCGGGTATGGCTTTTCCCACTTTTGTCCGGCACGTATTCAATTTCTCCCTTCTCCATCATGTCAGCAGCCCATGCGTGAATGATTTCAGAGAGTTCGGATGAACGATCAGGCTTGTTCTCAAAAATTAAGTCCAAAGCCTTCTGATGTTTGGCATATATCTCGGCACAGATTCGTACCAGTTTTTCGTCTCCCACAATATTCCTCCTAACGGTATCGATGTAATTATCAATCAATAATTGAGCCTCCGGCAATAAATTCACCCTTCTCCTGGAACGCTCTATAATGCTGAGAACATCTTCATAATTCATGGAACACCAGTTATCTGGGTCGCTGGCCTCTACACCCTCAGGAGAAAGATATATATACATTTTCTTATAACCAGGGTATTCATCCTCGACCTGTTTTCTATAACGGTTCAATTGATTGTCGTGTTCTCCCGAATCGATTTTATTCTCGATACACAAAACGAACTTTGCGTTTACAGAAACGGCAAGCACATCGATGTTGTGCCATTCACGCTGAACGGTAAGATCGTGACAATCCATCAGCAAGGTATCAAAAATATCATTGTCTTCAGAAAAAGAAGTAACAACATATTGGATGAAGCCTCGCAGAATACTATCTCCCAGACCGTGATTTTCGTTAGGATTCAGAAGCCACGAGAGCATATTGCTATGCCGGATCTCGACCCTGGATATTTTCAGAATATCAAAAAGGTTGAATTTGCTGGTCCATTCGGAAAGTAAATCAAGGCATTCAATATCCAGCAGGAACTCTTTGAGCGCTGTGGGACCATCTTTTTCGGAAACGGCAGTTTCACTTTCCTTTACAAACGCACGAAACTTCCGCAAGTTAGAGACATAATTATTAACCAACTTCTCAACATCCCCGGTGGAGTTTTTAGTCAGTGCATCAGCCAACGCTTTTCTTGCATCTGTTTCAAAGTCATCAGAAGTGACCGTCCTCCAAAAGATATCCTTACCGCCGTTATTCCACAAATAGAAAGTATCGCCCAAGGTTGTGCTGACCGTATTCCGACCGAGTTCCAAACTCTGAAGATGCGTCTTATACAATTTGTGAATTGTTTTATAAGATGGCGTTTTTGAATATTCAAAGTCCATTCTTCTATCTCCTCCCTACAAACCATCTGCCGATATTATTTTCGGTGATAGATGTGCTTCGTTCAAAAACAGTTAACTTGGAAGTCCGCCGATCCATATAGTGTAACGGGTTACAGCGTCCTCGGCTTTCAAAGCGGGAGATTGGCGAATATCGGACACACGATCTATCTCATATTTTTCTCTGTCTTCCCATGTAATTTCTCCGGGAAGTATGATGCCGTATTCTCTGAAATCCGCTTTGACGGTATCATACTTCCCGGAGGCTTAGTCGTTGTATTCCTCTTGAAAAACGTTGTTTCCACATATTCCGATGAGGATAAAGAAAACTACTATAATAACTGAGTCTTTCTGTAATTGTTCTGATAATATTATTCTTCTTTGGTCTTCTGATATTCCGCTATGACCTGTTCCGCGACGTTCGCAGGAGCGTCCTGGTAACGCGCGAATTCGATATTGAAGGAGCCGACGCCCCTTGTCATCGAACGCAGATCTATTGCGTAATCCGCCATTTCCGACATCGGAACTTCCGCGACGACTTCCTGCATTCCGTCTTCCGCGGGGTTCATGCCGAGGATCTGACCGCGTCTCTTGTTTATATCGCCGATTATGTCGCCCATGAGGCTGTCGGGAATATAAACTTTAAGAGTTCCTATCGGTTCGAGAATTGTCGGGCTTGCATTTTTAAGACCTTCCTTGAAGGCAATGCTCGCCGCCATCTTGAAGGACATTTCAGACGAGTCGACTTCGTGGTAAGAACCGTCGATAAGAGTCGCTTTAAGACCGACTACGGGATATCCCGCCTGAATACCTTTAGCCGCGCATTCGCGGAGTCCTTTTTCTATTGCGGGGAAGAAATTCTTCGGAACGGAACCGCCGAATATCTTTTCTTCGAACAACAGATCTTCGCCGTCGTAAGGTTCGAAAACCATAAGGACGTCGCCGTACTGACCGTGTCCGCCCGACTGTTTCTTATGTTTGCCTCTCTGTTCGACTCTCTTGCGTATCGCTTCTCTGTAAGCTATTCTCGGAGCTTTGAGGTCGACGTCTACGCCGAATTTCGATTTGAGTTTGCTTACGATTATATCAAGGTGCGCTTTACCCATACCGCTGATTATCTGCTCATGGGTCTCGGGGTTCGTTTCATAAGTAAAGGTAAGGTCTTCTTCCTTTAACTTTTGGAGCCCCTGCGAAATTTTTTCTTCGTCGCCCTTTGCCTTCGGCTTTATCGCCATCGAAAGGCAGGGCTTCGGATATTCGATTTCGGGAGCGTCCGCTTTTGCTCCGGGAGCGGAAAGAATATCTTTTGTCGAAGTCTGCTGAAGTTTCGTTACGACGCCGATGTCTCCCGCGCCTATTTCGGGAACTTCCGTCTGTTTTTTGCCCTTGACGACGTAAAGTTTGCTCATCTTTTCAGACGCGTCGTTTCTTTCGTTGGTAAGGGAATCTCCCTGCTTTACCTTGCCCTGAAGAACTTTGAAATAAGACATTTTTCCGACGAACGGGTCGGCGACCGTCTTGAATATTCTGAGCGCTGTCGGGGCGTTCGGGTCAGCCGCGGGTTCGGGGGTGTAGGCTGTCATAAAATAAAGCAGCGGGTCAATTCCAAGAAGCTGCGTCGCAGAACCGGACATAACGGGATAGATATCTCCGTTTCTTATGCCCGATTTCATCGCGGCTTTTATCTCGTCTATCGTATATTCCTCGCCTGCAAAGTATTTTTCCATCATTTCGTCGGAAGTTTCCGCAAGCGCTTCGTTGAATCCGTCTTTCATTTCTGAAACAAGACCGTTCATCGACGCGGGAATTTCAACGGAAACTTTAACGCCCATTTCGTAGCGTTTGCCCTCCATATCCTTGAGGTCTACGTATCCGAGAGTTTTGCCGTCGACGATGATGGGGACGTTGTAAGCGCAGATCTTCTGACCGAATTTTTCTTTTAATTCAAGCATTACCTTGTGGTAATCGGCGCTGTCCGCGTCCATTTTGGTTATGTAGAAAAGAACCGGAATTCCTCTCTTTTTGCACATTTTGAATGCTTTTTCCGTACCTACTTTAACGCCGCTTCGCGCGGAAACGGTGATTATCGCGTATTCGCAGGCGGAAAGCGCCTGGATAACTTCGCCCGAAAAGTCAAATTCGCCCGGTGTATCGAGAATATTTATCTTATAATCGCCGTAGTATACGGGAGCTACCGCGGTGGATATAGAGATCTTTCTGTTTATCTCCTCGGCGTCAAAATCGCAAACCGTCGTTCCTTCTTCTCTCGAACCGAGTCGGTCGGTCCCTTTGGTGTAGTAAAGAAGTGCCTCTGCGAGTGCGGTCTTTCCCGAACCGAGGTGGCCTAAAAGGCAGATGTTTCTTATTTTGTCAACGGGGTATTGCATTTTTGATTGCTCCTTTCAAGGGCCGTTGCCCTATAATATAATATAAAAAGTTGAGATAACTTTCTTTGAAAATTATAACATTTTATTGACAAAATGTCAATAGGTAACAATTTATACATATAAAAATCACAAATTGCCGTTTTTATGACAAAAAAATCCCTTTCCTTATTCAGGAAAGGGACAATATCGGTACTTTTTCAGTTTTTGCCTGCGTCTTCGCCCTCTTCGTCGTTATCGCCCGCGTTCGCGTCGTAACCTTTGATCGAAAACTGTTCTTTAAGAGTTCCGCCGGAAACGTCCGTTTTCATATAGGCCGTGCTTATTGCCGCGAATACTTTTTCGGAGCGGACGATATTTCCGACCGCCGAAGTATTTCCCGCAGACTGCGAAATATGGTTTCCCGTCGGAATATCGGGGAAGACGTTTCCGCAGATAAGGGAAGTTCCTCCGTAGACGAGCACGGCGTTATCTCCCGCCTGCTTGAAAATTCCCGAATAGATGCCGCAGCTGCCGCTTCTTATTACGGCTGAGGCGGAAACGGTTCCTCCCGCTACCGTGCCGTAAACGGCGACTTTTCCTTTATTCGTCGTTTCGGAACTGAAATGGTAACCGTTCGACGGCGAGGAAAGGGTTGAAAGGAAGACCGCGTTCTCGGTATTCGAAACGTAAACGGAAACAGAGTTTCCGATAAGACAGTTGCCGACCGCAATGACCTTCGCGGAGTCGGACGCGCCGGTTGTCCCGGAGGTCAGGTTTATTCCGACATTCTGACCGTCCGACATGTTTTGAAGCAGGACCGCCCTGCCGCCCGAAACTTCGATTGCTCTGCCGTGTTTTTCAGCGTAATCGGTATATCCGCCGTTTGAAAAACCGTCGGTCGAAAATCTGCAGAACGCCGTAAGGACGTTTTCGCAGTTTTTAAGGAGTATGTTTTCAAAGAGGGAAGAGCCGGTAACGTCCGTGATTCTTCCGTTCGAAACGTTGGAAAAGAGAATTCCGTTCGGCGTGTTTTCAAGTTTTATTCCGCTTACTTTAATTCCCGAAACGTTTTCCGCCGCTATCATATATGTCGACGGTGATTTACCTTCGGAAAGGAACGTCGCCGCGTCGGTAAACGCTTTGCAGGAAAGCGTAATTTCCGCAATGCCCGAATTCTTCTGCATGGTTATGAGGGGAGGCGCACCGACCGCATTCGTTTCGTAAACGAGTTTTGTCGAGAAAGAGGAATTGTCTGTTCCCGTTCCGATGAGATAAACGTCTTCGCGGAGGATAACGGGAGTTTTTATATTATACGTTCCCGCATCAAGAAGGACGGTTCCCGCGCCGTTCTGGACTGCGGCGGCGATCGCCGCCTGCAGGGAAGGTCCGTTGTCGTCGGCGTCGGCAGAGACCCCGAAATCGGAAGCCTTTATATAATTCTTGTTTTTCGGGGAAAGGACAGACGAGGTATAAACTGCCGAAAGGTCGGGCGTCGGAACGGAATATCCGCTTTTTTCGTCGTTCTGGATATAGTTTCCGCCTTCGATTACGGTGTCGGTCTGGAAAGTGCAGTCGATGAACATTCCGACTCCGTAATTATTGAGGATCCCGAGCGATTTGGAAATTCCGAAATAGGAAAAAAGAACCGAAAGCGTTTCGTCGCTTGATTCTATCGCTCTTTCGTGCCAGCCGACATACGAACAGTTGACGACCGATGTCAGCCCCGAGCCTTCCGACCGCATCGCAACGTCGGGAAAACCTACGAATTTACAGTTTGAGACTGCCGCCTGACTTTTGTAATTCGGCCCGAAATGAAGACCTGTCGAACCCGAAAGCCCGTTTGAACCGAAAGTGGAACTTTCGAAAACAAGCCCGTTCTTGCCCGCTTCTTCGGTGTAGACGGAGGTCTGACAGTTGACTGTCGAACACTTTGTCACCGTGAGCATTCCCTCGCCCGTCTGCGGCATATTGACGTAAATACCCGTTTTTGCGGTGTCGACCGAGCAGCTGTAAAGGGAAATGCTTTCGGTGTTTCCTATATATATGCCGACCGTGTTTGCGGTAATGAAATCCGTGACGTCCGAAGCCTTAAACCCGTCGGGAACGACAAATTTCGGGTCGTTATACATATATACGGGGCTTACCGAAACGTCGCAGAGAGAGGTGAAGCCCTCCGCGCTCTCAATGCGTATGCCCTCGGAAAACGCGGTGATAAACACGTTTCTTACGGTCGCGTTTTTTGCTGCGGAGAGTTCTATACCTTTATAACAGTTCGGGAGCGAAATATTTTCAAGCGTAATGTTTTGGCAGCGTGCCGCCGAGATCGCGTATCCGAACCCGACGTCATCGGAATATTTTCGGTTTTCGTACCATATCTTTATACCGGAAACAGTACAGCCGCTCCCGACTTTTATTATCGCGCCCGCCCTGTTTTCTTCGGTGTTGAGCGCGACAAGGACCGTCTCCGCCGCGGTGCTTTCGGATTTGGTGTTCGGAGACGAAAAATCGCCGCGGAGAGAAACGTTGTCGGGAAGATTTATCGGCTTTGAAAGACGGTATGTCCCGCCCTTGAGATAGACCGTGCCGCCCGTTTCGGCTGCTTTGTCTATGAGTTCCTGTATCTTTGCCGAACAGTCTTCCGCCGAAGTCGGGGCTTCCGCAAAGTAATTTGCCGCAAAGACCGAACCCTCCGCCGAGACTATCGCCGTCTTTCCGTTTTCGGGAAGGACCGACGCCGTCTGAACAAGCCCTCCGCCGGAAGACGAACAGCCTCCGAGCAGAGCAAGGGAAAGAAGCAGCGCCGCAATAAATCCTGATTTCTTTTTCATAGTCTGTTCCTCAGATAACAAAGTCGAATTCGAAGTCGTAAATACTTACCGTGTCGCCCTCTTTTACGCCCGCCGCGCGGAGTTTGTCGATAACTCCCGAAACGTTGAGAATTTTCTGGAAATATTGGAGCGATTCGTAGTCGTCGAAGTTTATTCCTCGCATTATATGGAGAAGTTTCGCGCCCTCTACCATATAAACGCCGTCTTTTACTTCAATGGTGATATCTCCCGCGTCGCCGAGGTCGGTTTCCTCTTCGACGTATTCGGACTCGTAGACCTTTACGGGAGGCAGTTTTTCGACTTTTTCGTATACCTTATATAATAAGTCGCGGACCCCTGTATGAGCCGCCGCCGAAATCTCATAATATTCAAGACCGTTTTCCTTCGCGTACCGTCTGAATTTTTCGGCAGCCGCTTCGTCGGTTATTATGTCGGCTTTGTTCCCGACGACTATCTGCGGGCAGGCAGCCAGAAGTTCGCTGAAATTTTCAAGTTCTTTGTTTATCGCTTCATAATCTTTGACCGGGTCTCTGCCCTCGCTGCCGGAAATATCGACGACGTGCAGCAGAAGTCTGCATCTTTCGACGTGCCTTAAAAACTCATGTCCGAGACCCTGTCCTTCAGCCGCGCCCTCTATTATTCCGGGAATGTCCGCCATGACGAACGAGGCTTCGTTTTCGAGTTTTACGACGCCGAGGCTCGGCGTAAGGGTGGTGAAATGGTAATTTGCTATCTTCGGTCTTGCCGCCGACGAGACCGAAAGCAAAGTGCTTTTGCCGACGTTCGGAAAACCTATAAGCCCGACGTCCGCTATCATCTTGAGTTCAAGGATAATTTCCTTTTCATCTCCCGGAATTCCGGGTTTTGCAAAACGGGGAGCCTGTCTTGTCGGGGTGGCGAAATGCCTGTTTCCCCAGCCGCCGCGACCGCCTTTTGCGATAATGAAGTCTTTGCCGTCGCTCATGTCTTTTATTACAAGACCTGTTTTCTTATCTTTAACGACCGTGCCTTTCGGAACTCGGATATAAAGGTCTTTTCCGTTCTTTCCGAACATCTTCGAACCTTTTCCGTTTTCCCCGTTTTCCGCAACGAATTTATGCTTGAAACGCAGGTCGGCGAGGGTGTTGAGGTTATCGGCTACCGTTAAAATGACGTCTCCGCCCTTTCCTCCGTCGCCGCCGTCGGGGCCACCCGCCGCAACGTATTTTTCTCTGTGGAAAGCAACGGCTCCGTCGCCGCCGTTTCCCGCTTTTACATATAAATCAGTGCTGTCTGCGAACATAATCACCTCTGCCCGTCGGGCTTGATATAATATAACAGAAGTATAAATAAAAAAGGCTTACAGCCTTTCACTGTAAGCCGATTTTATCCGATTGACTGAAAGGCATGCCTTATTCGGCAGCTATTCTGACTCTCTTCTTGCCTTTTCCGAAAGTTTCGAATTTAACTACTCCGTCGGTGAGAGCGAACAGAGTATCGTCGGAACCTTTACCGACGTTTTCGCCGGCGTGGATCTTGCTTCCTCTCTGTCTTACGAGAATGTTTCCTGCCAATACGAACTGACCGTCGGCTCTCTTGACACCGAGACGTTTCGACTCGGAATCTCTTCCGTTTTTGGTAGAACCTACACCTTTCTTATGTGCCATTAAAAAACACCTCCTACTTTCTTACGCGTTGATTGCCGTTACTACTATTTTTGTATACGGCTGTCTGTGACCCATGCGTCTGCGGTAACCTTTCTTAGCCTTGTACTTGAAGATACGGATTTTTTTGCCTTTGCCGTTCTTCTCGACTTTGGCTTCGACTTTCGCGCCGTCGATATAGGGGGCGCCCGTTTTCAACGAGCCGTCTGCGGATACGAGCAATACTTTGTCGAAGACAACTGTGTCTTCTGCTGCGGCGTCGAGTTTTTCGATGAAAAGGGTATCTCCCTCTTCAGCCTTATACTGCTTTCCGCCTGTTACGAAAACTGCGTACATTTTTTTACCTCTTTATAAAAGTCTCGCTATCAAGGCAGTGCGTTGCACTTTTGAAACCTCTGCTATGCGGCTTTATTATTCTAACATATATATATCCGTATGTCAAGAGGCTTTCCCGCATTTCCTTTAATTTCCGTTTTTTTTCACAAAATCCGCGCGGCGCCGCCCGGGGTTTCTGCAAAGTTTACAAAATTTTACTACTTTCTTTTTTTGTCAAATTCAGTGTTTTTTTTGTGTCAAAAAATGCCGGTAAATGTCGAAAAATTAGCATTTTAAGCCCTGTTTGTGAATATTTTTTTACAAACCGTCGGGGGCTTTGTGCAAGTTGCACAATTCACAAAAAAATTTTTTGTCATTTTCCACAAACGAAAAATCTGAATCTGCGAACGGAAGAGGCAGTATATGGGACTTGAATTTGCCGGATTTCTGTGATATACTGTCTATGCATCAGGGGGAGTACCCCGATAAATATTATGATAACACGGAGCAAAATGCTCCTAAGGAGGACTTTTTATGAAAAAAGTATTTTCCGTTTTTATGGCGATAGTCATGGCAGTCTCTTTGTTTGCCTGCTTTGCCGTAAATACTTCTGCCGTCGGCGTTACGGTAAAGGACTCGAAGGTTTTCAACGTTCCGAAAACTTCGACTGCTCCCAAACTTGACGGCAACGTGGATTCCAGTTATAAACAGATATACAAGATGAAGGGTTCCGATTGTCTCAAGAAAGACGGTTCCTGGAACGAAAGTTTCCCGCTTGACGGAAACAGAAACAATCTCCGTTACGACGCCGAAGAGCATCCCCAGCGCGAACAGTCCGACTGGTGGAACTGCACCATGACCGTTTATGCCGCATGGGACGCTACTTACCTTTATCTTTTAGTTGATATTACAAACGCAGGACCTCTTGACAATAACCCCAACGCAAACTGGGCGGGCGACGGTCTCCAGGTCGCTGTTTTCAAGATTGCAAGCGACAGCGGAAGCACCACCGACTATACCATCGCGCAGGACAACGGCAAGATCGTTGCCGCAATGAACCTCGGAAACACTCTCGGAAGCGCCCTCAACCAGAAAAAGAATGCTTATGACTCCAATAAATACGGAAGAGCACCCAGCGGCTTTATCAAAGTTTCCGACAAGACCAAGGGCAACTACACTTACGAACTTGCTCTTGAATGGACCGCTCTCGGCGTAAAACCGAGCGACAAGATAAACTTCAACTGCTCCGTAAACCTCAACGACGAGGATATGCTCCCCGAAGCTTTCTGCGGATTCCAGCTTTCCAACGGTATCTTCAACGAAACCGACCAGAAGACAAAATCCGGCATGGCTTACGCCGCAAGTATGATATTTGAGGGCGAAGGCGGAAACGCTTCTTCTTCGAGCGGAAACGGCAACAGCGGCGGCAACAGCGGCGGCACGACAACGCCGACAACTCCGACCACACCCGAAACGCCGACCACTCCCGATACTCCGACCACACCTGAAACTCCGACGGTTGAAGAGAGCGAAGTCGTAAAGGCTGCCAGAACCGCATTTGCTGCGGCTGAAACCAAAATGGCTGAACTCGAAAGCAACACTTCTTACGACGAGACCCAGAAAGCCGACGTAGTCGCTGCTTTCGAAGAGTTTAAGGCAGCCCTCAACGCCGAGACCATCGACGAGACCGCTCTCGCGGCAGCGCAGAAGGCGTTTGAAGACGCATACGCAGCTCTTACCGGAACCCCCGCGCCCGAAGATAAGAAAGACAACGATAAAAAGGAAAACGACAAGAACGACGATAACAAACAGAAAGAACCTGAAAAAGGCGGAAACCTTACCTGGCTCTGGATCGTTATCGCGGTAGTCGTAGTTCTCGCGGCGGCATTCTGCATAGTATACTTTGTTGTTTGCAAAGGCGACATGAACAAATTCAAGGCTCTCTTTTCCAAAAAGAAATAAGACGGTCTGAAACTTAAAAAACAGTCCCCGCGGAAACGCGGGGACTTATCATAATAAAGGAAGAAATCAAATGAGTTTTGAAAAAGCAAAGGCGCATCTTGAGAAAAAAGGTTTTGCCGACAGAATAAAGGAATTCGACGTTTCGAGCGCGACCGTAGCCCTTGCCGCGGAGGCTGTCGGCTGCGAACCCGCGCATATCGCGAAAACGCTTTCATTTTCTCTTGACGACGGCGCGATACTGGTCGTCGCCGCGGGGGATACCAAAGTCGATAATAAAAAATTCAAGGAGACGTTTCATACAAAAGCGAAAATGCTTGCGTTCGACGACGTTGAAAGGCTTATCGGACATTCCGTCGGCGGCGTCTGCCCGTTCGGGATCAACGACGGCGTGAAAGTGTATTTCGACGAAAGTCTCCGCCGGTTTGATTATATCTACCCCGCATGCGGTTCGTCGAACAGCGCGGTAAAACTTTCCTGTGAAGACCTTGAAAACGCAGTCGAAAACGGCGAATGGGTCGACGTCTGCAAAATCGCGGAATAGTGTGTTTTCTTAAATTTCACAATTTAATCACAAACTTTTCAACATTTAATGCTACAATCAAATAAAGACAATGACGAAGACAGTAATCCCTATGTGAAATTCAAAGCGAGCCGGGGAGGGTGCAAGCCCGGTGAAAAGTAACTTCGGACGAATATCACTTCCGAGTCGCGGACCGAAATCAGTAAGTCTCGCCGGGGGCTCTCCGTAAAAGAGCGGTATGTGACGGCATACTTTTAATAGGTGGTAAGCAGATCGGTTCTGTCCTGTTAAAAAGGACGGAACCTTTTTTATTTATACGGAGGATATGAAATGCTGTACGACAAAATACCGACCGATCTCAATTTCGTTGACAGAGAAAAGAAGGTCGAGGAATTCTGGAAGAAAAACGATATTTTCAAAAAGAGCATGGCAAAAAACGAGGGCGGAAAAACCTATACATTTTACGACGGACCGCCGACCGCGAACGGAAAACCGCATATCGGTCACGTTCTTACCCGCGTTATCAAGGATATGATACCCCGTTACCGTACGATGAAAGGGTATATGGTCCCGCGTAAGGCAGGATGGGATACCCACGGACTTCCCGTTGAACTTGAAGTCGAGAAAAAACTCGGACTTGACGGAAAAGACCAGATCGAAGAATACGGAATGGAACCGTTTATAAAGCAATGTAAGGAAAGCGTCTGGAAATACAAGGGAATGTGGGAGGATTTCTCCTCCACCGTCGGTTTCTGGGCAGATATGGAAAATCCTTACGTCACCTACGACGATAACTTTATCGAATCGGAATGGTGGGCGCTCAAGGAAATATGGAAAAAAGGTCTTCTTTACAAAGGCTTCAAGATCGTTCCCTATTGCCCCCGCTGCGGAACTCCGCTTTCCGCTCAGGAAGTGGCTCAGGGATATAAAGATATCAAGGAACGCTCCGCGATAGTCCGCTTTAAGGCAAAAGGCGAGGACGCATATTTCCTTGCATGGACGACGACCCCCTGGACTTTGCCGTCAAACGTCGCGCTCTGCGTAAACCCCGACGAGACCTATGTCAAGGTGAAGGCGGCTGACGGATATACCTATTATATAGCCGAAGCGCTTGCCGGAAAGGTCCTCGGAAAACTTGCGACCGACGAAAAGCCCGCCTACGAAGTTCTTGAGACTTACAAAGGCAAAGACCTTGAATATAAAGAATATGAGCCGCTTTACGAGTGCGCGGGCGTTGCTGCCGCAAAACAGAAGAAAAAGGCCCATATCGTAATGGTCGACGGATACGTCACCATGAACGACGGTACCGGTATCGTCCACTGCGCTCCGGCGTTCGGCGAAGACGACGCGAGAGTCGGAAAGAGATACGACCTGCCGTTCGTTCAGTTTGTCGACGGAAAAGGCAATATGACCGCCGAAACACCCTTTGCGGGACTTTTCGTAAAGAAAGCCGACCCCGAAGTCTTAAAGGACCTCGACGCGAAAGGACTTCTTTTCGACGCTCCGAAATTCGAGCATAACTATCCGCATTGCTGGAGATGCGACACTCCGCTTATCTATTACGCGCGCGAATCCTGGTTTATCAAGATGACCGCCGTAAAAGACGACCTTATAAGAAACAACAACACAATAAACTGGATCCCCGAAAATATCGGAAAAGGACGTTTCGGCGACTGGCTCGAAAACGTTCAGGACTGGGGTATTTCCCGTAACCGTTATTGGGGAACTCCCTTAAATATATGGGAATGTGAATGCGGACATCTTCATTCGGTAGGCAGCCGCGAAGAACTCTATGAAATGAGCGGCGACGAAAGAGCGAAAAGTGTCGAGCTGCACCGCCCGTATATCGACGAAATAACGATAAAATGCCCCGAATGCGGAAAAGAAATGCACCGCGTTCCCGAAGTTATCGACTGCTGGTTCGACTCCGGCGCAATGCCCTTTGCTCAGCACCACTATCCCTTTGAAAATAAGGACGTTTTCGAAAAACAGTTCCCCGCGGACTTCATTTCCGAAGCGGTCGACCAGACGAGAGGCTGGTTCTATTCGCTGCTTGCCGAATCGACTTTGCTTTTCAACAAAGCGCCTTATAAGAACGTCATAGTCCTCGGCCACGTCCAGGACGAAAACGGTCAGAAGATGAGCAAATCCAAAGGAAACGCCGTCGACCCGTTTGAAGCGCTCGCAACTTACGGCGCGGACGCCATACGCTGGTATTTCTATTCGAACAGCGCTCCGTGGCTCCCGAACCGTTTCCACGGCGGGGCTGTCGTAGAGGGACAGAGAAAGATGATGGGGACTTTGTGGAACACCTACGCTTTCTATGTTCTCTACGCAAATATCGACAATTTCGACCCGACAAAGTATTCTCTTGAATACGATAAACTGTCGGTCATGGATAAATGGCTCTTGTCGAAACTCAATTCTACGGTAAAGGCCGTCGACGGATATCTTTCGGATTATAAGATAACCGAGACCGCCCGCGCTTTGCAGGAATTTGTCGACGATCTTTCCAACTGGTACGTCCGCCGTTCGCGCGAGCGTTTCTGGGTAAAGGATATGCCGCAGGATAAGATAAACGCCTATATGACGCTTTACACCGCGCTTGTAACTCTCTGCAAGGCGGCGGCTCCGATGCTTCCGTTTATAACCGAAGATATCTACCGCAATATCGTCGTGAAGGTCGATAAGACCGCTCCCGAAAGCATTCATCTCTGCGCTTTCCCCGAAGTAAATGAAGAAATGATAGATAAAGAAGCCGAGACCCTTATGGACGAGGTTCTCGAGATCGTAACTCTCGGAAGAAACTGCAGAAACAGCGCCAATATAAAGAACAGACAGCCTATCGGTCAGATGTTCTATAAGGCGGAAGAGGCTCTTCCCGAATACTATGCGGATATAGTAAAAGAAGAACTTAACGTCAAGAATATAGCCTTTGACCCGTCTGCCGAAAAGTATGTTTCCTATACCTTCAAACCGCAGCTTAAAACGCTCGGAAAGCGTTTCGGAAAAGACCTCGGAACCGTTAAGGAAATTCTTGCAAACCTTGACGGAAAAGCGACGATGAGCGAACTTGAAAAGACGGGATTCGTAACCGTCGAAGTAAACGGCGTTGCCGAAAAACTTTCCCGCGACGACCTGCTTATCTCCTCTGCCCAGAGCGGCGATTTCGAATTCGCGTCCTACGGCGGAATCATAGTCGTTCTTGACAAGCGCCTCTCTCCCGAACTTATCGAAGAGGGCTTTGTCCGCGAAATAGTAAGCAAGATACAGACAATGAGAAAAGAAGCGGGCTTTAAGGTCATGGACAATATCAACGTCTATGTCGCCGGAAACGATAAAATAAAGGCTATCGTCGAAAGAAACGAAACCGAAATAGGCGAAGACGTCCTTGCGGCGGATTTCATTTTCGATAAGACCTGCCCGACCTCGAAAGAATGGAATATCAACGGCGAAAAAGTATCTGTCGGCGTTGAATGTATATAAGTCCGAAATTTGGGACTTTGAAATACCCCTGAACTGTGTGTTCGGGGGTATTTTTTACATTTTTGAAGATAAACATAATAAAAGTTGCTTATGCAACAGTATAAATTTCTTTTTTATGCTATACTTACGCGTGTAAAAAAGCGAAAGGAAAAGGGAGAAGAAATGCAGGTTGTAAAAAGAGACGGCAGCATCGTAAACTACGACAGATCCAAGATCGTGACCGCGATAAACGCGGCAAACGCCGAAGTTGAAGAAATAGAGAGAGCGTCCTCGGCTCAGATCGAGGAGATTCTCGATTATATAGAAAGCAAGAAAAGATCGCGTATCCTTGTTGAAGACATTCAGGATATGATCGAACAGAAACTTATGGAATACGATCTGTTCACTCTTGCAAAGACCTATATAATCTACCGTTACACGAGAGCGCTTGTCAGAAAATCGAACACCACCGACGAATCCATTCTTTCGCTTATAAGAAACGAAAATAAGGAACTTGCGGAGGAAAATTCGAATAAAAACACCGTTCTTGCGTCGACCCAGAGAGACTATATCGCGGGCGAAGTGAGCCGTGACTTGACGAAGAGAATTCTGCTGCCCGAAAAAATTTCAAAGGCGCACGAAGAAGGGGCTATCCACTTCCACGACGCCGATTATTTCCTGCAGCCTATCTTCAACTGCTGCCTTGTAAATATAAAGGATATGCTCGATAACGGAACCGTCATGAACGGCAAACTTATCGAAAGCCCGAAAAGTTTTCAGGTCGCCTGCACGATAATGACCCAGATAATAGCCGCCGTCGCGTCAAGCCAGTACGGAGGACAGTCGGTCGACGTCAAGCACCTCGGAAAATATCTCCGCCGCAGCCGTGAGAAGTTTGAAAAGCAGACAAGAGAGATCGCCGGCGACGCGGTTCCCGAAGAGATGATCGAAAAGATCGTCGACGGAAGGCTCCGCGACGAACTCAAAAGCGGCGTTCAGACGATACAGTATCAGATAAACACCCTTATGACCACAAACGGTCAGTCCCCGTTCGTTACCCTTTTCCTGAACCTTGACGAGAACGACGAATATATCGAAGAAAACGCAATGATAATCGAAGAAATTCTCCGTCAGAGATATGAGGGAATAAAGAACGAAAAGGGCGTATATATAACCCCGGCGTTCCCGAAACTCGTTTACGTCCTCGACGAATGTAACTGTCTTAAAGGCGGAAAATACGACTATATAACCGAAATGGCGGTCAAATGCTCCGCAAAACGTATGTACCCCGACTATATTTCCGCAAAGAAAATGCGCGAAAACTACGAAGGCAACGTCTTTTCTCCGATGGGCTGCCGCAGTTTTCTCGCCCCGTGGAAAGACGAAAACGGCGAATATAAGTTTGAGGGCAGATTCAATCAGGGCGTCGTAAGCCTCAACCTGCCGCAGATAGGAATTCTCGCAAAAGGCGACGAAGAGAAGTTCTGGGAAATACTTGAAGAAAGGCTCGAACTTTGCTATGAGGCTTTGATGTGCCGCCACGAGGCGCTGCGCAAAGTCAGAAGCGACGTCAGCCCCGTTCATTGGCAGTACGGCGCGCTTGCGCGCCTGAAAAAGGGCGAAAGCATCGAAAAACTGCTTTACGGCGGTTATTCCTCGATTTCTCTCGGTTATATCGGTCTTTATGAAGTCACGAAACTTGTAAAGGGCGTTTCTCATACCGACCCCGTCGGCGAGGAATTCGCTCTGAGAGTCATGAGACGCCTCCGCGAAAAGACGAACGAATGGAAGGCGAAAACGAATATCGGCTTTGCCCTTTACGGAACGCCCGCCGAGTCTCTCTGCTACCGTTTCGCGCGTATCGACAAGGAGCGTTTCGGAACAATAAAAGACGTCACCGATAAAGGCTATTATACGAATTCTTACCATGTCGACGTAAGAGAAGATATCGACGCATTCGATAAATTCCGTTTTGAAAGCCAGTTCCAGACCATTTCTTCGGGCGGCGCCATTTCCTACGTCGAAATACCGAATCTTCGCCATAACCTTGAAGCGCTCGAGGAACTCGTCAAATTTATCTACGATAATATCCAGTACGCTGAATTCAACACCAAGAGCGACTACTGCCACGTCTGCGGCTACGACGGCGAAATAATCGTCAACGACGATAACGAGTGGGAGTGTCCCGCCTGCCACAATAAAGACCACAGCAAGATGAACGTCACGAGAAGGACCTGCGGTTATCTCGGCGAAAACTTCTGGAACGAGGGCAAGACCAAAGAGATAAAAGCCCGCGTTCTGCACCTGTGATGAACTTTGCGGCGATAAAAAAGCATGACGTCGCGAACGGACCGGGAGTAAGGGTCTCCCTGTTTGTTTCGGGGTGCGAGCATTACTGCAAGGGCTGTTTCAATTCCGAGGCGTGGGATTTTTCCTACGGCAGCGTCTTTGACGAAAACGCGGAAAGTGAAATTTTCGCGGCGCTCGGAAAGCCGTATATAAAAGGTTTTTCTCTTCTCGGAGGAGAACCTTTCCACCCGAAAAACAGACCGGCGCTCGCTCTTCTTCTTGAAAAAATCAAAAAGACTTTTCCCGAGAAGGACGTCTGGTGCTATACGGGTTACGACCTTGAAACCGAACTTCTTTTCGGAAAAGAGGACGAAAATGCGCGACGCATGCTTGAAAATATTGATATCCTTGTCGACGGACGGTTTGTCGAGGAAAAGAAAAATCTTTCCCTTCGCTTCCGCGGTTCGGAAAATCAGAGGATAATAAAACTTCCCGAAACTCTGGCGACGGGAAAGATAGTTTTGTGGGAATAAAATCAGGGCTGTAAGATTCTTACAGCTCTGTTTTTTTCAAATACCGAATTTCGTGCGACGGTTTTTTACATTTCTGCTCATAGTTCGCGTTGACAAGTTCTGCAAAAAATGTTATAATTATACTGTCTAAATTTACGATTTTTTGCGAAGGAGGCATTGAATTGAGTAAAAAAAATTATTCGGAAATAACCGCCGATGTCAGAAATCTTACTTCGATTTCCAAAACGAACAACGCCATACCTCCGGAACTTTACATTCAGTATAAAGTAAACAGAGGGCTCAGAGATCTGAACGGAAACGGCGTTCTTACCGGACTTACCGAGATCTCCGAGATAAATTCAAAAGAAATAATAGACGGCAGATCCGTTCCCTGCGACGGCGAACTTTTCTACCGCGGATACAATATAAGGGAACTTATCGCGGGGATCGTTTCGGAGGGCAGATTCGGCTTTGAAGAGGTTATTTACCTTCTTTTAATGGGCGAACTTCCGACCGAGGAAGAATATAAGAATTTCTGTAAGGTTTTGGGGGAATACCGCTCTCTTCCGAATTCCTTTACGCGCGACGTCATAATGAAAGCGCCGAGTTCGAATATGATGAACTCTCTTGCAAGAAGCGTTCTGACTCTTTATTCCTACGACACGAACGCCGACGATACGTCTCTTGAAAACGTAATGAGACAGTCTCTTCAGCTCATTTCGATGTTCCCGATGCTGTCGATTTATGCCTATACCGCGTTTGACTATTATAAAAACAAAAACGGGAGTCTGTTTATTCACGACCCTGACCCCGAACTTTCGACCGCGGAAAACATTCTTATGATGCTGCGTCCGGATAAGTCCTATTCGAGAAACGAAGCCAAAATTCTCGATATAGCGCTTATTCTTCACGCGGAACACGGCGGAGGTAATAACTCAAGTTTCACGACCCATGTCGTTTCGTCGTCGGGAACGGACACCTATTCCGCAATCGCGGCGGCTCTCGGAAGCCTTAAGGGACCGAAACACGGCGGCGCGAATATCAAGGTCTGCCAGATGTTTAAGAATATCGAGAAAAACGTAAAAGACTGGAAAGACGAAGACGAAATAAGGGCTTACCTAGCAAAGATATTGAATAAGGAAGCCTTTGACAGATCGGGACTTATTTACGGTATGGGTCACGCGGTCTATTCCGTTTCCGACCCGCGTTCGGAAGTCATAAAGGCGTTTGTCCCGACCCTTGCAAAGGAAAAGGGAAGGGAAGAGGAACTCACTCTTTACAATACCGTCGAGCGCCTTGCTCCGCAGGTGATTTCATCTGTCAGAACGATATATAAAGGCGTTTCCGCGAACGTCGATTTTTACAGCGGGCTTGTTTACGACATGCTCGGAATTCCCGCCGAACTCTACACTCCGCTTTTTGCGATTTCGAGAATTGCGGGCTGGTCGGCTCACCGAATGGAAGAACTCGTGAACGGAAACAAGATAATCAGACCGGCATATAAATCGGTCGCCGAACGCCGAACATATAACTCAATGGATCAGAGATAAAAACAGGGCTGTAAAACGAAAGTTTTACAGCCCGCTTTATTTTTTCAGAATGAAATAATTCCGAGATGTTCAAGTAAGATTTTTACCCCTATCAAAATAAGGATTATACCTCCCGCGATCTCCGCTTTTGTCTTATATTTCGCGCCGAATCTGTGCCCGACAAAAACGCCGAAAGCCGAAATGACAAAGGTCGTGCAGCCGATTATCGTTATCGACGACAGGATATCGGTTTTGAGAAACGCAAAGGTTATTCCGACCGCCAGAGCGTCGATACTTGTTGCGATCGCCATTAAGAAAAGTTCTTTGATGTCGAATCTGCCGTCGTCTTCGTCTTCTTCTCCGCCTTTGACGGCTTCCCATATCATTTTGCCGCCGATAAATAAGAGAAGCCCGAACGCTATCCAGTGGTCAAAGTCGGTTATGTACTTTTCGAAACGGGTTCCGAGAAGCCAGCCGATAAGCGGCATTAAAGCCTGAAAACCTCCGAAAAACAGAGCGATGAGCGCCGTCTGCTTATAGTTGAGTTTCGGCATTTTAAGCCCTTTGCAGATTGCGACCGCAAACGCGTCCATGGAAAGACCTACGCCGAGGAGCAGCAACTCTAAAAATCCCATACGGTTTCATTCCTTTTTTCTGTCGTTGAGCGATATTATATCACAATCGCCGCCGTTTGTCAAGAAAAAAAAGAGGTACTTGCGTACCTCTTTCAATTTTTGAATTCTCAGTCTGCCTTGCCGACGGAACCGAAGAGTTCCATCTTTTCTTTGACGGTCGCTTTGATCGCTTCAAAGCCGGGAGCGAGAAGTTTTCTCGGGTCAAAGCCTTTTCCTTCAAGGTCTTTGCCCGCTTCGATATATTTTCTTGTAGCGTCTGCGAATGCGAGCTGACATTCGGTGTTGACGTTGATTTTCGAAACGCCGAGAGAAATTGCTTTCTTTATCATATCCGCGGGGATACCCGTGCCGCCGTGGAGAACGAGGGGCATCGGGGAAGTTATTTCGCTGATTTTTGCGAGAACGTCGAAATTGAGTCCTGCCCAGTTTGCGGGATATTTGCCGTGAATGTTGCCGATACCCGCTGCGAGCATCGAAACTCCGAGGTCTGCAATCATCTTACATTCGTTGGGGTCCGCAACTTCGCCGCCTCCGATAACTCCGTCTTCTTCGCCGCCGATAGCGCCGACTTCCGCTTCAAGGGAAAGTCCTTTTTCCTTGCAGATTGCAACGAGTTCTTTGGTCTTTTCGATGTTTTCTTCAATGGGATAATGAGAACCGTCGAACATTACCGAAGAGAAACCCGCTTCGATACATTTCTTTGCGCCTTCATAACTTCCGTGGTCAAGATGAAGAGCGACGGGAACGGTGATTTTGAGAGAATCGACCATGGCTTTTACCATATCCGCAACGGTCTTGAAACCGCACATATATTTGCCCGCGCCCTCGGAAACACCGAGAATAACGGGGGAACGAAGTTCTTCCGCGGTGAGAAGAACCGCTTTTGTCCATTCAAGGTTGTTGATGTTGAAATGGCCTACGGCGTATTTGCCGGCTTTGGCCTTGTCGAGCATTTCTTTTGCTGATACTAACATTTTTCACTACCTCTTTCAAGGGCTTTCGCCCGATATTTCTTTCGGTCTTATTTTAGCATAATAACGGCGGAATGTCAATCGTCCGCGAGGTTTGTTATCCTTTTGTCAAATTTACTTTTTCTTTATCTTTTCGAAATATGCTTTTAAGTCGTCGGAGATGGCGCGGGTGCTTTTGAGGAAGAGTATAAAGTGCGTTTTCTCCGCAAGTTCTTCGTTCTTTTTTCTTATCGAACTCTTCAGTTCTTCGTATTTTACGACGATATCTTTGTCGGTTGCGAATTTGCGTATTTTTGCGACAATGTTCATCGAATGAGCAAAGTCGATAACCATTATTCCGTAGATAAAGCCGATGACGAACGAAAAGGAAAGGTGAGAGGCGAGCCACTCGACGCCGCCCGAAATGGCGGGGTGGATAAGGAAAAAGTAGATTGCCGAAAGCAGCGCCCAGAAAAACGAGAATTTCGGGCAGATTATTCCCTGAATATTGCCTTTTTCCTTTGAATAGTCCCACAACTTTATTTTCATGCCCTTTATGAAGATTATTCCGGCAATATATTCTATAAAGGTTATGACCGCCGCCATTATCGCGAAAAGAAGAATTCTCTGCCACCATTCGCTCCCGAAAAGCGGAGAAAGAAAACGGGCGGAAAGGTAAAGAGTGACGGTCGAAAAGCCGTAAAGCGGCAGATAAGGGCCTTCAAGAAAGCCCGGATTTATCCATTTTCTTTCGGGATTTGCCGAAGAAAAAAATCTGCGGAAAATAACTTCGATTATCCAGCCCGTCATGCTTCCCAGAAGAAAAAGAAACGCCACCGTAAGAAAAATATTCATGATTGCCCCCTTAAATCTACGCCGTAACTATGCGGTTTTTGATCTTTTCCATTTTTTCGTCAAGCGCCGCTATCGTTTCCGCACATTCCGCAAGGCTCTGCGATATTTCGGCTGCCTCCTCCGGCGCTATGTCTTTTTTATACTGAAGTTTATGGTCGAGACTTGCCCAGAAGTCCATCGCGATCGTCCGGAGTTGAACTTCGGTCTTGACAAGCCTCTTTTCGTTTTCGAGAAATATGGGAACTTCGACTATCAGATGAAGACTGCGGTATCCGCTCTTTTTCGGATTTTTTATGTAGTCCTTTTTTTCGATAAGGCGAATGTCGTCCTGCTTGAGAAGACAGTCGGCAAGGGTGTAAATGTCTTCCGGGAACGAGCATATTATCCGTATTCCCGCAACGTCATAGATGTTTTCCTCTATCGAGGCTATCGTCATGGGAAGACCTTTTCTTTTTAATTTTCCCGCAAGACTTTCGGGACTTTTCAATCTTGTTTTTATTCCCTCGATGGGATTGCGGTCGTGCTGGAGCGAAAACTGCTCGTCGAGGACTTTGAATTTCGTCTCAATTTCCATCATCGCGCATTTATAGTAAGTCATAAGTCTCTGGTAAGGCAGGGTATTCTGTTTGATAAAATCGAGGATATCGCTTGTTATAAGTTCCCCGATTATCCTGTTTTTCAAATTGCTTATGGGCATTTTTGTCACCTCGAAACAATTATACCGTTTCTTTAGGGGAATTCCGTGAAAAAAAGCGGTCAAAAGACCGCTTTCGTCAAAACAGATATTTAATCATTGTCATATACGGCTCTATGTCCTGTTTGACCGCTTCCGAAATTTCGGGTTCCTCCGTCGCTTTATCCTCAAACGGAAAACTCAGCCAGTCTTTCGAAAGAATATCTCCCGCCGCGACGTTGTGCAGAATGTAAAGGTGACCGGGTTTGTATTCCGCTCTCACCGATCCTTCTCCGCAAAGATCGTATCTTTCCGCTTTGGTTATTATCTCCGCGGCGGTCTTTTCGTCAAGGTCAGTTTTTATATCGAAAAATCTGCCTCTGAAAACGTAGTCCTTTTCGGTATCGCTTTTGGCGTGTTTTCCCTTTGAAACGTTCAGCAGATTATAAACGCCGAGGTCGCAGAACGTTATCTCGCAGTCCCGCAGATATCCCGAAAAAGTTCTTCTGCCGTCAACGTCCGTCCATTGCAGGTTGTTGAAAAAACCCGTTTTCGATATATATTCGCGGTTAAAGGCAAACTTTTCCGATTTTACGCCGTTCAAGTGCTTTGCGATTTCGGGGATAACGAAATTCTCAACGTACAGCGTGTCCGCTTTTTTCGCAGAATGGCGGTCGGTGAAAACCGACAGAAAAAGAAGGGCTGCGCCTACGGCGAAAACTGCGACGCCGATGCCCGTGTATTCGGGATATATTGCGATCCCGAGAAGCCCGAGGCACATAAGCGCGCAGCTCAGCGACAACAGTAAAATACCCGACCGGGATTTTTCATAGTCTTTTCTTATCTCGGAAATTACGCTTTCTTTATTCATACTCTGCCGCCTTTCTTTAACACTTCCATTAAAGTATAGCAGATTTTATTCGGATTTTCAACTGTATAATGCAAAATGCGGTTGAAAAATTTGTGTTTTTATGTTAAAATTGCAATACGGATTACATGGGAGGCGGTTTTATGGGTGAAATTTTCGGAAATATAACGCTGTTTGATGTTTTTGTTCAGCTTCTCGGTTTCGGAGCCATGGCGCTCGGAATAGGTTCGTATCAGGCCAAGACGCGGCGCGGAATTCTCTTTATGCAGCTTGCCGCGGCAGTATTGTGGTCAACTCAGTTTTTCTTCCTTAAAAGTTATACGGGCGCCGCGCTGAATATCGTCTCGATAGTAAGAAATCTTGTCTATATGCAGAAAGAAAAGCACGCGTGGGCGCGTTCGAAATATGTCCCGATAATAACCGCTGCGGCGTTTATCCTTTGCGGAATTCTTACGTGGAACGGAATAATGAGCATTTTCCCGACCGCCGCAATGGTGCTGTCGTCGGTCTCTCTTTATGTGACCGAGGAGCGGAAAATAAGGATAATTTCTCTTTTCGTCTCTCCGCTGTGGCTCGTTTACGACGCATGGTCTTTTTCGATTGGCGGAACCGTCTCCGAGATCTTTACGATAATTTCGATCCTTATTGCGATGTGGCGGTTCGGAAAAAAGAAAACAGATAATATATAGTGTTGTCTTTTACGGAAAAACCGTTGTCCCTTTGTCATTATTTTACTAAACCCATTGACAATCGGAAACAGCGCGAATATAATAGAGATAAAGTATATATCCGGAGGAAAATACTATGAAAAAGGTGATCGCCCTTGCGGTTTCCCTGTTATTTGTACTTGTACTGTTTGTCTGCTGCGACAAAGAAATAAAAGTCACCGAAAAAACCGTAAAAGACCTTGCAAAGTCGGCGATCGAGGCGGATTTCTATTCCTGCCACTCGTATTTTTATGATATCGAAAAAGATGAGGACGGCGTTCCCGTATCTTATCCGACCGATGAGACCAATTTCTTCGGCTTTTTCAAAATAACGACCCCGATGACCCTTGACGAACTCAATAAGTCCGCGGAAAAATACCAAAAAGGCGCGGAACTTACGACAGAAAGATTTATCGCCGAAAAAGACGGCGAACTTTACGCCATGAATATTGAAGGCAACCTGATTGAAACAATGCTCGATATAAACAGTATTCGGCTTGTCAGGCAGGACGGCGATATTTATTATGTTGCGGCAGATCAGTATATGTATGTTGACGGCTGTGAAAACGAGGACGGAAGCCCGAATTATATAAATACTTATACTTACAAAATGAAAGCCGCCGGCGGCATCCTTCAGATACAGGATCCTCCTGAAATTAAGGAAGAAACTCCTTTGAATACCGGTAAAGATATTAAAGTTATAGGCAGCTTCGATAAATTTTTCGGACCTGTCAATGAAAGAGAGCATCGCAGAATTGACGATAAAAAGATAGAAGCACTCGCAAAGAGATCGATAGAAAGCGGCTTTTACCTCGCAAGGTCTTATTACTATGATGTGGAAAAAGACGAAAACGGAAAACCTGTGGAATATAAAGATATTACAGACACAAACGACGAATATCTGAGTTATTTCAAAATTACGACCGCGATAACCGAAGAAGAGATCGAAAAATATGCCGAAAAATATCAGGTCGGCTTCGAAAAATTTGTAAATAAAGATGTGTTTGTTCAAAAAGACGGCAACTTATATGTCCAAAATCTGATGAACAGTACGGGCGAAGAGATATTTGATCTGAACAGCGTTAAACTTAAAGGAAGTTCAACCGACGGATATTATATTTCCGTTGATGTTTACGGCGATCTCGGAAGAGATTCGTTGGAATATTCTCAAACTTATATTTACCGCATGAAAGTTGTAAACGGAGTTCTTCAGATTCAGAACTCCTTCGGAGGCTATGCCTTTTCCGAAGAACTTACTCCCGTCAATTCGGAAGGCGACAGAAACTTTATAGGCAGCTTTGATAAATTCCTCGGAAGACTGCCGGAAAGGAAATAATATATTCAAAAGGAGTTTATAATATGAAAAACAAATTTTTATCCGTTATTTCTCTGCTTTTTGCTTTAATTTTGCTTGCCGGCTGCGGGAAATCCGAAGTTACCGAAGCGAATGTGAAAGAGCTGTTTATGCCGACAGTCGAATGTTTTGAATATTATAACGGATCGGCCCTTTACGAGCTTGAAAGAGACGAAAACGGTCAGCTGATAAGCTACGGCGAAACCGAGGGCTATATGCCCATTTATAAAGTTGTGGGGTTTGACAGCTACGATCAGATCGTTGCGGAATACAGAAAATATATTTCGGACGATATCGACAGCGTGAACTTTCCGATGAAAAATTCTTTCCGAGAATCCGACAGCGGTCTTTTGGTCGCGCGGTACGACGGCGGATCAATATCTTTTGACCCCGAATCGATTAAGCTTGAAAAAGAGGAAAACGGAAAGTATTATATTTCCGTAGACGAATACGAGCCGTCAAATACGGATAATTTCGATTATGTCGATACTCTTCTTGTTACCGCAACATATAAGGACGGAATTCTATATTGCGAAAAGGCGGAACGGTGTTATGACGAAAAGAAAAAAGATGTATTGGTTCGCCCTGAAAATGAATTGCTATCGACTTATCAGAAATTTCAGTAAACGGTAATATGGCAGATTATAATCAAGTTGAATAAACCGAAAGGGTGTTATAATATAAAAAAAAGAATTTTATCTGTTATTTCTCTGCTTTTTGCTTTAATTTTGCTTGCCGGCTGCGGGAAATCGGTCAAAGTCACCGAAGAAAATGTAAAAGAATTATTTACTCCCACGCTGGAAGCCGACGTTTATATGTACGGTTCCGCTTTTTACAGCGTTGAAAAAGATGAAAAGGGTTATCCGGAATTATACAAAGTAACCGACGATTTTTCCGGTTATAAAATAACGGAAAAGACTGCCGTTGACGAAATTTTCGAAAAGGTCGCCAAATATGAAAAGAGAAATTCCGAGCTGACAGAAAGCGAAAAAGAGGCGTTTCTCGAAAAGGACGGAACTCTTTATGTCGACATGATCGGCGTATACGGAGGCTTTGAAGCGATTTACGACCTTAACAGCATAAGGCTTGAAAAAACCGACGGCGATAATTATTATATTTCCGTAGACGTATATGCTTATCCCGACCTTGCAGCCCAAATTAACCCCAAGAAATCTGATACCCCCGATTTTTATGCAAAAGAAACATATACCGTTAAAGAGGTTGACGGGGTTTTGCAGATACAGGATTCCGGGATCGAAAAGAACGCAGATCCGATAAACGATCCGACAAACTGCGAATTCATCGGCGGATTTGATAAATTCTGGGGCGATGTTATTTCAAGAGAGGGAGCCGTCGGATAAAATAAATAATAAGGCAAAAAGGGTGCACCGAAGTGCACCCTTGATTGTTATTTGTGATACTGAACTATCTGATAACTGCCGTCGCTTCCTCCGAAGTCGGAAACTCGCCAATAATCGGGTCTTATAGTATTATTTATATAATCATATCCATTGCCTCCGGGATCTAATGCATACACAATATCCTAATCTTCCGCGACGGAATAAAAAAAGAACTTTTGTAATGGAAATTTATAAAAAATGTGCTGAAATTATAGGCATTATGTGAGTATGACAACACATTTTTCGACAAAAATCGACATAAATCTCCCTTGACAACAGTGTTTTTTTGTTATATACTATTTTTGAAAATTAAACATATAATATTACGGAACAATTTTCTTGCGTTTTCCCCGTGCATATTATTTTTACAATAAAATTGATATGGAGTGTATCGTAATGAAAATCAGGAAATTCACAGCGTTGTTATTCGCAATTCTGTTGACGGCTCTGCTTTTTTCGGGCTGCAACAAAAATCTCAAAGTCACCGAAGAAAATGTAAAAGAATTATTTACTCCCACGCTGGAAGCCGACGTTTATATGTACGGTTCCGCTTTTTACAGCGTTGAAAAAGATGAAAAGGGTTATCCGGAATTATACAAAGTAACCGACGATTTTTCCGGTTATAAAATAACGGAAAAGACTGCCGTTGACGAAATTTTCGAAAAGGTCGCCAAATATGAAAAGAGAAATTCCGAGCTGACAGAAAGCGAAAAAGAGGCGTTTCTCGAAAAGGACGGAACTCTTTATGTCGACATGATCGGCGTATACGGAGGCTTTGAAGCGATTTACGACCTTAACAGCATAAGGCTTGAAAAAACCGACGGCGATAATTATTATATTTCCGTAGACGTATATGCTTATCCCGACCTTGCAGCCCAAATTAACCCCAAGAAATCTGATACCCCCGATTTTTATGCAAAAGAAACATATACCGTTAAAGAGGTTGACGGGGTTTTGCAGATACAGGATTCCGGGATCGAAAAGAACGCAGATCCGATAAACGATCCGACAAACTGCGAATTCATCGGCGGATTTGATAAATTCTGGGGCGATGTTATTTCAAGAGAGGGAGCCGTCGGATAAAATAAATAATAAGGCAAAAAGGGTGCACCGAAGTGCACCCTTGATTGTTATTTGTGATACTGAACTATCTGATAACTGCCGTCGCTTCCTCCGAAGTTGGAAACTCGCCAATAATTGGGTCTTATAGTATTATTTATATAATCATATCCATTGCCTCCGGGGTCTAATGCGTACACAATATCGGTCGAATTGTCAAGCTCATATACTACAATATAGTGTGAATTGCCGTTTGGTGTAGAAACTCTTACTATAGGAGGTGCATATGTAGACGGATTATAGCGATAATTGTCAATACATTCTTCAAGATCGCTGAGGGTGTGCTTTTTTGAACATGTTACTCCATATTTTTCCCAGTTTGCGAAGAATGGTTTTGTTTTTAACTGTACATTTCGGTTTATAAGCTGTAACGGTGTCTTGGCGATACCTATATTAGATAGTGCCATTGATATACAAGCCATAGAACAGCCATATTCTTCGGAATCCTTAGCATAACTTCCCCAAAGAGAAGCATTCCAGTCCGGATCATTATGCATTTGTGCTATACGCTCGGGGAGTACCGCAATCGGATATCCTGTAGCAGCTTTTCCGCCGCTGAAAAAACTCATGCTTGCCTTTTCTTCGCCTGAAATGTCGGAAACTGTCGCAACGCTTTTATTTCCGCTCTTTTCGACGCCTTCAAGTTCCGGCTCTATAACGACGATTCTGTCGTCGGAGACGCCGACAACGGCGAAACCGTCGTTTGCGTAGGTCTGTGCTTCTTCTTCGGTGCAGGCTTCCCAGCCGAGATAGTCTCCGCCGGAAAGCGCTTCTCTTATTGCGGAGGGCTCAGTTTCCGGCAGGGATATTCCGCGATTGTTCAGAATTTTTATCGCAGTCTTGACCGAATTTTCCGAATCTTCCGCAGCAAGAAATTTTACGGTGTGATCAATAATGTTTTTGTACTGTGTAGTTGTCATTTTTTCCTTCCCTTTCTTTTGTTTTGTTTGTGTTTTTTTGCAGCTGCAGGAACTACTATATAACGGCTATCGGAAGGGTTTTGTCCTGTTAAAATAAAAAATCTGATATTTTTATCTTTTTCGGGGATTTTTCATTTCCTAATCTTCCGCGGCAAAAAATTTTACGGTGTGATAATAACGTTTTTGTTCTCTGCGGCTGTTACGTTATTCCTGCTTTAATGTAAATATGTGTTCAAGAAGCGTTTCATCTTTTGCGTAGACCGTATTATATTCGAGCCCGTTGAAGTTTTTCTTCCCGTTCTGCCAGAAAGCCATTTCTTCAACCGGCAAAGCGGACGGAGAATAAGGCGTCCAGTCGTAAACGTGTTCGTTCGTTTCCGGACGCGTGGCAATGCAAAGAGCCTTTCCTCCCGCAACGACAAGATGGCTGAACTCGCTGTCGAAATTGAAGTTTTCGGAAGAATCGGTATTGCCGATAAAGCCCGCGACGAAACCGTTTTCTTTAAGTCCCGCGGCAAAGGAAAGCATCCAGTTGTGATTGACGTTCATGTTTTCTTTGATTTCGGCAAATATCGCGGTTTTCCCGTCACCTTCCGCTCCGAGGTCTTTCGCGGCGGAAATTGCCCTCTCCGCGTCTGCCGAACCGTCTTTTTGGGCGATGCCGACAAGCGTAAGATCATCAAAAACGAGAAGAACTCCGCAATCGCGTTCCGCAAGAAATTCTATTTCCTCTTTTTTTATTGCGTGTTCTCCGGAAATCGGTCTTCCCCAGAATGCCGGAAAGCAATTCTGCCTTACCGCCCAGTCAAAAAGTGTATAACCGTTTGTCAGTTTTTTGTTTGCCGGAATTTCGGATCTTGCTCCGAAAATAAACTTCTGCATAGTATTTTTCCTTTCGGGTTGTTTCATTTTCCGCAGCTGCAAAGAAAGTATAAAATAAAAAGGGGACAACTTTTGTCCCCTATAAATATTTTTGATTTTTTCGTGCGTTGTACTTTATAAGACAGAAAAAGCGACGGGTCGGAAATCCCGCCGCTTTTCAATTTGTTATGTTATTTTCGGATATCATTCTTTTTCTGCTTTGCGGAGTTTGCGGGATGCCCTTATAAAGAGGAAGAGGACGGTGGCAGCGGCAAGGCTCTGAACCGTTGTGTAAACGTCGAAATATCCGCCGCGAAGAGCGATTGACGCCGTCATAAATATGCCGAACAGCGAGAATATCAAAGAGATTATCGCAAGCACGGTATGAATATGCGAATTTCTTTTGCCGTTTGCCTGTAATATCCCGAAAATACCGATAAGTAGTTTCGTGATAACAGTAATGAGCGAGGTTCCGACAGAAACGCAGACGGCGGTTATCGCCGCGGAATTTCCCGCGGCTGCAATGTCATATTCTCCGTTCGTGTAAGACTGCAGCATGTCGATTATGTCGAGAAACATAAAAAATATGACCGTCACGCTGTAATCCTTAAGCGTTCTTCTGTACTGCTTTACATTGTTTTCCATTTTTTCTACCTATACAAATGTTTCCCCCGCGATAATGATTGCCGCTATTACGGCTGCCGCAAAGATAAAAATAAGTATTGCTGCAATCCGCCTGTTCTTCCTTTCGTTTTCTTTCTTGTCCTTTTCGTATTCCCGAGAGTTCGGCTGCGGAGAATAAACCGGCTGCGGCGTTTCCTTTGCTGCCTGTTGCGGCTCCGACTTCGTCTCTTGCTTATCGACGAACGAATCGATTTCGCTTTTCAGCATTGTTTCGTAAAAATCGGAAAGATCGTCCTTTTTTCTGTCGGAATCCTGCTTTTTAACGGTCGCGGACTCCGAAACGGAAAAGCCGATGGGGGCTTTTTTATGTGTTCTTCCGCGGTTTCGCTGCTCGGAAAGAGGATCTCTTTCCTGCATTATTCTTTCGCGGAAATCTTCGACAAATTCAATGTCTTTGACTGAACAACTTTCGGAATATGTTTCGTGCATAAGTTGATTGCGAAGCCAACGGACATGCTTCAACTGATTGTAGTCATAATCGTACCGATAACAAAGCCCTTTTCTTTCGATTTCTTCAATGTATGCGGATACCCCGTTATTGACGGAAAAAATATCGTTGCAAAGCGTATCGAGGGCTACATACGCATTAAGAAATTGCATATCGTTACTGTTCATATTATCCCCTAAAAAAGAAAACTGCGGGCGGAATGCCCGCAGTTTTTATCTGTTTGCCTTGAGTTTTGCGAACATTTTCGTGTTCTTTTTCTTGACTTTCGAGATGAAGCTGCCCTCCCAATAGGTGAGGGTGGTATTCCTCCACTTTATCGGAACGAGCATCATTTTCATCATTGTCGAATGGGGTTTTGCCTCTTTTATCGCTTTTCTTACCCGGTCGCTCGAAATAATTTTCTTTATTTCCGCTTTCTTTTCCTTTGCGGAGAGGGTGCAGGCGGGGTTCGTGACGTTTTCAACGCAGCCGATGACTCTTTCGATATAGCGGCGCTGGATCATTTCGTTGCTCTTTTCGTCCGAAAGGTTCCAGTAGTCGTAAAGGTCGGTCATCCAGCCGTGCTCTTCTTCTCTTTTTGCGTACATGTCGCTTCTGTATTTCGCCGTTTCGCTTTCGGCGCGGGCACGCATGAAGTGATAGTATTTATTTTCGAGAAGAACAACTCTTTCAACGTCCCTTATAACGTCAAGGTTAAAGGGGAAATCGTCCCAGAACACGTTTCTGAAACGGATACCTTTTTCCTTTATATATTCATGCGAAAAGAGTTTGTTCCACGGTGTGTAAAGCAGATTTCTGTCAAAAAGTTTATACGCATTGCGGCGGAAGTCTTCCTGAGACGAAAATACATGCGACGGACAGGTCTGCTCCTGCGAATAATATTCGGTATCGGAATAGTAAGTGTCGATATAAAAGCCCGCAACGACGAGCTGCGCGTTGTTTGCTTCGGCGGCGGCGTACATATCTTCAAACATCGTTTCTTCCGCCCAGTCGTCGGAATCCATAAAATAAAGATATTTTCCGCGCGCTATCTCTATTGCGGCGTTTCTTGCGGCGGGAGCGCCCGCGTTTTTCTGATGAATGACCTTTATTCGGGGGTCTTTTGCGGCGTATTCTTCGCAGATCTCACCGCTTCTGTCGGGACTTCCGTCATCGACCGCGATGAGTTCAAAATCGGAAAAAGTCTGTTTTTGCAGGCTTTCTATGCATTTCCCGACAAATTTTTCGACATTGTAAACGGGCATTATCGCCGAAATCTTTACTTCTCCCATCTTTACAGCTCGCTTTCCGCAAATGCAAACGCCGAGGCGATACATTTGTCCATATCGTAATATTTATACTGCGCAAGTCTTCCGCCGAAGAAAACGTTCTTTTCCTTTTCTGCAAGTTTTTGATATTCGGCGTAGAGAGCGTTGTTTTTCTCGTCGTTTACGGGATAATACGGCTCTAAATTTCTGTTCCAATCCTGCGGATATTCCCTTGTTATTACGGTCTTTTCCTGCTTCCCGAATTCGAAATGCTTGTGTTCGATAATTCTGGTGTAGGGAATTTCTCTTTCGTTGAAATTCATTACCGCGACGCCCTGGTAGTTCTCTTTGTCGAGAATTTCGGTCTCAAAGCGGAGAGAACGGTAGGAAAGTTCGCCGAGAGAGTAGTCGAAATATGCGTCGATGGGTCCCGTGTATACGCATTTTTCAGCCATATCAAGGTATTTTTCTTTGTTTTCAAGGAAGTCCGAGTTCAGGACGACGTCGCAGTTTTCAAGCATTTTTTCGATTATCTGCGTATAGCCGCCGACCGGAATACCCTGATATCTGTCGTTGAAATAATTGTTGTCGTAGGTATATCTTACGGGCAGTCTCTTTATTATGAACGGCGGAAGCTCGGTACAGTCCCTGCCCCACTGTTTTTCGGTGTATCCCTTGATAAGTTTTGTGTAAATTTCGCGCCCTACAAGGCTTATCGCCTGTTCTTCGAGATTTTCGGGAGTTTTCGTTATCTCTTTGCGCTGTTCGTCGATTATTCTTTTTGCTTCGTCGGGGAATGCGACGCCGAACATCTTCGCAAAGGTGTTCATATTGAAAGGCATATTGTAAATCTCGCCCTTGTAGTTTGCAACGGGGGAGTTTACGAAATTGTTGAATTCCGCGAACTTATTTATATAATCCCATACTTTTTTATCGGAAGTGTGGAAGATATGCGCCCCGTAAAGGTGGACAACAATATCTTCGGTTTTTTCGGTACGGATATTTCCGCCGACAGCCTCTCTCTTTTCAATGACGAGACACTTTTTGCCTTTTTCGGTCGCGAGATTCGCAAAAGTCGCTCCGAAAAGTCCGCTTCCGACTATAAGATAATCGTATTTTTTCATCTTAAACCTCTTAAAAAGATATTCTCCCGTACATTATATATTGTTTCCCCGATTTTGTCAATAAATGCCTAAAAGTTGTCATATTTCGTTCTGAATTAAAATTTGCGATAAATTCAATAAAAAATGAGAAAATTTTGCCGTTAAATAAATTAAAACAGATACGGTGAAAGTATTTTACTTTACTGTATCTGTTTTAGGCATAATAACGCAATAAAAATATTAAAAATGTATGAATTTAACGCATATCGTAAAATTCGAGAGTTACGGAGAAACGGAGAGTTTCAAACGCGCCGATTTTTTTCAGCGTTCCGTTCTTTCTTTCTTCGGTCCTGCCGAGAACGTAGTTGTTGGACGGCTCGATCCCGAGAACGTATTCTCCGCTCTTCATGCTTTTCCATTCGATCATGACGGGCAGGTTGTCTTTCGTCCATTTGACCTTTGCGCCTATACCGAGCGGCTTGTTTTCGAGAACGACTTCTTCAAGTCCCTCGTGGAAGAAAAGTTCTTCTTCCTTGCCGTCGACGGGGAGGGTGAAATCGTAGCGTTTGTCAACCCCCTTTTTCGCCTCGTCTGTTCTTGCGAAAACGTTTGCTTTTTTATCGACCGTCATTTCAAGGTCGGGGGAGAGGAACGGGTAGCCGAAATTGATATGGTAAACAACGGTGAATTCCATATCTTTGTCGGTGCAGTTGGTTATTTCGTCGGTCAGCGTGACGCTGTTTTTGCCTACGGGAGACGAAATTTTTCTCGAAACTTCAAGGCAGTGCCCCCAAAGTTCGGCTTCTCTTATTTTACCCGTAACGTCGATGGTCTCATAGTCCGTTTTCCCCGAACATTCGCTTGCGGGGATTGAGTGGAAACGTCCGTGAACGGGCTGGATTATCCCGCCCTCCTCACATTCGTCGCCGGTCGACGTAAGTCCGCAGGTATAAAGCATTCCCGCGTTGAAAGTGTGCAGAAATTCGCTGTTTGTCGGGTGGTGAAGCGCGGGGGAGACCTGTCCGTTTTTCGAAAGGTAGTTTATCGGCACTCCCCTGTATGTAAGGGACGAAATGTCAAGCGCCGTCCCCTCGGAAACGGTATATTCGAGCCCGCCGCCCGTTCTTACTCTGAAATAGGCGTTCCCCGCGGAGGGTCCGTCTGCGGAAACGTATTTTTCCACTCCGTAAAGCTGCAACGGCGTGCCGAGATAGCGAGATCTGTCGCGAAGGTCTTTTATGTCCATTTTTCATACTCCTTTTGATTTTGTTCCGTCTCTTTATTTTATCATTTTTTGCGGGATAAATCAATATATTTTTGCAAATTCTTCATAAATCGCCATTGACTTTTAGACGGCTGAAAGTTATAATGTATACATAATAATAAATTATATATCCGGAGGAACAACTATGAGCAAGAAAGTCAGATTCGGAATAATCGGCTGCGGGCTTATGGGTAAGGAATTCGCGAGCGCCGCGTCCCGCTGGTGCCACCTTACCGAAGATATCGCGCGCCCCGAAATTATCGGCGTATGCGATATGAACGAAGCCGCGACAAAATGGTTTACCGACAATTTCGATACGGTAAAATACTGTGTGACCGACTATCGCGAACTTTTGAATAAAGACGATATCGACGCTATATACTGCGCTCTGCCGCACAATCTTCACGGAAAAGTCTATTCCGACATCATAAACGCCGGAAAACATCTTCTCGGCGAAAAGCCTTTCGGTATCGACGCCGAAGCCAATGCCGAAATCGTAGAGGCATGCAGAAATCACCCCGAAGCGATCGTCCGCTGTGCGAGCGAATTTCCGTATTACCCCGCCTGTCAGGAACTTATCCGCTGGATAAAAGAAGGCAAGTTCGGCAAGATAATCGAAGTCCGTTCGGGCTTTAAGCATTGCAGCGATATGGACCCCGAAAAGCCGATAAACTGGAAGAGAATGATTGAAATAAACGGCGAATACGGCTGTATGGGAGATCTCGGAATACACGCCGAACACGTTCCTTTCAGAATGGGCTGGACCCCGAAAAACGTATATGCGAAACTTTCGAATCTCATAACCGAAAGACCCGACGGAAAGGGCGGAAGAGTTCCGTGCCTTACATGGGATAACGCAACTCTTGTCTGCGATACCGAAGATAAAGACGGATCAGTTTTCCCCGTAACTTACGAAATGAAGAGAATCTCTCCGGGTTCGACCAACGAATGGTATCTTGAAGTTTACGGTCTTGAAGCGTCCGCAAAATTCAATTCAAACGACCCGAACGGGTTTGTCTATACCGACAGCTGGGGCAAGGAACAGGCATGGTGCCGCATCAACGTCGGCTATAAGCCTTTGTTTAAGACCATTACCGGAGGCATCTTCGAATTCGGCTTTACCGATTCCATTTTGCAGATGTGGGCGTCGTTCCTTATGGAAATCGATGGCAAAAAACCCGAATTCGGCTGCTTTACTCCCGAAGAAACGGTTCTTTCCCATAAACTTCACACCGCCGCTCTTCAGTCGAATAAAGAGGGCAGGGTAATAGAAATAAAATAATCTGAAACCGTCGTGCCGCCCCGAAAGGGGAGGGCGGCGGTTTTACGCGGAGGATAATTATGTTCGGATTTGAAAAAACACCTTACGACGTTAAGGTCTATGAAGAAAAATTAAAGGATTTTCTTCCCGACACGATGGTAGACGTTCATACCCACGTCTGGAAGAAGGAATTTTTCGACTACGCCCATATCGACGGCTGCGTAGACTGGGTAAAACTCGTCGCCGACGAATGTTATATCGACGACCTTTTGCAGACCTATAAGGATATGTTCCCAGGCAAGACCGTTTATCCGGTTCTTATGGGCGAACCTACCGCAAACGTCTACAAAACAAACGTCTATACAAAAGAATGTATGGATAAGACGGGGCTTCCCGGTCTTCTCTGCACGGAATACAGAATGACCCCGGAATATCTCGAAGAAGAGATAGCGACAAAAGGATTTTTGGGACTTAAACCGTATCTCTCGAACTGCGCGCCGTATATCCCCGCCGACGAGATAAGAATTTTCGACTTCCTGCCGAAAGAACATCTCGAAGTCGCAGATAAGCACGGCTGGATAGTAATGCTCCATATCGCGCGCCCCGGAAGACTCAAGGACCCCGTAAATATAGCCCAGCTCATGGAGATAGAAGAAAAATATCCGAACGTCAAACTTGTCGTCGCTCATGTCGGAAGAGCATATTCCCCCGAAGATATCGGCGACGCTTTCGAGACCCTTAAACATACGAAAAACATGATGTTCGACTTCACCGCAAACACCCTTTCCCTCGCGATGGAAAAATGTATCGAAGCCGTCGGCACCGACAGAGTCATGTTCGGTTCCGACCTGCCGATAACGAAGATGAGAATGTACCGTATCACCAAAAACGGAACTTACTACAATGTGATTCCGAGAGGACTTTACGGCGACGTTTCAAACGATTATCACATGATAGAAAGCGACGAAGAAAACATCTCGAACTTCATGTACGAAGAACTGCTTGCGTTTAAGAAATGTTCCGAAACTCTGGGACTTTCGAAAGAAGACGTCAAGAAAATCCTCTGCACGAACGGCGCAAACCTCTATAAAATCAAGATCTGAACGAAAGGATATAATAAATGAAAGACATAAAGATCGGGCTTCTGCCCCTTTACATCAAACTTTACGACGATTCTATCCCCCAGCTTCGCCCCCGTCTTGAAGTTTTCCTCAAAAAAATGACCGCGAAACTTGAAAACGAGGGCTTCAAAGTCGACGCGGCGCCTTTCTGCCGCATTGAAAGCGAATTTTCCGAAAATATCGCGAAATTCGAAAGAGACGGCGTGGACTGTATAGTTACTCTTCACATGGCTTATTCTCCCTCGCTTGAAAGCGCTGCCCCCCTTGCGAAAACAAAACTTCCGATAGTCGTTATGGATACGACCGAGACCTTTGATTTCGGTTTTGACGTACATATCGACGAGATAGACTACAACCACGGTATCCACGGCGTTATGGACATGTGCAACCTTTTGCGCAGAAATAAGAAGCCTTACGCGATTGCCGTCGGTCACTGCGACGAAAGCGACGTCGTAAAAGAGACCGCGAAACTTGTCCGCACCGCAGTTGCCGCAACGAGCCTCAAAGGTTCGGCGGTCGGCGTTATCGGCGACAGTTTCAAGGGCATGGGCGACTTTTTGGTAACAAAAGACGAACTCAGAAAGAATTTCGGCGTTGAACTTGTCACAGCCGACGACAAAGAGATAGTTTCCCTTATCGAAAGCGTAACCGAGGGCGAAATTGCTTCCGAAAAAGCATACGATAAGGAACATTTCGAACCCGGCGAAGAAATAAACGAAGAAAATTACGTCGCAAACATCAAATCCTGCCTTGCGACGAGAAAATGGATAGCAAAACACAACCTTTCCGCATTTTCCGTAAACTTCCTCAAGATCCGCGAGGGATATATGGATTCGATGCCCTTTATCGAAGCATGCAAGGCAATGCAGAGAGGAATAGGCTACGCGGGCGAGGGCGACGCTCTTACCGCGGCGTTTGTGGGTGCTTTTCTCAAAACTTTCCCCGACACTTCCTTTATCGAAATTTTCTGTCCCGACTGGAAAAACGACAACCTGTTTATAAGCCACATGGGCGAAATGAACCTCGGCGTTTCGGATGTCAAACCGAAACTTTACAATATGCCGTTTGATTTCGGCGAACCCGCAAAAGACACCGTCGCGGCTTACGGACGCTTTAAGGGCGGCAAAGCGGTCTATGCGAATATTTACAGAGACGAAGAGGGCTTCAAACTCGGAGTTTCGCCCATTGAAGTGCTTTCGGTTCCGCAGGATAGGCTCGAAAATCAGATGCGCGGCTGGATACGTCCCGAAAAGGGCGCGAAGGCTTTCTTAAAGAGCCTCAGCGAAAACGGCGCGACGCACCACAGTTTTATGATATATGACGGCAACGTCGATATGCTTAAATTCTTCGGAAAACTTATCGGCGTTCCCGTAGTCGAATTATAAGAAAGGACCGGATATTTATGAAATTCAATTCTCCCAATCTCTCTCTTGCCGACCTTCTCGGCAAAGATTACATCGACAGCGTTGTTAAAGGCAACGTTGTTTTCGGAGTCATGACAAAAGAAGAGGCGGAAGCCATTGCAAACGAAAAAGTTGATTTCTATCCCGAAGAAATGCAGAAGAAAAACGTCGAATTTGCAAAAATGGCAGGCACAAAAATCACCGACGTTTTCGAAAACGATAACGACGGCGCTGCGACCAACGCTTTCAGAAAGGCGTTCCATAAGGCGTCCGCTCCGGTAACGGGTTACGGCTGCACACGTCTCGGCGAAGACGGCAGACTTTACCTTATCGGCAAGAGCGAACACTATCACGTCCCGTTCGGACACCGTTTCGGCGGCTACAAACTTATTGAAAACGCCCATAAACTCGGTATTCTCAATCCTACTCACAACAATACGAGAGGATATGTCACCCGTCTTGTCGAAAGAGAAATGATAAGAACCGCAAACTGCCTTGAAAAGGACGACAAAGCAGGTCTTGAAAATGTTCTCGCCTCCACCGAGCCCAAGGTTATAAACAGAGTTATAAATCTTGAGACAGGAAGCGTTGCCTGCGAAGCGGGCATGAAAATGATGCTCGCGCGTTTCTACCGTCTTGACGGAAGTTTCGAAAAGGCAAAATATGAAGGCAAGACCCCCGTATTTTTGGTAAACGGCGACGTTGACGGCGGAATTGAAGCAAACTATCACGGAACTTCAGTCTTTGCCCAGACCTTGAGAAACCTCTGGCCCGGTTACTATAAGAAGATCGAAGAGGCGGGCATTTACAAAGTAGTTCCCGTCATGCTCAACGACATCGAAGACTTCAAAGCGAAGATGAAGAAATATAACGAGGGCAACTACAAGACCGCGGGTTATATCCACGAACTTATCCTTATGAACTACGGCGGTATCCGTCTCACAAAAGAATATGTGAAAGAAGCGTATAAAATCTGTAAAGAATACGATACCCCGACAATGGACGACGAGATTCAGTCCTGCATGTGGTATCCCGGAATGTACCTCTACCATCTCTATGAGATAAAGCCCGATTTCGTTATCGTGGGAAAAGGTTTCCCGGGCGGCGAATATCCCGCAAGCAAGATTTTAACGACCGCCGAAATGGATATCCTCAATCAGTTCGGCGCGCTTGTCACCAACGGTCAGGAAGAACTTGCGTCCCTCGCATACCTCATCACAATGACGTTTTCTCAGGCAAACAGTGAAAATATCGCCCGTCTTTCGGATTATTTCGAACAGTCGCTGCGTAAACTCGGCGATAAGTATTCGTCGGTAATAAGCAAGGTCGAAGGACAGGGACTTCTTGCCGCTATCCACTTCCACGACGTCCCGACAGCTGCAAAATGCGCGAAAATAATAAACGACCATTGCATAGATACCTCGGCTCAGCTTTATAAAGTCAACTGTCCTCCGGCAATTCTCTTAAAGCCGCCCGTAACCGCATGCGAAGAGGTCCTTGACGTAATAATCAACGCCCTTGACGCGGCTCTCGGCGAACTTTAAGGAGAAATTTATGTATCTTATCGGTATAGATGTCGGCACCACCGGCACAAAGGTTATACTGACGGACGAAAAAGGGAATATTATCGGAAAAGGCTATAAGGAATATTCCCTTATAACCCTTCCCGGCGGAAAAGTCGAACAGCGTGCCGAAGACTGGTACGAAGCCGCCGTTTTTGCGACAAGAGAGGCTCTTTCGCATTTCGACGGCGACAAAAAGGAGATCGTCGCGCTTTCTCTTTCGACACAGGGCGGAAGCACTCTTCCCGTGGACGAAAACTACGAGCCTCTGTCCGCTTCCTATACCTGGATGGACAGGCGCGGCGTAAAGGAGATAGAGGAGGCAACAGCCGAGGCGGGCGCCGACGTTATCTATAAAAAAACGGGCTGGGAACCCGATCCGAGCCTTGATATCGCGAAATTCCGCTGGATGCAAAAGCACGAAAAAGAACTTTTCGACAAGGCTCATAAATTCCTTACGACGTCCGAATATATGAACTACCGCCTTACCGGCAACGCCGTAACGGACCCCGGCAACGCGGCTATGCGTCAGCTTTTCAATATCAATACCGGCGATTGGGACGACGAACTTTTAAGTCTTGCGGGCGTTTCGCGCGATAAAATGCCGAAATGCGTTTTCACGGGCGAATATATCGGAAACCTGACCGAAAAAGCGGCGGAGGAACTGTCTCTTCCGACTTCCGTCAAAGTATATAACGGCGGACACGACCAGTATTGCGCGGCGGTCGGCTGCGGAGCGGTCGAAGACGGCGATATGCTTTTGTCGACGGGCACGACGTGGGTCGTTCTCGGCGTTTCGGATAAACCTCTTTTCACCGAGAGTTTTCTTGCTCCCGGCGTTCACCCCTGCAAAGGCGTTTTCGGGAATATAGCGTCCCTCCGTTCGGCGGGCTCGGCTCTCAAATGGCTGAAAAACGTCATCGGCGAAGACGACTTCAAGAAAATGGACGACGAGGCGGAAAAACGCCGCGACAGTGCAAAAAACGTCTTTTTCTACCCGTATTTCGCGGGCGCGGGCTTTCCGCACAATATGGACGGTTTCAATTCCTGCGTTCTGGGTCTTGAACTGATGAACGACAAATACGACCTTGCAAGAGCCTTAATGGAAGGCATCGCGTTCGAAACGCGCGGCGTGCTTGAAGAATTCGAGCGCTGCGGAACTAAGATAAAAGGTCTTAAAATGGTAGGCGGCGCGGCGAAAAGCAAAGTCTGGAGCAAAATCACCGCCGACGTCTGCAACTGCGAAATTTTCTTCCCGACCGAACCCGACACTTGCTGCATCGGAGCGGCTCTTCTTGCGGCGGTCGGCAGCGGTATTTATCCCGACTACGTCACCGCAGGCAAAAATATGATAAAACACAGCGGAACGCTTAAACCCGACAGCGAAGCGGCGGCGTTTTACGATGAAAAGTATAAAAAATATAAGCACGGCTTCGGACTGCTTAAAGAATTTTTCGAAAAATAAGAAAGAAGGCATAAAATGTTAGTAACTCTTAACGACGTCCTTCTGGACGCCCAGAAAAACAAATACGGCGTAGGTCTTTTCAACACCGTAAACCTCGAAATGGCAAAAGGCGTTCTCGCCGCTGCCGAGGAACTCCGCTCTCCCGTAATCATCGGTACCGCCGAGGTTCTTTTGCCCTACGCGTCCCTTGAAGAACTTGCATATTTCCTTTTGCCGATGGCGAAAAAGGCGACCGTTCCCGTCGTTCTTCATTTCGACCACGGTCTTACTTCGGGTAAAATTCTCGAAGCGCTCCGTCTCGGATTTTCTTCCGTCATGTACGACTGCTCAAGCGACAGTTACGACGAAAACGTAAGAAAAGTCGCGGAAATGGTCAAAATAGCAAGACTCTTCGGAGCAACCGTCGAGGGCGAACTCGGACATGTCGGCGCAAACGACGGAAGCGCCGAGGGCGACGCTTCGGGCGACCACAGCATCTATACCGAACCCTCCCAGGCAAAAGACTTTATCGAAAAAACCGACGTTGACGCGCTTGCCGTCGCTATCGGAACCGCGCACGGCGCATATAAGGAAAAACCGAAACTCGATATCGAAAGACTTAAGGAAATAGCTCATACCGTATCTACGCCTCTCGTTCTTCACGGCGGTTCGGGGCTTTCCGACGACGATTTCAGAAACTGCGTTTCGAACGGTATCGCAAAGGTCAATATCTTTACCGACATCAACACCGCGCAGGTAAAGAGCGTCGTTGAAAACTATAAAGAAGGCTTCGGCATGACCGACGTTATGTGTCAGGCTTCCGACGCCGTTATGAGAGCGACCATGAAGAAGATGCTCGTCTTCGGAAGCAACAACAGAGCGTAATTATAAAAGGAAGTGAAAAATATGCTGAGATTTATGAAGAAAATCGGCGTTTCCTATCTCTTTTCGGGACTTATAAGCATTGTTATCGGCGTTGTCTTTATAATCTGGCCTAAACTTTCGCAGGACGTTTTCTGCTTTATCACGGGCTGCGCGGCGGTCGTTTTCGGGCTTGCGCTTTTCATCTATTATCTTGCGTCAAACAAGCGGAAAGACTACCTTATGAATGAAATGATAATAGGACTTCTGACTGTCCTTGCCGGATGTCTCTTTATCTTCAAGGCCGAAACGCTTTACGGACTTCTCGGAATGTTGCTCGGCGTATTCGTTGTTTTTCACGGACTTATCAATATACAGGAAAGTTTCGTCATAAAACGCTGCGGAAACGGGAAATGGTATATCTTTTTCCTGCTTTCCCTGCTTTTTGTCGCCGCGGGACTTGTTATCCTGTTCGTGCCGGGGCTTGACGAAACGGTATTCGCGTATATTCTCGGCATTTCCCTTGCCCTTGCTGGCATTTTCGAGACCGTTATTTTCTTTATTCTTCGCAAATACGTCAAGAGAATAGAAGACGGCAGCGAGGAACTTACCGTTACCGACGGTGAAAACGGAATTATAATAAAAGAATAATATGGAGATGTTAAAAATGAAAAAAGTACTTATCGAAACTTCTGCAAGACACGTTCACGTTTCCGAAAAAGACCTTGAAGCGCTTTTCGGAAAAGGATACAAACTCACTCCGAAAAAAGATCTTTCCCAGCCGGGTCAGTTCGCGTGCGAAGAAAGAGTTCTTCTCCGCGGACCGAAAAACGAAATGAAAGGCGTTTCCATTCTCGGACCCTGCCGTAAAGAAACCCAGGTCGAAGTTTCCCTTACCGACGCAAGAACCCTCGGCGTTGCCGCGGCAATAAGAGAATCGGGCGATATCGAAGGTACCGCCGGTATTACTATCGTAGGTCCCGCAGGCGAAATAACCGTTGACAAGGGCGTTATCGCCGCTAAAAGACATATACACATGACCAAAGCCGACGCCGCCGAATTCGGAATCGAAGATAAGCAGATAGTTTCGGTCAAGGTAGATACCGACGGCAGAAGCCTTATCTTCGGCGACGTTGTCTGCCGTGTTTCCGATTCTTACGCTCTCGCAATGCATATCGACACCGACGAAAGTAACGCCGCAGCCGTAAAACCCGGCGCAATGGGCGAAATCATAAAATAAATTCAATTTGTTACAAAAATTGTAACTTTTGAAAAACCCTATTGACAATTCAAAAAATGAGTGGTAAAATCTTACCAAACCGATGAGGAAGAGTAAGTAAGTCAGACCTCTTTTCCCACAGAGAGCCGCAGGTGCTGGAATTGCGGCGGAAAACATCAGACCGAATGGACTTCCGAGGGCAAACGGAAATGGAGAAATCCAAAGTATGGGCGACGGAGCATGACTCTCCGTTATTAAAAGTCTGCATATGTCAGTATGCGCAGAGAGGATATACGATAACCGTATATCAAGCAGGGTGGCACCGCAGGAATTTTATCCTGTCCCGGCATTGTCGGGACAGGATTTTTGTTTTTTACGGAGGATATTGAGATGTATATTTTATCGAAACGATGGCGATTCACCGTTTTGCTTACGGAAAAATATAATATGGAAAGAAAAAACAGTTTTGAAAGGAAAGAATTAAAATGAAAAAGAATTTTGCAAAAATCGCAGCGATCGTAATGACCCTTATAATGATGTTCTCGCTTCTCACCGCCTGCGGCGGAACGTCGACGAACCCCAGCGAAAACAACGCAGACGGCAAAACCGTCTATAAAGTCGGTATCTGCAACTACGTTGACGACGCGTCCCTCAATCAGATATATCAGAACATCGACGCAAGACTCAAGGAAATAGGCGAAGAAAAAGGCGTTACCTTCGAAATTTCTTATGATAACTGCAACGCCGACACGAACGTCCTCAATCAGATAATTTCAAACTTTATCGCCGACAAAGTCGACATTATGGTAGGAATTGCAACTCCCGTCGCAATGGCAATGCAGGCGGCGACCGAGGAAAATAAGACCCCGGTAGTCTTCTCGGCGGTCTCCGATCCCGTTTCGGCAGGTATCGTCGAATCCCTTGAAAAACCGGGTTCGAACCTTACCGGAACTTCCGACTATCTCGATACCGCGTCCGTTTTCAATCTTATTCTTGCCCAGAACCCCGAAATAAAGAAAGTCGGTCTTCTTTACGACAAAGGTCAGGACTCCTCCGAAACGCCTATCGCCGACGCTAAAAAATATCTTGACGAAAAGGGTATAGCATACGTCGAAAAGACCGGAACAAACGCAGAGGAAGTTTCTCTTGCGGCTGACGCGCTCGTTTCCGAAGGCGTTGAAGCGATATTTACTCCGACCGACAACACGATAATGAAATCCGAACTTGCGATCTACGAAAAGTTCATCAGCGCGAAGATCCCGCAGTATACCGGAGCCGATTCCTTCGCTCTCAACGGAGCGTTCCTCGGGTACGGCGTTGACTATGCAAACCTCGGAAGAGAAACCGCCGATATGATCGCCGATATCCTTGTAAACGGCAAAAACCCGGCAGAGACCCCCGTCAAACAGTTCGATAACGGAACCGCGACCGTCAACACCGAAACCTGCGCCGCTCTCGGACTTGATTTTGAAACCCTCAAAGCAAAATTCGCTCCTTTCTGCACCAAGGTCGCCGAAATAAAGACCGCCGAAAGTTTCGAATAATAAATAATTTTATCGGGATGTAATTATGGATCTTTCAACAATTTTGGGACTCGGCCAAACGGCTCTCGAATTAGGGCTTATATCGGGACTTACCGTTCTTGCTCTGTTCTTAAGTTATTCAATGCTTAATATATGCGATCTTTCGACCGACGGCTGCTTCACTTTGGGAGCGGCTGTCGGCGCGACGGTCGCCGCAGCGGGACACCCCTATCTCGCAATAGCCGCCGCGATGGCTTCGGGAATCGTTTCGGGCTTTATAACGGCGTTTCTGCAGACGAAAATGGGGATAGACAGCCTGCTTTCGGGAATAATCGTAAATACCGGACTTTACTCGATAAATATTGCGATAATGGGCTCGTCGCTCGTAAATCTCAATAAAGCGGATACCGTTTTTACAAAAATGAAAGACCTTCTTGCGGATACCGTTTTCGCGGGTCAGTCAAAACTTGCGGTAGCACTCATTGCGGTCGTCATTGTAGTTCTGTTCCTTGTCTTTTTCTTAAAAACGAAACTCGGTCTTTCGATAAGAGCGACCGGAAACAACCCCGCGATGGTCAAGTCATCTTCCATAAATCCCGTATTCACAATAATAATCGGGCTTTGCATCTCGAACGCTTTCACGGCGCTTTCGGGCTGCCTTATGGCGCATTATCAGAAGTCCGCGAACATTGATATGGGTACCGGTATCGTCACGATAGCGCTCGCGTCGCTCCTTATCGGCAGAGCGTTTATGGGCAAAGGCAAACTTGTTTTCAGAATAATCGGGGCTGTCCTCGGGTCTTTTGTCTTCCGCCTCGTCTATACGATAGCGCTCCGTTTCAATATGCCCGCCTCAATGCTTAAACTTGTTTCGTCGGTCATAGTAATTATAGCGATAGCCGGACCTTATTTCAAAAAGCAGATACCGAATATCCGCAGAAAGTTTTTGTCAAATAAGAGAGGGGGAGAGGCGAAATGATGCTTGAAATTTCTCATATATCAAAGACCTTCAACCCCGGAACGGTAAACGCAAAGACTGCTCTTGACGACCTGTCGCTTTCTCTCGAAGAGGGGGATTTCGCAACGATAATAGGCGCCAACGGCGCGGGAAAATCAACTCTTTTCAACGCCATCGGCGGTTCGTTTCTTACCGACAGCGGAAGAATTGTTCTCGACGGCAGGGATATAACGATGCTCGCCGAATACAAGAGAGCGAAAAATATAGGCAGACTTTTCCAGGACCCGATGATGGGAACCGCTCCCGGAATGACTATTGAAGAGAACCTCGCCCTTGCCGCTGGACACGGCGGCTGGCTTTCGAAAATTTCAAAAGCGGATAAAAACCTGTTCGCCGAGAAACTTTCGCTTCTCGGTATGGGGCTTGAAGACCGAATGGAAAACCCCGTAGGTCTTCTGTCGGGCGGTCAGAGACAGGCACTGTCGCTTCTTATGGCGACGATAAATCCGCCGAAACTTCTGCTTCTCGACGAACACACCGCGGCTCTCGACCCGACGACAGCCGAAAAGGTTCTTGCTCTCACCGAAAAGATAGTTGCGGAAAATAACCTCACCTGCCTTATGATAACCCACAATATGGAATCGGCGCTGTCTCTCGGCAACCGAACGATAATGATGGACCGCGGCAGAGTTATTTTCGACTGCAAAGGCAAAGAACGAAACGGACTTTCCGTCTCCGATCTTCTCGATAAATTCAAAGAGGTTTCGGGCAGAAACCTTGATAACGACAGAATGTTACTTAATTAAAAATGAAGGACAGCCGAAAGGCTGTCCTTTTTACATCTCTTCTATTGTATAAGTTTTTCCGCAGAACCTGCACCTGACTTCTATCGGGAATGTCAGATTTTCGGTTGCTTCAAGCGCTTTTTTTATTTTCCGCTTGGTGCAGGTACAGCCGAAAACGATTTCCGTTTCCGAGACCTTTTTCAGTTTTTCATTTGGCTTTCCGTCTTTAAGCAAAGAAAGAATCGCCGTCATTCCGTCGGAAAGTTTGCTTTCGATATATTCGGGAGTCGCTTTTTTTGCTCCCGCAAGATAATTTACGTCGTGACCCGGAAAATATTCAGCGAAGACAAAGGTCTTTCCGTCGGGGAATGCGGTTTCGGCTTTCGTCTGGCGGCTTGAAGAAAAGTATTCTCTTGCCGCGTCTTCGAAATTCCTGCCCATCACGGCGCTCTGGTAATCTCCGCGGGAAACGAGCCTGCGGCCTACGGTGAGCACCGTTTCGTCAAAGCCGTTTTCCTTATATTCGTCGGGCGTTCCGCGGAGTCTGCCGTCCGTTTCGCAAAGCGCGGTGAACGCCGTTCTTGTTTCGGGGTCTTTGACCGAAACGAAGACAGAGCCGTCGTCGTCCTTTTCCTCCGACGCAAACGCCGCCGAAAGAAGCGCCGCTTTTGAAAAAAGAACTTTGTCCTTTTCGGAGATATTCTGCGCCTCAAAAAGGTTTTCGAGGCTTTCCGAAAGTCTGACCGCTTTTATTCTGATGTCGGAATCGTATATAAATGTTTCAACTGCGTCCATTTTATTTTTTGCGGTAGATAAATACCGTTCTTTCGTTTTTGTAAGTAAACGTCTTTTCGAAGACAAGAGAAGAGCGTTTTTTCATCAGAGTTTTTATCTCGTCGTCTGAATAAAAACGTTCTTCGATAACCGTTTCTTCTTTTCTGTAAAGGTCTTTTTCGGGAGAGAAAAAGGTGAGCCTGTGCGAAATATACGGTTTCTGCCAGAAGCCCTCCCAGATAAGGGTCGCTCCGCCTTCTTCGTAAATTTCGGTTTTCGCGCGGCTTTTCATATATCCGAGCGTTTTGATGTCGAAAATGAAAACGCCGCCGGGTTCGACAAAGTTTTCGATCTTTGAAAGAAACGCCGAAAGCGAACGTTTATCCGTCAGGTGATTTAAGGTGTCAAGACTGCAGAAAACGTAGTCGTAAGCCCCGTAAAGGTCGATGTCTTCAAGCGACTGACAAACGAAATTCACGCTTTTGAGTTCGGGTTTTGCGGCGGCAGCTCCGAGCATCTCCTCCGATTCGTCAAGCCCCGTGCAGTCAAAATTTTTTGCGAGGAGCGAAAGCAGGTTCCCCGTTCCGCAGCCGCAGTCGAGCGCGAGACTGCCTTTGGGTTTCGTTTTCAGCGCGGAAAAACATTTTTCAAGGTAGTCGCCGTAATCGAACGCCTCGGTGAAAGCGTCGTAAAATTCGGCGATATTGTCGTAGGTCTTCATTGGAGTTTTCCGCTTTTTTCAAGGTTTTCGAGAACTTTTGTATAACCGTCGGCTCCGTACTGAAGACAGCGGTTGACCCTTGAAATCGTGGCGGTCGAAACACCCGTCCGGTTCACTATGTCGTTATAGGGAACGTCTTTTTTCAGAAGAACCGCGACGGCAAGGCGCTGCGCCATCGACTTTATTTCGGGAATGGTGCATACGTCTTCGAGAAACGAATACATTTCTTCCGCGGTATTTACCGAGAGGAGTGCCTCGACGAACAGGTCTGTATGTTCGTCTCTGATTTTTTCGCTCATCTGATACCTCTGTTTATTCTTCCCCGTCGGGAACGAGTTTTTTAGTGACCGTTCCGTCGGGATTTTTTATTTCTTTGATCACGAGTTCTCCGGGACGCGCTTTTCTTTTTCCCGGCTTGCTGATAGTCGTTCTTGCAAGCGTTTCTTTTGTCTGGCGGTCCTTTTCGTTGAGTTCCGAGACCGACATTTTGTCCATTATTCTGCCGTCCTCCGACTTAACGACCGTTCTTGCGGTCGTTTGTTTGGTGTTTCCGTCGGAAATGCGGTCATCTTCGCTCTTTCTTTTCGCTTCATAAATGGAATTTGCCGTTCCCGTTCTCGGTTTTGCTTCTTCCTTTTTTTCGTGGACGTTGAGACTTCTTGCGGTCTCTCTATCAAGAATTTCGCCTTTTTCGTTCTTTATCGTAACGGAAAAGGTCTCTTTGTTTTTACGGCTTTCTTCGGTTCTTTTCCTGAAGTTTTCGTTCAGTTCGTCTTTTGAAATCTCGTTTCCGCGGCTGTCGGTGACGACCGTTCTGCCGTGTGTCGGGCGGGGGCACGGAGAGTCTTCTTCAAAGCCGAAAGCGTTTCTCATTTCGGCTCTGATCTCGGCTTCTCTTTTTTCTTCAGCCAGCCTTTTTGCCTCTTCAATTCCTTCTCTCGTGCCGCGTCTCTCGGTCCGCACTACTACCGGCGGCTCGATATAGTCTTCGTTAATTCCGAAATTTTCGACTTCGGAAGCGACCGACGAAAGTCCGAGGCTGAGGTTTTCCTTTTCTTCACGCGCTTTAATATCGCTCGGATTCAGACTTCTGTCCTGGAGTTTTTCCATTTTGCGGAATCTTGCTTTCCGTAATTCCCGTTTTTTTTTACTGAACATAAACCACGCGATAACGCCCGCGCCGGCGGCAAGGACCGCTATCACCGCTATGATTATTATTTCTATTGCGGATATACCTTTTTTGTCGGACGTGTCGTCCTGCGACGGGACGATCGAATTGTACGTTTCAAATTTTACCGTCATCGGGTATTTGCCGACGACCGAGTACTGAAGGTCGGAATCCTGTGTTATTTCAAGGGTCGCCGTCGGATTCGCTTCTCCGAAATCGTCCGGAATGTCTATATGGTATAAAAGATTGTCCGTTCCGACGTCGTTCTGAAGATAAAGGTCGATTGTCTCCGAGCAGAATATCTTCGCGAACTTTTTGCCCTCTTCCGTTTCGATCTGTTTTGTCGGGATCGAGGCAGGGGAGAGCGAAACGAACGAAAATTCGTTGAAGGCATACTCAAAAAGCGACTCGGCGCTGTCGTATACCTGTTCTTCGCTTGCGGAATTTATTATTATCGCAATAAGCCGTACTCCGTCTTTTTCGGCGACCGAAATAAGGGATCTTGCCGAGGACGAAAGATATTTGACGTCAAGTCCGCCGACAGCGTATGAATATTTGAACTGGTCTCCGTCTCTCTGCTTGAAAGAGTTGCTTAAAGTCTTTGTTTTTCCGCTTATTGTAATTTTCGAAACTTCTTCGGTGAAATATTTTTTGAAAGTCTCGTTTTTCAGCGCTTCGTTAAGGAATTTGCAGTATTCGTCAATGGAAATGTAATGTTCGTAATCGTATTCGCCGTAGATATTCGAAAAGTTCGAATGGGTAAATCCGAGACTTTCGAAAAGGCTGTTTATTTCCGACGGAACGGCTGTCTTATAGTCGTCTCCCGACATATCCTGCGCGAGCGCTCTTACGGCGTCGGGGTAGGCTGACGCGAAAACCGCCGCCAGAAGGTCGGACGCTTTGACGGTATTTCCTTTTCTTAAACCGAGCATCGAAGAGGTGGAACCGGGAATATCCGCGTCGGAAGCGTTGAAGGTTATCTGAATCTCTTTATCGAGTTCCTGCGTTTTTGTTATATACAGGTACGCGACCGCAAGGGCAGAAAGCCCCGAGGGATCGACTTCCTTTTCTGCGTTTTTGCCGTAAAGGATCTGATTGTTGTCTGCGTTGAAAACGATATACGCCGACGCCGAGATCTTCGGTTCGGTCGTCGCTGCGCCCGCGGGGAGCGCAAATACCGAAAATATCATTACTGCCGAAATCAAAAATGCCGCAATTTTTTTTATCATAATTTTTATTCCTTTCCGGGAAAAAACTCTGAAGAAACATTATATATTATAATTACTGTCTACAACAGATTATACATTCAAAAATCGACAAAGTCAAGCATTTTCCTTTCAAAACCGCCTCTCTGCCGCAAATTTCGTTTTTATATCAAAATTTGCGGCAGAGAAAAGAGAGGCAGCGCCCGGAAATATGCAGAGAGGGCTCTCCGGGTCCGCGGAAACGTGCCGCGCCGAAACTTATTCGGACCGGAGAAAATCCTGCCGTGAAAACTCCGTCGAAAAAAATTGCCGACGGTCGGATATCCCTTTTGTCGAAAAGAAAAGTTTTCAACAAATTTAACCGTTACATATTTTGTATAAAAAAATCATTGAAAATGAAATAAAAATAAGCATTTTATGAAAAATATGTTTCAGACTGTTAAGAGGTATACGGTCATTCACCTTTGCTTATTTACAGTTAAATTTGTCAAAAGTGTTAAAATGTATGCTTAAAAGTTCTACACCGCGTGATAAAATGACGCGGCGAAAACGAAAGGAGTGGTTTATGCCGAAAAGAAAGAGACCCGACCCGAAGAAACTTGCGGAGGATAAAGAGGCGCTCAGAAAAGCGGTTCTTACCGAATATTGCCGTATCGCATTCGACGATATAGGGAATTACGTGGTTATCGGACGGGACGAAAACGGAGAAACGACGGTGTCGTATAAAGACGGAGATTCTTTTCCTACGTTGAACGTTTCCGAACTTTCGAAAAACAGGAACGGTTTCAAGTTCAAACTTTACAGCAAAGAAAGCGCGCTCGTAAGGCTCGGAATGTATCTGGGACTCTGGAAAGAAAAACCGGAGGCGGCGGACGCCGAAGATCTCAAAACGGTCGAGGATCTTTTGAAAGAGGACGACTGAAATGACATTTTCGTCAACGATTCCCTTCAAGCCTTTTTCGAAAAAACAGCGCGACTATATTCTTGCGGCGGAGAAAAACACCTTTAATTTCGCCGAGGGCGCGGTAAGATCGGGCAAAACGGTCTGCAACGTCGTCGCGTTCGCCCTTGCCTTAAACAAAAGTCCCGACAGGCTTCATCTTGCGACGGGGGTCACCCTTGCGGCGGCGTGCCTGAATATCGGGGACTGCAACGGCTTCGGGCTCGAACATCTTTTCCGCGGCAGATGCAGGTGGGGAAAATACCGCAACAACACCTGTCTTTACGTAAAGTGCGACAGCGGCGAAAAGATAGTTATTTTCGCAGGCGGCGGAAAAAGCGACAGTTATAAGAAGATACGCGGAAATTCCTACGGAATGTGGATAGCGACCGAGATAAACAAGCATTACCTTTCGCAGGGCGACGACTGCTTCATAAAAGAAGCGTTCAACCGACAGCTTGCCGCCGCGAACCGCAAAGTCTTCTGGGATTTGAACCCCGATTATCCGACCCACCCCGTCTATACCGAATATATAGACAAATACCGAACTCTCGGCATCGACGTCAACTACCGTCTTTTCACAATGAAAGACAACCTTGCGATAAGCGAAAAAAGACGGCAGGAGATCGAAAGACAGTACGATAAGGACAGCGTGTGGTACAAGCGTTCGGTTTTGGGGCAGCGTATAGCCGCCGAGGGGCTTATTTTCGGGGCTTTCGCCGCGGCGCCCGAAAAATGGAAAAGGAAGACGGTTCCCGAAAACGGAGAGTTCATAACTATCGGTTGCGACTACGGAGGAAACCTGTCGAAAACGGTTTTTGTCGCGACCCTGATACTCAAAAATATGAGGGGCGTCTGCGTTTTAGAAGCAAAAAAACTTGAAGGGAAAAAGGGGGAGATATCCCCCGACACGGTCGAAAGAGAGTTTATTTCTTTCTACCGAAAAGTTTCGGGAAAGTATTCCTATCCCGTAAGATACGCCTTTATGGACAGCGAGGGGCAGTATCTTACCAACGGCATTGTTTCCGCCTGCCGCAGGGAGGGAATAAAACTTCCGATAGGCGACAGCAAAAAAGTGAAAATTACCGACCGGATCGCCTGCAAAGCGAAAATGCTGTCCGAAAGAAGATGGTCGGTCTGCGAATGGTGCGACGATGTTATACTGTCTACCTCGCAGCTTTTATGGGATCCGAGGCACCCCGACCGACGGCTTGACGACGGAACCGTCGATGTCGATACCGCCGACGCCGAGGAATATTCCTGGGAAAGATTTATGGCGGGACTTCAGTAAGGGAATAAAAAACGGAAAAACGGTTTGATTCCCGAAGGAGGTATTTTTATAAACATAAATTCAGCGATTGATTTTTTGAAAAAGGAATACGGCTACAGCCTCAATCTTTCCGCGTATTTCGCCGCGGTCGACGGCTGGAAAAAGTGGTATTCCGGAACGGACGATTCCTTTCATAAGGTCGTTATAAACAACGGACTTACCGTCACCGAAAGGGAAATGTACCGGCTTTATATGGCGAAAAAGGTCGCGGAAGACTGGGCAAATCTTCTCTTAAACGAAAAGACGAGAATAACTCTCGAACACAAACATTCTTCGAATATCTTACAGGGAGAAGACGAAAAAGGCGGAATTCTGGCGGAAAACGACTTCTGGCCGAATATGAGCCGAATGGTGGAGCAGACCTTCGCTCTCGGAACGGGCGCGGCGGTCCTGCGGCTTGAAAACGCCGATATCGGCGACGGCGGCGAACTTTTATACAGTCCCGACGCGAAGATAAGAATAGACTGGCTCTCCGCCGACAATATAATCCCGCTTTCGTGGCAACAGGATAAAGTAACCGACGCGGCGTTCGTTTCGGAGGTCGTTACGGACGGCGGACGGTTTACTTATCTTCAGCTTCACAGACTCATTTCGGGGGAATACGTTATAACTTCCCATTTCTTTAAGGAAGACGGTTTCGGGCTTACCGAAAGACCGCTGCCGGAGGGCGTTGCGAAGACCGTAAGGACGGGAAACCGGACGCCGTGGTTCACGGTCTTCCGCCCGAATATCGTAAATAACCTTTTCCCCGAACTTCCGACGGGAGTTTCGGTATTTGCGGGCTGCAGGGATATTCTCAAAGGAATAGACCTTTGCTACGACAGCCTGAATATGGAATTTTATCTCGGCAAAAAGATGGTATTTCTGCGGAAAGACCTGCTGTCAAGCGACGATGAGGGAATGCTCTACGCTCCGCAGGACAGCAACCGACAGCTGTTTATGTATGTCGGCGACAAAACGCTCGACGGCGATATGATACCGAAAGAGTTCAACCCGACCCTCCGTGTGGAGGCTCATACTGCGGCTTTACAGCAGCAACTCAATTATCTGGCGGGTAAATGCGGTTTCGGTGAAAATCATTACCGTTTTGACGGCGCTTCGGTTGCGACCGCAACTCAGGTCATAAGCGAAAACAGCAATCTTTTCCGCTCCGTCAAAAAGCACGAGATATTGCTCGAACGGCAGCTTATTTCCTTTATGAGGGAAATACTGACGGTCGCCCGCGACTTTATAGGAAGAAGAGTAATTCCCGACTGCAAAATGTCCGTCACCTTTGACGACAGCGTTATAGAAGACACCGCGTCGATGCAGAAAAGAGACCTTGCGCTCCTTGAAGCGGGCGTTATGCAGAAATGGGAATTCCGCCGCAAATATTTCGGCGAAGATGAAAAAACCGCGAAAAAAATCGTGGAACAGGCAGAAAAAGAAAGGAAGTAAAAATATGGCAAATCAGTTTTTGACAACCAAAGAAATAGCGAGAGCAATGCTCCCGATGCTCCAGGACAACCTTGTTTTCCCCGCGCTTGCGTATACCGACTATTCGGATACGTTCTCGAAAAAGGGAGACACCATTCAGGTTAAAAAGCCTCCCGTGTATGTCGCCGACGAATTTTCCGGCAACATTTCGGTTCAGGACGTCAAGGAAGAGAACGTTCTCGTTACCCTCGACAAGATAGCCGACGTTTCCGTCGAACTTTCCGCAAAGGAAATGGCTCTCAACATAAGCGACTTCACCGAACAGGTGCTCCGCCCCGCGGCTCTTGCGATAGCCGAAAAGATAAACAAAGACGGGCTTTCTCTTTATACGGACGTATTGAACACCTGCGGAACTCCGGGCAAAACCCCGTCTTCTCTTGAAGATATCGCCGCCGTCTGCAAATCTCTCAACGACGCGAAAGTTCCGTTTTCTCAGAGATACGCCGTCTGGGACAGCGCCGCTCTTGCAAAACTCCAGACCATTCCCGCAGTTATAAACGCCGAAAAATGCGGTTCGACCGACGCTTTGCGCGACGGTTCGATAGGCAGACTTCTCGGAATGGAAAACTATATGTCCCAGCAGGTAGTCCATCACACCGCAGGAACGCTTTCCGCCACGGGAGGGATCTGCATTTCGATAAGACCGGGACTGGGCAGCGACACCCTTATTTTGGGTCCCAAGAGCGGAACTCTTTCGGGCGATATAAAGAAGGGCGATATCCTTACCGTCGCGGGCGACAGGTATGTTGCTACCGCCGACGCGACGGTAAAGAGCAGCCAGATCACCGTTCACATTTCTCCCGAGACAAAGGTAAACTATCCTGCGGAAGAAGCTGTTACCGTTATGGCTTCCCATACCGCAAACCTTGCGTTCAATAAAAACGCTTTCGGTTTTGTTACCCGTCCTCTCGAAGTCGCGCGCGGCGCCGACAGTTACGTTACTTCTTTCGGCGGCATCACTCTCCGCGTTACTCTCGATTATAATATCGCGACAAAGAAACAGACAATGTCCGTCGATACCCTTTACGGATTCAAGACTCTTTATCCCGAACTTGCAGTCAGAGTTCTCGGTTAAGAGGTGAGAACGTGGCTTATATAGATAAAAACTATTATCTTATCGACTATCACGGGAGAGCGATACCTGAGATCGATTTTGTGAAACTTGCAAATGCGGCGTCTCTGATAGTCGATACCTTAACGTACGGCAGAGCGGCGAAGGTTACCGACGCGAAAATTCTTTCCGCCGTAAAAACAGCCACGGCGACAGAGGTCGAATATCTGTATTATCAGGGAGGGCTCGACGCATTGAACGGCAGGGGCGACAACCTGAAAACGGCGGAAGATATAGGCAATTACAATTATGCAAAGAGCAGCGACGGAACGTTTTCCGTCGGGGGGATTCCCGTATCCCCCCTCTGCCTTGCTTTGCTTGACAGCGTGGGACTGCGCTGGCCGGGGGTATGATATGCCGATAGGAACATTGTGCCTTCCGCGGACAATAACGGTATTTCACAGGCTCGGGGAAGTCGGTGGGGTCGCGACATATCATAAGACCGTGATTACGGGCGTGCGTTTCGACGAAAGACTTGCGATAACCCAGAAAGAAAGAGGGGAAAAGTCGATAGAGACTTTCAAAGCCTTTATTGATATAGTCAAATCTTCGGCGGAGGGAGATTTCGGTCTGCAGGATTATATTTCCTCCGAAGTCTTTTCGACCCTTTCGGAGGAAGAACGCGACGGATACTGGACCGTTGCGGAGGGCGACTATATCATTCCGTCGGCGCTGTCGCAGGAAGACCTGACGAAAAGCGTGACTCTGTTAAAGAACAAAATGCGCGTTTTTACCGTAAACGCTTTATCCGTTCAGTACGATTCGCGCGGAATACATCATCTGGAGGTGAGCGGCCGTGGAAAACTTCTGGAATAGCGTTCATTCGTCGTCTTTTTCGTCGGATATCGCGGCGTTTCTCGAAAGTAAATTTTCCGACGCGGCGTTCTATCCCGAAAAAACCGAAAGACACTCTTCCGCGGTCTGCGTCTTTCAGAAACCCGAAAGAAAAAGCGTCAGGTTCTTTGACGGAAAAATAAGGGAAACGTATTATTTCACGCTTCTGTCGCCCTTTGCGGGGGAGGACAGAAAAGCGGCGGATGCGGTTTTCTGGCTTCTGGAAAAAAGTCTCGAACTCTGCGAAAAAGCGACTTCTTTTTCCTTTTCCAAAAGCGGAATTTCTTTTCTTTATTTCGAACGCGTTTCAAATCCGTCAAAGGCTTTCAGAACGAATATGGGCGACGATTTTTACTCCGCGGAACTGAGTCTTGTCGTCGAAAGGCAGGGATAGTATGGAAATCAAATGTTTTTTGTCTCCTTCGTTTAATTATACGGGTTCTAAATTTTACCGCCTTGCGTCGGGCATTTCAAAGATGATATTTGAGTCCGACTCAACCTTTTATTCGGGCGCGTATCTCGGCAGCGACGAGATATTCCGTCATTCCGTAAAGCAGAGCCAGAAACTGACTTTCGAGGGAGTATACAGGAGCGGCGAAACGCTTCACGACGCCTTTATAACGGCTTTTTTTCAGCGCGAAAACGCGCCCCGCGCAGGTCTTATCTGCGATATAGGGGAAGATTCGTATCTTGCCCGCGGCAAAATTGAGGTCGAAAAACTCGAGATAAACGACCGCGAAATTTCGGTGCGGTGCGTCTTTTTCCCGGAGGGCCGCTGGGGCGAATTCACAAGAAGTATCTATGTTTTCCCCGAAGAAACGGCTCAGAACGCATAGCGGTGTCTCCCGCAGGGGCGGGAGACGCCGAAGAAAGGATTGGTGATTTTTGTGGATACCGAAAACGGTATAAATTCGGTAAAACATTTCAGTATAGAAGATCTGTCGGAGGCAGACAGGCGCCTGCTGCGCGAAATGATAGAGGATACGGTGAACGAACTTCTTGCCGCCGCGGGTCTTACGGGGGACTGATATGGATATAAAAATAAACGGAGTTTCCTTTACCTCCAAGGTAAACAGGGACAGTCTCAGAATAAGGGAATACGGAGCCTACCGTTCCGACGCCTCTTTCGCAGCTGAATTTTCGGGAACGTTTTCAGGGGGGATACGCGCCGGAATGGAAGTAAAGATCACCGAACCGTCGGGAACTTCCGAAAAAACAGTCTGGGGCGGCGTTATAGAAAAAGTCACGACGAAAATCGTCGACAGAGACTTCTTTACCGTCGGAATTTTCGCAAAGGGATACGAGACCCTTGTTTCAAGGCGGGTCGAATCAGCCATAGACAATACGTTTTCGGGCGCTGCGGCGGCTTTCAGGTACGTCTATCTTAATCATCTGAAAGCGGAGGGAATATCTCTCGACTCCCTTATCAAAGACAAGGCTTATCCGCTTGAAATAAAAATCGGCGGCGCAATTTCCTTAACCGAACTTCTCGATATAATATGCAGTTATTACGGCTATGTGTGGTGGGTAGACAATTCCAAATGTTTCCATGCCGCGGAGACTCTCCCCGTGGCGGAAACAGAACTCGAAGTAAACCTCAACGCGGAAAACAATATCGGCTTTATTGAGGCGTCGTTTGTCGAAAGTCTCGACGAATACCGAAACGTTCAGTACATCTCCCTCAATGCGAACACGCAGTTTGCGTTTGTCGAAAACACGCAGGCGATAGCCGCGATGAAACCGTATATCGGTTCGGGAGAATTCTCTAAAGTCGGCAGAAAAACGAGGGTCATCGACCGCGACCACGGCAAGGGGCTTGCAACGAAACTTCTTGCAAACTTCAACGAACCTCCCGTGTTCATACGCTTCACGGACGACTTTTCGGACGGCAGTTTTACGCTCTTTTCGAAAATGTCGGTGACGTCCGCTGTTATCGGCGGAACAAAACCGTTTGTCGTTACGGGTGTTGTCAGAAATTACAGATACGGTAAAGTATTCACGACCGTCACGGGATACGCTTTTTCGGGCACTGCCTATATGCCGATAATCAACACGCTGAAAACAGTATCTTTTACGATATAGAAAGGATATATTATGGAAGAAACAGAAATGTTAAAAGAAGAGATCTCAAAAATGCGGGAAGAACACGAGATCGAACTCTGCCTTACGCGGGGAGGAGTTCGGAATCTGAAAGCCGCAATGGCTATTTTCGAAAAGGATTCTCTTCAGAAAAACGAAGACGGGGGCTTTTCCGACCTTGAGGGAGCGGTCGCCGGCTTCAAAAACGAAAATCCGTGGCTTTTCAACAAGCCCGCTCCGACCGTTTCTACGGGGATAGTTCACGGCAGAGGCGGAGGAAAGACCTCGGACGAAATGAGCGACGAAGAGTATTACACGGCTCTTCGCGAAAGAAAAAATATGAGGTAAACAAATGAAAATATCTGATTATATTCAATATATTACGGGAATTATCGGAGGTTTTGTCGGGTGGTTTCTCGGCGGTTTCGATATCTTCCTTATTCTTCTTACGGTCTTTGTCGTAATCGACTATGTGAGCGGAGTTATCGCAGCGACCTGCAACGGCAAACTGTCGTCGTCGGTGGGATTCAGAGGGATAGCAAAGAAAGTCTTTATCTTTTTCCTTGTCGGAATGGCTCATATCCTCGACGTTTCGGTCATGGGACAGGGCGCCATGCTCCGCACCGCGGTCATCTTTTTCTATGCGGCGAACGAGGGGTTAAGCATTATCGAAAACTGCGCTCTTATGAATCTGCCCGTTCCCGAAGTTCTTAAAAAGGCTCTTGCGAAACTCGGAAATTCCGGAGACAAAAAAGATGAAGACTGAGTGTCTTCTTTCTCCCAACTGGTTTTCGAGAAACGGAGACGTCCCCGACGTTATAGTATTTCATCAGAAAAACAGATCGTTTCAGTCGGCAAAAAGGCGGTATCTTTCGGAAAAATCGAAAGAATCGGTTCATTATTACATAACCCTTTCCGGCAAAGTTTACAGATTTCTGCCGCTTACCGTCGCCGCCTGCAACGACGTCTGTTCTTCAAACGATCCTCTCAGGGTCGACCATTGGTCGAGGGCTGTAAGCCGCATAGTCAGAGAACGGAAAAAAGACCCGTCCTCCTATACCGTTTCGGTCGAATTTGAGGGCGTAGGCTCGGGGTTCCTTACAAAGGCGCAGTTCGACGCCGGAGTTTCGGCGATCAAAGATATAATGAAAGAGATAAAGGAGATATACGGAAAGACCGTTACGGTCGATCGCGAGCATTTTATCGGAAGATATAAAGTCGCGCCGCTTCTGTCTCCTTATTCTCCGGGCTTTGACTTTCCTCTCGGCAAACTCATGGATGCCTGTAAAACTTAATATTGAAATAATCGGAAAAATCATAAATGTTTTCCGATTATTTCAGTTATAATTTAATCTGTAAAATAAAAAGACGTTACAGTTTTAATTTTAGATAAAATAACAGATAAAAATTCATAAAAAATAAAGGCTATAACGGAATTTGTCCGTTATAGCCTTTTTCTTAAGCAAACGCTTATTTTATGAATTCGTCGTGAATGAATTCGACCGCCTTGTCGGCGTCTTTTCTGTCGATAAGAACCGAAATTTTTATCTCGCTTGTCGAGATCATGTGAATGTTTATGCCCGCTTTGTAAAGCGCTTCGAACATTTTTGCCGCGACTCCCGCGTGGGACTGCATTCCGCCGCCGACGACAGAGACCTTCGATACCTCGGAATTTGTCGAAATATGATTTTCGGGATATGCCTCTTCAAGCAGTTTTACCGCTTTTTCGAGGTTTTCCTCTTCGACGGTGAAGGAAATATCCTTTTTATTGTCGCGTCCGATGGACTGGAGAATTATGTCGACGTTTATTTTGTTCTGTCCGAGCAGCGTAAACAGCCTGAAAGAAACGCCCGGGACGTCTTCAAGTCCCACGATAGAGATTCTGGCGCAGTTGTTGTCCTTTGTCACGCCCGTAATAAGCATTTTTTCCACTTTTGTTCCCTCCTTGACTTTCGTGCCTCTTTCATTTGAAAAACTTGATAAAACTTCGAGATTTACATGATACTTCTTTGCAAGTTCGACCGAACGGTTCTGCAGGACCTGAGCGCCGAGAGTCGCAAATTCGAGCATTTCGTCGTAGGAAATGACGTCGAGTTTTTTCGCGTTCTTTACTTTTCTCGGATCGGCGGTGTAAACGCCGTCGACGTCGGTATATATCTGACAGAGATCGGCTTTGAGAATAGCCGCAAGAGCTACTGCCGAGGTGTCAGACCCTCCGCGTCCGAGAGTCGTTATGTCGTCGTATTTGTTTATGCCCTGGAAACCCGTTACTATAACGATGTTTCCGCGGTCGAGTTCCTTTAACAGCCTTTCGTCGGATATCGTTTTTATTCTCGCGTTCGAATGGATACTGTTCGAAATTATTCCGACCTGCCATGCGTTGAGCGATACGGCTCTGTATCCGAGTTTTTCTATCGCCATGGCAAGCAGGGAAGCGGAGATCTGCTCTCCCGTCGAAAGGAGCATATCCATTTCTCTTTTTGACGCCGCCGGGTTTATCTCGGCGGCTTTCGTTATCATATCGTCGGTCGTGTCGCCCTGTGCGGAAACGACGACAACCACGCTGTTTCCTTCTTTATATGTGTCGGTCACCGTTTTTGCGACGTGAAAAATTCTTTCCGCGTTCGCAACCGATGTCCCTCCGAATTTCTGGACTATAAGCCCCATTCCAAGTCCTCCTTTTGTTACTCGCCGATTATCGGCAGTCCCTCGAAACGGTCGAGTTTTATGCTGCCGAATTCCGTAATTGTTCCGTCTTTTGCCCTATCCCAGAGCACGGTCTTCTTTTCGCTGCATACAAGCGTTTCGATAACGTCGCTGCAAACGGCGCTTGCCGTTGCGTCTTTCCCCGCGCCGCGCCCGAAAAACGATACTCTTCCGACTTTGTTTCCGGTTATGCAGACGCCGTTGTAGACGTCTTCGACCGTCGCGAGAGGGTGAGATAAAGGCAGAGCGCAGGGGGATACGAATATCTCGAGTTTTTCGTCGGAAGTTCTTTTCGCAACTCCGAGGAGCTTGACCGCGAACCCGTTTTCACGTGCTCTTTTTACGGCGTCGAGCGTAAGTGAGTCTATACCTTCAGTATATACTTCTTTCGGGTAAATGTGATTTCCGAAAGCGAGGGACGCGAGTATGCATATTTTTCTGCAGGTGTCGTAACCCTTAACGTCCGCCGTCGGGTCTTTTTCCGCATATCCGAGTTCCTGCGCCGTTTTGAGTGCGTCGTCAAAACTGCGGTTTTCTTTTATCATCTGGGTAAGAATATAGTTTGTCGTTCCGTTGAGTATCCCGACGATACTTTCGATTTTGTTTGCCGCGAGACAGTCGTAAATCGGGTGAATTACGGGAATTCCGCCGCCGACAGCCGCTTCGAAAAGATAACGGACCCCGTGGCTTTCGGCAAGCCTGAAAAGTTCGTCGCCCTTTTCCGAAACAAGTTCTTTATTCGACGTTACGACGTGTTTGCCTTTTTTCAGTGCTCTTTTTGTGAATTCGTAAGCCGCGCCGACTCCGCCTATCGTCTCGACGACGACCTCAATATCTTCGTCGTTTTCGATAACTCCGAAGTCGTGAATTATCTTTTCTTCAAATCTGTTTCCGGGAAAATCCCTGACGTCGAGAATATATTTTACCGATATGTCTTTTCCCGTTTTATTCGTGATGTTTTCTCTGTTGTCGTCGAAAAGTTCGGCAACGCCGCTTCCGACCGTTCCGTATCCGAGAATTGCGATTTCAGACATTTTTTCTTTCCTCTTCCTTGCGTTTTCCTTATTATACACCAATTTTTCCCCGTCCGCAAGAGAAAAAGAGGAAACAGTCGTTACTTTTTTGTAAATTTTCGGCTTTCCCCGTTGCAAAGAAGTTTTGCGGTATATATAAACAGTAAAATAACCAAAGCAAAACTCACAAACACAAAAGCTGTTCAAGAATTTACCGATAAATATGGTACATATACAATAACCTATACGGGTAAAAAGGCACAAGAAGAATGGCAGAGACATCTCAAATATTTTGATAAGATATTCAGAGATTTTTGGTTATTTTAATTTAGTTGATTTTTCAGTAGTAAACATATATAATATAATAGAGAAGGTGAGATTATGAAATTTATGTATAAATCAGATATACAAGATGATGATATTGAAGATTTAGATATAGATGATGATATTGAAGGTATTACAGATGCGGAAATTGAATTCGCAAACAGCATATACGCTTTATTTCAATCGATTATCGCTGATAATAATATAAATGAAGAGTTTAAGTCAAATCATTCATTAAACAATCATTTTAATAAACACTGTATAGGAAAGCATTTAGATAGGCGTTCAATAAGAACACATATCTATTATGACTTTAAGAATGTAAATGAATATAAAGAATATGAACAATTTATACGAACTAAGATGCTTCAACCTGATTATACTATAAGCTTGTTAGAAGATTCTGATAATAATCTTAAGTATTTTCATGATTTATTTATGGGAAATAAGAGTATATATTTTACGAGAAGTTGCGGATTTAATGTTGAAGGCAAACTAATAAATTTAGGGTTGTATGCTTTTTCCTCTGATAAGACGAATAATTATTTAGGAAATAATACAGTAACATTAATTATATTAGACAAAAATAACACATCAACAATGTATCCAATAGATGCTAATTATTTAGAAACTAAACTGAATAATATTATAAAAAAATATTCAGATTTAGATACATCATTAAAATATAATAAAGAGAGTATAAGTAAGTCCGAAAGGTAAGTCTTATACAAAAATAGTTTAATGAGTCTTATTAGCAGAGAAAAAAATAAACATCCTTAGATAAGAAAAATTTTTTAGTTGATTTTTCAGTAGTAAACATATATAATATAATAGAGAAGGTGAGATTGTGAAATTTATGTATAAATCAGATATACAAGATGATGATATTGAAGATTTAGATATAGATGATGATATTGAAGGTATATCGAAAGCACAAGAAATATTTGCTAATGAAATATACGATGTTATTCAAAGTTTTATTAATAGCGACACTATTAAGGAAGATTTCAAGTCTGAGTCTGCATTAAAAATTCATTTTGATAGACATTGTGTAGGAATGCATAAAGATAAAAAATCTAAGAGAACAGGTGTCTATTATGATTTTAAGTATATAAGTCAATATAGAGAGTATGAAAATTTTATTTACAATCATGTTAATAAAACGCCATTAGTTATAAGTAATTTATATGATACTGACACAAACATAAAATATTTTCACAAGTTATTTGAAGGTGGTACATCATTGTATTTTTCTTATAGCTGTGGTTTTAAGAAAAATAACAAGTCAATTATATTAGGATTATATGCATTCTCTACAGATAAGACAACAAATTATATGGGAGGTAATACTATCTCTTTGATAGCGATTGATAAGTCTTATACGTCAACAGTATATCCTATAGATGCTAATTATTTAAAAACTAAACTGAATAATATCATAAAAAAGTATTCAGATTTAGATATATCATTAGAATATAATAGATATAAGTAAGACCTATTAAGATATAATAAAGAGAGTATAAGTAAGTCCGAAAGGTAAGTCTTATACAAAAATAGTTTAATGAGATATTATTCAGATATTACAAACAAGTTTTATGACAAAGAAGAGGAATTAAATAAGGCGGAAGAAACAGCTTTATCTGAAAAGAAAAAGATTTCTTCAGATAAGAAAATTCTTTCAAAAGAAATAGAAGAGGCTGAAAAAGCTTTAGATGTAGCATATTCTAATTATGAAAATGCTAAAATCGAAGCCCAGAAAATTCTAAAAGAAGCAGAGCAGAAGGCTAAAGATATTCTTGAAGAATCGAATATTATAGGAAGCGTCGGAGGTTCAATATGAAAAAACTTTTTCTTCATTCCTGCTGCGGACCGTGCAGCACCCACGTTATAGATCTGCTGTCAAAAGAATACGATCTGACGGTTTTTTACTATAATCCGAATATCCTGCCCGAAAGCGAGTATCTTCACCGCAAATCCGAACAGGAACGCTTTATAAAGGAATATTCCGGAAAAACGGGCGTTCATATTTCCTATATAGAAGGCGACTATCTGCCCGAAACGTTTCTTTCTCTCGTAAAGGGAAGAGAAAACGAAAAGGAGGGCGGAGAGCGCTGCCGGATATGTATGGCTCACCGTCTTGACGTCACTGCCGCCGCCGCAAAGGCGGGAGGATACGATATTTTCTGCACAACGCTTTCGGTAAGCCCGTATAAACCCGCGGCGTTCCTTAACGAAACGGGGAAAATGCTTTCCGAAAAGTACGGCATAGAATATCTCACGGCCGATTTCAAGAAAAAAGACGGATATAAACATTCGGTAGAGATGTCAAGGGAGTACGGACTTTACAGACAGCACTATTGCGGCTGCGGATTGCCGGAAAACCTGCAATAGTTTACAAAAGAGTCACAAAGGAGGTATTGACAAGGAGGAAAGTGTATGGTATAATAATTGAGCTGTCGCAAGAGACGGAAGAATCGAGCGGCGATGTACCTTG
>CAKSTW010000005.1 GCA_934501435.1 uncultured Eubacteriales bacterium
GAGGTTGAAGCCGGGAACGTGGCGACCGTCATAACAAAAGACCTTTCCCGTCTGGGACGTAATTATCTGAAAACCGGCGAACTGATAGAGATTGTTTTCCCCGAATACGAAGTGCGCTACATTGCCATTAACGACGGTGTAGACACAGCGAGGGAAGATAACGAGTTTACCCCTCTGCGGAACTGGTTCAACGAGTTTTACGCCCGCGACACCTCAAAGAAAATCCGGGCTGTCAAACAGGCAAAGGCACAGAAAGGCGAGCGCGTCAACGGCGAAGCTCCTTACGGCTACCTTATCGACCCGGATAACCGCAATCATCTGATACCCGACCCGGAAACGGCACACGTCGTAAAACAGATTTTTGCAATGTATGTACGGGGCGACCGTATGTGTGAAATCCAGAACTGGCTGCGGGACAATGAGATATTGACCGTCGGGGAACTGCGCTACCGCAGGACAGGGAGCAAACGCCACCCCCGCCCACAGCTCAACGCATGGTACAACTGGCCGGATAAGACACTGTACGACATTCTGACAAGGAAAGAGTATTTAGGGCATACCATAACCGGGAAAACCTACAAGGTATCTTATAAGTCGAAAAAGACGAAAAAGAACCCGGAGGAAAAAAGGTATTTCTTCCCCAACACTCACGAACCTTTGATTGATGAAGAAACCTTTGAACTTGCACAGAAGCGGATTGCCACCCGGCAACGCCCGACAAAGGTTGATGAAATTGACCTGTTTTCCGGGCTGCTCTTTTGTGGGGACTGCGGCTACAAAATGTATGCAGTACGCGGAGCCGGGACGCTTGAACGGAAACACGCCTACACTTGCGGCAACTACCGCAACCGGGCAAGAAATGATATGCTCTGCACTACGCATTATATCCGCAAAAGCGTATTGAAAGAACTTGTCCTTGCAGACTTGCAGCGAGTAACGTCTTATGTGAAAGAGCATGAACAGGAGTTTATCGAAACCGCCAACGAGTGCAGCGCAAAGGCAGTACAAAAGACGCTGACACAGCAGCGGAAAGAACTTGACAAGGCGCAGAACCGTATTAACGAGCTGAACATCTTATTCCGCAAGCTCTACGAGGACAACGCTTTAGGGAAACTTTCAGATGAACAATTTGCTTTTCTGACTTCCGGCTATGATGAAGAAAAAAAGACGCTGACCCGGAGGATTGCGGAGCTGTCACAGGAAATCGACAACGCCACCGAGCGCAGCGCGGACGTAAAAAGGTTTGTCGCACTGGTACGCAGATACACAGCGATTGAAGAACTGACCTACGAAAACGTCCATGAATTTATTGACCGTATTCTTATTCACGAACTGGATAAGGAAACGAACACCCGCAAAATCGAAATCTTTTATAGCTTTGTCGGCAGAGTTGATACAGGCGACAAGCCTACTGAAAGTATCTCCTATTTCAGACAGATAGGAGCCGACGTAAAGAGTTATGCTATCTAACATACATCAAAAAGAGGTAAGATAACACCCTCTGCAAAAAAGGTATCGTTATCTTACCTCAACAAAGTTTGTTCCCGTATAGCCGTCGTCCGCTAGGAACAGGACATTTTCAAACCCGTTGTCAAGGGCGTACCTTTCAAGCAAGAGCCTCTGATTGGTAACGCTGTTGGATTCGACAGTCTTTCCGTCGTCCTGACTTAATCTGCCGTATAGTATCGTGTATTTTTGGCTTGTCATTTTTGCATCCTCCTTTTATGCAGGGCAAGCCGATACGGTATCACACAGTATACCGTATCGACTGCCGAAAGTCTATCCGAAACCGAAAAGTTTCAGATGTTTTTTGCATCCCTTCCGAGGTCTTCGTCTATGAGAGACAGCATTTTGTCCGTAGCTGTGGCTTTGGAGTCAGAGGGGAATACGGAGGAGATAATAAACCGCTTTCCCTTTATCAGCATTTCACGCTCCCGGACGCGGACGTCTCCTTCGTGCATGCAGACCGTATCACGGAAGAGAGTGAGCGCCGCGCCGCTGTCGAATTTTTTAACCACGGCATTCTCCGGCCTGTAGCTGCCGAGGATCCTCGTTTCAAGATATTCTTTGTAATCGTTCATTGTATTCCTTTCCGCCGTAAGGCTGTTCGTATTTTCACATTCCGCCCATCACGGGACCGGATTTTCCCTGTAAATCCGCGACCCCTAAATATGCGAGAGATTTATTTGTGCAACCCCTAAATTGCCGTTTTATTCTTAGACTGCAAAAGCCGTACAAAGCCCCTTGCGGTCGGCGTTGCCGTCCGCTGTGACCCGCCGAGGGATTGCTGTGCAACCTCTCGGCTTTCTCCTGCTTCTTTTCGTACCGTGTGCCGATTCTCGCGAAACAGGACGCAAACCGCACAAAGGAGCTTGAATCCTGCGAGTCTTGTAGAAGAAGAACTTCACGGCAGAAAAATGTCCGCACACGCCGCCACAGGCGCCGTATTTCGCTCTTGTGCGCGGCGGTCGGGGGCGTATGCCCAATTCCGCTGTTGTCGTCACACAGGGCGTTTTTCGGGCTTTGTCGGCAGAGAAAAGAACAATGCAACATTGCAAGTGGGTCGGCGGGGGCTGCAGTGTTTCATCCTTCCTTCAAGGACACCTCTGCTATGTTGCAATCTTCATTTTGGAGCGACCACATCCACCTTGCGCCTGCCTTCCGTGTGACGATGCCGGAGATATTCTTCTTTGCCTCGTTTACCGTTCGACGAGAGATCCGCCTCTCCGCCGCCGCACGGATGATCTCCTCGCAGTGGATTTCCTCGCCGTCCTCCAGCATGGAGCGGATGAGTGCCTCCGCCTGCGCGGTCTTGGTTTCCGGTTGTGAGGTGAAGCCCGACAACAGTTCTTCAGCGGAAATCTCATCATAGCCGTCGAGCCAGCGGAAGCCTTCCTCATCTCCGAGCTGAAAGGCAAGGGATTTCCCCTCCGGTGCAAGGGAGGATTTGTCATGCACGACGATACGGACAGTTTTGTTTTTCCGCAGCCTGCCCACCACGAGAACACTTCTTGCCGCCGCGCGAAAGTCGATGGAGCCGAGCCCGCGGTAGGCGCTGCTCAGGCCTGCCGCCTTGTTGAGATGACCGACAAGGACGACGGCACAGCCTGTCCTCTGTGCCACCTGACCAACAGACTTCATCACCTCACGAATTTCATTTGCCCGGTTCATATCGATCCGCTCTCCGAGGTAGCCCTGCAGCGGGTCGAGGATCAGAAGCCGGGCATCGCACTGCACGATGGCTTTTTCGATACGGCTGTCGAGCAGATGCAAGGATTTTTTATCCTCGCGGATATTGATGATCCTGTCCTGATCGGCGTCCGCTTCGGTAAGGCGGGGCTTGATGGTATCCTCCAGTCCGTCCTCCGCCGTCTGGTAGATGACGTTGAAGGGAGGCAACGGATTCTTCATTCCCGGCATCGGTCTGCCTGCGGAGCAGGCGGCGGCAAGGCGGAGCGCAAGGGTGGTCTTGCCCTCACCGGGGTCGCCCTGCAGAATGGTCAGCTTTCCGAAGGGGATATACGGATACCAAAGCCAGTCCACCTCCCGCAGCTGCACCTCCGACATTCGGAGGATTTCGGGTTCGTCGTGTATCATAATGTTTTTCCTTTCTTTTCTGTTGTTTTCTCCTTCGGTCGGCACAGTCATATACATCCCGCCTTTCATAAAAATTTGCTTTGCGGCGCACGTCTCTGTCCTGTAAGAGAAAGTTCACCGTCCTTTCCCGCGCTCCGCAGTTTTTCCTGTACACCCGACAGCGTTCCTACGCTCCTTCTGACCGTGTATCGCATCGGCGTTTGTGCTTTGCTTGCCGTGTCCTCCTTCGAGAGCGCATGGTCTGCGCCTTTCTCCTACGGCACGACCCCACGGATCGCTGTCCTCGCAAAGTCCGCCGCCACATATCCTGTCGGCAGGGTATTCGATTGTGTTTGAGAGGATATCCCCTAATTCTCCTTTGGGAAACGATTCTCCGGCTGTCATAGTTGTGTCATAACGGCGGAGAGGAGAGAAGAATATCCCTTCACTTTTCCTGCCGATTCAATGCCTGCCTGACATAATCCTGACATAACGGCAGAAAAGAAATATGTCCGGCGAGGGAAAGTCCTTCACCTGTTTCCTCACTCAGAAGCGTTTTTTACACCTGTTTCGAAAAATTTATCCTCTCACTTTTCATGGTAAAAAAGTGCCGGGGGTACAACCAAAAATTTTCCCTCTCACTTTTTAAGCCGAAAAAACGAGGGGTCTATGCGCAGAAAATTTACCCCCTTACTTTTTCAGCCAAAAAATCGGGTAGTTGACTACCCGAAAAACGAAAAGTTTACAAAATGTTCAAAGTTAACAGAGCGATTTGAGCGCAAAAAAAGACGCCTGCTTTTTTACAAGCAGACGCCCATTGGAGATATGCTGGTTCTATTTGTTGCGCAGGCGGAAAACTCCGTCCGAATCATCTCTTGCCTTGAGAACGGCGGCAAGCTCCGCAATGAATTTCCGATTGAGGTGATCCACGCTGCCGCGGTTCATGCCGTGCGCCTCGGCATATTTGCGGACGGACTTGCCCTCGATATACCGTTCCTTGAAATACGCGCCGTAGTCCTTGAGAACGGTTTTGAGACAGTCGTTCAGAAAGGACAAGTCCTCTTTGAGAATTTCGAATTCTTCCTTCTCCAACAAGCCGATATACCGTTTCTGCGACACGCACAGCCTGTATCGGCGCAGATCGGTTTTATAGTTTTTGCAAAGGTCTTTAGCGTAGTCGGTATAGGTCTGAGCAGAGCGAAAGCGGCGGTATTCGTATGCAAGCTCTTCCTCGTCCTTCGGCTTCTTCCTTCGGACGGGGCCGCCAAAGCCGCCGCCTTTCAGATTCTCTATATGCGTGTCCGTAATCCTGACCTGCGGCTGACGGGTGAACTTATCTACCCGTTCGCCGTTCACCTCTACCGTTTCGCAGAAGGATTCCTTTGTCATGCAGTAATATTTACATTCGCAGGTGTCGATCCCCTCGTGGAAGATGACCATCTGCTCTCCGGTATCCGCATCGGGAACAACGGCTACCACATAGACGAATTTGCTGTCGTGCCGCCTGTAGAAGCCGGCGAATATTCTTCTGTTGCGCTTTCCCATAGGCGCCCCTTCCTGCGCTTGCGGAATATATTTGATTTTATGCTTTCCGTATCTCTTTGAAAATGGAGACTATCGTCGGTTTTCTTCCGTAAAGCAATACTCCTACACGGTATATCTTGGCAGAAAGAAAGCCGATTCCTACGGTTGAACCGATAAGAACCGCAATGGAGATTGCGATTTCATACCACGCTACCGTGCTCATGCAGATTCTCGTAAACATCGCCATGGGTGAAATGAACGGGATATACGAACAGATTTTCATCAGCGTCGTATCAACGTTTCCTCCCGCCATAGCAAACACGACAATCATAAAGGCAATAATAAACAAAAACGTGATCGGCAACACCGAGGTATTTATATCCTCCAATTTTGAAGCCGTCGATCCGACTGCGGCGTAAAGAAAGGCATAAACAAGAAAACCGAGAGCGAAGAAGACAAGCATATAGACAAACAGGTCAACGGGAATATTGAAGAAGGATGCGATCATCATGTTATCGTTCCATGCGGATTTATTGACACCGTAAAACAGAATCGCGGAGCCGAATACCGCTATAAGCTGAGCAAATCCGGCAATACAGGAGGCCAGAACCTTGCCGAACATCATGCTTGCGGGCTTTGCGCTGGTTATCAGCACTTCCATCGCTCTTGAGCTTTTTTCCGTCGCTACGTTGGTTGCAACCAGTTGACCGTAAAGCATGATCACCATATACAAAGCAAAAACCATGATATAGGTGTAGAAAAAGTTCTGTGTCTGATCTTTTCCGAGCACACTCGTATTCCCACGGATGTTGGCGGACATAATCTCTCCTACCTGCTCGGGCGTAAAGCCGTACCGAATCATCGCATTTGCTCTGTAGGCCTCCTGCAATGCGGCATTGGCAACAGACATGTTATAATCGGAGATAGAAAGATTGTTTACGTAATACGTGTATGAATCCGCACTGTCCATAACAAATGCACATTCTGCATCTCCCGAAATTACCTGTTCTTTGATTTCTTCGATTGTTCCGCCGGACACCGTTACATTGTAACCGGTAAAGGCTGCGGAGAAATACTCTTTGACGAAACCCGAAAGAGCTTCATCCTCCGCATATACGATCATCACGGGCTTTTCTTTCGTACTGTCGCTTTGGAACGCAGATTTGATGTTGGGAATGAACATAACAACTGCGAGCACCACAACGAGAAAAATCGTACTGCCCACAAAAATCTTGTTTTTCAAATAGCCTTTGATTTCAAATCTGAATATTTTTCCAAACTGTTTCATAATCGTCCTGCCTCCTTATTCCTGTTCGACCGCATATTCCACGAATATATCGTTCAGGGAGGGTTCAAACACCTTGATCTCGTCAACATCATACTTTTCCGCAAGGTGTTTCATTGCGGTCTGCTTATCGTTGGGACTTGCAAGCCGAAGTATGAGAGAGCCATCCTCCTGTACGGTGCAGTCGTCTTTGAAATCTGCTTTGATCTGTTCGGGATTTTCCGTGCGCACGACTAAACGGTCGCGGAGATAATTTCTCTTGATTTCGCGGATGTCGCCGTGAAGCACGACTTTTCCCGCATTGAGAATGGCAATGCTGTCGCAAAACTCCTCTATGTAGCTCATCTGATGGCTTGAAAACAAAACGATTTTTCCCCGCGCAATCTGTTCCTTCACCACATCCTTCAGAAGTATTGCATTGACCGGATCAAGTCCGGAAAACGGCTCGTCGAGAATAACGATTTGGGGATCGTGTGCAAGTGCTGTGATCAACTGTACTTTCTGTTGATTCCCTTTGGATAGAATATCCAGCCGTTTATTGCGATACTCGTACAACTCCAGTCTTTTCAGCCAACGATCTACCGACTGCACGGCGTCTGTACGCTTCATTCCTTTCAGCTCGGCAAAATAGACAAGTTGGTCTATAATCAACTTTTTAGGGTACAGACCCCGTTCTTCTGGAAGATATCCAAGGCTTATTTTATCATAATCAATCGGATTGCCGTCTGTCAGCACCTCGCCAGCATCAGCGGGAAACACATTCATCAGAATACGGATAGAGGTTGTTTTTCCGGCGCCGTTTCTTCCGAGCAACCCAAACGCCTTTCCGCTTTCTGCGACAAACGAAACTCCCTTGAGAACTTTCTTTTCGCCGAAAGACTTGTCGATGTTTTTCAGTTCAAGCAACATATTTTGTACACCTCGCAAAAATCTTTTTAATGGAAAGATACTGCTTTTAAGTTTTTATTGGTTGAAAACGGCATTCGCTCATGGAAAAGCAGGCACGGAATAAACAAGAAGGCAGGGTGCACACGCACTCTGCCTTCTGACATAACAACCCTGTGAAATTACCGAGCGGACTGAATAGGCACGACAAGAAAGCGGTCACACACCGCTCGAAGGATGCAGTTGTACCTCTGTGCATCGTCATAGCCTCGTCCTCGCTTTGCGCTTTTTCTTCACCTCGGTCATTTTGGAAACTGGATATTCTCCAGTTGAGTCTACTATTGTATATAGTATAGCATAAAATCGTGACAAATACAACCTCTTTTCACCTGATTTCGAATTTTTTCGAAGATTTCAGCCATTCTGCGAACAAAACTGCTGACCTAAGCTAAAAAAGCAGGAAAGCGGAAGCCTTTTTGACTCCCGCTTTCCTGCTTGCCTCGTATCGACTTTAGCCCACCGGTCATTTTTTGTCCCTTTGGGCGTAAAGCCTTCCGATATGCCGTGTTTTTTTTTATATTGATTATTCAATAACGACTTTTATAAATATCTTTTTACCCTTTTTGACGACGATGCCCTGTTTTAATTCCTCTGCGGAAAATTCCTTATAGGTGTCGGTTATTTTTTCGCCGTCAACCGAAATTCCGCCCTGCGAAACAAGGGTCCTGCCCTGTGAACGGGAGGGCGCTATTCCTGTCTTTTCGAGAATTGCCAGAATATTTATTTTGCCGTCGGTAAGGTCGCCTGCGGTAAGGACTGTCGTCGGCATATTCTCCGACGCTCCCGAAGAAAAGATGGCTCTTGCGCTTTCCTGCGCTTTGTCCGCTTCTTCCTTGCCGTGTACCATTGATGTGAGCTCGTACGCAAGAATTTCCTTCGCTTCGTTGAGTTTGCTGCCTTCCCACGTGTCCATCTCGTTTATCTGTTCGAGCGGCAGGAAAGTGAGCATTCTTATACATTTGAGAACGTCCGCGTCGTCGATATTTCTCCAATACTGGTAGAATTCAAAGGGAGACGTCTTGTTCGGGTCGAGCCATACCGCGCCTTTCGCTGTTTTTCCCATTTTCTTGCCCTCGGAGTTCATTAAGAGGGTAATGGTCATCGCGTAAGCGTCTTTTCCGAGTTTCTTTCTTATAAGTTCCGTTCCGCCGAGCATATTCGACCACTGGTCGTCTCCGCCGAACTGCATATTGCATCCGTAGTTCTGATAGAGGTAGTAGAAATCGTACGATTGCATTATCATATAGTTGAATTCGAGGAACGAAAGTCCCTTTTCCATTCTCTGCTTGTAACATTCCGCACGGAGCATGTTGTTTACCGAGAAACAAGCCCCGACTTCCCTTAAAAGTTCAACATAGTTGAGTTTTAAGAGCCAGTCCGCGTTGTTTACCATTATTGCTTTTCCGTCGCCGAATTCGATAAACTTTTCCATCTGCTTTCTGAAACATTCGCAGTTGTGGTTTATCGTTTCTTCGGTCATCATCGAACGCATGTCGGTTCTTCCCGACGGGTCGCCGATGTGTCCCGTGCCTCCGCCGACAAGAACGACGGGTCTGTTTCCCGCCATCTGAAGGCGTTTCATCAGGCAAAGCGCCATGAAGTGCCCTACGTGCAAGGAGTCGGCGGTTGGGTCAAACCCGATGTAAAACGTCGCTTTCCCCTCGTTTATAAGGTTTCTGATCTCTTCCTCGTCGGTGACCTGCGCTATAAGCCCTCTTTCGACGAGTTCTTCGTAAATTTTCATTTTCCTACCTCTTTTTTTTACGGTAATTTATATTTTTCAACGTAATGATTGAAATCTTCCTTGAAGTCTTCGGGTTCGCGTTTCTTGATGTCGTTAAGATACATGTGGCTGTTGAGAGACGAACCGTCGTGCTGTATTACTCCGACCGCGATATTCGAACAGTGGTCGGATATCCTTTCGAAAGCGGTGAGCAGCTCGGTGAAGATAAATCCGAGTTCTATCGTGCATCTGCCTTCCTTTAAGCGGCGGATATGTCTGTCTTTGAGTTCGTGCTGAAGTTCGTCGACCGTCTGTTCGAGCGGTTCGGTCTTCTTTGCGAGCGCAATGTCGTTATCGGTAAACGCCTTGAAAGTATTCGCGACAATTTCTCTTACCGCCGCGCTTATCGTGTCAACCTCTTTCTCCGCTTTTTCGGAGAACTTTATCTTCTTTTCGGTAAGTTCCCTTACCGCGTCGAGAATGTTTTCGGCGTGGTCGCCTATTCTTTCGAAATCGCCGATGACCTGCAAGAACTGCGATATTTCACGGCTGTCCTTTTCTGTAACTTCGCAGGCGCTGAGTTTGACGAGATACGTTCCGAGAATATCCTCGTACCGGTCTATCTTTTCTTCGTTTTCGGAGATCTTATCAAACAGTTTTTCGTTTCTGTTCGATATCTGGTCTATCGCCGCAAGCAAAGTCTTTTCGGTGCAGCGCGCCATATCGAAAACCACGTTCTTACACTGTTCGAGAGCAAAGGACGGGGAAGAGAGCAGACGCTCGTCGAGCAGCGGCATATCTTCGTCCGTTTTCCTGTCCCTGACGGTAAGAACGGCGAGTTTTCCGAGCTGTTTCGAAAAGGGCAGCAGAACGAGGACCGTGGAGACGTTGAAGATACTGTGTACCGCGGGAATACCGACGGCGTTGATCGTTTCGTCGATAAACGGGAAATGAAAGATAAGGTCAAGCCCGTAAAACGCCGCCATAAAGAGAAACGAGCCTATAATATTGAAGTAAAGATGAACGACGGCGGCTCTTTTTGCATTTTTGTTCGCTCCGATACAGGAAATAAGCGCCGTCGCGCAGGTTCCTATATTCTGACCGAGAATTATCGGGATCGCCGCTCCGTAGGTAATGCCTCCGGTTACGGCAAGCGCCTGTAAAATACCTATGGACGCCGCGGACGACTGGATTATTCCGGTGACGACGGCTCCGGTGAGAAGACCGAGGATCGGGTTATTTGCAAAGAGCATTATGATTTCCGAAAAACCGGGCCAATCCTTGAGCCCTGCAACAGCGCCGCTCATCGTCGTCATACCGAAAATGAGAACGGCAAAAGAAACGAATATTTCTCCGAGGTCGCGTCTGCGGCTTTTTTTGCTTACGAGTATCATAAACACGCCGATAAGCGCGAGTATGGGAGAAAACGAATCGGGCTTTAACATCTCAACGAAGATGTTTGAACTTGAAATGTTTGTAAGACTCAATATCCATGCGGTTATCGTCGTACCGATGTTTGCGCCCATTATAATGCCGATAGCCTGGGAAAGTTCCATGATACCCGAGTTTACGAAACCGACGACCATGACGGTCGTAGCCGAAGACGACTGGATAACAATCGTTACAAGCATTCCGAGGACGGCGCCCTTTATCGGATTTCCCGCAACTTTTTCGAGAATCCTTTCGAGTTTTCCGCCCGAAACTTTACTTAACCCCTGTCCCATGTTGTGCATTCCGTATAAAAAGAGCGCAAGTCCCCCGCACAACCGGATCACCGAAAAAATGTCCATAATTTTTCCCTTCCGAATTCAATCAAAAATCTACCGATATCATTAAACCACATATCGGAGCGTTTGTCAATGAAAAAAAACGAAAAAGAAAAAATAGGGGATATTTCGTAAAAAATTCACAAAAAACCCTTGCGTTTCGGCATTTATTATGGTATAATTACCATTGCATGATATGAGTGGTCCTCTGCCTTTCTCTGCATGAACGCTCAGACCTTTTTTAGGTCAAAATATCTTGAAATAAAATTCAGGAGGAAAAGAGATTATGAACAAGGCTATCGCAGCAATGACAAAAGACCAGCTCCGTGCCGAACCCCTTGATATCAAAGTCGGAAACACGGTAAGAGTCCATGTCAGAATCAAAGAAGGCTCCAGAGAAAGAGTTCAGATCTTCGAAGGCATCGTTATTGCCAAAAAGCACGGAGGTATTTCCGAAACCTTTACCGTAAGACGCGTATCTTACGGAGTAGGCGTCGAGAAAGTATTCCCTATCAACTCTCCGAGCATTGAAAAGGTCGAACTTGTCCGTAAAGGTAAAGTCCGCCGCGCTAAACTCTATTATCTCAGAGACAGAGTCGGTAAAGCTGCAAGAGTTAAAGAAGCACTTTAATTTCTTTGATCGGTGCAAAAGTAAAAGGCGAGGGTTTTGTTTTAATACGAAGCCGTCGCCTTTTTAACAACACGGAGGATTTTCGTCGGATGGAAGCGAATAATCAAAACGAAAACATAACGGAAAAAGCCGCGGTGAAAACCCCGTCGGCTCTTGCGTCGTTTTTCGATCTTGTCGAAACGTGTATAACCGCCGCGGTAATCGCGGTCCTTATCCTGTTTTTTATTGCGAAAGTCGGAACCGTTGTCGGGACTTCGATGCTCAGCACTATGGAACCCGGCGACAGATACGTCCTTACTTCGCTTTTTTATACCCCGAAGCAGGGGGATATCGTCGTCTTTTCTCCGAACGAAGATGACGCAAACGGCGAGAAACTCTGGGTCAAGCGCATTATCGCGACAGAGGGACAGACCGTTGAGATAAAGAGCGGAAAAGTCTATGTCGACGGCGAAAAACTCGACGAATACTATCTTGACGAGGACATCTATACCGAACCGAAACTTTACGGAGAAAAAACAGTCGTTCCCGACGGATGCGTTTTCGTTATGGGGGACAACCGCCCCGTAAGCAAGGACAGCCGCTATATAGGACCGGTAAGCGTGGAATCGATAGTCGGAAAAGTCTTTTTCAGGTTTTGGCCGCTAAATAAGATCGGCACGGTGGAGCAATGAGCATAAACTGGTATCCCGGTCACATGACCAAAACCAAAAGAATGATAATCGACAGCCTCAAGGATATAGATATCGTCGTCGAACTGCTCGATTCGAGAATTCCTTTCGCGTCGAAAAATCCCGATATCGAACATCTCACAAAGGATAAACCCAAACTTCTGGTTCTCAATAAAAGCGACCTTTCAGACCCCGCCGAAACGAAAAAATGGGCGGATTACTATAAAAAGAAGGGGTATTTTGTAATATCCCAGTCAAGCCTTCGTATGAATACCGAAGCGTTTACCTCGGCTCTCCGCGAACTTTTTGCCGAAAAGGCGGAAAAGTACGCAAAAAGAGGAATTACGAACAAGGCGATAAGAATAATGATACTCGGTATCCCGAACGTCGGGAAAAGCACCCTCATAAACGCCCTGAGCGGCGAAAGAAGAGTGAAAGCCGAGGACCGTCCCGGGGTCACCCGCGGAAAACAGTGGATAAGTCTTAAAGGCAATATTTCTCTTCTCGATACCCCCGGTATTTTGTGGGCAAAGCTCGAAAATCAGCACGCTGCGACCCGGCTTGCGATAACAGGCGCGATAAAGGACACCGTTCTTGACGTCGAAGATATTGCGTTCAGGCTTTTGCAGATATTGGTAAAAGACTATCCCGAAAACTTAAAGGAAAGATATAAACTTGATGAAATAAACCCCGATATCTACGAACTCATGCTTGATATCGGCAGAAAAAGAGGCTTTATAATAAAGGGCGGAGAAGTCAATACCGAAAGAACCGCCAACGTCCTGCTCGACGAATTCAGAGCGGGAAAAATAGGCAGGATTTCGCTTGAAAAGGTCGCTCTTTTCAATAAATACGAAACGGGAGACGAGGCGTGATGGATCTCTGGAGCTGCGAAAAGGCAAAACAAAGAAAAGACACCGTTTTCTGCGGAATAGACGAAGCGGGCAGAGGTCCTCTCTGCGGACCCGTATCCGCCGCCGCGGTCATTCTGCCTTTCGGCTGCAATATAGAAGGTCTCAACGACTCAAAAAAACTTTCCGAAAAAAAAAGGGAAGCGCTTTACGATATAATAGTCAAAGAGGCCGCGGCTTATGCCGTGGCTTTTTCGACCCCTGCGGAAATAGATAAATACAATATTCTGAACGCGACGTATCTGGCGATGAAAAGAGCGGTCGAAAAACTTTCGGTAAAACCCGATTTCATTTTCGTCGACGGCAACCGCGCGCCCGATTTCGGAATCGAGACCGAAACCATAGTCAAGGGGGACTCAAAAAGCGCGAATATCGCCGCCGCATCCATTCTTGCAAAAGTCACCCGTGACCGCTATATGAAGGAACTTGCCGAAAAATATCCCGAATATATGCTTGAAAAACATAAGGGCTACCCGACAAAAGAGCATTACAGAATACTTCAGGCTTACGGCGTAAAGGACTTTTACCGTATGTCTTTTCTGAAGAATTTAGAGGATCACTATGAATAGCCCGTCGGCAAAGGCTCTCGGAACGGTCTTCGAGGGCGTCGCCGAAAAATTCCTGAAGGAAAACGGCTATAAGATACTTGAGCGCAATTATAAATACGGTAAGTACGAAATAGATATCATAGCGAAGAAAAAAACGGAGATCGCATTCGTCGAAGTCAAGAGCCGAAAGGAAAACAGTTATCTTCTGCCCGAACAGGCGGTCGACTCCGAAAAAATGAGACACATTCTCTATGCGGCAAGGGGATATATACGTTCTCTTTATGCAGACGGCATAGATGTTTACCGTCTTTCATACAGTTTTGATGTCGCAGCGATAATCTATACCGAAAATTTTGATATATCCTCCGTGAAGTATTATAAAGATTACTACGTAGGAGACAAAGATGAGATACTTCGATTTGCACTGTGATACCGCAACCTGTCTTTTCGACAGCGGCGAAACTTTTGAAAACACCGACTGCGCCGTCAACTCCCGCTCTGCAAAAACTTTTGAAAAATATGTCCAGACTTTTGCTTTCTGGTTTGACGACGTTACGCATGCAAGAGGCTTCGAATACTTAAAAAACGCTCTTGAATATTTCAGGAAAATCGTTCCCGAAATTTCCGCCGAACCCGTTTTGTCGGTCGAGGGCGGCGGCTGCCTTGAAGGGGATCCTGACAGAATTTTTTGGCTTAAAAACGAGGGCTTCCGCGTTTTCGGGCTTTCATGGAACGGTGAAAACGAACTTGCTTCGGGGAACGTCTTATCTCCGAAAAAAGGGCTTACCCCTCTCGGAAAAGAGGCTGTCGGAATTCTTGAAGAAACGGGGATTTTTCCCGATATTTCTCATCTTTCCGACGCGGGAGTTTTCGACGTCCTGTCCCTCGCTTCGGGCAAAATCGTCGCGACTCATTCCTGCGCGAGAAAGGTTTTTGATCATCCGAGAAACATAACCGATGAAATGATAAAAGAAATAATTTCGCGCGGCGGGCTTGTGGGTCTCAATCTGTATCCCGGCGCTCTTTCGGAAGACCCGAAAGCCGAAGACCTGCTTTTCCATGCGGAGCATATTTTGTCTCTCGGCGGCGAAAACGCGCTTGCTTTCGGCTGCGATTGGGACGGCACCGAACTTCCCGACGGGATTGCGGGACTTTCGTCTCTTCCGTCTTTGCGCGAAAAATTCGTTTCCGCCTTTTCGGAAAATATTTCCGAAAAAATTTTTTACGGCAACGCCGCCGCATTTTTTGATAAGGAGTAATATATGTCGCTTTACGCAATGGCAGACCTTCATCTTTCCCTATCAGCCGATAAGCCGATGGACGTTTTCGGCGCGGCGTGGGAAAATTACGTCTGCCGCATAAAGGAAAACTGGCCGCTTACAAACGATGATACGATAGTCATTCCCGGAGACGTCTCATGGGCGATGGGCTTTGACGACCTGCGCGCGGATTTTGATTTTCTGGCGTCTCTTCCCGGTAAAAAAATAATATCAAAAGGCAACCATGACTATTGGTGGAACACCGTCAAGAAGATGAATGAATTCGCGGAACCTTACGGGAATATTTTCTTTCTGCACAATAACAGCTACGAATACGGCGACATTTCTATCTGCGGAACGCGCGGCTGGATCCAGGAACCGGGGGCTGAGGCGGACGTCAAAGTCCTGCGCCGGGAGGTTATCCGCCTTGAGGCGTCGCTTGCGTCCGCCAAACAAAAACCCGTCGTCTTTATGCACTATCCGCCGCTTTTTGCCGATCAGAAAAACGAAGAACTGATAGAAACGATGAAAAAATACGGCGTTACCGAGTGTTATTACGGTCATCTGCACGGCGGCGCGTTTTCTCTTGCTGAAACGGGAACCGTAGACGGAATCTCATATAAACTGATTTCAGCCGATTTTCTCGGATTTTCGCCGGTTTTGGTAAGATAAAAGAAAACTTTTGTTGAATTTTTTACGAATGAATGGCAAAAGGTATGGCAATTTCGCTTTTTTTATGCTATACTTAAAAAGTACGAAAATTATATAAGAGGAAGGTCTAAGAAAATGACTCTGAACAGCCAGAACAAAACAGACAAAAATACTGTCGAACTTGTCATAACCGTCCCCGCAGACGAATTTGACGCGGCAGTAGAAAGATCTTACAGGAAGAATATAACGAAAATGAACGTTCCGGGCTTCCGCAAGGGAAAGGCTCCGAGAAGAATGGTGGAAAAGATGTACGGCGCCGAAGTGTTCTATGACGACGCCATAAACGAAATTTATCCCGACGCTTACGAAGCGGCTGTCGCCGAAGCAAAGATCGAACCGGTCGACCGTGCTTCCGTCGAGATCGTTTCGGTTGACGAAAACGGTTTCAAATTCAAAGCGACCGTGACCGTAAAGCCTGAAGTCGAAATAAAGGACTATAAGGGAATCAAAGTCGAAAAGGACGCCGTTAAAGTGACCGCTGCCGAAGTCGACGCAGAGGTAAAGGCTTACCAGAAACGTCAGGGCAGACTTATCGACGCCGAAGAAGACGCCGTAACCAAAAAAGGCGACACCGTAACCTTCGATTTCGACGGCTATGTTGACGGCAAACAGTTTGACGGCGGCAAAGCGGAAGATTACGACCTCGTCCTCGGAAGCGGACAGTTTATCCCCGGTTTCGAAGATCAGATGATAGGCAAGAAAGCGGGCGAACAGTTCAGCGTAAACGTTAAGTTTCCCGAAGACTACCACGCGGAAGAACTCAGAGGCAAGGACGCCGAGTTCAAGATAAACCTCAAGGCGATAAGAACAGAAGAACTTCCCGAACTTGATGACGAGTTCGCAAAAGACGTCAGCGATTTCGACACTCTCAAAGAGTTTAAGGACGACATAAAGAAAAAGATCAAAGAAAGAAAAGAACAGGAAGCGGAATATAAAGTCGAAAAAGCGATTTCCGACAAACTCGCCGACCTTGTCAAAGCCGACATTCCGCAGTGTATGTTTGATACGGAGATCAACAGACAGCTTCAGGATTTCGAACAGCGTTTCGCGTCTCAGGGTCTTTCCCTCGAACAGTATATGAAATATACAGGCGCAACTCTCGACAGCCTTAAGAATATGTTCAGAGAGACCGCCGAAAGAGACGTAAAGACTCGTCTCGCGCTCGAAAAAATAGCCGAACTTGAAGGAATCGTCATCACCGACGCCGAAGTTGACGAAGAATATAACAAATATGCTTCCGAAATGGCTGTCGAAGTCGAAAAACTGAAGAACGACTATGTAACCGAGCAGATAATGAAAGACCTTACCGTAAGAAAGGCTTTCGAAGCGGTCAAAAACAACGCCGAAATAACCGAAAAGGCAGCCGCAAAGAAGACCGCGGCAAAGAAGACTTCCGAAAAGGCCGAAGAAAAACCCGCAGCCGAGAAGAAGCCCGCCGCAAAGAAAGCAGCGGAAAAGAAGACAGAACCCGCAGAGAAGAAACCCGCGGCAAAGAAAACTTCGACCGCCGCCAAAAAGCCCGCGGCAAAGAAGACCGCAGAAAAGAAAGCGGAATAAGGTCTGAATTAAAAGACCCCGAAAAGTCAATAATCAAACCGTCGGAAACAGGGCGGTATCCGAAAATATAAAAATACTGCCGCAAGATGGTTTCATTTTGCGGCAGGTTTTCACTATAATAAAGAAATGAGGCAGAATTATGGAAATGAATTTAGTCCCCATGGTAGTTCAGCAGACCAGCAGAGGCGAACGCTCCTATGATATTTTTTCAAGACTTCTCAACGACCGTATAATCTTCCTTGCGGATCAGGTAAACGACGTTACCGCAAGCCTTGTCGTTGCCCAGCTTCTTTATCTTGAGTCGGAAGATCCCGATAAGGATATAAGTCTTTATATAAACAGCCCCGGAGGCTCGATAACTTCGGGCATGGCAATTTACGACACCATGCAGTATATCAAATGCGACGTTTCCACTATCTGCGTCGGAATGGCTGCGTCTATGGGCGCGTTTTTGCTTTCTTCGGGCGCAAAGGGCAAGAGATACGCTCTTCCGAACAGCGAAATTATGATCCATCAGCCCCTCGGCGGATTTCAGGGGCAGGCGACCGATATAAAGATACACGCCGACAGGATAATCAAAATAAAGAAAGATCTGAACGAAATTCTTTCGAAAAATACGGGTCAGCCTCTTGAAATAATCGAGAGAGACACCGAAAGAGATAACTTTATGACTGCCGAGGACGCTCTTAAATACGGGCTTGTCGATAGAGTAATAGAAAAGAGATAATCTATGGAAAAAGAAACCAGACCTCCGGTCTGCCAGTGCTCCTTCTGCGGGTATGTCAATACCGGAATGGACAGAATAATGATCTCCGGGATCGACAGCAACGTGTATATCTGCAGCGAGTGCGTCGAACTTTGCAAGGAGCATCTCGAAGCGCTTTACCCTCCGTCGAAAACCGACGGAAAAAAGGACTTCATTCCCGAAATGAAGACGCCGGAAGAGATAAAAAAAGTCCTCGACGCTTACGTTATCGGACAGGACGAGGCGAAGATTGCGCTTTCCGTTGCGGTCTACAATCACTATAAACGAATCCTTTCGGCGGAAGACAAAAACGACGACGTCGAAATAACCAAGAGCAACGTTTTGCTTTTGGGACCCACGGGTTCGGGAAAAACGCTGCTTGCTCAGGTCTTGGCAAAGACCCTTAACGTGCCTTTTGCGATAGCGGACGCCACGACCCTCACCGAAGCGGGATATGTCGGCGAAGACGTCGAAAATATTCTTCTGAGGCTTATTCAGGCGGCGGACGGAGACGTCGAGGCTGCCGAAAAGGGAATAATCTATGTCGATGAGATAGACAAAATTTCACGCAGAAGCGAAAACCCGTCGATAACACGCGACGTTTCGGGCGAGGGCGTTCAGCAGGCTCTTCTCAAAATACTTGAGGGGACTGTCGCAAACGTTCCCCCGCAGGGCGGAAGAAAACACCCGAATCAGGAATATATTCCGATAAACACAAAGAATATTCTCTTTATCTGCGGCGGCGCGTTTTCGGGTATCGAAGACATCATAAAGAAACGTATGTCGGGGAACACCATGGGCTTCGGCGGAAACGTCAAAAGCAAAAAGGAAGACGATATCTCCGCTCTTCTTCACGAATGTGAGTCGAAAGATATCGTAAAGTACGGACTTATCCCCGAACTTGTCGGACGTCTCCCGGTCGTCGTTTCAGTCGATAAACTCGATAAAGACGCGCTTGTCAAAATCCTGACAGAGCCGAAAAACAGCCTTATAAAGCAGTATGAAAAACTTTTCATGCTCGACGGGATAACCCTTACCTTCACTCCCGACGCCATTGAAAGAATCGCCGAAATGGCGGTCGAAAAAAATACGGGGGCGAGAGGGCTTCGCGCAATTGTCGAAAAGATAATGACTCCGCTGATGTTCAAGTCTCCTTCCCGTAAGGATATCAGGACGATAACGATAAACGCAGACTATATAAACGGAAAAGCAGACGACGCCGAAGTCGTTGCATAAAAAGGGGCGGAAGCCCCTTTTTTTATGTCTTGATATTTTCCCCGAAATATGTTACAATAAAGAAAAACGGCGAGGTGCACAGTGAAAAAGATATTGAAACTTTTAACGTCGGTCATAAGTTTTGTCCTTATTGTCGCAGTCGTTTATGTCTGCTACGTTTTCTTCTCCTATTCGAGAATCGAAGATAACAAAAGCCTTGCGGTTTCGGGCGCGGGAAACGCCGAAACGCTCAAAAGCGGAAAAGAATATACCGTTGCAACCAGAAACCTCGGTTTCGGAGCGTATACCGCCGATTTTACCTTCTTTATGGACGGCGGTAAAGAATCGTGGGCAAGGAGCGCCGAAAGCGTTAAAAACTGCATAGAAAACGCGACGAAAGAGACCGTCGCCTGCGACCCCGACTTTATTCTTTTTCAGGAGGTCGACACAAACTCCACACGGTCGTATCACATAGACGAAAGGCAGATGATAACGTCGGCGCTTTCGGAATATTCGGGCGTTTTTGCCGAAAACTATCATTCGGCGTTTCTGATGTATCCCTTAACGCAGCCGCACGGTTCGTCGAACAGCGGAATGCTTACTCTTTCAAAATATAAAATCTCTTCGGCTCTTCGCCGCAGTCTTCCGATTTCCGAGAGTTTTTCCAAATTTCTCGATCTTGACCGCTGCTATTCGGTGTCGAGAATTCCCGTTGAAAACGGCAAAGAACTTGTTCTTATAAACGTCCATCTTTCGGCTTACGGCGGAAGCGACGAAATAAGAAAAGCGCAGATGACAATGCTCTTTAACGAGATAAAGGACGATTACGAAAAGGGTAACTATGTCGTCTGCGGCGGCGACTATAACCACGATTTCACCGGTACGTCAACGCAGAAACTCAACGGCGGCGAGACCGTCGATTTCGGCTGGGCGCAGCCTTTTCCCGACGACCTGCTGCCCGGCTGCATAGTCCGCGCCGACAACTATACCGACGGAAAGACCGAACCGACCTGCCGCGACTGCGATATTCCTTATAAAGAGGGAAATTTCACAATAATCGTCGACGGTTTTCTTGTCAGCAAAAACGTCGAAATAACCTATCTTGAAAACGTTCAGACGGGCTTTGCATATTCCGACCATAACCCCGTCGTTATGAAATTTCTTCTCAAATAGAGGCATTTAATGAAAGTAAACCTGCACACCCACACCTATCTCTGCAACCACGCCGACGGCACTCCCCGCGAATATGTCGAAACGGCGATAAAAAACGGACTTTCCGTCCTCGGCTTTTCCGACCACGTTCCGTATCCTTTCCCCGACGGCTATTTTTCGGGATACCGGATGACCGTTTCCGAAACCGAAAAATATTATAGCGAAATTTCGGCTCTCCGGGACGAATATAGGGATAAAATAAAAATTTTTATCGGTTATGAGGCGGAATATTACCCGAAGCACTTCGACGCGATGATAAAGAATATTTCGCGGTTTGAATGCGACTATCTTATCCTCGGTCAGCATTTTACCGCGAACGAATACGACGGCACGCACACTTCGTGTCTTACCGACAATAAAAGCCTGATGACGGCTTATGCCGATCAACTCTGCGAAGCTATGGATACGGGAATGTTTTCGTATATCGCTCATCCCGATATCATAGGATATCGCGGCGACGTGGATTTCTATATGAGCGAGGCTCTTCGTATCTGCGAATACGCGAAGGACAGAGGTATCCCGCTCGAACTTAACCTTCTGGGACTTTCCGAAAACCGCGGTTACCCATATACGGAATTCTGGAAAGCGGCCGCAAAAACAGGGAACAAAGTCGTCGTCGGCTGCGACGCTCATAATGCCGAAAGAGTCGGCGACCCGTCCGAAATAAACCTTGCCGGAAAATATCTGTCGCAGTTCGGGATAATCCCGACCGAAGATGTAAAACTTATAAAAATATCATAAAAAGCTGCGGAAATTTTCCGCAGTTTTTACTATACATCCGTATGTATTTATGTTATAATATTTTAACGGAAGGAGGGCTTCTTTATGAAAGATATGGATAAAAAAGAACATCTCATAATACTTTCCCATCCGCTGTGTATAACGCGCCTTGACGTTATCGTCGGTCTCCTGCGAAACGAAAAAAATATTAAACCGCGCTGTATTCCGCAGATAATCGCGGCTTTCGCCATGGCTTTAATAACGCTTCCCGCCGTACTTTTCGAGGGATTTTTTAACCGCCGCGCAAAAAATATGCGGGGACCTGTTTTTATTATGGGGCATTGGCGGAGCGGGACGACCCTCGTGCAGTATCTTATGGCTCAGGATAAACAGTTCGGCAATTTCGACCCCGTTTTCACCTTTTCCTATAATTATTATCATCTTCTCGGCTGGCTCTTTCATTTCCTGACAAAGGGGCAGCTTTCCGAAACGCGTCCGCAGGATAATATGCGGCTGTCGCTTGATTTGCCGCTTGAGGAATATATGGTTTTTGCGAATATCGAAAAGGATTCGCTTTATCCGGTGAACTATTTTCCGCAGTCGTTCGATCGGTATATGAACAATTCCTACTGGCAGGATCTGCCCGCAAAAAAAGCGGAAAAACTCAAGAAAAAATACGACCGTATGCTCGGAAAATGCACCCGACATAACGCAGGCAAACGTCTGCTTCTCAAAAGCCCCGACAACACCGGCAGGATACTTCCGCTTTACGAAATGTATCCCGACGCGAAATTTATCAATATTTACAGAAATCCCTACACCGTTATCCGCTCGACCCTGCATCTGTATGAAAGCACTTTTTCGATGTGGGCGCTGCAGGAAACTCTGCCAAGGGAAAAACTTGAGAATTCAATAATTGAAAATTTTGCCAGAATGTATGAGAATTATTTCGCGGCGATTGAAAAAATGCCCGAAAATTCGGTTTACGAGATCCGTTTCGAAGACTTTGAAAAAGACCCCGTTCCGTATCTTAAAGAGGCTTATTCCGTATTGGGTCTTGACGGTTTTGAAGAGGCGAAAGAGGGCTTCGAAAGGTACATGAAAGAGGAAGAGGGATATAAAAAGAATAAGTTCGATTATCCCGACGGGCTCAAGCGGAAGATAAACGCGCGGCTCGGCTTTTATTTCGAACATTACGGTTACCCCATGGAGGAAGTGTAAATGACGCATCTCGACAGACTCGAAGCCGAGGCAATATACATTTTCCGCGAAGTCGCGGCGCTGTGCGAAAACCCTGTCATGCTCTATTCGATAGGAAAGGACAGTTCCGTAATGCTCCGCCTTGCGAAAAAGGCTTTTTATCCCGAAAAAATACCGTTTCCGCTCCTGCATATAGATACGACGTGGAAATTCCGCGAGATGATAGAATTCCGCGAAAATATAAGGAAAAATGAAGATATAAATCTGATCGTATATACAAACGAAGAGGGCTTGAAATCGGGTCTCAATCCTTTTGACGGCGGCAGCGCGTATACCGATATAATGAAAACGCAGGCTCTCCGCGCAGCCCTTGACAAATACGGCTTTACCGCGGCGTTCGGCGGAGGCAGGCGCGACGAGGAAAAATCGCGCTCAAAGGAACGGATCTTTTCTTTTCGTAACGCAAACCATGCATGGGATCCGAAAAATCAGAGACCCGAATTCCGGAAACTTTACAATACCCACATAAACAAAGGTGAAAGCATAAGAATTTTTCCCCTGTCCAACTGGACGGAAATTGATATCTGGGAATATATAAAACGCGAAAAGATAGACGTAGTGCCCTTGTATTTTGCAAAAGAGCGCCCGATAATAAAACGCGACGGTATGCTTATTATGGTCGATGACGACCGTCTTAAACTGCGTCCGGGCGAAAAAGCGGAAATGAAAAAAGTCAGGTTCCGCACTCTCGGCTGCTATCCGCTTACCGGGGCGATAGAATCGGAGGCGGACACGGTTGATAAGATAATCGGAGAAATAAGGAAAGCCACGACTTCCGAGCGCTCGGGCAGGCTTATCGACCTTGAAATGTCGTCCGTTATGGAACGCAGAAAAAAGGAGGGGTATTTTTAATGCGCGAACTTCTGAAGATAGTAACCTGCGGAAGCGTCGACGACGGAAAATCCACCCTTATCGGACATCTTATGTATAATATCCGCGCGGTCTTTACCGACCAGCAGGCTGAACTTGAACAGGTGAAAAAGAATACGGGAGCGTCCGACCTCGACTATTCGCTTTTACTCGACGGACTTGAGGCAGAAAGGGAGCAGGGGATAACGATAGACGTCGCGTACCGCTATTTTTCGACCCCGAAAAGAAGTTTTATAATCGCCGACTGTCCCGGACACAGCGAATATACCCGGAATATGGCGGTCGGAGCGTCTTTTGCGGACATCGCCGTAATTCTTGTCGACGCGACGAAAGGCGTTCTTCCACAGACCCTGCGGCATTATAAGATATGTTCGCTTATGGGAATAAAAAATTTTGTTTTCGCCGTAAATAAAATGGATCTTGTCGGCTACGATAAAAAAGTTTTCGACGGCGTTGTTTGCGGTTGCGGAGAAAATAAAAACTGCCTGTTTTTGCCTGTCTCCGCGAAAATCGGGGATAATATCACGTCTTTGAGCGAGAATATGAAATGGTATAAAGGGCCGTGTCTTCTCGATTTTCTTGAGAACTTCGATACCGAAAAAAACGAAGAACAGGGCTTTGTTCTTCCCGTTCAGAGAGTCTCGAAGACCGTTTCTGGTCTTCGCGGCTATCAGGGAAGCGTCGAAAGCGGCAGTATAAACGAGGGGGACGAAATAACGGTCTTTCCGAGCAGGCAAACCTCGACGGTAAAGGAACTTTTCTGCGGCGACAGGAAAACAGACGCCGTTTTTTGCGGAAATCAGGTTACGGTCTCCCTTGCGGACGATATAGATATTTCGCGCGGCTGCGTTATCGTTTCGGGAACCGAACCTAAAACGGCGACGAATTTCAGAGCAACGGTCGTCTTTTTTGACGACGAGCCTCTGAGCCTCGGAAAAAGTTATTTTCTGAAAATGGGGACGGCTGAAACGCCTGCGGCGATCACATCTTTTGACGATTTGCGGGAGCGCGCTCTCAAAAACGATATTGCGGACTGCACCGTCTCAACGTCGTCGGCAGTCGTTGCGGACGTCTTTTCCGCGCATAAAAGTCTCGGGGAGTTTATCCTTATAAACCGTCAGACAAACGCTACCGCAGCGTGCGGCGTTATTACGGAAATCCTTGATTCCGACTATATTTATCCCGCAGTTTTGAGCGTGGACCGCGAAATGCGTGCGGCGCAGAAAAACCAGAAACCGTTTACTCTGTGGCTTACCGGGCTTCCCGCGTCGGGCAAAACGACTGTTGCCGATCTTGTTGAGAAAAAACTGTTTTCTCTCGGAAAACACAGTATGTGTCTTGACGGGGACAATCTCCGCACGGGACTTTGCCGGGATCTCGGTTTTTCTCCGTCCGACCGCGCCGAAAACGTGCGCAGGGCCGCGGAAACGGCGAAAATTCTGAACGACGCGGGAATTATTTCGATAGTATCCCTTGTTTCTCCCGTCGAAAAAGACAGAAAAAATGCCGCCGATATTATAGGCGACGGTTTTATCTCTGTTTATGTCAGGGCTTCTGCCGAAATCTGCCGCAGCCGCGATAAAAAAGGTTACTATGAAAAAGCCTCTTCGGGAATAATAAAGAATTTTACCGGGGTTTCTTCGGGCTACGAACCGCCCGAAAATCCGGACATAATTCTCGACACCGAGCGGCTTTCGCCGAAAGCCTGTTGCGAAGCCGTAATTAACCTTCTTAAAGCGCGTAATTTGATATAAAATAAAGGCTGTAAAGATTTTAACTTTACAGCCTTCGTTTTATCTTATATAATGCGACCAAGGAATCGTAAAAGAGCTTAATAACTTGATTTCTCCGTTATTCTCGAAAACCGCAACTCCGCCTTTGTCGCTCAACACGAAGTTTATGTGTACGGTCTCTTTTCCGTTTTCGACTTCTTCGAAATATACGGTGTTTCTGAATTTATCGGGGTCGAAATCCGTTTTGATGTTTTCTCTTAATTCAAATACGTCGAATTCCGTTTCCGTGAGTACCTTTTTCTGTTCGAGTCCGTCGAACGCTTTTATGAACGAAGCTCTGTCCCTGAGCAGTTTTTCCGCAATCTGTCTGAATTTCCTGCTGTCCTGCCCCCTTGTCTTTTTCGCGAAAGCCGAAACCGTTTCTTTGGAAACGAGTCCGTCTCTTTTGAAAAAGTCGAGCCCCGAATAAATAATATAAATAAAGAGCGTGAATTCGTCTTTTGTAAGCGTAACGTTCGTTTTTTCGAGTTCGAAATCCCTTTTCGGGCGGTGGTTTATGCATTTTCTCAAAAGTGCCGCCGTGTCGGGCGCCGTCATGGAAAGGTATACCGATACTTTGTCACCCTGTTCGAGCCGCGCGTCGAATCTGTCGCCGTTTCTGAAAAGTCTGACCGTCTCGTAAAGCCCGAACCCTATTCGGAGGTCTTCTTCCTTTTCGTAAAGAAGTTTTGCGACGTGCAGCCCTTTTTCCGTCGGGAAAAGGGAGGAGTCAAGCAGTTTTTGGGAGATGACGTTTAGAAAATACGAAATATCCGATTCTTCGCCGATAAGCGCCTTTTTGAAGAGTTCTGTATCCCGTCTCGAAAGGACTACGGCGTCGGCGTCTCCGGGATATATTTCCGTCGGAAAATTCGGAGAAAGTTCTTCGTACATCGAATGGAGAATATTGTAATTTTCAAAACCCGCGTTCGGCTCTTTTTCAGGCGTCGGCAATACTTCTTCGGCGTTTTTCTTTTCCTGTTTTCCGAATACCGCGAAGATGAGCGCTCCGACGGTTATCAGAACCGCAAGAAACGCGGAAACGGGTGTTTTCGGAAATCTTACGCCCGACGCGGACAGCGTTCCGTCCCTCTGCATACTTTCAAGCCGGAGGACCGTTTCTCTGTCGAGACAGGTACATTCGACGGCTGTCTTTCCGCATCTGTTGCATATTTTTACGGTGTTCCCGTTTTCATCGTTCGAAAGGGTCGCTTCCGAGCCGCAGAAACAGTCGCAGGTGCACAGAAGGAAATTTCTGCCGCATTTTTCACAGTTATAGACCGAATTTTCGTCCGCGGAGGAAGTCACGTAATGCCGTCCGCAGATACAGTCGCCCTCCGCCGCAAAGGCCGGCAGCGCCGAAAAAAGAAGCGTTAGGCAGATAACGGCGGCAATTATTGTTTTTTTCATATATTCACCCCCGTTATTGCGTAAATGAGAGCCAGACATACCGAATATACGGTGATCACGGTAAAGGTCGGGTGAAATTTCAGGGGTTCGCCGGTTTTTGCCGAGATCTTTCTGCTCGCGGTCATCTTTTTCGAAAACGCCGCTATCGCCGCGGAAAGCGCAAAGGGAAACGTCGTGAATATCCCGCAGAAAACGTTTGCGGCAGCCGAAAGAACAAAGAACGGAAGAAACGTTTTTTTCAGACTTTGTTCCGCGTCTTTAAAGACGACGCTCATAAAGAACGAAAACGCGGCGGAAAGCAGAAGAGTGAAAAGAATGAATATGACCGCCGAAAGAGCCGACCCGCACCGAACGAAAACTGACGGCAGGGAGGTCAAAAACAGAATAAGGGAATCAAGCGCGATATTCTTTATCAGTTGTTTTGTCATACCGTGCCTCCGTCAGAACGTGAGCCCGTAGATAAGGGCGGCGATTATTATGTTGACAAGCCCCGAAACGACCGTCGGGAGCCATATCATAAGTTTATTTTTGCGGTTGAGTTCGGACGTCGCAAGGTAATACGGAATAAAAGAAAAAACGAGCGCGGAAAAAGAGAGAGCGTATCCTCCCGCTCCGAAAGCGACGTTTGAAACAAAACCGATAACGGAAAGGAGCGAAGGTATAAAATATCCCGATCCGACCGTTTTGATTATCTTCATTATGTCCGCGTCTCCCGCCGAAATTTTGGAAGACTGAAACGCAACGGCGATATTCGCCGCAAAACAGACAGCCGAAAGAATTATTCCGCAGAAAAGGAAAATAACGCATTTCACCGCGGAAAAATAGCCGAGCATTGTCTTTTCGGCGATTATTCCCGAAAAGAAGAAAATATAGAAGACCGAGGGAAAAACAAGCGGCAAAACAAGTTTTTCGTCGGCGGCTTTTCTGTAAAAAGACATCGGCTCAAAAAACGCCGCCGTGAAGGTTTTTACTGTTCCGAGAAAGGAAGAAAGGAAGTCGTTTTTCTTCTTTTTTTCGGTGTTTTCCTCAAGTCTTTTTCCGCAGACGGGGCAGTATACGTTTTCCGCGTCGGCAACGCTGCGGCAGTGTGTGCAGACCCTGTTCATCCAATCTCTCCTTTTCGTCAATATCCGACATATACCTTATTATTTTATCATTATTTCGCCTTTCCGTCAATAGTTATGTATATATTATTAAAAAAAATTGTGAAAACCCTTGATTATCTTTGTAAAATGTTGTATAATATCAATGGAAAGCGGGTCTTGCGTGACTTTGTTTTGCGAACCATGTCAGGCAGGGAACTGAGCAGCATTAAGCAACAGTCAAGGTGCACAGTAAGTAACCCGCTTTCTTTCTATATGCAGACCGTTTGGGAGGAGAAAAGATGCACTACGCGCTATATCGGAAATACAGACCGAAAACGTTCGGAGAGGTTATAGGTCAGGATCACGTCACCAAAACTCTCCGCGCGCAGATAAAGAGCGGTCAGTTTTCTCACTCCTATCTTTTTACCGGGACGCGCGGCACCGGGAAAACTTCCTGCGCCAAAATTCTGGCAAGAGCCGTAAACTGCCTGTCTCCCGTCGACGGAGAACCCTGCAACGAATGCGAAGTCTGCAAAGGACTTCTTTCGGGGGAGATTTTCGACGTCGTCGAAATGGACGCCGCGTCGAACAACAGCGTTGACAATATAAGGCAGATAAGAGACGAAATAATGTTTACGCCGATGAAGGCGAAATATAAAGTATATATAATCGACGAAGTGCACATGCTCTCGGCGGGCGCTTTCAACGCGCTGTTAAAAACCCTCGAAGAACCGCCTGAACACGTCATCTTTATTCTGGCGACGACCGAGGCGCATAAAATCCCCGCGACGATCCTTTCCCGCTGTCAGAGGTTCGATATGCACCGCCTTTCTCTTCAGACGATAGCCGCTCACCTTCGCGAAATCGCGGCAAAAGAGGGGAGAACTTTCCCGGACGATATAATCTATACCGTCGCGTCCCTTGCCGACGGCTCGGTAAGAGACAGCCTTTCCATTCTCGATAAAGTCATGGAGACCGAAGACCCTTATATGATAAAAGCGGCTCTCGGCGTATGCGACAGCGACCTGCTGTTTTCTCTTTCGGAGGCGGTCGCGTCCTCCGACGTCGATTCCCTGTATTCCGCGGTTTCGGATTTTTACACCGCGTCAAAGGATTTCTCGGTGCTTATCCACGGTCTTCTTGAACATTTCAGGCTGCTGCTGACGGCAGGAACTTCGAAAACTCCCGAACGCTTTATCGAAAAAAGCGAGGAGGATATAAAAAGATATAAAACGCAGGCGCCCCTTTTCGGCGTGGATCAGCTGCTTTATATTCTCGATACTCTTTCGTCGACCCTTTCGAACCTTTCCCGTTCGCCCGACAAACGCGCGGAGACCGAGATATGTCTTTTGAAATGCGCGCGTCCCGACCTTGAAAAAACGCCGAGCCCCCTTGCGGCAAGGCTTTCGAAAATCGAAAACGCATTGCGGAACGGCAATTTCGCCGCGGCGCAGACGCCCGTCAGCGTTCGGAAAAAGGAAGAGCCGAAAACAGAGGTCAAGGCGGAACCGAAACCCGAAACAAACCCCGAACCGAAACCCGAAGTTAAGGAAACGGCAGATAAAGACCGCGAAAAATCCGTAAAAAAAGACGAGCCGACCCCCGCAAAAAATGCCGAAGCGCCTGTAAAAAAAGCGGCGATGGCTCCGATAACGGACGATTTTTCGGAACCCGAAGAACCCGTCAAAAAAGCCGAAACGCCCGCGTCTCACGATTCGGAATACCGCGAGTTCCTGTCTTTTAAGACCCTTGCGGCGTATGTTTCCCGTAAAGATATGTTTCTCGGCAGAGCGCTTTCGCGTTCCTGCGAGGCGGTCTATAAGGACAGGGATCTTATAATTCTCTGCCGCAACGAAAAAGACAGGGATAACGTTTCACAGCCCGAGTCGAAAAAACTTATAGAAGAGGGACTTCGCGAAGACTGTAAGGCGGACTACCGCGTCCGCTTTGAGATAGGCGCAAAAGAAAATTATTTATCACAAAATCAACAGGAAATATCAGATCTGTACGATCATCTTGAGGACAGCAATCTGTTTACATTCTGAGAAAGAGGTTAAAAAATGAAAGTAAGAATACCGCAGCAGCCGAGCAGACAGGAAATGATGGAAAAACTCCAGAAACTCCAGAACGATATGCAGGAAAAACAGGCGGAACTCGACGCCAGGGAATACGAAGTGACTTCCGGCGGCGGAGCCGTAAAGGTTACCATCACCGGAACAAGAGAAATAAAATCGGTAAAAATAGACCCCGCGGCAGTTGACCCGGAAGATCTCGAAATGCTTGAAGATATGATAGCCGCCGCAGTAAACGAGGCTGTCACGACCGTAGACAAAGCAAACGAGAGCGAAATGGGAGCGCTTACCGGAGGTCTTAATATCCCCGGTTTCGGAATGTAAAATGGCGTACTATGTCGGACCTCTCGAAAATTTAATAAATAAATTCCGCAGTCTTCCGGGCATCGGAACGAAATCCGCGCAAAGGCTTGCTTTTCATATTCTAAGCCTTCCCGAAAAAGAGGCGGAGGACTTTGCAAACGCGGTACTCAACGCGAAAAAGTCGATACATTACTGTAAAGAATGTCAGAACCTCACCGACCGCGAAAGATGCTCTGTCTGCGAAAATCCGAAAAGGGACAGAAGCGTTATCTGCGTCGTCGAAAGCCCGTCGGACGTAATTGCGATCGAAAAAACCAAGGAATACAAGGGACTTTATCATGTTCTTCACGGCGTTATTTCGCCGATGGAAAACGTCGGACCCGCGGATATCAAGATAAAGGAACTTCTTTACAGACTTCAGGACGACGAGGTAAAGGAAGTCATCATAGCGACAAACCCGACAGTCGAGGGGGACGCGACGGCGATGTATATTTCGAAACTTCTCAAAAGTCTCGGCGTGACTTCTTCCCGTCTTGCCTTCGGTCTTCCGATAGGCGGAGACCTTGAATACGCCGACGAACTCACGCTTTCGAAAGCGATCGAAAACCGCCGTATTTTTGACAACTGAGAAGGGATATGTAATATTTTGATAGAAAACGCAAACCCTAAAGGAAAAAAAACGGTGTCTCTTTACGCGCCGCTCACCCTTGCCTATATCGGCGACAGCGTCTTTGACCTTGCGGTCAAGGAAAGGCTGTTAAAAGAGGAGAGCGTGCCGAACGGAAAACTTCACCGCAGAGCAAAAAAATACGTTTCCGCCGTCGGTCAGAGCAAAGCCGTAGATCTGCTTTTGCCGCTGCTTACCGAAGAAGAGACCGCCGTATATAAAAGAGGAAGAAACTGCGAAGTGAACCCGGGAAAGAACTCCGACATAGGGGAGTATCACCGAGCGACAGGGCTTGAAGCGCTTGTCGGGTATCTGTATCTCTGCGGAGAAAACGAAAGGGTAAGAAGTCTTATCGGAGTCATTTTTGACGGGTTCGGAGAGGACTGCGACGATGAAAAAACAAGGTAAAACACTCTTTCTCGACTTACTGTCGATTATTGTCGGCGGCTTTATATGGGCTGTCGGCTTAAACGTGTTTACCGTTCCGAATAAGATAGCTCCGGGAGGGGCTACGGGGGTCGCGACGGTCTTGAGTTTTTTTACGTCGCTGCCTGTCGGAACGCTGATAATTCTCATAAATATTCCGCTTTTTATCGCGGCTTTTTTCCTTGTCGGAAAAGTTTTTACGTTAAAGACCGCCGCGGCGATAGTCATAACGGGTGTTATTCTCGATACGACCGTGCTTTTTTTGCCCGCATTTACCGAAGATAAACTTCTTGCCGCGATTTTCGGCGGGGTGCTTTCGGGGGTCGGGCTCGGCGTCATATATATAAGGGGCATTGCCACCGGAGGAAGCGATCTTCTGGCGAGACTTATAGACAGCAAGGTCCCGTTTTTTTCATATACGCAGACTATTCTTATAATAGACGCCGCGGTCGTCATTTTCGCCGCCGTTGCGTTCCGCGACTGGAAATCGGTATTGTATGCGGCGATAACCGTCTTTCTGACGAGCATTTTTTCGGAAAAACTTCTGTCGGGACTTACCTCGGCGAAAATCGTGTATATAGTCACCGAAACGCCCGAAGTTATATCGAGACTCGTTCTCGGAAAAATGAAAAGGGGAGCGACCCTTATTCCCGCAAAGGGCTGTTATACCGAAAAGGATACGAATATCCTCATGGTGACGGTCAAGAATTACGAACTTCCCGCGCTTAAAAAAATAATAAAAGAAAAAGATAAAAATGCCTTTATGATAGTCGGCGACGCCTCCGAAATTATCGGAAACGGCTTCCCGACAAAAGAGGGTTAGAAAGGAAAACCATGCTTAACGTAAACAAAACGCCCGACTGGCAGAATCTCTCGGTCCTTTCCGTAAACAGAGTTCCGTCCCGCGCGTATTTCATTCCCTATAAAAGCGAAGAAGAGTGTCTCGCCTCTCCTTTTTTCTGCGACAGAAAAGAGATAAAGTCCGACCGTTTTCTGTTGCTTAACGGCGAATGGCATTTTTCTTATTTCCGTTCGATAGCCTTTCTTCCCGAAAATATTTTCGACCTTGAAGGCAAGGATATCCCCGTTCCGTCCGTCTGGCAGACTCAGGGCTACGAAGACTGGAACTATGTCAATATCGACTATCCGTTTCCCCTCAATCCGCCCGAAGTCCCGAACCATAATCCGGTCGGCATCTATTCCCGCAAATTCACTCTGCCGAAAGCCTTTGAAGGAAAAACGGTAACCGTGAATTTCCTCGGAGTCGCCTCCGCTTTTCACCTTTTTATAAACCGCAAAAAGGTCGGATACGGTCAGGTCTCCCGCTCGACGAACGAATTCGATATAACGCCTTATCTTGTTGACGGCGAAAACGAGATAACCGTCGAAGTCTATAAATGGTGCGACGGAAACTACCTCGAAGATCAGGATATCTTCCGCTTCAACGGAATTTTCAGAGACGTTTTCCTGCTCGCTCAGCCGAAGGCGCATATTGACGACTTCTTTTTCAAAACCGAGACCGACGACCTTAAAACTTTCAGGGTAAAAACCGACGTTTCTCTGTCGGAGGACGCGGAAGTCACTCTTAAACTTTTTTCTCCCGATAATTCTCTTGTTTATACGGAAACGAAAAAATCCGAAAAAAATAATACCGTTTTTGAGTTTACGGTCGAAAATCCCGAACTCTGGAACGCCGAAAAACCGAAATGCCATACTCTGCTTTTGTCGACAAAGGACGAAGCGATAAAGCAGATCGTCGGCTTTAAGCGCGCCGAAATAAAAGACAGCGTGCTTTACCTCAACGGCTCCGCAATCAAAATAAAAGGCGTAAACAGACACGACAGCGACCCGTTTGTTGGCAGCGCCGTACCTTTTGAACATATCAGAAAAGACCTTGAACTTATAAAAAGTCTGAACTGCAACACCGTAAGGACCTCCCATTACCCGAACGACCCCGTCCTTGTCGCAATGGCGAATTTTATGGGGCTTTACATCGTTGCCGAAGCCGACCTCGAAACCCACGGTTTCAGAAACTTAAAGACCGACGAACTCGACTGGTCGGTGCTTTCGCAGAACCCCGAATGGAAAAACGCATATCTTGACAGAATAGAAAGATCGGTCGAGCGGGACAAGAATAATCCCTGTATTCTTTTCTGGTCTCTCGGAAACGAATCGGGCGACGGCGAAAATCTGCGCGATATGGAAAAATACGTTCACGAAAGAATTCCCGGATCTATTGTCCATTATTGCGAATTCAAAAATCCGAAAGATCAGATATACAGCGAAATGTACCCCGAATTTGCCAAAGTCGAAGAAATGGGCGAAAACAAAAACAACGATCCGAGCATCTATTTCATGTGCGAATACGCTCATTCCATGGGGATAGGTCCGGGTTCGTTCAAAGAATATATGGATCTCGTCTATAAATATCCGCGGATTGTCGGCGGCTGCGTCTGGGAGTGGTGCGACCACGCAAAAGGAGTTAAACAGTCCGACGGCTCCGTACATTACCTTTACGGCGGAGACAACGGCGACTGGCCGAATAACGGAAACTTCTGCTGCGACGGAATAGTGCTTCCCGACAGGACTTTTTCGACGGGCGCATACGAAATGAAAGAGGCTTACGCGCCTTTCAGAACAAACTTTGAAAACGGCGTTTTCGAAATTGAAAACGTTCTCGATTTCACAAACGCAAAAGAATATACTTTCCGCTGGGTTCACACCGTCGACGGCGCCGAAAAGGAAAAAGGCGAATTTTCGCTTGAAATTCCGCCGCACAAAAAAGCGGAATTCCGTCTTCCCGAATTAGCCGTCGAAAAAGCGATAATTTCCGCCGTTGATATTTCCTATATAAGAAATTCGGACGGCGAAAACTGCGGCGGCAGGTCTTTTGCGATAAAAACCTCCGTTCCGACTTTCTCGGAATGCCGCGTTCCTCTTTCCGTAACCGAAAACGGCAATTACATAGAGTTTTCCTCCGATCTTTTCGCGGCGAAATTCTCTCTTGCGGACGGAACGTTTGTAAGTTATAAAAAGGACGGCGTCGAACTTCTCAAAGAGGGCTATGTCGACGGCTGGGAAATAGGCAAGGGAACAAACCTCTTTACCTACGGACCGCGCCTCGGTATCCGCCGCGCAATGACCGACAACGATATCTTTATCATGCAGACCGACGAATTCGGCGACGACAAGGTCTGGAACAAGATAAACACCGCCGAAATAACCGAAAAGAGCGAGGTCTCTGCAAAAATTTCCGTAAAAGGAAACCTCGGCTGCCCGATGCACACCGTAGCGTATCTTTTCGACCAGACTTTCACCGTTTACGGCGACGGCAGAATAGAAATCTGTTCTCATATCAGACCCGGCGAACGCGAAAAACACGCGTTTCTGGGCAGAGTGGGACTTCGTTTTTCAATGCCGGAAGCGTTTGAAAACGTCCGCTGGCTCGGTCTCGGAAAACGCGAAAACTATTCCGATTTCCGCCTTTCCGCAAGATACGGTCAGTTTGAAAGCACGATAACCGACCTCGGCGGCTTTTACATAAAGCCCCAGGAATGCGGCAACCGTTCGGAATGTCGGGTCGCAACCGTAACCGACGGCGACGGCTTCGGTTTTGAAATAACGGGGGACGGATTTAATTTCGGCGGCAGACACGCGACAATAGAAGAAGTTTCCGCCTGCAAACACCATTTCGAAGTCCCGTCGTCCGACCTTACCGAAGTGTATCTCGACGGCTTTATGTCGGGACTCGGAAGCAATTCCTGCGGACCGAGACCCCTTCCCGAATATATTCTCGACGGAAATAAGGAGTATTCCTTTACGGTAACTCTCCGCGGCATTTCAAAACGGAGATAAAGGAGAAAAAAAATGAGAAAAACCAAAATAATCTGCACGATAGGCCCCGCGTCAAACACCGAAAAGACGATAAAAGAACTTTGTCTTAACGGTATGAACGTCGCGCGTCTGAACTTCTCGCACGGGACGCACGAAGACCATCTCAAAGTAATGAATATCATTAAAAAGGTCAGGAAAGAACTTGACCTTCCCGTCGCGATAATGCTCGACACAAAAGGCCCCGAATACCGCATAAAGACTTTTAAGGACGGCAAAATCACCTTAAAAGAGGGCGACCGCTTCGTCTTTACCGTCGACGATATCGTCGGGGACGAAACCCGCGTTTCGGTAAACTATTCGGGACTTATAAACGACGTTAAAAGCGGCGACACCATACTCTTGAATAACGGACTTATGGCGTTTACCGTTGACGAAGTAAAAGGTAACGACATCATAACGACCGTAAAAGTCGGGGGAGAGACTTCGAACAGAAAAAGTATGAGTTTCCCGAACAAAGTCCTTAATCAGGAGTATCTCAGCGAACAGGATAAAAGCGATATCCTTTTCGGGATAAAAAACGACGTCGATTATATCGCCTGTTCCTTTGTTTCCCGCAAAAAAGACCTTGAAGACCTCACCGCGTTCATGAAGGAAAACGGCGGCGGAGATATCGGAATTATCGCCAAAATCGAAAACCAGCCGGGCGTCGACAATATCGAAGAGATATGCGAACTCTGCGAAGGCATTATGATAGGCAGGGGAGATATGGGCGTTGAAATTCCGTTCGAAGCCCTGCCCGCGATCCAGAAAAAACTCATAACCAAATGCCGTCTTCTCGGAAAAAGAGTTATTACGGCGACCGAAATGCTCGAATCAATGATACAGAATCCGAGACCGACGAGAGCCGAAATTTCCGACGTTGCGAACGCCGTGTACGACGGAACGAGCGCGATAATGCTTTCGGGGGAGAGCGCCGCGGGAAAATACCCTGTCGAAGCGCTCAAAACCATGGCGAAGATCGCCGAAGAGACCGAGAAAAATATTGATTATAAAGAGGTTTTCGGGACTTCCGAATTCAAAATCACAAGCACCGTCGACGCGATAAGCCACGCCACCTGCGGAATGGCTATCGACGTAAAGGCAAAGGCTATTGTCGCCTGCACCCGCTCGGGGCTCACCGCAAGAATGATTTCCCGTTTCCGCTGTCCCTGCGACATAATAGGGCTTGCGACTTCCGAAAAAACGCTCCGGAAACTTGCGCTTTCGTGGGGAATTATTCCGCTCCTTTGCGAAACTCTGCCGTCGACCGAAGTCCTTTTCTATACCGCGGCTCAGAAAGCGAAAAAAGCCCTCGGTCTTGAAGAGGGAGATAAAATAGTCATCACGGGCGGTATTACAAACGGCGAATCGGGCAACACGAACCTTATAAAAATAGAAAGAATATAAAAATGGAAACAATTACCCAAATCATCGCCGCCGAACTCGGCAAAAGCGAAAAACACGTTGAAAACGTAATAAACCTTATCGACGAGGGGAACACCATTCCGTTCATCGCAAGATACCGTAAAGAAATGCACGGAACGATGGACGACACCACCCTGCGGACGCTCGCCGACAGGCTTACCTATCTCCGCAATCTGCAGACCCGTCGCGACGAAGTCAAAAATTCGATAGAGGGGCAGGGAAAACTCACCGAAGAACTTTCCGCCGCGATCGACGCCGCCAAAACGCTTTCGGAAGTAGAAGACCTTTACCGTCCGTATAAGCAGAAGAGAAAAACGAGGGCTACCGTCGCAAAGGATAAAGGGCTCGAACCCCTTGCCCTGCTTATTTTCGGACAGGATAAAAATACCGTCGGAATAGAAAAGACAGCCGAAGAATATATAAACGAAGAAAAGGGCGTTCTTTCAGCCGACGAAGCGCTCGCGGGAGCAATGGACATTATCGCCGAGACGGTCTCGGATAACGCCGAAATAAGAAAAGACCTGCGCGCGTTCTTTATGAAAGAGGGGCTTATTTCGTCGGCTGCCGCAAAGGAAGACGAAGATTCGGTCTACCGCCTTTATTATAAATTCGAAAGACCCGTTCCGAAACTTGTCGGACATCAGATATTGGCTCTCAACCGCGGCGAAAGAGAAGAATTTCTGAAAGTTTCGCTTTCGGTCGACCGCGAAAAGGCTCTCGGAATCATTTCAAAACATATCCTCGGCGACGAATGCGAAGCGACGAAATATGTCACCGCTGCCGCGGAAGACGCCTACGACAGACTTATATTCCCGTCTCTTGAAAGAGAAACGAGAAACACTCTTACAGAAACTGCGGACGAGGGGGCGATAAAGACTTTTGCCCTTAACTTAAAGCCTTTGCTTCTTCAGCCGCCCGTCAAGGGCAACGTCACGCTCGGCTTTGACCCCGCATACAGAACGGGCTGTAAACTCGCCGTGGTCGACGGTACCGGAAAGGTGCTTGCAACGTCCGTTATTTATCCCACGCCGCCGCATAATAAGACTGAAGAGTCGAAAGCGACCCTCAAAAAACTCATTGAAAAATACAATATAACGAATATCGCGATAGGCAACGGGACCGCCTCCCGCGAAAGCGAAAATTTTGTGTCGGAGTTACTGCGTGAAATTCCCCGAAAGGTTACATATATGGTCGTTTCGGAAGCGGGCGCGTCGGTCTATTCCGCCTCTCCTTTGGGAGCAGCCGAATTTCCCGATTTCGACGTTTCGCTCCGTTCCGCGGTGTCGATAGCAAGAAGACTTCAGGACCCTCTTGCCGAACTTGTCAAAATCGACCCGAAAGCGATAGGCGTCGGACAGTATCAGCACGATATGCCGCAAAAACGTCTCGGCGAAGCCCTTGACGGCGTTGTCGAAGACTGCGTAAACTCGGTCGGCGCCGACCTCAACACCGCGTCGCCGTCTCTTCTTGCGAGAGTTTCGGGGCTTAACGGAACGATAGCGAAAAACATCGTTGCATACCGCGACGAAAACGGCGCGTTTACGACCCGCCGCCAACTCCTCAAAGTTTCAAAACTCGGACCCAAGGCGTTCGAGCAGAGCGCGGGATTTTTAAGAGTTCCCGAAAGCAAAAACGTGCTTGACAACACCTCCGTCCACCCCGAAAGCTACAAGGCGGCGGAAAAACTTCTCGAAATTTGCGGATATACGCTTTCGGACGTTTCGGCAGGCAAAATTTCCGACCTTGAAAGCAGAGTCGAGAAAGCGGGCAAAAAGACCGTCGCCGAACAGTGCGGAGTAGGAGTTCCGACTCTCGACGACCTCGTAAAGGAACTTATGAAACCCGGAAGAGACCCCAGAGACGAGCTGCCGCCTCCCTTAATGCGGGCGGCTGCCATGGAAATTTCCGATCTTGTGCCGGGAACGGTCGTTATGGGAACGGTAAGAAACGTCGTCGATTTCGGCGCGTTCGTTGATATCGGAGTCCATCAGGACGGACTTGTCCATATTTCCCGTATCTGCAATAAATTCATAAAACACCCGTCGGAAGTCCTTTCGGTCGGCGACGTTGTAAAGGTCGTCGTTCTGGAAGCCGACGCGGCAAAGAAAAGAATTTCACTTTCTATAAAAGACGTTCCGTCGGAGGCAGGAAAATGATCGAAAACGAAACAATGAAAGAAAGAGTCGCAAGAAAACTTCCCGGCAAAGAAAAGGCGATAGCCGTCGCCGCAGGCAGGGAAAAAGCCGACCTTGTCTTAAAAAACGCTTCTTTTGTAAACGTTTTTTCAAATGAAATGCAGACTGCGGATATCGCGATCTCGGGCGGGCTTATCGTCGGAATAGGGGAGTATGACGGAAAAACCGAATACGACGTATCCGGAAAAATCGTTTCTCCCGGATTTATCGACGCGCATATCCACCTCGAAAGCGCCATCGTTTCGCCGACGGAATTCGCAAAAGCGACCGTTCCCCACGGAACGACGACCGTTATCTGCGACCCTCATGAAATAGCAAACGTTATGGGAACCGACGGTATCGACTATATGCTCGAGGCGACCGAAGGACTTCCCGTTGACGTTCATTTCATGCTGCCGTCCTGCGTTCCCGCAACTCCCGAAGACGAAAGCGGAGCGGTGCTTACTTACGAAGACCTCGACCCGTACTTTGATAATTTCAGAGTTCTCGGTCTTGCCGAAATGATGAATTTCGTCGGAGTCGTCGCGGGAGACACAGCGACCGTTTCGAAAATTCTGACGTCGCAGGGACATCACAAGAAAATCGACGGACACGCTCCCGACATTACCGGAAAAGACCTCAACGCATATATCGCCGCAGGCGTTTATTCCGACCATGAGTGCTATAATATTGAAAACGCCCTCGAAAAACTGCGTCTCGGTCAGTTTATAATGATAAGAGAGGGGACAGCCGCGAAAAACCTCACGGCGCTTATGCCTCTTCTTAACGGAAAATATGCGTCGCGCTGTATGTTCTGTACCGACGATAAGCACCCGAACGACCTTCTTTTCGACGGGCATATCGACAGTACCGTAAGAAAAGCCGTCAGAATGGGCGCTGACCCGATAGTCGCTCTGAAAGTCGCAACGCATAACGCCGCAAGATACTTTCTTATGAACAATAAGGGCGCGATAGCTCCCGGATATCTTGCCGATATAATCGTTATGGATAACCTTACCGATTTCAACGTCGAGACCGTTTTCAAAAAAGGAAAACTTGTTTACGATAAAGACGGCGTAAAGCCGTTCGTTTCGCCGAAAATAGATAAGGAACTTCTTGAAAAAGCCGAAAATTCATTCTCTCTGCCGAAAGTTTCCGCGGAAGATTTCAAAAATGAAAAGCCGCTCGGACTTATCGGTCTTGTCAAGGGCGAGATCTTTTCGGAAAATCTCGGAAAAGCCGAAAAAATCGACGTTGAAAACGATATTCTGAAAATAGCCGTTGTCGAACGCCATAAAAACACGGGGCATATCGGCGTCGGTTTTATAAAGGGCTACGGTCTTAAAAAGGGCTCGGTCGCCACTTCCGTCGCTCACGATTCCCATAATATAATAGTTGTCGGAGCGGACGAAAACTCAATGGCAAAGGCTGTTTCCGTTTTGGTTGAACAAAAAGGCGGAATAGTCGTTTACGACGGCGAAAAAACCGTCGCGGCGCTGCCTTTCGAAATTGCGGGGCTTATGACCGACAGACCTCTTGTCGATGTGAACGAAGACCTTGAAAACGCGAAAAAAGAGGCGAAAGACCTCGGCGTTTCGGCGGATATCGACCCATTCATGACCCTTTCGTTCATGTCGCTTCCCGTTATTCCGTCGCTGCGAATAACGACCAAAGGCGTATTTGATGTTTCAGAATGGAAATACATATAAGGAGGAAAATAATATGTTTTGTAAAAACTGCGGATCGCCCGTCGATGACGGCGCAAAGTTCTGCAAAAACTGCGGCGGTAAAATTACCGAAGCCGAAGAGGTAAAAGCCGAAACCCCCGTGACCGAAGAAGTAAATGCCGAACCTGCGGCAATTACCGTTTCCGAACCCGTTTCTTCAAACCCCGTAAAGGCGAAACTCGAAGAAATTCTTTCGGGACAGATTTTTTTGATACTTGCCGTGCTTCTTTCGGTATCGGCAGTCTTTTCCCTTGCCGTAGGTTCTTTTAACGTTATAACGGTTTTGTTTGTTATATTCACATGGCTTGCTTTCGCCGCGGCAAAGAAAAACGATCTTCAGCCGTCGCATATAAGAAATGTAAGCGGAACGTTCTTCGCCGTTGAAATTTTGCTCTGGGTCGCCGTAGGGCTTTTCGGAGTTCTTGCAATAACGGTCCTTGCGCTCGGGTCTTCTTTCGGAGCGAGATTTGCTTCGATCCTGAATCAATATTCGGGAACGCATCTGAACATTCCTTCTTTTGCATACGGAGGCGCCGCCGTATCCGTTATAATATTTGTCGCGCTTCTTGTCGTTATAGCCGTCATCATAGTAATGAATCTCGGCTATATTACGATACATAAATTTTTCAGATCTCTTTATCAGAGCCTCGATTCGGGCGTCGCGTCCCTCGAAAAGGCGAAAGCAGCTTCGGGCTGGTGTCTTGCTCTCGGAATAATCTCCGGAATAGGCGCTCTCGGTTCTCTCGGCGGAACCGCTTCGTCTTTCATGTCGTTTATAGCGTCGGGGTCTTTTGCCGCGGTATGGATACTTCTTTATGTAATGATAAAGAAATACGCAGCAGCCGAAGATAAATAAAATTAAAAAATACCGAAATCCGCGATGATTTTTCATCGCGGATTTCTTTTATCGCGGTTCTTAACTTTCCATAAGTCTTGCCAGAAGATGCGCGGTCATCGCGACGAGTTTTTCTTCGGTTTTTCCGTGTTCCGCGCCCCTGTCGTCGATAAGCAGAACGACCGAACCGATAATATCGCCGTCGACGTTTATCGGACATACCGTCCCCGCGTAAAGGTCCTCGTCTCTTTCCGCCGCGGCGATTATCCCTATACGCGGCGAACCGATGCGGTAAAGATACGGTGTTCTTCCCTCCAGAACACTTTCAAGTTCCCGCGATATCTTTTTGCCGCAGAGTTCTCTTTTGTATTCTCCCGCCGCCGCGACGACCGAATCTCTGTCCGTTATTGCGGCGGTTATTCCCGTGGCTTTGTGCACCGCGTCGCAATATATCTGCGCGTCCTCCGACATCTCTCCGACGGGAGAGTATTTTTTGAAAATGACCTCTCCGTCTTTATCGGTGTATATCTCAAGAGACGCTCCCTCCTTGAGGTGCATCGTCCGCCGTATCTCTTTGGGAATAACGACTCTGCCGAGGTCGTCAATTCTCCTTACAATTCCGGTTGCTTTCATTTCAAGTCTCCCTTTTTTCTTTTATATGGATTTATTATTTTCAGAATTCCGACAATTATTCCGACTCTTGAAAAACGGCGGAGTTTATGGTAGAATATATGTATCGAAAGGAAGTTTTAATATGAATGTCAAAGAACTTTGCGAAAAAAACAGAAGCGTAAGAAATTTCGACCGTTCTTACAGACCGGATAAAGAAACGCTGCTTGCTTTTATAGATAACGCAAGACTTTCTCCGTCGAGCGTGAATATGCAGCCGATAAAATATTTTATTTCCTGCGACGACGAAACGAACGGGAAAATCTTTCCGATGCTCGGTTTTGCGAAAAAGCTGAAGACCGCCGTGCCTTACAAAGGAAAAGCACCCGCTGCATATATTGTAATATGTCACGATAAAAGCGTTTCCGAAAACCGCGATATGTTTTTGCGGGATATCGGTATCTGCGCGCAGACGATAATGCTTTCCGCCGTCGAAAAAGGGCTTAACGGCTGTATTGTCGGCAACTTTTCGCCCGAAAAACTTGCGGCGTCTCTTTCTCTTCCCGAAAATATTATTCCGAACCTCGTAATTGCGCTCGGAAAAGCAGACGAGACTGTCGTCTTCGAAGATATAAAGGACGGAAACACCGATTACTACCGTGACGGAAACGACGTTCATCACGTTCCGAAAAGAACGCTTGACGAAGTCGTCATAAACCGATAGGAGTTGTTATTTTGCTTAAATCTTACAGATCAACGGTCGGGGCGTGCTGCCTCGGCTATATGTCGAGTGCGGTGGCCAATAACCTCGCACCCATATTTTTTATAATCTTCCAGAACCGTTTCGGACTTACCGACGATAAACTTTCGCTTCTTATTTTCGCGAATTTCGCGTTTCAGTTCATCGTCGACCTTATTTCCGCAAAATTCGTCGATAAAATAGGCTACCGTCCGTCGTCTGTCGCGGCGTCCGCCTTTGTCTGCCTCGGACTTTGCCTTATGGGTCTTTTGCCGACGGTCATGGAAAATAAATTTCTTGCCCTTCTTATATCCGTCGCCGTTTACGGAATAGGCGCGGGGATAATCGAAGTCATCGTAAGTCCGATGGTCGAATATGCCTACGAAAGCAAGGGCAATTCGAGAATAAGTTTTCTCCATTCCTTTTACTGCTGGGGACAGATGCTCGTCATTCTCATAACGACCCTTCTTCTGCGCGCGTTCGGCGAAGATTTCTGGAATATTATTCCCTTTATCTGGGCAATATTGCCCTTCATAAACATTTTTCTTTTTGCGACGGTCCCGATGAAAGAAACGGTTCCCGAAGAAAAAAGAGAATCGTTTAAGTCGATGTTTTCGTCTTTTACTTTCGTTATGATCCTTCTTATGATGTCCTGCGCGGGCGCTGCGGAAATTTCAATGAGCCAATGGTCGAGCCTTTTTGCCGAAAAAGCCCTCGGCGTCGATAAGGTCGTCGGCGATATCTTGGGGCCGTGCCTTTTTGCTCTCACAATGGGAATAGGCAGGGTTTTATACAGCGTTTTCGGGCATAAATACGATATCTCAAAACTCCTTATAATCGCAGGGGTGGGCTGTACGGCGTGCTATATAACCGTCGCTTCGTCGCCGCTGCCGTATCTTTCGCTTGCGGCGTGCGCTTTAACAGGCTTTTTCGTCAGCATTATGTGGACCGCAATGCTCAGCATCTCCGCCGAAAGATATCCGAACGGGGGAACCGCGATGTTCGGTCTTCTTGCCCTTTTCGGGGATATAGGCTGTACTTTGGGGCCCTGCCTTTCGGGGTTTGTATCCGACGCCGCCGAAGAAAATAATCTTGTTTCGCAGGGCGACGGGCTTCGCGCGGGGCTCGGTTCGTCGGTGATTTTTCCGCTCGTTCTTCTCGTCTGTCTCTTTGCGTTCCTTAAACGGACTTCAAGAGGAAAACTTGACCGTAAAACCGTTAAAAACGGCTGAAATTCAAATAAAAAATGACATTTTCCGATATTTCCTTTACAAAGGGCGGGTATCGTGTTAAAATGTGGGGTAGAAAAGATATTTCTTTTAATAAATTTTAACTACGGAGGTTTGTTTTCTATGGCAAGAAAAATGAAAACGATGGACGGCAACAACGCTGCCGCTCATGTTTCCTATGCCTTTACCGAAGTTGCGGGTATCTATCCGATAACGCCGTCAAGCCCGATGGCGGACTACGTTGACCAGTGGTCGGCTCAGGGGCTCAAAAACATCTTCGGAACAAAGGTAAACGTAATCGAAATGCAGTCTGAGGCAGGCGCTGCGGGCACCGTTCACGGTTCTCTTGCGGCGGGCGCTCTCACCACTACATACACCGCGTCTCAGGGTCTTCTTTTGATGATCCCGAATATGTATAAAATTGCGGGAGAACTTCTCCCCTGCGTATTCCACGTTTCCGCACGCTGCGTAGCGTCCCACGCCCTCAATATTTTCGGCGACCATTCCGACGTTTACGCATGCCGTCAGACCGGTTTTGCAATGCTCGCGGAGACCAACCCCCAGGAAGTTATGGACCTCGGCGCCGTCGCTCATCTCGCGACCATAAAGAGCAGAGTTCCGTTCCTCAATTTCTTCGACGGTTTCAGAACTTCTCACGAAATTCAGAAGATCGCCGTCTGGGATTACGAAGACCTTAAGGAAATGACCGATATGGACGCGGTCGAGGCTTTCAGAAAGAGAGCTTTGAACCCCGAAAGACCTGTCATGAGAGGTTCTCACGAAAACGGAGACATCTTCTTCCAGAACAGGGAAGCATGCAACAAATATTACGATGCCGTTCCCGGTATCGTTGAAGAATACATGAACAAAGTCAATGCCAAACTCGGCACCGACTACAAACTCTTCAACTACTACGGCGCTCCCGATGCGGACAAGATCATTGTCGCTATGGGCTCTATCTGCGACGTCGCCGAAGAAGTTATCGACTACCTTACCGCCGCAGGCGAAAAAGTCGGTCTTGTCAAAGTCCGTCTTTACCGTCCGTTCTCCGCGGAAAAACTCTGCGAGGCTATTCCCTCGACCGTCAAGAAGATCGCGGTTCTCGACAGAACAAAGGAACCCGGCGCTCTCGGCGAACCTCTTTACCTTGACGTTGTTGCGGCTCTCGCTTCTCAGGGCAGAGGCGATATCAAAGTGATCGGCGGCCGTTACGGTCTCGGTTCGAAAGATACTCCTCCCGCAAGCGTATTCGCTGTTTATAACGAACTCAAAAAGGACGCTCCCAAGCATCAGTTCACTCTCGGTATCGTCGATGACGTTACAAACCTTTCTCTCGAAGAGACCGCGGCTCCCAATACCGCAGCTGAAGGAACCATCGAGTGCAAGTTCTGGGGTCTCGGCGGCGACGGAACCGTCGGCGCAAACAAAGACTCCATCAAAATTATCGGCGACCATACCGATAAATACGTTCAGGCATATTTCCAGTACGACTCCAAGAAAACGGGCGGCGTAACCATTTCTCACCTCCGTTTCGGCGATAAGCCCATCAAGAGCCCGTACTACATCAATAAAGCGGACTTCGTTGCCTGCCATAACCCCTCATATATCGAAAAGGGCTTCCGCATGGTAAACGACGTCAAACCCGGCGGCGTATTCCTCATCAACTGCCAGTGGGACGAAAAAGAACTGTTTGAGAAACTCAACGCAGAGTCCAAGCGTTACATTGCCGAAAACAACATTCAGCTTTACACCGTCAACGCTATCGACCTTGCCGCAGGTATCGGTCTCGGAAAGAGAACAAACACCATTCTTCAGGCTTCCTTCTTCTCCCTTGCAGGCGTTCTTCCGAAGGACGAGGCTATCAAGTATATGAAAGACGCCGTCACCAAGAAGTTCTCCAAAAAAGGTCAGGATATCGTCGATATGAACCATAAGGCTATCGACGCAGGCTTCGGCGCTTACACCAAAGTCGAAGTTCCGGCTGATTGGAAAAACGCTGTTGACACCGCTGCTCCCGAAAAGAGCGAAGGTCCCGCGAAACTTGTCGAAATGGTCGACACCATCATGAAACCCGTCGGAAAGATGGACGGCGATATGCTTCCCGTTTCCGCTTTCGTAAATCACGCCGACGGCACCTTCGAACAGGGCGCTTCCGCTTACGAAAAGAGAGGCGTTGCGGTTATGGTCCCTGAATGGGATCCGACCACCTGTGCAAAATGTAACAAGTGCGCATTCGTTTGTCCGCACGCTACCATCCGTCCGTTTGCTCTTGACGCAGACGAGCTTGCAGCAGCTCCGGCAAACATGAAGAAAGCGCCGAAACCCATCGTCAAGACCGAATATACCTACACTCTCGCAATTTCCCCGATGGATTGTATGGGTTGTGAAGTCTGCGTAGGCGTCTGCCCGACAAAATCCCTTAAAATGGTTTCGAGAGAAAGTCAGGAAGATCAGCAGCCGGTATTTGATTACTGCGTTGCTTCTGTTTCCGAAAAGGCTGATCTCACCGCTAACATAAACGCAGTTTCCTGCCAGTACAAGAAACCTCTTCTCGAATTCTCCGGTTCCTGCGCAGGTTGTGCCGAAACTTCCTACGCCCGCCTTATAACACAGCTCTTCGGCGACAGAATGTATATTTCCAACGCCACCGGCTGTTCGTCTATCTGGGGCGGCCCTGCCGGCACTTCTCCCTACACCGTAAACAAGAATGGTCACGGTCCCGCATGGGCAAACTCCCTCTTTGAAGATAACGCCGAACACGGTCTCGGTATGTATTACGGTCAGAAGACCATCAGAGACAGACTTATCGGCGACGTTAAGGAAATAGCGGCGTCCGACAAGGCTTCCGCCGATGTCAAAGCGGCTGCGGAAGAATTCCTTGCAACCGTGAACGACGGCGAAAAGAACACTCCCGCAAGCGAAAAACTTATCGCGGCAATTGAAGCGGCGGGCGCAGACTGCGACCTCTGCAAAGATATCCTTGCAAACAAAGAATACCTCTCCAAGAAATCCATCTGGATCTTCGGCGGAGACGGCTGGGCTTACGATATCGGTTTCGGCGGTCTTGACCACGTTATCGCTACCGGCGAAGACGTAAACATCATGGTATTCGATACCGAAGTTTACTCCAACACCGGCGGACAGGCTTCCAAATCGTCCAACATCGGTCAGGTCGCTCAGTTCGCTGCCGCAGGAAAGGCTGTCGCCAAAAAGAACCTTGCGGATATCGCAATGAGTTACGGATATGTCTATGTTGCGCAGATCGCAATGGGCGCCGACGCAAATCAGACCCTTAAAGCGATCCGCGAAGCGGAAGCATATCACGGACCTTCGATAATCATCGGATACTCTCCCTGTGAAATGCACTCCATCAAGGGCGGCATGAAGAACTGCCAGACCGAGATGAAGAAAGCCGTTGATTGCGGATACTGGAATATGTTCAGATTCAATCCGACTCTTGCGGCAGAAGGCAAGAACCCGTTCACCCTCGATTCCAAGGCTCCGACTGCGGACTACAAGGACTTCATCATGGGCGAAGCGCGTTACAGTTCTCTTACCCGTTCCTTCCCCGAAAGAGCGAAAGTTCTCTTCGAAAAGGCGGAAGAAAACGCTAAGGCTAAACGCGAGAGATTCGAAAAACTCAGCGAGAAATAAAATTTATTGAAAAATAATGCAGAAAAGCCGAAAGAACTATGTTTTTTCGGCTTTTTGCAAACGGGAGAAGTTATGAAGAATTTCGATCGTTTTATCCCTGAGGAAAAAGATATCGTATATCTTGCCGCAGAAGACCCGATAACTTCGGGGGAACTGTGCGCCTTTACGGGTCACCGCCCCGACAAACTCGGTTTTACCGGTGAAACGGATACCGACTGTCTCCGCCTTAAAGCGGAACTTCACGAAGCGATAAAATACGAAATGGGCAAGGGCTGTAAGTCTTTCGTCACCGGCATGGCTCCCGGAGTCGATACATGGGCGGCGGAAGAGGTCCTTTTACTCAAGACGCATTTCCCCGAACTTAAACTTTATGCGGCTGTCCCGTATAAAAAGCAGTTTGAAAGGCTTTTCGGCTGGCAAAAGGAAAGGTATTTCCTTATTTTATCGAGATGCGAAAAGGTTTTTCTTCTATGCGAAAAATACGACAGACGCTGTTTTCATCTCCGCAACGAGTTTATGGTAAGAAACTCAACGCGCCTTATTTCCGTTTTTAACGGGGATACGGGAGGCACTGCGAATACCGTAAAGTCTGCGGCGAGAAAAGGAATAGAAATATACAACATATCCATTAAATGAGGATTTACTATGACTGATCTTAAACACAAACTTCCTCCCATGGGGTGGAACTCTTTCTGCTCGATGAACTGCGAGCCGAATCAGCAGACCATTATTGAAGCCGCCGACGCAATGGTTGAAACGGGACTTTACGACGCAGGCTATAAATACGTCAACCTCGACGACGGCTGGATAGAAAAGGAAAGAGGTAAGGACGGCAAACTCGTTATCCGCAAAGACCGTTTCCCCGACGGAATGAAAGCGCTTGCCGATTATATCCATTCGAAAGGACTCAAAGCGGGAATTTACCTCGGCTGCGGCGCGACGACATGGAACGGAGACGCGGGCACCGTCGGACACGAATTCGAAGACGCGCAGGATATCGCCGATTGGGGCTTTGATTTTCTTAAATACGACGATCACCCGACGGAGGCGGATCCCGCCGACAGAGACCTTATCGCCGAATATGTCAAAATGGCGTGCGCTCTCAAAAAGACGGGCAGAGATATCCTTTACGCTATCTGCGAACACGGCTCTTACCGTCCGTGGAATTGGGCAATGGGAATGAGTCCGATGTGGAGAACGGGCGTCGATATAAGAGACCAGTGGGACGGCTGCGAGGGCGCCGTATGGGGCATCATGCAGGCGATAGACTGCCGCAACGCCGACCTTTATCCGTATGCGGGCGTCGGACATTTCAACGACCCCGATATGCTTGTCGTCGGTCTTCATAAAGCGAACGACTGGATGGGCAACGGATGCTCCGATACCGAATATATGACAAATTTCGCGCTCTGGTGCATGATGGCGGCTCCTCTTATGATAGGCTGCGACATCAGAAAAATGGACGAAAAAACAAAGTGGATACTTACCCATAAAGGCATGATAGCCATTGATCAGGACCCGCTTTGTATTCAGGGCAGAAGAGTAAGACAGAACAGAAGAACGAAAGAGGATATATGGGTAAAACCCCTTTCCGATATGCGATGGGCTGTCGCTTTGTGCAACCGTTCCAAAAAGAAAAAACCCGTCACTTTCAAAATTGAGGATCTTTCTTTGTCAAAGGGCGTAAAAGGAAAACTCTGGAACGTCTGGAACGACTGCGACGCAGGCAAATTCGATACCGAATTTTCGTGCGAGGTCGAAAGCCACGGCACCGAAGTATTTATCTTCACACCGGAGTTTTAATTATGAAAAACGAAAAATGGCTCGACTGGGCAATTGAGCTGCAAAGCCTTGCCCAGGCAGGACTTGCTTACTGCAAAGACCCGTTCGACAGGGAACGCTATGAAAGAATCCGCGAAATAACGGCGGAAATGCTTTCGGATAAAACCGATGTTTCTGTCGAAAAAGTAAAAGACCTTTTCTGTGACGAAACGGGATATCAGACGCCGAAAATAGATACGCGAGCCGCAATTTTCCGTGACGGAAAAATTCTTCTTGTCCGCGAAAACAACGGCAAATGGTCTCTTCCCGGCGGCTGGTGCGACGTGAACGTTTCGGTCGGAGAAAACGCCGTCAAGGAAGTTTCGGAAGAATCGGGGCTTGACGTTACCGCCGACAGGATAATCGCGGTGCTTGACAGGGCAAAGCATAATCTTCCCGTTTATCCCTACGGAGTCTGTAAGATTTTCGTTCGGTGCAGCGTTATCGGCGGCAGCTTTAAGGAAAACACCGAAACCACGGGTTTTGATTGGTTTGACGAAGAAAATATTCCCGAACTTGCCGAAGAGAAAAACAATGCCGAACAGATAAAAATGTGCTTTGAGGCATACAGAGACCCGCAACTTCCCGTAATATTCGATTAAAAAAATATCCACCCATAGAGGGTGGATATTTTTTTGTCCGGATCGGGTTATTCTTCTATTCCCGTAACTTCGTAACCCGCCGCTTTTATCGCCGCGGTTATCGCTTCTTTAGAGGGATTTCCTTTAATTACCGCCTGTTTCTTTTCAAGGCTCACTTCGTAACTTTCAACGCCCGCGACCTTTCCGATCGCTTCTTCAACATGCGCTTTGCAGTGTCCGCACATCATTCCTTCGATTTTTACCGTCATTTTTTTAACCTCCGTTTTTTGTTTTTTCTCTAATTTTATAAAATTAAGTCTCAATGCGTTCGTTACTACGCAGAAACTCGAAAGGCTCATTGCCGCCGCCGCGAACATCGGATTCAAAGTCCAGCCGAATATCGGGGTAAAAACTCCCGCCGCAAGGGGAATTCCGAGAACGTTGTAGAAAAACGCCCAGAATAGGTTTTCTTTGATATTCGTAAGCGTCGCGCGCCCTATTTTTACGGCGTTTACCGCGTCCTTTAAGCTGCCGCCCGTAAGCACCGCGTCCGCCGATGAAATCGCAATATCCGTTCCCGCTCCTATCGCGATTCCGACGTCCGCCTGCGTGAGCGCGGGCGCGTCGTTTATTCCGTCGCCGACCATCGCGGTCTTGTTTTTCTGCTGAAGATCCTTTATGATGTCGGATTTCCCCTCGGGCAAAACGCCTGCTCTGACTTCGCTTATTCCTACTTCCGCGGCTATCGCCTTTGCGGTGTTTTCGTTGTCTCCCGTTATCATGACCGTTTCGACATTCATTTTCTTAAAGTCCGAAACCGCTTCTTTGCTGTCGGGCTTTACGGTGTCCGCAACTGCGATTATTCCGATAATTTCGCCGTCCTTTGTGAAGAAGAGGGGAGTTTTTCCCTCCGACGAAAGCCTTGTGTATTCGTCCGAAATTTCGTCGGAAACGTCTGCCTGCGACTTAATGAACGTGAAACTTCCGCCCGTTATCTTCTCGCCGTTGATTTTTGCGGAAAGTCCGTTGCCTGCGTATATCTCGAAATCTTCCGACGGGAGAATTCCGGTTTTTTCTTCTTCGGCTTTTGCCGTTATTGCTTTGGCAAGGGGGTGCTCGCTCTTTATTTCGAGGGACGCCGCAAGCGAAAGCAAATCCTTCGGGTTTTCGGCGATAATATCCGTTACGACGGGTTTCCCTTCGGTCACGGTCCCCGTTTTGTCGAGCGCCACGGTTTTTATTTTGCCCGTTTCTTCAAGTGCCGCCGCCGTTTTGAAAAGAATTCCGTTCTTTGCGCCGACGCCGCTTCCGACCATTATCGCAACGGGGGTAGCAAGCCCCAAAGCGCAGGGACAACTGATAACAAGCACCGAAATGGCTCTCGCAAGCGCGTATCCGAACGTCTCTCCGACAATAAGCCAGACCGCCGCGGTGATAAATGCTGTAATGACGACTGTCGGGACAAAAATGCCCGAAACCTTGTCCGCTATTTTTGCAATGGGCGCTTTTGTCGCGGTTGCGTCTCTTACCGTTTTGATTATCTGCGAAAGCGTCGTTTCTTCTCCGACTTTTGTCGCGCGGCACTTGATAAATCCCGAAAGGTTTATCGTCGCCGCCGAAACTCCGTCGTTTTCTGCCTTATCAACGGGAATACTTTCTCCCGTAAGAGCCGATTCGTCAACGCTTGCCTCTCCCTCGACGACAACACCGTCAACGGGGATTTTCCCGCCCGGACGGACGACGAAAATATCGTCTTTTTTTACGTCGTCTACCGAAATTTCGGTTTCAACCCCGTCTCTTATTACCGTTGCCGTTTCGGGCTTCAGTTTCATGAGTCCCTTTATCGCGTCGGTAGCCCGTCCCTTTGAATACGATTCGAGCGTTTTCCCGACGGTTATAAGGGTAAGGATCATCGCCGCCGATTCAAAATAAAGCCCGTGCATATATTCCATTGCTTTCATTGAATTTCCCGCCGCCTGCGCGTCGGTCATCATGAAGAGGGAATAGAGACTGTAAACAAAAGCCGCTCCCGAACCGAGAGACACGAGGGTGTCCATATTCGCTCCGCCGTGCAAAACTCCCTTTACGCCGCTTATAAAGAACTTTCTGTTTATAAACATTATGATTCCGGTGAAAATGAGCTGAATTATTCCGTTCGCCACGGGGTTTTCGTTAAAAAAGGCGGGCATCGGCAGGGAAAGCATGTGCCCCATCGAAAAATACATCAGTGTGATAAGCAGGACGACCGACGATATGAGACGCGTTTTTAATTTTTTCGTTTCGTCGTCTCCGCTTTTTTCTTTCTTCTCTTTCTTCCCCGAAAGGGACGCGCCGTAACCTGCCTTTTTTACTGCCGAAATGATACTTCCGCTGTCGGCTGTTCCCTCGACGGTCATTGAATTTGTGAGCAGATTTACCGCTGCTTCTTTTACGCCGGGAACCGCTTTGACCGCTTTTTCGACCCTCGCCGAGCACGCCGCGCAGCTCATTCCCGTAACATCGTATCTTTCCGTAAATATCTCCTCCTATTTTATTATTTTACCGAGGATCTTTACCATTTCCTCTATCTTTTCGTCTTTTTCCTCGTCTGTCTCCGCCGCTTTGACGCATCCTTTTAAGTGTTCCGTCAGAACCTTGCGGTTCGCAGTGTTTATTACGGCTTCGGTCGCCATGAGCTGGCGGCTTATGTCGATACAGTACCTGTCTTCTTCGACCATTTTCAAAATTCCGTCGATCTGTCCGCGCGCGGTTTTTAAGAGTTTCGTTATTTCCGATTTGTCAGCCTGCATATTTATCCTCCTTTCAATATCTTCGGTGTTGCGGCGCCTTTCCTGCCGCCGCTCTTTCTTTTTGTCACCGTTTTCTCTCTCCGTACTACCCCTCCCACGGGGTGGGGGTCAAGTTCAGTATATATCAAAATGCGAAGTTTGTCAAGAGGGAAAATCCGAATTTTTTATTTCCGGCGATAAATTATGCTCTGCCCACACTTCAAAACAAGATTTTCGAGTGCAGGAAAAGGCAAAAGCACCGGATAATGCTGTCGCATATCCGGTGCTTTTAACGTATTATTGTGCCGAAAGACGAAGTTTTGAAGCAATTCTTCCTTATCAGTCCTCAGCCAAAGTCTTCCGGGCGGAGGTCATATATTGAATTCGTTTGCGGGCAGTCCGAAACTTACGCTCAGAGCCCTGTCGACTTTATTCATCTGATTGCTGTCGAGGTGTCCCATCTTTTCCTTCAGACGTTGTTTGTCAAGCGTGCGGATCTGCTCGAGCAGAATGACAGAGTCTTTTTCAAGTCCGTAATTTGACGCTCCGACTTCTATATGGGTCGGCAGTTTCGATTTGTCGAGTTTGCTTGTTATCGCCGCGGCGATGACCGTGGGGCTGTATTTGTTTCCGACGTCGTTCTGGACTATAAGAATGGGGCGGATTCCCCCTTGTTCGCTGCCGACAACTGGGCTCAGATCCGCATAGAAAATATCTCCTCTTTTTATCGGGGACATACGCTTCACTCTCCATTATTTTGGTATCTTTATTTTTGACGGTTTATTTTCGATATATACACCGTTCAAAAATTATTTCAGAGGAGAGTATGTGTCAGGCAGAGAGCCTCATAAGGCAGGTGAAGATACTTTGAAAATTCGTCTCTGCTTATCTGAAAAACGCCCGACCTTATACAGTCGGGCGCTTGGATTTTACTCAGTCACAACAGTTGCCGGCGCAGCAGTAAACGATGAGAGCGGCAATAAGTAGTGTCCAGAAGCAATAATTGTTCATACACATAACCAAATCATACCTCCTGTATACAGAGTAGGAATGACTTCCTCTATTCCATACTATGCAAAGGAGACGTCGGTGTTACTGTGCTTTCTTTGCGTGTTTTGCTCTTGCGTTCTTCATGAGGGTCCATACGGAACCGCTGATAAAGAGGGAGGAAACGAGTCCGCAGACGATACCGACGATTATCGGGAACGCGAATTCCTTTATCGACGGAACGCTTAAGAAATAGAGCGTTGCGATCGTCGCAAGGGTCGTTACCGAGGTGAAGAGCGAACGGGTGAACATCTGCGAGGTGCTGACGTTTGCGATCTGTCCGAAATCGGTCATTTCGCCCTTTTTCGTGTTTTCTCTTACTCTGTCGAAAATGATTATTGTCGCGTTTATCGAATATCCGAGGATCGTGAGAACCGCGGCGATAAAGGTGAGGTTCGTCTGAATTCTGAAGAGGGAATTCAGAATTATCATCATCGAAATGTCGTGGAGTAATGCGACGACTGCGGCAACTCCGGAGAAGATATCAAATCTTATCGTTATGTAAAGGAGCATGAGAACGGACGCGATGACCGTCGACAAAAGCGCCGAACGCATAAGGTCGCTTGCCGCCGCGGGACCAACGCTGTTGCAGGAAAGCAGCCAGTCTATCGAGTCGGCGTCGACTTTTTCGTTGCTGTCGGTGTAGGGAAGGGAGAATTCCTTCGCCATTGCCGAAACTATCTTTCTCTGGAGTTCGTTTCCGTCAGAACCCGTCTTTATGGTTATGACCTGTTTCGAACCCAGAACGGAAGTGTCTATTGCGGGAACCTCTGTTACCGAAACGGTCGCGTTCTCTTCGCCGATGTCCTTGAGTATCTGTTCGGTCTTTGCAAGGTCGTCTTCGGTGACGTCACGCTTTACTGAAACTTCAAGCACCGTGCCGCCCGTGAAGTCGATACCCCAGTTTATGCCGAAGCTGCCTTTCTGAACGTAAGAGACGGCGCCGAGGGCAATTCCCGCGACTATGACTACCGCCGTAAAGATCGCAATGGGCTTTCTGAATTTCGTATAGTTTATTGTGAAAGGTTTCTTTTCTTTTTTGGTAAGTCCGTAGAGAGTCGGGTTCGTGACCTTAAACGCTATAAGGCAGTTAAGAAGATATTTCGTTACGAAAACTGCGGTAAAGAGCGATACGATAACGCCGATGAGGAGGGTTACCGCAAAGCCCTGAATCGTTCCCGTTCCGAAAATAAGGAGAACCACCGCGGCGATTATCGTCGTGATATTTGAGTCGAGGACCGCGGTTATCGCTTTCGAAAATCCTGATTTTACCGCCGCCATCGTCGATTTTCCGAGACGGAGTTCTTCTTTTATTCTTTCGAAAATGACGACGTTCGCGTCGACCGCCATACCTATCGAAAGAATGATACCGGCAATTCCCGGAAGAGAAAGGTTTACTTCGAATACGGCAAGGATAAGTCCTACGATGCTTACGTAGAAAGCAAGAGAAACGACCGAAACAACTCCCGGAAGTCTGTAAAGGAATATCATAAGTACCGCGATTATAAGAAGACCGATACCTGCGGCAAGCACGCTGTTTTCAAGAGCGCCGGCGCCGAGAGTCGGACCTATCGAACTGTAATCGGAAGCCTGCAGCGCAAACGGCAGACGTCCCGCGGAAATAAGCGCGGAATATTCAAGCGCCTCATTATAGGAAAGTCCAGTTATCTGGCAGGTCGTGTTTCTTATTTCGGAAGTGACCCTCGGGCTTGCGATTGCGGTGTCGTCGAGATATATCGAGATGTAGTTTTTGCCGCTTGCCGAAAGTTTCGCCATTTCTGCTGTCGATTTCGCAAATTTTTCAACGGCGTCTTCCGAGAGGGTGAGAGAAACGATGTACGCTCTGTCGCCCGTTTCTTTCTTGTTCATTCCGGCGTCTGCCGAAATGATGTCCGCACCTTCAAGGACGACCGTTCCCGCCGAGTCTATAAAACGGAGTTTTGCGGTCTGTCCGAGAATGGAAATTGCTTCGTCGGCGTTTGAAATGCCCGGAATCTCAACGGTGACCCGGTCGTTTCCGCTCTTGTAGACGTTCGCTTCGGTGTATCCGAGGTTCGTGAGTCTTCTTCTCATTACTTCGATTACAACGTCGGTGTCCTCCGAAATGTTTCCGCTGTAATTTTCGTCCAGAACAGGGCGGAAAGTAATGGAGGCGCCGCCGTCAAGGTCAAGCCCTCTCTTGATACCGCCGTCGTTTGTGAAAAGTCCGAGCTTTTCGGGGACGGTGAGTTTCCCGACCGAGATACCGAAAAACGAAACGCAGATAAACGCCGCGATAACGATCACGAGTATCGAACAGCCGATAATTCTTTTCTTCATTTTATTCCCTCATTTCACACAAAAAGACGGACGCGAACGTCCGTCTCCCGTATTTTGTTCAGTCTTTGATATTGAACTTTTTCTTGAATCTGTCAACGCGTCCGCCCGTATCGACCAGTTTCTGTTTACCGGTGAAGAAGGGGTGGCACTTGGAACAGATTTCAACACGGATATTGTCCTTCGTCGAACGCGTCGGAATTTCGTTTCCGCAAACGCATTTGATGACGGTCTCTTTGTACTCGGGGTGTATTCCGTCTTTCATCTTGTTTCCTCCTAAAGATAGTATAGCACGTAATTGCTATCCGTTTTAGTTACCGGCCTTTCGGCATTTGTACCTATATATACTATCATATTTTTCCGTCGATTGCAATAGGTTTTCTTAAATTTTGCAAAATATTTGAAAATTTTCAGATAAGCCCCTCGTTTTTCAAGGCTTTTTCGAGTTTTTCGGCGTTCTTTTCGGACATTTCGCAAAGCGGCAGTCTGCCTTTCCCGACGTCATACCCCATGAGCGACAGGGCTTTTTTTACGGGTATCGGATTTGTTTCGGAAAATAATACTTCGGTTATTTCCGCAATTTCTCTTTGCAGTTCCGCCGCTTTTTCGGCGTCCTTTTCAAAAAACGAAAAGCACATATCGTGTACTTTTTGCGGAACAACGTTTGCCGCGACCGAAATAACGCCTTTTCCTCCGACCGAAAGCACGGGCACCGCAAGGGAGTCGTCTCCGCTGTAAAATATAAGATCGTCTCCGCAGAGATTCATTGTTTTTATAATACTTTCGATATTCCCGTTCGCTTCCTTTGCCGCGACGATATTCGGGTGTTCGGAAAGCAGTTTGTAGGTTTCGGGCAGAATATTGAGTCCCGTCCGGGACGGCACGTTATATAAAATTATCGGGAGCGAGGTTCTGTCCGCTATGTAAAAATAATGCTCGATAAGCCCTTTCTGCGTCGTCTTGTTGTAGTAGGGAGTCACCGAAAGCAAAGCATCGGCCCCTGCGTCCTCTGCGGATTGCGAAAGATAAAGGGCTTTTTTTGTGTCGTTGCTTCCTGCTCCCGCAATGACGGGAATTCTTCCTTTTATCCTTTTTACCGCCGAGTCCAAAAGCAGCCGATGCTCTTTTTTTGACAGTGTTGACGCCTCGCCCGTCGTTCCTGCGACCACTACGGCGTCGGTTTTGTTCTGAAGCTGAAAATCAATTATTTTTCCGAATAATTCAACGTCCGGTAAATTTCCTTTACTGAAAGGGGTTATGAGCGCAGCCGCCGACCCCTCAAAGATAACGGGTTTCACCGAGACTTCGTTCCTTTCGGATTATTTATTCCACATTTCGATAAGTTTGAGCGCTATCTGTACGGCGTTCGTTGCCGCGCCTTTTCTTATATTGTCCGCAACGACCCAGAGATTGAGTCCGTTTTCAACGCTGTCGTCCCTGCGTATTCTTCCGACGTAAACTTCATTCGTGCCTTTTGCGGTGACCGCCATCGGATAAACGTTGTTTTTCGGGTCGTCCTGCAGGATTATTCCTTCGCTTTCGGAAAGAAGTTTTTTGACGTCTTCGACCTCAAACGGCTTTTCGAGTTCGACGTTGATGCTTTCGCTGTGGCAGTCGAACACCGGTACTCTTACCGTTGTTGCGGTAACTCTCATGTCGGGGTGACCGAGTATTTTTCTCGTCTCGTTTATCATCTTTATCTCTTCTTTTGTATAGCCGCTTTCGGTGAAAACGTCTATATGCGGAAGACAGTTCGAGAAAATCGGATACGGGAATTTTTTCGGCGCTTCTCCGTTTATGCCGTTCTTGAGGTCGTTATATCCGCCGAGTCCCGCCCCGGAAACCGCCTGATAGGTCGAATATACTACTCTTTTTATTCCGTATCTGTCGTCGAGAGGCTTTAACGCTACCATCGCCTGAATTGTCGAGCAGTTCGGGTTCGCGATAATGCCCTTGTTTTTATATTCCGCGATCTTTTCGGGGTTTACTTCGGGAACGACAAGAGGAACTTCGTCGTCCATTCTCCACGCGGAACTGTTGTCTATAACGACGCAGCCGTGACTTGCCGCAACGGGCGCGAACTTTTCGCTCGTCGAGCCGCCCGCGGAGAAGAGAGCAATGTCAAAACCCTCGTCGAAACTTGTTTCGCAAAGTTCCCTTACGGTGTATTTTTTGCCCATAAAATCAAGTTCTTTGCCCGCGGATCTTGCAGACGCAAAGAGCGCGTAGTCGGCGTCGAGCGCATATTCTTCGAGAACTTTGAGGAAAGTTCTTCCGACCATTCCCGTCGCTCCCACGACCGCTATTTTATATTTTTTCATTTCCGACACTTCCTTTTTATCCTCAACTTATAATATTCCGCCGCGCCGTCTTTTGTTAAAAGAATTTCGACACTTTGCCGCCGCCGCTTGACAGCGACCGCCGCCGCGGGTATAATAGTTAGAGAAAATTTCCTATTTATTATATAATATCCGTTTCGGATTGTAAAGAGAGAATTTTCAAACTTATTACGAAAAATTCAGGTGCTAAATGAAACTTTCAGATTTTGACTACGATCTCCCCGAAGAACTTATCGCGCAGTCTCCCTGCGACAGACGCGACGGGTGCAGACTTCTCGTTCTCGATAAGAATACGGGCGATATTTCACATAAACATTTTTACGATATAGAAAGCGAACTGTCGGCAGGGGACGTGCTTGTCATGAACGACAGCCGCGTTATTCCCGCCCGTCTTTTCGCAAAAAGGAAAGACACTGGCGCCGACGTCGAGGTTTTCCTTATCCGCCCGATGGATAAAGGCCGCTGGGAATGTATGGTCCGCCCCGGAAAAAAGGCGAAAGCGGGGAAGGAACTTTTCATAAACGATATATCTCTGCGCGTCGAAAGCGAAATGGAGAACGGAAACCGCGAAATCTCCTTTGAGTGCGAGGGAGACCTCGAAGAAAAACTCAAGGCCGCGGGGGAAGTCCCTCTCCCGCCGTATATCCACGAAAAACTCGACGATCCCGAAAAATATCAGACCGTTTATGCAAAATACGACGGCTCCGTCGCCGCTCCGACCGCAGGACTTCACTTTACCGAAGAACTGCTTGATAAACTCCGCGACAAAGGTGTCATTACCTGCTTTGTAACTCTCCATGTCGGAATAGGCACTTTCCGTCCCGTCAAGACCGAAAATATTTTAGACCACAAAATGCACGAAGAATATTATATCTTCCCGCAGTCGACCGCCGATATAATAAACGAGGCGAAAAAAGACGGCCGCCGCGTCATTGCCGTCGGAACGACCGCCTGCCGGGTCCTTGAGACCGTCGGCAAAAAATTCGGAAACGAACCTCTTGGATATACCTGCGGGTCGACCGATATCTTTATCTACCCCGGATATTCTTTTTCCGTTATCGACGCTCTTATAACGAATTTCCATCTCCCCGAAAGCACTCTTATCATGCTTGTCTCCGCCCTCGCCGGCAGAGAAAATATCCTCAACGCCTATAATGTCGCGGTAAAAGAAAAGTATAGATTCTTTTCCTTCGGCGACGCAATGTTTATCCGATAGGCAGAGGAAAGCCAAACTCTTATCGCCCGACACAGGCTCTTTTCGGTTATTTTATCTCTTTTCACCTTGACGGGCGTCAGCCCGCCTGCGGCTCAAAAAGAAAAAATTCCTCGAAAATTTCTCTGTGGCGGGTGCGAGCAGTTTTCACGGTGCGGATTTTTTGTTATGACGACGAAAAAGTCGCAGGAAATACTGTCGTATTTGCAAGGCTTGTGAGGAAGTCAGGGCGAAAATCCCGCCCGTCAAAACCGACAGGAGTTCGGGTTTCCCCTGCCAAACTTCGAATCTCATCGTAGGCAGCGGAAAACGCGGCTCGGAGTACACAGAGTACATCGTCGCCTTGCCTTTTCCTTGTTTCCTCGACCTTCTCGTTTCTCGAATAAACAGATTCAAGAGGAAATACCGAAATTCTTTATCAGCAGAGAACCCGCAGGAAATACTGTCGTATTTGCAAGGCTTGTGAGGATGTCGGGGCGAAAATCCCGCCCGTCAAAACCGACAAGAGTTCGGGTTTCCCCTGCCAAACTTCGAATCTCATCGTAGGCAGCGGAAAACGCGGCTCGGAGTACACAAAGTACGCCGTCGCCTTGCCTTTTCCTTGTTTCCTCGACCTTCTCGTTTCCCGAATAAACAGATTCAAGAGGGAAGCGTCGAATCTTATCTCAATTACAGAACCCACCCCGCCCGATAATCCGGCTTACATTTAACACAATAACATAAAGGAAAAAACCATGTTCACACTTATAAAAAAAGAAAAGAACGCCCGTCTCGGAAAATTTGAGACTGTTCACGGCACGGTTCAGACTCCCGTTTTTATGAACGTCGCGACGGCGGCGGCGATAAAGGGCGGCGTTTCCGCTCTCGATCTTGAAGACGTCGGCTGTCAGGTCATGCTCTGCAACACCTACCACCTGCATCTCCGTCCGACCGACAAAGTCGTTTACGAAATGGGAGGGCTGCACTCCTTTACCGGCTGGAAACGCCCGATACTTACCGACAGCGGCGGTTTTCAGGTCTTTTCCCTTTCGTCGCTTCGCAAGATAACCGAAAACGGCGTGACCTTTGCGTCTCACCTCGACGGGCACCGCATTTTCATGGGTCCCGAAGAAAGTATGCAGATACAGTCCCATCTCGGTTCAACCATCGCCATGGCGTTTGACGAATGTATCGAAAACCCAGCCGAATACGACTATACAAAGCGTTCGGTCGAAAGAACGTACAGATGGCTTGTCCGCTGCAAAAACGAGATGGACAGGCTCAATTCCCTCGAACATACTATAAATAAAAATCAGATGCTTTTCGGAATAAATCAGGGCAGCACCTACGAAGATCTGCGGATAAACCACATGAAGCAGATAGCCTCTCTCGGACTTGACGGCTACGCTGTCGGCGGGCTTGCGGTAGGGGAGTCTGCGGAGGAAATGTACCGCATAATCGAAGCCGTAGAGCCTTTTATGCCAGAAAACAAGCCGAGATACCTTATGGGGGTCGGAACTCCCGTCAATATCCTTGAAGCGGTTTGGCGCGGCATTGACTTTTTCGACTGCGTAATGCCCTCCCGAAACGCCCGCCACGGACATCTTTTCACCTCAAAAGGCATAATAAATATACATAATGCGAAATATATAACCGATATGTCTCCCGTTGACGACGAGTGCGACTGTCCGCTCTGCAGAAACCATTCCCGCGCGTATCTGCGGCATCTTATCGCGGCAAACGAAATTCTGGGAATGAGACTCGCGGTTCTTCACAATCTCCGTTTCTACAACAAACTTACGGAGGATATCCGCAAAAATCTCGAAAACGGCACATTTGAGGCGTTTTACAGAGAAAAACGTGAGATTTTGGGCAGAAGAATTTAACATTTTGTGAAAACTATTGCAATAAATATCAAAACTATATATAATAAAATAAATATTATCGGAGGTATGATCAATGAATTTTCTTAATAGCCTTATCCTTTTGGCAAATGAGACAGCCGCCGAAGGTGCGTCCACTGCGACTGCTACCCAGGGCTGGCTCGGACAACTTATGACATGGGGACCGCTTGTCCTTATTGTCGTCGCGTTCTATTTCCTGCTTATAAGACCCCAGAAAAAACAGGAAAAGAAGACCGCTGAAATGAGAAACAGTATAACCGAGGGCGACCTTGTTACCACTATCGGAGGCATCACCGGCACCGTAAGACAGATAAAAGACGACGATACCTATATTATCGAGACGGGCGCCGACAAGTCCAAGATCGCCGTAAAGAAATGGGCGATTCAGTCCAAAGATACCGTTTCCAACTGATAAAAGGGTAATTTTTCGAAGCGTCGCGGCATATATCTTACCGTAGAAATTTTTACGGAGGATTGTGCCATGACGCTTTTTGCAAAAAATAACGGAGAACAGTCGGCAAGGGACGCCAAAACAAACATTTTCAAAATTCTTTTCGGAGCGGCGATAGGTATTGTTACATATCTCGTTCTTATTTTTATCTTTGCGTTTGTAATGACCGTTTCGTCCGTGCCCGACAGCGCGGCAGTCGTCTTTTCCTTTGCGGCGGTCGCCGTCGGCAGTTTTGTCGCGGGCTTTGCGGCTTTATGGAATATCGGACGCTGCGGGCTTGTGAACGGGCTTATCTGCGGCGCACTGCTTGCCTGCGTTCATCTTCTCATCTCTCTTGTTTTCGGGGACGGCGGCAGGATAATATATCTTATCGTTTCCGCCGCGATAGAACTTGTTCTTTCGACTTTCGGCGGCGTCGTTTCAGTAAACGCCAGAGCAAAATAACGACGGAGTCATTTTTCAGCCTTTCTTTTCATACACATTACCGAAAGGAATGAAAAATGATGTTGAAAAGAAACGTTATTAAAATTACGGTCTGCGCCGTCGCGCTTTTTGCTTATGCCGCGGGCTGTGTCGTCTCTTCAAAGACCGGGGGCGGATCTCTCGGCTTCTTCTTCTGGGAAAACGACGGACTTCTGTGTCTTCTTAACAGTTTTGTCTGGTTTGTTCTGCTTTTTCTTATCGGGCTTTCCCTTATCGGTTTTATCGGAGTTCTGCCCGTCGTCTATTTCAAAATGTATACTCTCGGCTTTGCCGTGACGTCCGCGTCTTTCGGAGGCCCTGAGGGGCTTGTCGGAGTTTTGTCGCTCCTGCCCGAAGTAATGCTTCTCTTTTTTATTTTTACCGAAATGGGCAGCGGCGCCATTTCTTTTTCTCTTTATATTCTTCAGCGGCTTTCTCTTTTGCCGCGGAAAAGGGAACAGACGCTTCTTCCGGGTGAAAAGATAACTTTTGCGGAATATGTGTGGGGGAGCGTTTTCGTACTGTTTCTTGCGACGCTTCTCGTTGTTTACGAGAATACGGTCATTGTCCTTCTGGATTAAAGGAAGTGTAAAAATGAGTTTTTTCAAAATGAATACAAAGGAAGGTCCGGGCGTTGAAAAGGATTCCGGCAAAGTTCCGGGCATAGTCCGGTTTTGCAGGGTCCTTGCGGGCAGATTCTGGCAGATGATCGTCCTAAATGCCCTGTACGTTTTCTGCTGTCTTCCCATCGTCACGATAGGCCCCGCGACCGCGGGTCTTACCTACGTCATGAGAAATTTTTCTCAGGGGAAGCCCGTCGAACCTTTCGGCGATTTCTTTGCGAAATGCAAGGAACATTTCAAACAGGGGCTTGCGGTATTTTTTATAGACCTTGCCGTTGTCGGAGCGGCGGCGTTCGCCGCTTATATGTGGTCGTCCGACGAAATGCAGGTCTCTTCGTTTTTAAGAACCGTCGCTTTGGTCGTTGTTTTCTTTGTTTCCGTCATCTGTCTTTTTGCAAATTTCTATATCTATCCGCTTATGGTCTCCTTTGACCTGCCGTTCAAAAAACTTGTACGGAACAGTATAATTCTCGGCGGATATACTCTCGGCAGAAATATAGTAATGACTCTTGTCTCTGCGGCGATGTTTGCCGTTTGCTTTCTGCTTTTTCCGCTGTCGATTATAATAATTCTTTTCTTCGCTTTTTCGTTCTGCACTCTCGTCAATCAGTTCCTGACTTTCCCCGTTCTTGTAAAGTACGTTGCAAAGCCCGAAGAAAAGAAACCTGAAGAAAACGAAGAAGATCGGATCTTCAGCGATAAAAGAATACTTTGAAAAAACCCGTAATACCTGAAGTATTACGGGTTTTTTATAACTATCGTTTTTTTGTTTACGTCGATTATTCCGTCGTCTTTCATTTTTTTTATTTCCCGCATCATCGCGCTTCTGTTTACCGCAAGATAATCGGCGATCTCCGCAAAGGAGACGGAAAGTTGAATTTCGGTCGATTGCTGTCTTTTCGAAAGACGGGAAAAATAGGCGAGCAGCTTGTCTCTCATGGTTTTCTGACCGAGAATTTCGGCGTGTGCCGCCATTCTTTCGCCTCTGCCGAGTATCGACGAGAGCAGGTTATTGATAAAGGTTATGTGACACGGACATTTATTGCTGCAGGGCTGCATCAGTTTTCGCGCGTCGAAAAACGTCACTTCGCAGTTCTGCATTGCCGAAACGATAAGACTGCATCCGTCCGCTTTCGAAAAAAGAAGATCTCTGCCGAAAATGTCGCCCGGTTCGTATATTTCCGGGATCGTCATATTCCCCGAACTGTCGATTTTCTGTAAGGCGCAGCGTCCTCGCCGCACAAGACAGGAGAGTTTGCTGTCAAAATTCAGATCTTCGACCGTTTCGTTCTTTTTATATCGTTTTGTGAAAGAGGAAAGACAGCCGAGCATTCTGTTTCTGTCTTCGTCCGATACTCCGACAAAAATATCCGTCATTTTTTTCCTCCTTGCATATTCCGCCGGTTCGGGAACCGGGCGCCTGAAATCTCTCTTTAATTTTACCATTTTGCCGCTTCGTTGTCAATATCAAATATTGACAAAACCGAACGGTAATGATATAATTCGGATATAAACAGCGAGGTGATTATTTATGTCTGAAAAGGATGTCAATAAAAAAGACAGCGGCGCGAAAAAAATAAAACGCGGCGCGATAATGACCGGCGTCGTTATCGGTATGGGCGCGACTTTTATTTTCAGTTCCGTAGCAAGTCTGATTTCGAAAGGTATCGAAAGCAGCAAAAAGAAAAAGGCGGAAAAACAGAATAAAAACGCCGAAAAATAGAATAAAAATAATTAAAACGGATACTGTAAGGTGAAAAACTTTACAGTATCCGTTTTGTTTATAATTACAGGCGTAAAATTCGGGTTGCGGTGTCCGTTACGCAAAAAGAAAACGGTCGTTGACTTTTACAGTTCGTATGTCATTATAACTCTTTTTGCGGCTTCGCTTTTTCTTATACATAGATCCATTGCCTGTTTTTCGAGGTGTCGGTGCGCCTCTTCTTCGCCGAGTCCGAGTTTTTCCATTAAAAGACATTTCGCCCGATTTATTATTTTCAGATCTTCGACTTCGCTTTTCAGAGTTTCGGACTTTTCAGCCGAATTGTCGATCATGTTTTTCATCGCCACAAGAAAACGCGACGCCTGGGATATCGCCTCTTTTGACATCGGCTTTGAAATGCAGGCGACGCCGAAAGGCTCGACTTCCGCTACCGTTTTCTTATATTCTTCTTTTTTTACTATTATAAGGCAAGCCGCTCCGTAAAGGGAAAAGATTGATTTTGCAAGCTCTGTTCCCGATTCGTCGTCAAGCGGCGCGTTTATTATCACGGTGTCGAACGTTCCTTCCGAAAGCCTGTCGCGCGCAGCCGCGGCGTTCGCCGCAAATTCGGGAATTTCGAAAACTTCCGCGTCAAGTCCGGATTTCTTTATAAAGTCTCCGCTTTTTTCATAAGAAGAAACAACGAGAACCGTAAATTTTCTGTCCATTTTATATAACTCCTTGCCGTCGGGCTGAAGACCCCGAACGTGTATTTCTGCTTTACGTTTTCATCATAGCACATTTGGCCCGGTTTGTAAAGCCTTTCGAAAAAATGCAAAATTGCTTGCGGTTATCGGCTTTTTGCGGAATCTGAGCAATTTTATCGCCGAAAAACTTTGTAAAAAATATATGAACTTTGTAAATTTTTTTCAAACCGTATTGACAACGGAAAAAAATTGCGATATAATCCCTCCATAATAAAAAAACGGTTGGCAAAGGCGTCACGTTTCGTGGCATCTTTGCCCCTTTTTTTATATCGGAAAGAAAAAGAATTGAGAAAGAAGGAGAAATGAATGAAAACTATTCCCGATTATTTCGGCTGTATGGCGTTCGGCGAAGAGGTAATGCGCGCAAGACTCCCGAAAGACACTTACAAGGCGTTGAGAAGAACTATGGATCTCGGCAAACGTTTGCCGATAGAACATGCCAACGTTATCGCAAACGCGATGAAAGACTGGGCTGTTGAAAACGGCGCGACCCATTTTACTCACTGGTTCCAGCCCATGACGGGAATAACTGCCGAAAAACACGACAGTTTCATTTCTCCTGCCGGAAACGGTAAAGTCATAATGGAATTTTCCGGTAAGGAACTCGTAAAGGGCGAACCCGACGCGTCAAGTTTCCCGTCGGGCGGACTTCGCGCGACTTTTGAGGCAAGAGGATACACTGCATGGGACCCGACTTCCTATGTATTTATAAAAGACGGCGTTCTCTGTATTCCGACGGCGTTCTGCTCTTACGGCGGCGAGGCGCTTGACAAAAAGACCCCGCTCCTGCGTTCCATGGAAGCCCTCTCCAAAGAAGCCGTGAGAGTTCTTCGGCTTTTCGGAAACGAAGACGTCACCGCGGTAAAATCGACCGTAGGTCCCGAACAGGAATATTTCCTTATTCCGAAAGACCTTTACGATAAGAGAAAGGACCTTATATATACGGGCAGGACCCTTTTCGGAGCAATGCCCCCGAAAGGTCAGGAACTCGACGATCACTATTTCGGCGTTATAAAAACGCAGGTCGCCGACTTTATGAAAGACCTCAACGAGGAACTCTGGAAACTCGGAATTTACGCGAATACCGAGCATAACGAAGTCGCTCCCGCGCAGCACGAACTCGCTCCGATATTTACGACCACAAATATCGCCGCCGACCATAACCAGCTGACAATGGAACTTATGCAGAAGATCGCAAAAAAACACGGTATGGTCTGCCTGCTTCACGAAAAACCGTTCGCGGGCGTCAACGGAAGCGGCAAACATAACAACTGGTCTATTTCGACAAACACCGGCGTAAACCTTCTCGAACCGGGCGAAACGCCTTACGATAACGCGCAGTTCCTGCTTTTCCTGTGCGCCGTTATAAAAGCGGTTGACAACTATCAGGATCTTCTCAGAATTTCCGCCTCCGGAGCGGGCAACGACCACAGACTCGGAGCAAACGAAGCGCCTCCCGCCGTCGTTTCCATGTTCCTCGGCGAAGAACTTACCGATATCCTTGAATCAATAGAAAAAGGAACCGCATACGACGCAAAAGAAAAAGTACAGATGAAAGTCGGAGTCCATGTTCTGCCGCGTTTCACGAGGGACACCACCGACAGAAACAGAACGTCTCCCTTTGCCTTTACCGGCAACAAGTTTGAATTCCGTATGCTCGGCTCAAGCGCGTCGATATCGGGCGTAAACACGATGCTCAACACCGCCGTTGCCGAAAGCCTTAAATCTTACGCCGACGAACTTGAGGGCGCAGAAGACTTTACCGACGCTCTGAACAAACTTATCCGCCGTACCATAAAGGATCATAAGAGAATAATCTTCAACGGAAACGGATATGACGCCGCATGGCTTGACGAAGCGGAAAAGAGAGGTCTTATGAACCTCAGAAGCACTCCCGACTGCGTTCCGTATCTGCTTGCCGAAAAGAACGTAAAACTTCTCACTTCCCATAAAGTATTTTCCGAGGTCGAACTTCACGCAAGATATGAGATCCTTCTCGAAAACTATTCGAAAGTCATTCATATAGAAGCTCTGACGATGATAGACATGGTAAATCACGAAATTCTTCCCGCAATTTCCGCATACACGAAAGAACTTCTTGAGACGGCGCTCGTTCAGAAAGAATTCGGAGTGTCTTCCTACGAAGAGGAAAGAGCGAAGAAACTTTCCGCACTGTCTTCGGGAATTTACGATAAGGTGGGAGAACTCGAAGAGGCTCTGATAAAAGTTTCGGATAATAAAGATCTTCTCGAAGAAGCTCGCGAATACAAATCCGACGTCTTTATGAAAATGCAGTCGCTCAGAGCGAGCGTAGACGCGGCTGAGACCGTAACTTCCGCCAAATACTGGCCTTTCCCGTCCTACGGCGAACTTTTGTTCGGAGTAAGATAAAATTTTATATTTCGTCAAAAAAAACACGAAAAACCGTAAAAAACTGGGTATATAATTACCGCATAAAAACGATGATGAAGAAAAGTAGAAACGGTCACCTGCGTACAGAGAGCAATCGCCGCTGAGAGTATTGCCGCAATACCGCTTTGAAGAACACTTCGGAGTTGCGACCTGAAAGGAAACGAGTAGGGAAGCCGCAAAAGCCGTGCGTCAGTCGGCTGAGGCTTGACAGAGCCCGAAAAAAGAGACCCGACAGGGTAAAATAGGTGGCACCGCGAGATACAGCTACTCGTCCTATTGTTAAAAGCGATAGAGTCGATAGCTGTATTTTTATTTTTAAGGAGGAACCGCCTATGTGTTCTGTAATGGGTATGACCGACTACGTCGCGTCGAAAAAAGAATTTGAAGAGGGCTTTTTGAAAACGATTTCGAGAGGCCCGGATATGTCCGCCGTTGTCGATACGGGAAAAGGCTATCTCGGATTTCACCGTCTTGCGATAATGGGACTTTCAAAAGAGGGTATGCAGCCGTTTTCGCGGGGTAAATGTTACGTCGTCTGCAACGGCGAACTTTACGGCTTCAGAAAAGAAAAAGCCGAACTTGAAAAAGAGGGATATACGTTCAAAAGCGACAGCGACTGCGAAATAATCCTGCCGCTTTACGAAAAGTACGGCGTTAAAATGTTCGAAAGACTCGACGCCGAATTTGCAATGATCATTTACGACGGCGAAAAAGAAAAATATATCGCCGCGCGCGATCCTATCGGTATACGTCCGCTTTTCTACGGAAAAAGAGACGGCGCGTATCTTTTCGCGAGCGAGGCGAAAAACCTTGTCGGGCTTTGCGATAAGGTGCTTCCTTTCCCTCCGGGATATTATTTCGACGGTGAAAAATTCGTCTGCTACCGCGATATCGCCGCCGCCGAAAGCTATCTTTCCGACGACCTTGAGACCGTCTGCAAAAACATAAGGGAAAAACTTATCGCCGGTATCGAAAAACGGCTTGACAGCGATTCTCCCGTCGGTTTTCTGCTTTCGGGCGGGCTTGACAGTTCTCTTGTCTGCTCGGTCGCCGCAAAAATTCTCAAAAAACCGATAAGGACCTTTGCTATCGGTATGGAAAAGGACGCCATCGACCTTCGTTACGCAAGGGAAGTCGCCGACTATATCGGCGCGGAGCATACCGAGGTAATAATGACCGCAGAAGAGGCGATAGCCGCCGTCGAGCCGGTTATAGCGCTTCTCGGAACGTTTGATATAACGACCGTCAGGGCAAGCATCGGAATGTACCTTGTCTGCAAATATATCCACGAACATACCGACCTTAAAGTTCTGCTCACGGGCGAGATATCCGACGAACTTTTCGGATATAAATATACCGATTTCTCCCCCTCTGCCGACGCTTTTCAGAAAGAGTCGCAGAAGAGAATAAGAGAACTTTATATGTACGACGTTCTGCGCGCCGACCGCTGTATTTCGGTAAACAGCCTTGAGGCGAGAGTTCCGTTCGGAGACCTTGATTTCGTCGATTACGTCATGCACGTTTCTCCCGAACTCAAAATGAACAGATATAACAAAGGAAAATATCTCCTCCGCCACGCTTTTGAGGGCGACTGGCTGCCGCACGATATCCTTTTCAGAGAAAAGGCTGCGTTTTCAGATGCCGTCGGTCATTCCATGGTTGACTATATAAAGGAATACGCCGAAACGAAATACACCGACGAAGAAGCGGAAAAACTTTATAAAAAATATTCTTACGCGGCGCCCTATACAAAAGAATCTCTCCTTTACCGCGAAATATTCGAAAAGTATTATCCGGGTCAGGCTGAAATGATAAAAGATTTCTGGCTGCCGAACAGGGAATGGGAAGGCTGCAACGTTTCCGACCCCTCCGCAAGAGTTCTCTCAAACTACGGCGACAGCGGCAAATAAACTTTTATGCCAGGGCATTTTTCAAAGAAATTGAAAAATGCCTTGACTTTTTTTATGTTTTTTGATAGAATATCATAGACATCAAAATTACGGGGTGTTTTTTCTTGAAATTTACGACTTTCAATATCAGGGGCGCATGGTATGCCGACGAGCAGAACGCGCTTATCCACAGAATAGGAATGATATTCAAAAAACTCGACGACGAAAACCCCGACGTCGTATGTTTTCAGGAAATGACCGAAAGTATCCGCGATTTCTTCAACGCCCATTTCCACGGACACACCATAATAGGAACCGGCAGAGAAGAGGGATATACCGGCGAGATGATGGCGATAATGATAAACAACGCCACGATCGAACTTCTCGGCTTTGATACTTTCTGGCTTTCGGACGAACCTTATACTCCCGGTTCCCGTTTTGACTGTCAGAGCGAATATCCGAGAATATGCACGGTCGCTTTCCTTAAGGAAAAGGCGACGGGCAAAGTTTTCCGCGTCTATAACGTCCATCTCGATATTTTCGAGGACGCCGCTTATCTCGGAGTCGGGAAAGTGCTTGAAAGACTTTCGGACGATATGAAAAAAAGCAAAATGCCTTTTATTATGGCGGGGGATTTCAACGTCGCGCCGTCAAGCGAAACGATAAAACGCTGCTATGCGAATACCGACCCCGTTATGGTCGATCATACAAAGAAACTCACTCTTACCCGTCACGGCTTTATGAACCGCGGAGAAATGAAAAAAATAGATTATGTCTTTACCGATGAAAATACGGCGAAAACCGTTTCCGAGCCCGACGTCTGGGACGATAAACTCGACGGAATATGGCTTTCCGACCATTTCCCCATATCGGTAACTTTAAGTTTATAATAACCGCGGAAAGCGGTGTATGCACCTGTGGCGGAACAGGCAGACGCGCCAGATTCAGGTTCTGGTCGGGGCGACTCGGTGCAGGTTCGATTCCTGTCAGGTGCACCAAAAAAAGGCAGCCAAACGGCTGCCTTTTTTTATCCAATCCGAAGGATTGGCAGAAACACCGCGTGAGCGGGTATGTAATCGCCGTCAGGCGTATGTTATCATTCCGTAAAAGTTTTCTTCGGATTGATTACATACATTTTCTTACGAAAATGATTACATGCCGACTTCGTCGGATTACATGCAAGGCTCCGCCTTGATTTATACGGCTGCCTTTTTTTATCCAATCCGTTCGAACTTTCCGACAGGTTGCAGCCTTTTCGTCATGCGCCCGTTCAAAGCAAAACCTTCCTTCCGATTCTTTTCCGCAATATCTTGCAATTTAGGTCATTATATGCTACAATGTATATTATGACTGTATTTTAGGGGGTATTATTATGAGAAAACTTACGATAAAAAGAGAAAAATGCTTTATCGGCGGACTTGCAAAGATAAAAGTTTACGCAGAGACCGAAACCGACGGCGACCTGACGATAAAAAACGTTCCCTGCCGCAAGATCGGCGAAATAAAGAACGGGGAAGAGAAGACTTTCGAAATCGAAGACCGCGCGACAAAAATCTTTGTTATAGCGGATAAGGCAAGCAGGAATTTCTGCTGCGAATATTATCAGATTCCCGAGGGTTCGGAGGATATTACCCTTACCGGAAAATGTCATTTCGACTTCTTTGCGGGCAATGCTTTCAGGTTCGATAACAACGACAGCGAAGAGGTCGTTTCGTGCCGCAAAAAAAACCGGAAGAGGGGCGCCGCCATTATGGCGGCGGTCGTTGCGGTGTGTATCGTATTAGGCGTATTCCTCGGTTTTTATTTTGCAAAGTCGCAGATTTCTTCGGATAAGACGTTTTCCGCCGACGGTATGCAGATAACGCTGCCGGACAGCTTTTGGAAATCGGATATCTCGCCGGCTTACAACGCCGTTTACGATTCCGACACCGTCGCCGTATTTGCCTTAAAAGAGCCGTTTTCTTTACTTGAGGGCTTTGAAAATTACACTCTTGACGAATATATGGATCTGGTGATAAAGAACAACGGTATTGCTTCCGCCGAAAAGGGATCGGAAGACGGCCTCACGTGGTTCGACTATACATACACAAATACTTCTGACGGAGAAATTTACAGATATTTCGTCTACGTCTATAAAACCGACGACGCTTTCTGGACGGTGCAGTTCGCCCTGTTTGACAGCGACACCGCCGCTTACCGCGACCGGATCACGACATGGGCGAAATCGGTAAGGTTCGACGATTGATTTTATGAAAATCGAAAAATCGGAAGACCGCATGATACTGAAATATAATGCTTATTTTGTATTTACGGGTTTTCTTCTTCTTGCGATTGACGTTTTTCTTTTCTCGGCTGTTTTCAAACTCATTTTGAGACAGAAAAGTTTTGTGCCGACGGATATCTTCGATATTGTTTTTGTTGCGGCTTTCGTTTTTACGGTCTTGGGATTTTCCGTTTATTGCCTTATTTCGGGTTTCAAAAAACTCGAAATAACGGAAGGCGGCGTTCGTTCCGGCAGGCGTTTTTACGAATGGCCGGAAATCAGGGACTGGGGCGTTTCCTACTATGCGACAACCCGCGGCGGAGGCTTTTTCTATTGTCTTTATTTTTCCGAAAAGAAGATTGATAAAAAACTGAAGGGGAAAATGATAAAATTTATTGTTTCTGAGAAAAATTTTCATAAAATCATAAATGACGTTATCCCTTTCTGTAAAGAGAAAACGGAAATTTCTCCGTTTATTTGGCAATCCGAGGTGTAAAATGAAAAAAGTTCTGTTCATAAGCACTGTTCTGGAACAGCATATCGAGGCATTCCACAAGCCTTATATAACGTGGTTCAAAAACCATGGGTATGAAGTCCACGTAATAGCGAACGCTTACGGCAAGCCGTTCGACCTTTGCGACAAACTGTATGATGTTGCGATTCAGAGATCTCCGTACAGCCCGAAAAATATCCCGGCTTTTTTTAAGGTCAGAAAAATCATAAACAAAGAAAAATACGATCTGATCACCTGCCACACTCCGATGGGCGGCGTTATCGCAAGGCTTGCGGCGAAAAAAGCCCGTAAAAACGGAACGAAAGTTCTCTATACGGCGCACGGTTTCCATTTTTATAAAGGATCGCCCGCAAGATATTGGATACTTTATTATACAATGGAAAAACTGCTTGCAAATAAAGCCGACTGCATAATTACAATAAACGACGAAGATTATTCCCTTGCGAAGAGAAAATTCGAGACAAAAAAGACAGCCGTTGAGAAGATCGACGGCATAGGCGTAAATCTGGAAAGATTTTCTCCCGTATCCGAAGAAGAAAAGGAAAGATTAAAAGAAGAGAAAGGCTACGGCGGCAAATTTCTGCTCATCTACGCCGCAGAATTCAACTTCAACAAAAACCATAAATTTTTGATCGACGCGGCTTCCGTTCTCTGCAAAAAATATCCCGATATAAAATTTCTTTTTTGCGGAAAGGGAGAGGAATTCGAAGAAGATAAGGCTTATGCCGAGGAAAAAGGCGTTTCCGGGTATATAGATTTTCTCGGTTTCAGAAAAGATATGCCCGACCTTTACAAAATGAGCGACATTCTGTCTATCTCAAGCCGCAGAGAGGGCTTGCCTCTGAACCTTATCGAGGGTATGGCTGCGGGACTTCCCGCCGTCGCGACCAAAATACGCGGACAGACCGACGCCGTCACTCACGGAGAGAACGGTTTTCTGTTCGATCCCGGAGATACGGACGCGTTTATCGAATATGTCGGCAGACTTCACGACGACCCTCTGCTTTACGCCGAAATGTCGAAAGCCGCCGTAAAAAGCGTTAAAAAATTCGATATTGAAAATACGCTCCTGCAAATGGAGAAGATATACCGTAAATACGGAGTTTAATATATCATGGAGAAGAAAACATTGGAAAAGAAACAGAAAAAAAGAAGTACGTTTTCGGGAAAACTCGGTTTTGTCCTTGCCGCGGCGGGCGCCTCGGTAGGTCTCGGCAATATCTGGCGTTTTCCGTATCTTGCCGCTAAATACGGCGGAGGAATATTCCTGCTCGTCTATATTGTCCTTGCCGTAACTTTCGGTTACACCATGATAACCGCGGAGACGGCTCTCGGACGAATGACGGGCAAAAGCCCCGTCGGCGCGTATCACTCCTTCGGGACGTCGAAACGGCTTTCATTCGGAGGCTGGATAAACGCAATAATCCCGGTGCTTATAGTGCCTTACTATTCGGTTATCGGCGGCTGGGTCATAAAATACCTTTTTGAGTATATGATCGGAAACGGCGGAAAACTTGCCGAAAGCGACTATTTTTCAAACTTTATCTCAAACGGTTTTTCCGCCGAGATATGCTTTGTCATTTTTGCGCTTCTCACCGTAATAATAGTTTTCTGCGGCGTTAGAAACGGTATCGAGCGCGTTTCGAAATTTATGATGCCCGTGCTCGTCGTTCTGTCGGTCGTGATCTCCGTGTATTCCGTCACCCGTCCGGGCGCTCTTGAGGGCGTGAAATATTTCCTTTTGCCCGATTTTTCTAATTTCTCATGGATGACGGTCGTTTCCGCGATGGGACAGATGTTCTATTCGCTTTCCATCGCAATGGGAATTCTGATAACGTTCGGCTCTTATATGAAAAAAGACGTCTCTATCGAATCCTCGACGAAAAACGTCGAAATTTTCGATACGGGAATTGCTATAATGGCGGGACTTATGATAATTCCCGCGGTATTTGCGTTTTCGGGCGGAGACCCGGACGTTCTGCAGTCGGGCCCGTCGCTTATGTTTGTAACTATTCCGAAAGTCCTTGAAAGTATGGGCATGGGAACACTTTTCGGAATACTTTTCTTCTTCCTCGTTCTCTGCGCCGCGCTGACAAGTTCAATAGCGCTTACCGAAAGCGCCGTTTCGACTTTTCAGGACGAACTTAAATGGGGCAGAAAAAAATCCACCGTCGTCGTTACCGTTATTATGGTCCTTCTCGGAACGCTTTCTTCTCTCGGCTACGGACCTCTGGCGGCGGTCAAAATTCTCGGAATGCAGTTCCTTGACTTCTTCGACTTCCTTACAAACTCGGTAATGATGCCGATTGCCGCCATTGCGACCTGCCTTCTTGTGTCGAGAGTTATGGGCGTTGATAAGATTGAGCAGGAAGTGACTCTTGAAAACGGAACGTTTCGCAGAAAGAAAATATTCAACTTCATGATACGTTGGCTTTGCCCTGTTTTTGCCGCCGTAATTCTCATAAGTTCGATAGCCAACGCTTTCGGCTGGATCAAAATGTAAAAGGCGTGATTTTATGTTTTTAACAAAGATACTCGGACTGTTTTTTGCAATAATTTTTGCGGTGCTGTTTCCGTCTCAGGATACTCTCAACAACGTCCCGCCGGGATATGTCTCAAAAGTTGAACACATGGATCCGAACGGTTTTCAGGATTATACCGATTACTGCAAATATGTTTATTCGTCTTCGGAAATTTTTGAAAATAACGGAAATTACAAAACCGCAACCGAAGAAGACGCCGAAATGCTGGAGGGCTATTTCAGGGATTTTTATTCCTGGATGGAAACGGAAGATCGACTGTCGGAATTTGATTTCGATTTTGAATGTATAAATGCGGGCGACCTTTTCGATATCAAGCTGGATAATTATTTCAGCGATTATGATAATTATACCGTCCGGTTCTTTGACAAAGAGACCTGCACGTTGTATTATATCCACCAAAATATTTGATTTTTAATATTAAGAGCCGTGAAATCTTTTGGATTTCACGGCTCTTTTTGTCTATAATACAAAGCGAGGTGATAATATGGAAAAAATTCTGACGCCGTCTGCCGTTTCGGCTTTCCGCGACCGGCTTGTGTCCGACGAAAAAAGCCCCGCGACGGTCGGGAAATACGCAACTTTGCCGTATGCCGGATAAGGCAAAAAAGTAAAGTCCTGAAATCGGGACGGCGTAAAAGCGATTGCGTGTTTTTCGGGATTTTTCCGTATACCGCCTGCGGATTTTGCCGCTTTTTGAAATAAAAAATTCGCTTCGGAAAGATTGACATTTCGCCGCTGTTGTGGTATATTAAATATGTTTAATAATGACATTGATACTCTGCAAAAAACGCAGGTGAAACGCTGTGTTTTGCGGCGCGGCTTTGTGGCGTATCGGTGTCATCTCATCAAAACCATGGGGAAAATCCCGAAAACAGAAGGAGGACTTTTGATGAAAAGAACGCTGTCATTCATTCTTGCAATCGCAATGACCGTTTCTTTGGGCGCTTATTTTTCTCTGAATACGGTCGCCGAAGAAATTTTCGTGCCGGACGACGGCTCGATGACGAATATTGAGATCGCAAAAGTTTCGACCGCTCCGAAAATGGACGGCAAGGTCGATGCTTCCTATACGAAAATATTTGATATTACCGGCGCCGATACCTGGTATCAGAAAACCGACGATGACGGTAATATACTTTGGGCAAGAGACAATCATGCTACCGTTGACTTCAACAGTGAATCGGGGCGCTATGACGCCGCGGAAAATCCCGAACGCACTTCGTCCGAATGGTACAATTCGAGACTTGAGGGTTATGCGTCATGGGACGCGACAAACCTCTATCTCTGCGTAGTCGTAACGACTCCTCACAAAATAAACGATAACCCCGCGGGTGTAAATTCATGGGCGGGCGACGATCTGGAAGTTGCAGCGCATAATTATTCGAGAACCGCTGCCACAAAATTCGTTTTCTCTCAGGTTCAGGGCGATCTTCAGGTCTATCCCGCAATCACAGCCGGACTTTCCGCTGTTGCGGCAAGAAGAACTTACGGTACGGAAAAAGGCGGAAAACCCGACGGCGGGCTCTACGTGACCGAGACCGGTTATGTTTACGAACTTACTCTCGGCTGGTCCAAGGGCTTCGGCATCACCGCAGCGGAAAACGCTTCCATTCCTTTCAATGTGGCGGTCAACTTCAACAACGCTGCCGCAGCTCCCGCTACTTCCTGCGGTATACAGGCGGGCGCCGGTATATATAATGAGGGCGGAAGTGTAAATCTTCTTACAAAGAGTAAAGACGACGACGGCGAAGACCAAACGGAAAGGGCTATCGGATTTGCGATCAAACTCGTAAACTCTCTTTCCTGCATTCATGCGAACACCGAATGGGTCGTACATAAAGAGTTTACCCAGAAAAAAGGTTCGGGTGAGGAGAGAAAAGTCTGCAAAGACTGCGGCAAGGTCATCGCTTCAAGACATCTGAACAAAGAAGAACCCGTTGCTGCAAAAGAGGTCGTCGATAATATAACGACTATTATAAATTACCTCGGAGACGGCGTAACGGAATCCGTTATGGACGGCAAGAATATAAAAACTCTTCTTACCGAAAGACTTGCGGCTTACGAGGCCGATGTCTCCGATGCAAACCTCGTTTCCCTCATTCAGCCTCTTGAAAAATGGGCTACCGGCGGATACGATGCTTCCAAAGTTTTCTTTACGGATAAACTTTTCGGAGCGATCAGTTCGGTCATTACTTATGTTGCGGAAAACAACGTTACCGACGCTTCGGGCAAACTTGTTTTTGAAGCTCCCGATTATTGGGCAAAGAGAACGACCGCTCAGCTTAAGGCTCATATCCTTGCGGTAGGAACCGAACCCTATGTCGAAGGCAAGGCTCCCATAGACTTTGTTTCTGAAATAGATTCCGCTATGGCGGCTATGGAAGCGGCAGAGACTGCAGCTGCGGCAAACACCGCATTCACAGGCCTTATCGACACTCTTAATGCAAACTGTATGCTTAAGTCCGCGCAGAACCTTTACGATATTATCGATATCGCAAACGCTCTTGCCGGGAATACTTCGGGAGATCCCGAACTTCTTGAAACTCTTCAACTCTATGTTAATGAAATTATTCCCGAAGAACTTGCGGCAAACGACCAATACGGATTCAAGAAATTTGCAAATGCAGGTTTTGTTCAGTACAGACCCGCAGGACAGGCGGACAGTTTTGTTGAAGACATAAATAAGGATTATAATCCGAGATTTGTTAATTTTGCAAAAGAAATATCCGATGCGGTCAACGCTTACAAAAATACTCTGAGCACGGACTATATCGTCGGAGACGTGAATAACGACGGCGTTGTAAATGCAAGAGACAGACTTGATCTTTCCCGTTGGCTTGCAAAATGGCCCGAGGCTGTTGAAAAGGGGATAAACGAACTTGCCGCCGACGTGAACGGAGACGGCAGAGTAAATGCTCAGGACAGATTGATCCTTGCGCGCCATCTTGCTCACTGGGAAGGTTACGAAACGTTGCCCTGCACGACAAAATAATTGTGCCGAATACTGCGAAATTCCATAAAAAATATTGACAGATATAATATGTAATGCTATAATAAATATATTCAGGGATATCCGTGCTTTTCTGCCGGTTTCCCAACACAGGAGGATTAAATAAAACATGACAAAATCAAGTGCAAGACTTCTTTCCCTTGTTATGGCGTTTTGTCTTCTGATTGCTCAGTTTACGGTTATTACCGCAAGCGCCGAGTCAGCAGAACCGACAATCGTCGTGTCAAGCGTCGTTGCAGACGCAGGCTCCGAGGTTGAAGTAACTATCGGACTTAAAAACAATCCCGGTATAGTCGGTATGTCTCTTACGGTTGAGTTCCCCTCGGCACTTACCCTTATTGAAGTAAAAGACGCCGGACTTCTCGGTGCAAACCTTCATAACCCGTCGAAAACCAGCCCCTATTATCTTGTTTGGGCGAACGACACCGCAAGAGAAAACTTTACGGCAAACGGCACTGTCGTTACACTGAAGTTTAAGATCAGCGATACTGCGGAAGAGAGCGCTGAATTCCCGATAACCGTATCTTACGATCCGACAAACTTCGAAATATTCGATAAAGACGCAAATGAAATTTATTTCGCAATAGAAAACGGTAAAGTCACCGTTACTCCCTGCGAACATTCCGGCGGCGAAGCCACCTGTATTTCTCCCGCGATCTGCGAAAAATGCGGAAAGGCGTACGGCGAAATAAACCCTGCTAATCATAAACATACAGAAGAAAGAAACGCACAGGCTCCTACCTGTAACGAAAAAGGCAAAGAGGCTGATATCTTCTGTCTCGATTGTCAGAAGACCGTAACAGAAGGCGCTGAAATCCCCGCAACAGGGAACCATGTCAGCGAAAGCGGCGAATGGAAATACAATGAAACCGATCATTTCCATATCTGCGATAACTGTCAGACAGAATTCGCCAAAGAAGCCCATAAGGGCGGCGAAGCGACCTGCGTTGCGAAAGCGGTCTGTGAAGTCTGCGGAGCATCTTACGGCGAAAAAGACGCAAATAATCATAAAAACGTTGTACTGAAGAATAATGTTGCTCCTACCTGTAAAGATCCCGGATATTCCGGAGACAAAGTCTGTGAAGACTGCGGAGAAACCGTTGAACAGGGACAGGTAATAGCTGCGACAGGCAATCATATTGACGCTGACGGCAAATGGGAATTTGACGGAACGACTCATTTCCATACCTGCGGCTGCGGAACAAAATTTGACTTTGCTCCCCATGAAGGCGGCGAAGCGACCTGCGCTGCGAAAGCTGTCTGCGAAGTCTGCGGCGTTTCTTACGGCGACGTAAACGCAAATAACCATAAGAATACCCATGTTGTCGATCAGAAAGACGCTACCTGCTGTGAAAAAGGCTACACGGGCGACGTATTCTGCGACGACTGTCAGACCACGGTATCCGTAGGTACCGAAATTCCCGCAACGGGCAAACACATTGACGCCGACGGCAAGTGGGAATTTGACGAAAACGGACATTTCCACACCTGCTACTTCGGAACCGAATTCGACAGAGAAAACCATAAGGGCGGCGAAGCGACCTGCGTTGCGAAAGCGACCTGCGAAGTCTGCGGCGCTTCTTACGGAGAAAAAGACGCAAACAATCATAAAAACGTTGTATTGAAGAATAATGTTGCTCCTACCTGTAAAGATCCCGGATATTCCGGAGACAAAGTCTGTGAAGACTGCGGAGAAACCGTTGAACAGGGACAGGTAATAGCTGCGACGGGCAATCATATTGACGCTGACGGCAAATGGGAATTTGACGGAACGACTCATTTCCATACCTGCGGCTGCGGAACCGAATTCGACAGAGAAAACCATAAGGGCGGCGAAGCGACCTGCGCTGCGAAAGCGGTCTGCGAAGTCTGCGGCGCTTCTTACGGTGATGTAAACGCAAATAACCATAAGAATACCCATGTTGTCGGTCAGAAAGACGCTACCTGCTGCGAAAAAGGTTACACGGGCGACGTATTCTGCGACGACTGTCAGACTACGGTTTCCGTAGGTACCGAAATTGCCGCAACGGGGAACCACGTTGACGCCGACGGTAAGTGGGAATTTGACGAAAACGGACATTTCCACACCTGCTACTTCGGAACCGAATTCGACAGAGAAAACCATAAGGGCGGCGAAGCCACCTGTATCACCAAAGCGACCTGCGAAGTCTGCGGACATTCGTACGGCGAAATCGACAGAACCAATCATAAGAACATTGCTGTTGTAGGTGCTGTTGCCGCAACCGAAACTTCTACAGGTTACACCGGAGACAAAGTTTGTCAGGATTGCCACGCAACCGTTGAACAGGGTTCGGAAATCCCGATGCTTGAACACAAACCCGTAAAGGTTGAAGCAAACGCCGCAACCGCTGCCGAAAAAGGCAATATTGAATACTGGTACTGCGGAAACTGCGGAAAATACTATTCCGACGCAGAGGCTCAGAATGAAATAACAAAAGAAGAAACCGAGATCGCAAAACTTGCTCCTACGATGATCGAGGGCAACGGCGCGAATATCGATAAGGCTGCGGGAAAAGGACTTTCGTTCAAATCCGACGCTGCGTTTGAAGACTTTATCGGTGTTGAGATCGACGGAAAAACTGTTGACTCTTCCTGCTATACCGCAAAAGCGGGCAGCATCGCCGTCGAACTTACCGCAGAATTCATAAATACTCTTTCTGTCGGCGAACATTCGATAGCAATCGTTTCCGAAAGCGGAAAAGCAACTGCAACCTTTACCGTTACAGATTCTTCCGTTAAAAAGCCCGACAATACCACCGACAGCGCAATGGCGGTCTGGACTCTTCTCCTTACCGTTTCCGGAGCGGCTGCAGCAGCGGTTGCTTTCAGAAAGAAACTTGCGAAATAATCAGTTTTGATTTATCAATATCGGCGGCATACCCATGTCGCCGATATTTTCACTTTTGGGAAAAAAAGTTTTGAAATAACTCTTATTCAAGGAGTGTATCATGAAAAAAGTATTATCTTTAATTCTTGTGTTCTCTCTTGTTTTTTCGCTTTTTGCAACTCCTTTTTCGGCAGAGGAACTGTCTGAAGAAAAAACTGTTACATCTATAAGACAGGCGGAAGATATAGTTCTTACCGAGAATTACGACGGATACTATTCCGAATCCGACGGCGTGTTTTATTACAATTTTTATAACAGATACGGCAATTTTGAAGATAATTTTGAGTTTACCGTAACTTACAGCGACGATACTTCGGAAAATATAACGATTTCCGAATCAAAAAGAAGAGACCCCGAAAACTGCATAGAGTGCAACTATATCGAAGACCAGCGTGAACAGCCGTGGTCTTTGGGTTCGTCAAACTATATAATTGTTCGCTATAAGGGGGTAAGCACTTTTGTTCAGGTTATAATAGAAAAAAATCCCGTTGAAAGCATATCTGTCGCTTCGGGAGACGCGTATGTGTATGAAAATGTCGACGGACATATAAGCAACTACCTTGATTCCGACGGCAACGAATTTTTCTATTATGATGTATATACGGCACTTAAAGGCGTCGTTCTCGGCGTAAAATATTCTGACGGTTCCTACGGCGAAATAGATCTTTCCGAATATTCCGGGACCGCTCTCTCTGTCAAGGTTCATCAGGAAGATGACCATTGGACAAAAGACAAAGTAAATTATATGTCCGTTTCTTTCTACGGAAGAGAGACTACCGTTCCCGTAACGGTTATCGAAAGCCCCGTGGAAAAGATTGAACTTGTTTCGGGAAGCATTTCTCTTTATGAAAATGCCGACGGATATTTCCAGAACGATACCGGAGGCAACGGCTATTTTTATTATACTTTACCTGAAACCGACAGAAATAAACTGCAATTCAGGATTACATATAAAGACGGAACGACCGAAACCGGCAGAATTTTCAATACGATCAGAGACCGTCAGATTCAGGCTGACTATTCCGTAATTCAGCAGACCGAACATTGGGCTGCGGGAAAAGAAAATTCCTTTACCGTAAGTTATATAGGTGCGACGGTCAAAGTTCCCGTTGAAATAACCGAAACGCCCGTCGAGTCGCTCGAACTTATTTCGGACGGATATACTCTTTACGAAAATACAAACGGTTATACGGTCGGCGATGATTTCCACTATTATCTGCAAAATTGCGACGAAGATAAAATTCAGGTAAAAATAAACTACAAAAACGGCATTTCGAAAATCGCGAACCTCAATGAAACCGTTGACGGAAGAACTATCTACAAAGCCGACGATCAGGACGAAAATCCGTGGACTGTCGGAAATACCTATTATGTAACGGCGTCTGTTTTCGGTGCGTCGGTAAAAATCCCCGTAAGAATTGTTGAAAACAATATTGCTTCGATAGACCTTCTTGAAGGAAGCGTTTTTCTTACCGAAAATGTCGGAGGATTTATGAAAACCGACAAACTCGGAAAACAGTATTATTACTATGAACCCGCGATGTTCGGAATCAACAACTTCCTTTTCAGAATAACTTATACCGACGGAACTTATACCGATATCCGTTACGGTGACAGCAACCGTTTTGCCTATGTTAACAGTCAGGTTGAAGACCATTGGACGGTCGACGGTTGGAATTTCTTAACCGTAACATATCTCGGTCAGTCTGTGAATATCACGGTAACCGTAAACGAAAGCCCCGTTTCGAGAATTTATACATTTTTCGACGAGCCTATCGAACTTACCGAAAACACAAACGGTTATTATGAAAACGGCAACTTTATTTACAACTTGCCGTATGATAAACTTGAAGACGTTTACTTTATGATCGACTATAAGGCGGGTTACGGCAATCAGGTGAAATTCTCAGATATTCGTTCCGATATAACCTACACTTCCGATCAGTCTGCAAATCCGTGGAAAGTAAATGAAACTCACAACTTTACGATAAGCTATTTCGGCGCGGACTGCGATATTCCCGTAATTATCAAGAGTACAAATGTCGAAACCTTTGAACTTATCTCCGAGCCTCTTTCCTGCTACGGTGTTAATGCCGATATCTTTGATATCCTTATGAATTCGGAATTCCGCATTCATTTTAAGAACGGCAGCACCCAAGATATTTCTTATTTTGAAGATTACGACGGCAACAGGATAGAATATGTCGACGATCGCTATGACAATCCCTGGGTTGTCGGCGAAAACCGCCTTACTCTGAAATTTGCGGGCGTTTCTGTCTCCGTCCCCGTTACGGTTTACGAAAACCCGATCGAAAGAATGGAGATAGTTTCCGATCCTCTTGTCTTTATTGAGGGTTACGACGGCGAATTTGTAACAGGAACAAACAGCCAGACAGGACAGCCCGAACGCTTCTTTGTTTATGATGTTTCCGCAAGAAGAAACGAGATCAAAATAAAACTTTATTATAAAGACGGAACCGAAAAAATCGTTACGGCAGATAAACCTCCGATTGAAAATACGATATTCTCCGTTATTCATTATCAGTATTCCGAACATTACAAACTCGGAACGGATAACTATTGCGAAATAAAATATCTCGATTTGCCGGCAGTCAGAGTCCCCGTAACGGTAATCGAAAGCCCTGTCGAAAAAATAGAACTTGCGTCCGGGGGACTGACATTTACAGAGAATACGGGCGGCTATACTATTACCGATAATTCAGGCAACGAATTCTATTTTTACAGTATATATACACGCAATCTTGAAGATTTAAGTTTCAAGGTTACCTATAAAGACGGAACTTCCGAAGTTTTGCCGTTCATAAGCGATTCCGGCAAATATTCTTTCACCTTTGATGTTTCCGGACAGCGTGAAAAACCGTGGAAAAAGGGAGAAAACAACTTCTTTACGGTTTCTTATCTCGGAGCGACGACCGAAGTTCCCGTAACGATAGAAGAATTTCCGATAGCGTCTATTGAACTTGTTTCCGACGGGATCACAATTATCGAAAACACCGACGGCTGGACGGACGTTACAGGCACTTTCAATTACAATTATCAGTCCTATATATCCGATCTTCAATTTAAGATAACCTATAAAGACGGCCACAGCATCACGGTCGGAGGGACCGAAACCTTTGATGATTTTTATATCACGACTTCCGACAACCAGCATGAAGCCCCGTGGCTTCGCGGTAAAGAAAACTATATCACCGCGTCGGTAGGCTCCGTTTCGACGAAAGTCCCCGTAACGATTATCGAATCTCCCGTTGCTTCTCTCGAACTTGTTTCGGGAACTGCAACCATGCATTCTCTCAGCAGATATTTCCCATATATCAAAAGCCAGATTTCCGATCTTGTCTTCCGTGTAACCTACAAAGACGGAACTCGGAAATTGGGAGTTCTCGGCAACGGTCTTGACGATCAGCCTTTCGAAGTGACCGCTATTCACGATTATTGGGAATATATAGAAGTTTCCTATCTCGGGGCTTCTGTCAGAATTCCGCTGGTCATAACCGCGGATACTATCGTCGGACTCGAATATGTTTCCGGCAAGATTGAGTTCTACGAAAACTGCGGCGGCTATGAAATGTCCGGCGATCGGTATGTCTACGAAAATTGGGCAGACTGCGACGTCATTCTCCGCATTACCTACGGCGACGAGTCGACCGAACTTGTAAAACTTACCGATATTAAAGACCTTTTTGTTTCCTTAGAAGACCAGATGTTCGCTCCTTGGGAAAAGGGCGGAAGTTACAGAGCTTACCCGTCTTTTGACGGCAGCGACAGAGGAGCGCCCGTTCCTGTCGAGATAGTCGAAAACTCCGTTGACAGTATAGAAATAACAAAGGCTCCGACTTTTGTTTATACTTTCGGAGATACGAAGTACGGAAGAGTCTTTGACGGCAGTTATTATCTCTATGATTTCAACCTCGAAGGTCTTGAATTCACCGTTCATTATAAGGACGGATCAAGCAAAAATTATACCTATAAGGATATTGTTGATAGCAGTATCAACGGGCTTCCGTTTGATATCAGGACAAATAACGATGAAGTATCTGTCGGCAAAAACACTGTCGTAATTGAATTTACAGGTAAGACTGCGGAATATGAAATAACCGTTGCAAAATCGGAAGTTTCGGCAATTTCCGTTATCAAAGGCCCCGATAACACTTCGTATATCGAAACTCCCGACCTGACGGGTGCCGTTATCCGCATAACCTATACAAACGGCACATTTGTCGACAAGACGGTCGCCGCAGGCGATATCGTTTTCGACGGAGATTCCTTCGGTATCAAATTCGGAGACGAAATTATTCCTCTTGATTCTTATGCTATGGATTCTTGGGAACTTTCGTATATGGGCGCTGTTTGCGAACTTGATATGCTTTCAATTATAACATTGGAAAAAGTCAGATCCTGCGAACTTGTCAGACCGTCCGAAACAGGAAAGGGAATGTCAATTAAAATTACCTATCGGGACGGAAACGAAGATATAATATCCTTCCTGTCGGTTTTCGAAAATGTGTCAGGCGACGGAGATTTTAACGGATTTGCAAGAACCTCTCTCGGATTTATCAGTTATTCAATGAACACTGTAAAAACCGATGATTACGGTAATTTCTATAACTTCGTCTCAACATATATCCGTATTTCAGCGTATGAAGAGAAATCGGACGTACTTTTAGGCGACGTGAACGGCGACGGCGTTGTCAATGCAAAAGACAGACTGCACCTCGCGCGCTGGATCGCCAAATGGTCGGAATATCTCGAAATGGGAATAAACGAAGCGAATGCCGACCTTAACGGCGACGGCAAAGTAAACGCTCAGGACAGATTGATCCTGGCGCGTCACCTTGCGCATTGGGCAGGTTACGAGACTCTGTCTGCAAAATAAAATCAAAAAACCGAGGCGGAAGAGCCTCGGTTTTTTGTTGTATAAAAATTCTTCTCGGTTTTCTGTTGTATAAAAATTCCCCGAAGATTTAGCTTCGGGGGATAATTTTTGTCTGTCAGTCCTTTTTGAGAACGGAGATAGCGTCCGCGATAGTCTTTTCGTAGGCTTCTCTTCCGTATTTATCGACTTCGGCTTTGTTCTTTTCGCCGTGGGTAAGACATCCCGCGCCGCCTATGCAGCCGCCGACGCAAGCCATTCCTTCGATAAAGTTTGCGTCAAGCAGGTTTTTGCTCTTTTTAAGGAGAGCAACGCGGCAGGCTTCGATTCCGTCGCAGGAGCAGGCTTTGAGCTCGAAGTCCGAGCCGTGTTCCTTCAGTCCCTCGGCAACGGCGTCGGAAAGTCCTCCGCAGCGCGCGAATATCCTTCCGAAATAGGAAGCGTTATCGAGAAGATCCTCCGAAAGAGTGGTGATGTCTATTTCTTTGCTGTCGAAAAGAGCCTGTAATTCTTCGAAAGTCAGAGCGACGTCTACATGCTTTTTGACTTCCTCTTTCTGAACCTCCGCTTTTTTCGCGGTACAGGGTCCTATAAAGACTATTTTGCAGGGCGCTTCATGTTCTTTTATGTATTTTGAGATCGCTGCCATGGGCGAGAGGTTATGGGAAACGAACGGCAGGAGCGCAGGGAAAGATTTTTCGATGTAACTTACGAAAGCGGGGCAGCAGGAGCTTGTCAGAAAACCCTTTTCGGCGAGTTCCGCGGATTCCGCGTCCGCGACCATATCGGCGCCGAGAGCGGCTTCTATTACGGTGTGAAAACCGAGTTCCTTAAGTCCCTTTATGACCTGACCGAGTTTTGCGTAAGTAAACTGGCTTGAGATCGACGGCGCGACGACCGCGAAGACCTTGTATTTCGTGTTGTTTTCGCTCTTTTTGATAATGTCTATCGCGTCGAGAATGAAAGATTTATCGCTTATGGCGCCGAACGGACACTGATAAACGCAGGCGCCGCAGGAAATACATTTGCTGTTGTCGATTGCCGCGGCTCTGTTTTCGTCCATGCTTATCGCTTTTATCTTGCAGGCGTTTTCGCAGGGACGTTTTCTGCTTATTATGGCGGTATACGGGCAGACTTTCGCGCAGCAGCCGCATTCCTTGCATTTCGATTTGTCGATATGCGCGACGTGGTTCTGGTCGAAAGATATTGCGCCGAAACGGCAGACGTCTTCGCAGCGGTGAGCAAGACAGCCCCGGCAGGCGTTCGTTACTTCGAAACCTCCGGTCGGACATTCGTCGCAGGCAATGTCGATAACTTCGATAACGTTCGGGTTGTCGCTGTTTCCTCCCATGGCGAGTTTTACTCTTTCGGAAAGGATAGCCCTTTCTTTATATACGCAGCAGCGCATTGTCGGTGTGTTGCGCGGCACTATTGTTTTGGGTATGTCGAGCACGTTGTCAATCAGAGTATCGTTCCATGCAAGTTTTGATACTTCACGGAGGACCTTGTATTTGAGGTGCTGTACCTTGGTATCGAATTTTCTCATTGAAATCCTCCTTTAGAAATAACTTACCTTGATACGTTTGCCCATCTGTTTGAGACAGGCGGAAAGTTCCTCTACCAAATTCATCTTGATATTGAAATTTATCGGGAGATTCGGGTTCTGGTGAGCAGGGTTTACCGCTCTTCCGACAAAAAAGTTTATATCGGTCGCTTCTTCAAACAAAAGTCTGCATATCATCGAAGCGCCGTCGCGATGTACGCTCCAGATCTCGTATTTTTCGTTATCGGACAGAGCGTCTTTCGCATATTCGATAACTTTGTTTATCGTTATTACGCCCTCCGTTACGAGGTCGACGCCCTCTATCGTCGCAATCGGCGGAACGTCGCTCTGCTCAAAATTCAGGGTCGCTTTGACGGGCTTTCCGAGATATTTCGCGACTATTGAAGAGGTCGTTCCTCCGCAGACGATATGTTTGCCCTCTTTTGAGAAGAAAAGCGACATCATTCTGTTGCAGTCGTCCGGGTTTCTCGGCGGACCGAAGAGAATATTCATCGGTTCGCGCCGCCTTATCCTGACAACGCACGCGGTGGCGTCGTCGCCCGGGTGATAGCCGTACTGCTTGTTACATTCGTCGATAAGCATGGTCGACAGCGTTTTTGCGGTGTATCCGACGTCGGCAAAAGTTTTCATGAATTCGATTATATCTTCGCGCCGCCAGCCGAAATTGTAGGCAAGCCCTATTCCCGCGTGCGGGCAGCCGTCGCTCATCGCGATGAAAATGTCGTTTTCCTGAAGACTTATAGTCGATTTGTAAATCTTCTTGCCGTCGATATTGAGTTCCGTTTTCGGATAGTCGTAGTTTTCGCCGTTGCGGAGAAGTACGACAAGGGGATTGTCATACTGCATTATTTCGGCGGTTTCGTTGTTGATAATATGAATTATCGTGAAAGTCGAATACGCAACGCCTCTGACGGAACATATCGGCAGGGTCGCGGCGATGGTCGAAACGCATTCTTCAAGGGGAAGCCCTTCCGCCATCATTGTCGAAATGATCTTTGATGTCAGCGTCGAAAGGATACTTGCCTTAACGCCGCTTCCGAGACCGTCCGCAAGGACGAGAACCGTTGAATTTTCGTCCTGCTCTATTATGTCGACATGGTCGCCGCAAAGCTGCTCGCCTTCATGGTTGATGCTTTTCCAGCCGATATCCGCACATAAATTATTCATCGTTTATAGACTCCTTGAGTTTGGAGAGCGCTATCTTTGTTTCCGCTGTGGTCTCTCCCAGCAAAGACGCGATCTCCTGAACTATACGCATCTGTTTGTCTATGACCTTGTCCGCTATCTCGACCGTCTGACGGCTGATGTCTTCTTTCTTTTCCCTCTGTAATTCTTCCGCGGTAACGTCGCGGAGAATACAGACAAGCAGCCTGTATTCGCGGTCGTATACTATTGTTTCCTCGACATATTTTTCGTATTCCGCAAGGTAAACTCTCTTGTTGTGGATATTTCTTCCTCTTTTCAGAACATCGAGAAAATCGCCCGGTTCGAGAATCCTGACGACCTGGTCGCCGAGGATATCGGAGGCGTAGCGGATATTGAGAATTTTCAGCGCCGCTTTGTTTATCTGCTGAACTTCGAGTTTTTCATTTAAGACGATAAGACCGTTCGGAGTATTCCTGACTATCGTGTCGGAAAAACTTTCGGCTTTGTCCTTTAAGAACGGCAGACACATCGAAACTTCGGCTTTGCCCTGACAGATCGCTATCGCCTTTTCGCGGCAGGTGTCGTATCCGCAGGAACCGCAGTTGAGTTCGTCCGAAGGCTTTGTTTTGCCCATCTGCCGCAGCGCTTCTTTTATTTCGTCTTCCGACGGCTGCGGAAGTTTTCTTTCTATCGGGGTGAATATCTTTCCGAGGTTCTTTTCGTCGGGCTGGTCGACTTCGAAATCTTTCGGTCCCGCGAAATTCGAAACGGCGACATAGTCCTTGACGGGGGAGCGGTGGAATTTTTCCATTACAGGTCCGCCTACGCAGCTCCCGACGCACGCCGACATTTCGATAAAGCAGCGGTGCAGTTTGCCGTCTTCAATATCCTTGAGCGCCTTTATGCAGTTTTCCGTCCCGTCGATCGCCATATATGTATAACGGGGGTTGTCCATCTTCATCGTTTTGAGAATTCCGCCCGTCGTCGGGAAAAAGCGCGCGCGGCTGTTTTCTTTTGGGAATATTTCCTTTTTCGGCTCGATGTTTTTCTCTTTGAGCCATGCGGTAAGTTCGTCAAAGGTGAGAACCGCGTCGACTATTCCCTCGTAATACTGCGCTTCGTCCTTTTTTGCAACGCACGGGCCTATAAATACTGTTTTTGCGTTCGGGTATCTTCTCTTGATATCTTTGCAGTGCGCCTGCATGGGGGAGAGAATATCCGCAAGAAACGGGAGTTCTTTCGGGAAATATTTCTGAATGAGAAGATTTACGGAATGACAGCAGGAGGAAATTATAATATCTCTCGTTTCCTCGTTTACCATCTTGTCGTATTCTCTTTTTATGATAGTCGCTCCGACCGCCGTTTCTTCAACGTCGAAAAATCCGAGTTTCTTTAAGGCTTCGCGCATGGCGACTATCCCCACGCCCTCATAGTTTGCTATAAAGGAAGGCGCGAGGGAAACGATAACGGGATCCGTTCCCTGTAATAAAACACGAACCTTTTCCGTTTCGTCGACTATCTGTTTTGCGTCCTGCGGACAAACGACGAAACACTGACCGCAGAGGATACATTCGTTTCCGATTATGTATGCCTGATTGCCGGAAAATCTTATTGATTTTACGGGGCAGTGGCGTATACATTTATAACAGTTTTTGCAGTTTGACTTTTTAAGGGTGAGGCAGTCCATTCCGTCACGTCCTTTCGGAAGACAGCGGTTTCAGAACTCTGTCTTCGAAAAAAGAATTGAAATTTTCGGGAGTTACGCCCGTGTAGATAACGTCGTCGACCGTCACCGTTACTCCCTCACGGTTGCATTTTCCGGTGCAGAAACTTCCGGCAAGGGTTATTTCGCCGTCGAGTTTGTGGTCCGAAATTTTCGACTGGAACAGTTCGACGAGTTTTTCCGAGCCCTTCAGGTGACATGAAGAGCCTACGCAGATTTGAACAATCATCTTATTTTACCTTTGCAAGAACGTTTTCGGCGAAGAATTCGTTTACGTTATCGGGGGTTACCGAATGGAATTCTCCGTCAACCGTAACGCAGACGCCTTCCTGACATCTTCCCATGCAGAAAGTGCCTGCAAGTTCCGCTTTGTCGCCGATACCGTGCGCGCGGATAAGTTCCTGAAGAGATTCGACTACCTGACGCGAACCTTTGATGTGGCATGACGAGCCGATGCAAACTGTGATTTTCATTTTGTTTCCTCCATACTGTTTGATACCTTTATCCATGAATGTAAGAATTTGCGTTCCGCGGCATTTCCCTTTAAGAGCTGCGACGCCGCAACTACCGGCATCCAGCGATCGACATATTGCCTGTCGGTTCCGCTTTTCTCACAAAACAATCCGAGATATTTTTCCGCCCCGTCCGTATCTCCCGAAAGCAGGAATATAAGATAGGTGCGTGCTGCGTCCGCAGAGGCGTTTCCCTGCGTCGCGTGCGACCAGTCGATTATATACGGTTTTCCGTCGTCCGTAATTATAATGTTCGACGGATTGAAGTCTCCGTGACATATTTTTCCGTGTCTCGGCATTTCCGAAAGCCTTGAATACAGGTCGTATCTGACTGTCGCGGGAAGGTCGGACGCCTCTATCTGACGCCCCATTTTGTCTCTCATTCTGTTTAACAGAGGACATTTTTTCGAGTGCATTTCGATCTGCAGATCGACAAGAAGTTCAATATACCCGTCTTTTTTTTCGGGGTTTTCCGAAATTAACCGAGCCATGGATTTCCCTTTGATATATTCCGAAACAAGAGTCCATTTCCCGTCTATCATCGTCACTTCGAGAAGTTTCGGGATAGGAAGCCCCGTTTCTTCTATCCGCGCCTGATTGAGCGCCTCGTTCAGCACGTCGGCTTTCGAATATCCGACATTGAAGACTTTAAGACTTCTCTCCTTGTCTCTGTAAACCGTCTTGTTGTTCCTTACCGCTATTATTCTGTCTAAATTCATTTTACTGTCCTATCTGCATTTTCAGATGAGCGAGGGATAACGCCAGATTTTCGTATTGAACGACCGCGTCGGCGGGCTTGTAGAGTTTACACTGCGCAAAGCACCACATCGCCTTTATCCCGTTGTCGTAAAGGGTGTTGCATATTTCCTGAGCCGAGTCTGCCGGGACTGCGATTATCCCGATTTTTATATCGTGCTTTTTACAGAAGTCGGGAAGGTCGGACATCGGCAGAATGGGTTTTCCCGAATCGGAAAGCGTTTTGCCGTCGGCTTTTTTGTCGAACGCCGCAAGAAGCGACAGCCCGAATTTGTCAAATCCGTCGTAGTCGAGAAGCGCTCTGCCGAGTCTCCCCGCGCCGACGATTATTGTTCCGCCGTTCTTGTTTTCGAGAAAACTTTCGAGACTTTGACGGAGACCTTCGGTTATGTATCCTATCTTCGGTTTTCCCGACCCGCAAAGCGCGCCGAGGTCTTTTCTTACCTGGACCTCTCCGAGCCCAAGTTCTTTTGCTATTGTCGTTGCCGAAATGTTCCGCGTCTGCGGCGGCAGTTTCTTCAGATACCTGAGATATGCAGGTATTCTTCCGAGAGTTGCTCTCGATATTTCCGAGTCTTTCAAGGTCCACCTCCTGATTCAGGGCAGAATATACCCTTTCTTATTATAATATAACATAATATTCCCCGTTTGGGAATTGCCTATTTTGCATATCGGTATTGCATTTATCGATATTTTGTGGACGAAAAGAAAAAGCGCTCGGTTGAACGCTTTATTTAACAGAATATTCCGTTTTGATGTTCCCGTCGAGGTCTTTCCATAAAAACAGATCGTTTTCGAGCAGGATATATCCGTGATGGCTGTTTTCTTTCGGGATCGAGACGGAACCGGGGTTCATATAGATATAACTTTCGTGTTCAACGCATTTCGGGACGTGGGTGTGTCCGTTGAGCAGAATATCGCCCTCCGCGATAGGCGGCAGTTTTTTCTCGTTATAGATATGTCCGTGCGTCGCGTAGATCGGTCTTTTACATATATCTAGAAACGCGTAATCGGCGAGTATCGGGAATTCCAGAACCATCTGGTCGACTTCGGTGTCGCAGTTTCCGCGGACGCACAGAATCTCGTTTTTCAGTTCGTTGAGCATCGGAATGACTTTTTTCGGCAGGTATCCTTCGGGCAGGTCGTTTCTGGGTCCGTGGTAAAGAATATCTCCGAGAAGCAGGAGTCTTTCGGCGTTTTCCTTTTCATATCTTCCGATGAGTTTTTCGCAGTAAAAAGCGCTGCCGTGGATATCCGAAGCAATCAAAATTTTCATAATTCTTATCCTATCGTGTCTCTTTTTGCTTTTACGAGTTCTTCTATAAATATTTTGTCGAGTTTTGAAATAGTATAGTCTCTGCGGTGTATCAGGACGTCTTTGTAAACTCTGTCGTTTTCGTCGCAGATTTTTTCTTCAAGCCCGTATCTTTTAAGAAGGCTTTCGGGAACGGGGGAGACCCACATGAACGTTTCGGGGTTCTGAGAGAGCAGTTCGAACTGGCTTGCCCTTTCAAAAACGAAGATTCTGCCTGCGGTATTGCTTAAAAGTTCCTCTTTTTTGACCTCCGACATCGGCAGAGACGGAACGTAAGGATCGGCATGCGCGATCTCCGTATATTCTTTCAGGTCGGCAAAAGAAACTTTTTCCGCTTTTGCAAGAGGGCTTTCGCTGCTTATCAGGAGTTTATAGCGGAATTCCGTGATGAGTTCGTAATCAAGACCTTTTTCGTCCATCATATCCTTGTAGTATTTGTCGAAACTTTCGGCGTATCTCACTATTCCGAGTTTGTAGTCGTCCTGCAAAACGTTTTTGACGGTTCTCAACGAATTCGTTTCTTTATAAAAAACGTCGATCTCCGTCCCTTTTTCTATCCTTTTCGTGAATTTTGCAAACGCGTCTGCGATATAACTTGCGCGGGGAACGGAGACAGAAAACTTTTTTTTGCCGACAGCGCCTTCCCCGAACATTTTTTCAATATCGTCGACCTGCTTTAAGACCGCCTTGGCGTAACGGACGAAGACTTCTCCGTCGGGGGTCAGAAACATACCTTTTGCGCTTCTTTCAAAAAGAATTACGCCGAGATTTGTCTCAAGTTCCTTGATCGCCCTGCTCAGAGCCGACTGCCCGACATAAAGCGTTTCCGCCGCCTTGTTTATAGAGTTTGTTTTCGCGATCTCTACGGCATATTTCATGTGAAGAAGATTCATCGGCGTACCTCCGTTCGGTTTTACTTTTGTATTATAACACGGATTTGTGAAAAAATCAATACGGATTTGTTGACACCTGCCGAATTTTAAGGTATAATGATACGCGGTATCGGAGGAATTCTATGAAGCGTTTTATTGTAACCGGAGCGTCGGGACATATAGGCAATAATCTTGTAAAGACGGCGGAAAAACTTTTTCCCGAAGCCGAAATTACGGCTTTTACCAGAAGAACGGTCGCAAAAGAACTCGACGGGACAAAATGCACGCAGGTAATCGGCGATATCTGCGACGAAAAGTTCCTTTCGGAAAATATAAAAGACGGCGACACGGTCGTTCATCTTGCCGCTCTTATCGACCTTACCGACAAGAAAAAGGAAGAGACTTACAAAGTCAATTTTCTTGCGGCAAAAAAGATCTGCGACGTATGTTTTTCAAAGAAAGACGTTCGCTTTATCTATGTCGGAAGCGTTGACGCGATAGCGAAAACGGGAGACGGAAAAATTTCCGAACCCGACGGTTATTTCCCCGAAAAAATCGAAGGAAATTACGGTAAGACAAAGGCTATGGCTACAAACTACGTTCTCGGAAAAATGAAAGAGAACGAGAGTTTCCCGGCGGCGATAGTCCTTCCTTCCGCCGTTGTGGGAATAAACGATTTCAAACCCTCCGCAGTCGGAAAAGTCTTTGCCGATACTCTTTCGGGAAAGCCCGAATTCGGAATAAAGGGCGGATATAATTTCGTCGATGTCGAAGACGTCTGCCGGGTTATTTTAACGCTTTGCGAAAACAAAAAAAGAGGACAGTACATAGTTTCTGGCGAAAACGTTTCTGTTCGCGAAGTTTACGGAAAGATCAACGCCGTCACAGGCAGGAAATCCCGTCCGATAATTATACCGACAGGCCTTGTTTATCTGTTTTTGCCGTTTGTTAAAGTTCTCAACAAAATAACCCTGAAATCGCTTTCCGAACCGCATGATTACGATTCTTCAAAGGCGAAAAAAGAACTCGGCTTTATTCCGACGCCGATAGATGAAACATTTGAAAAAACCGTAAAATGGTTTGAAAGGAGCATGAAATGAAAAAAGACGTATTTTCACTTTTTCTCGGTATATTTTTCGTTCTTGCGGGCATTGTTTCCGCCGTCGCGTTTTTCTTTCTGATAACGAAAGAAAGCGACCTTGTGTCTCTTCTTTCTCCCGCGATCCTGTTCGTCGCTTTTTCGGGAGTCGGCGCCTATGAGATCGTTAAATATTTCAAACGGTAAAATCTAATAATTTGTCAAATCTCTTGACAAAAAAATGCTGCCGTGATATACTTTTACATTATACGGGGGGATATAGCCAAGTCGGTAAGGCACCAGACTTTGACTCTGGCATTCGTAGGTTCGAGTCCTGCTATCCCTGCCAAAAAAGGCAGCCTGAAGGCTGCCTTTTTATCCAATCCGAAGGATTGGTATGAAATCCCGCGCAAGCGGGTATGTAATCGCCGACAGGCGTATGTTATAACTTTGTGAAGTTTTCTTCGGATTGATTACATACATTTTCTGCGAAAATGATTACATGCCGACTTCGTCGGATTACATACAAGGCTTCGCCTTGATTTATACGGTTGCACAAAGGCAGCCTGAAGGCTGCCTTTTTATCCAATCCGAAGGATTGGTATGAAATCCCGCGCAAGCGGGTATGTAATCGCCGACAGGCGAATGTTATTGTTTTTCAAAGGGGAATTTTCGGATTGATTACATACATTTTCTTACGAAAATGATTACATGCCGACTTCGTCGAGTGGTATTCGCTTCGCGAGTGTCCGCGCGAATATAATATCACTTTGAGCAAAGCGAACAATATCATTTTTGCGGCAAGGCACGACATCATTTGCGTGGTACACGCCACATCCGGAACGGAAGCGTCGGTTTTGCCGGTTGAAATACGGTTGACTTTTGCTTCAATGTATGATACAGTTATAAAAAAGCGGTAATGTCGTAAACGGAGGAAAATATGGTCAAATCGGAGATTTATATAGGGCTGCACGATTCAGCCACCAAAACGCAGCTTTTTGAAAACGAGAAGTACATCAGGGTGCTTCGCAACGTTTGTAATTCATACAAGGTGCCGTTTTCTTTCGGCGTGCAGGAAGGCGGTTACATTTACGAAAACGGGGAATATGCCAGAGAAACAAGTCTTGTGCTTACCCTCATTGACGTTGAAAAAGTCGTTGTGAACGATATTGCCAAAGATCTTTGCGCCTTTTTCCGTCAGGAATCCGTTCTTGTTACCGAAAGCGAAATACAGGCGCATTACGTTCGTGAATCATTGATATGACGCGCCGGAGCCCGATAAATTTTTTAATATTATGAAAAACAACAAGCGAGATCGGTTTATCTGAAAAGATAAGATGATATCGCTTGTTTTGCGTTTTATATGACGGCACCGGAATTTTTCGGTTTGCGCCGTGCGGCGATTGACGCGGTTTTTCGCGGTTTCGGAATGAAACTATTTCCGATCGATATTCAGTTTCGATAGGCAGTACGGGCATCTGAGATGCCCCTGAGTAAGCAGCTCCGTAATGGTTGTCGGAATAAATTTGCCGCAGTTCGGACAGTTTATGCCGTGTGTGCGGGAGGAAGTTCCGCCGGAAACGGTGTTCAGTTCTTCTTCCGTGAGGTTGTATTCCTTTGTTTCATTGTCCATATTCATACTCCTTTTTATCGAATTTCCGCTAAATATTCGTGCTGTAATCCGGCAGAGCCGCCGCAATTTTTTCGGCGTAGCCGTTTTCCCAAAAAAGACACTTGGAGGGGTCGATTCCGAGTTTGTCGCCCGTAAGCGCCAAGGCTATGGCGCGACAGCCGCCGTTACACCGCTCAAAATAGGCGCAGCTGCCGCACTTTCCGTTGCTTTCTTTCAGCGTTCCGAGCGTTGCGCAGACTTCATCAAGGTATTTTCCTCCCGAAAGCAGCTCTTTCAGCGGAGTTTGTTTTACGTTGCCGAGAAAATATCCGTGCTGCTCGTAATAGCCGGACATCTGATGGCACGGATAAAGGTTTCCGTTGGCAGCCACCGCAACCATTCCGCGGTTGCCTTTGCACACGGGGGCGCTTGGGCGATATTTACCTGTGCGGGAATTGACGGCGGCAAGGGTGTAAACTTTTGCTTTCGGATAAAGCGTTCCGAATTGCCAAACGGTCAGTGTCATATCATGTGTTTCTTTTGCGTATTGCTGCCAGAGGAGAATTGTTTTGTCAAAATATTCTTCAAACGTAAGGCAGGCGTTGCCGGCGTTCCGAATCCAACGCGGAGCTTCGGTTGTTCGGATTATCCGCATTTCGCTTACGCCCGCAGCGTCGAGTTTTTTTGCCGTTTCAAGCATTACGTCGCAGTTTTGGCGGTTCATGTTTGTCTGTACCTTGACGGGAAATCCGTTTTCGATACAGAGAGAGATTGCCTCCAGCGCAGTCTGTTCGGCTCCCTTATGATTCCGCATCCGGTCGTGATAACCGATGCCGTCAAAGGATATTTTCACAAGCGGGACGCATCCGATGCTTTTCAGGCGCTCAAGCGCCGCCCTGTTTATGAAATGACCGTTTGTATTCAGTTCTTCGACGAACATTCCGCGCGAATAGATGCCTTCTGTAATTTCAAAGAAATTTCTGTGCAGCATCGGCTCTCCGCCGGTGATTGTGAACGCGTTGATCCCGCAATCGCGCGCCTGATCGAGAAGCGTATTCATTTCATCCACGGTCCATTCGCTCATCAGCGGGGCATTGTCCGCGGCATTGAAGCAATGAATACAATTATAATTGCATTTGCCCGTTATCATCAGATTCATTGCGGGAAAATAACGGTTTTCAAAAACGCGGGCGCGGCTCCAATCGGAGATGTTTTCTCCGCTCGCTGCTTTATGGATAAAGCCTTTTTCAATGAGTTCGCGCGCGAGAGCGCTTTCGTTTTCGTCCGGCAGGTCGGTTTTTCCGTCACATACCGACAGAAATTCAAATTCTTCTTTTTTCAGTCCTGCCGCATTGCGTTCACCCTTTATGTAATAGGCATAGGGGACGAGCCGCCATGAGCGCAGGGCGATATTGGGATTCAGAATATAACGCATAAATATTCCTTATAATACCCGCATTATGTCGGGTTAAATTCGATCTTTCAAATAAACGGGCTGCAAGTTATACGCAGTCCGTTTATTTGTTTGAATCGGTTCATTGATCCTTGTTATTGCAAAGCCAAAGGCCTTTTTCAATAGAGCACCAGTAGCAGTGATTGCAATCCGCCCGATTTCCGCATACTCCGCACTTGCGAATACCGCCGGAGTTCTTTGCGCGCACTCCGCAGCGCTTGCATTCCCAGTACCCGCATGAATAGCCTGCGGAAACTATAAGCCTTCCGTCTCCCTTGCGGCATCCGCCGCCCGATACGTTGTCAAGTTCTTCATCTGCAAGTTCGCCGGCTTTCGGATGCGTGATTTCAAAATACGCCTTTGCGCTCTCGTCGGTCATTTCAATGCCGTTTTCTTTTGCGAGAGACAACAGTTCTTCGGGGGTTTTTACTTCTTTTGCTTTTGCGAAAAGTTCTTGATAGTTTTCCATAAAAATCTCCTTGCATAAAATCTGTTTTACATAAGAAGTCTTATTCTCAGTACTTCATGACATGCGCCTCGCTCATTTCTATTTCACTTCCGTCGTGTATTTTCAGGGTATAATACCACCCGTCGTTTTTATAGGTTCTCTTCATAACCTTGGCGCCGGCGGTTATTCTGTTTCCTCTCAACCAACCGCAAATATAAAGAACGGATTCACCGACGGTAAATCTGGGATAAGGTCTGCTATCATCATATCCGCCGCCGCATCCGCCCGAGATGTTGTCAAGCTCGTCGTCGGCAAGCTCGCCTGCTTTGGGGTTGAGCTGATTGAAATACGCCTTTGCGCTCTCTTCCGTCAGTTCAACGCCGTTTTCTTTTGCAATAGCCGTCAGCTCTTCGGGGGTTTTTGCAGATTTTGCCTTTTCAATAAGTTCGGGTGTAAATCTGTTTTCCATAAAAAAACTCCTTTTTAAGTATGTTTATTTCATGTTAACGGGGTTATTGCAGAGCCACAGCCCTTTTTCGTAGGTACAGTACTGACATGAATGGCAGAATGCGGCAACATTGCAGGTGTTGCAGCATACAAGAACGCCGTATATATCGCATTGTGAGCCGTCAACCTTGCAACGCCATTCATCGCAGTAATGCATGGCGGAAACGACAAGCCTGCCGCCGTTATGGCAGCCGCCTCCGGCAACGTTGTCAAGCTCGTCGTCGGAAAGTTCGCCTGTCTTGGGATGGAGCTGATTGAAATATGCCTTTGCGCTCTCTTCCGTCATCTCAATGCCGTTTTCCTTTGCAAGGGACATCAGCTCTTCGGGGGTTTTCGCCTGTTTCGCTTTTGCTATAAGTTCCTTTTTCATAAAAAACTCCTATCATACTTGTATTATGCAGGGGAAAATCAATCATCGTTAAAATCCTTGCGCATACTGAGGGGTCCTTTATCCAGTTGACAGCCGCCGCCTGCAACGTTGTCAAGTTCGTCGTCGGAAAGTTCGCCTGTTTTGGGGTTGAGCTGTTCAAAGTACGCCTTTGCGCTCTCTTCCGTCATCTCAATGCCGTTTTCCTTTGCAAGGGACATCAGCTCTTCGGGGGTTTTCGCTTCTTTTGCTTTTGCAAGCAGTTCTTTGTTCATTTCCATCTTTGAATCCTCTCTGTACAATTTAAAATATTCTTTAGCAGGGTCTCGGATGAACCTTGCATTTTAATACCGAACCGCTCTTATCCCCAATACTGTTCATACAGTTCCGACAGCGGGGGTCGTTTGCAAAACATCCGGAACAACGCAACACGCCGGTGCTAGAGTCTATACCCCTTGTTCCGCAACGTTCGCAGACATAGTCGGACAAACAGTAGCCGTCCGCCATACAAATATCGTAGGGGTCACTTCCGAGGCAGCCGCCGCCTGCAACGTTGTCAAGTTCGTCGTCGGAAAGTTCGCCGCTCTGCGGATGCAACTTTTCAAAATACTCTTTTGCGCATTCTTCCGTCATTTCCATGTTGTTTTCTTTTGCAAGAGCCATCAGCTCTTCGGGGGTTTTTGCCTGTTTTGCCTTTGTGATAAGTTCTGTTTGCATTTTTATTACCTCCTGATTTATAAGATTTTTTTTGGATAACAGCACTTTTCAGTCGTTTTTAATTGTTTTTATGTCGGAATTATTGTTTAGTTTTATGCCCGTGTCAGAATTATTGAAAATTATATTTGTATCAAAATTATTTGACTTTATACTTGTATCAAAATTGTTTAATTTTATACTTATATCAAAACTGTTTAACTTTATACTTGTATCAAAGTTATTGTTGTTTATCTTAATGCTCCCGTTGACCGTTATTTCGGCGCCTCCCGAAACATTTTCAAGTTCTTTATCGGAGGTTTCGGCAGGCTTTGCTTTTGTGATAATTTTTTGTTTTTTCATGGCAGTGTTTCATTATCCTCCGCTGTTTATTCTTTTTCTGCATTTTTCGTAAAACCCGTCAGCGATACGGGCATACGTTCCGCATCTTTCGCATATTCCCGTCTTTCCGTCGAGATTATTACTCTTTTGCCGCCGGTTACCTTTTCAAGCGCTTCCTCGCTGAGAATATCGGTCTTGTTCTTTTCGATTTTTTTCATATAACGATCCTCCCGTATAATTTTGTCTGAGCCTAATCGCTCAAATGATTTTTAAGTTTGTTCAGGGCGCTTTTGTGCAGAATTTTCACATACGCATACGATATGCCCATTCTTGACGCGATGTCCTTCAGCGACATTCTCCTGTAATACTTTAATATCACAAGTGCCCGACAGCGCTCGTCAAGCATGCCGAGCGCTTTTCCGAGCGCCGCAAGAGATTCTTTTTGCAAAAAAACGCCCTCGGCTCCGACTCCGTCCGACAAATCCTCCGGCAATTCCGAATATGTACGGTTCGACCTGAAATAATCCGTTACGGTGTTCCGTGTTATCGTATAAATCCATGTTGAAACGGAAGCCGTGCCTGCGTCAAACGTATCGAAATGTTCATAAACCTTCAGAAAAATTTCGCTGACAATGTCTTCGGCGTCGCTTTTGTTCTGCAGCCTGCAGAAAACATAACGGCTTACCTTGTCGCGATATTCCGCATACAGCGCTTCCTTCTCCGGCGCCGGGCTCATACCGTACCGTCCTTTTTGTCTCTGTGCTTTTCGGCGGATACCGTTTCTCCCGCCGCATTCACAAGCGAGAGGTCCTCGTCTGAAATTTCGACTCCGTATTCGTTTTCGACTTCATCAATGAACTTTCGGAGCGAAGGCTCGTTTTCAAACAATTGATAATCAAACAGCAGCGAGAGCGTTTTTTCGCTTATTTCGGGCATCATGTTCCGTTGCCGTGCTTTTTTGCCTGTCACTTTGCTTCCTCCTCTGTTGATTTATACGATCAAAATGAAAAAAAGGCTAATAAAAATCCGAATTTTTATTTTTGATTTTTCGCGTTACGGGAGGTTATGGGGTGCTGTCAAGTCTCTGCCGCGCGACAAGTTCCGCAAAGAAACCGTTTTTTTCGATAAGCTCGTCATATCTGCCGTCTTCGACGATCTTTCCGTGATCCAGCACGAGGATCCTGTCGCACTGCCTGATGGTCGAAAGCCGGTGCGCAATCACGATTCTGGTGCATTTCAATGAGTCGAGCGCCTCGGAGATTTTTTTCTGCGTGATATTGTCCAGCGCGCTTGTCGCCTCGTCAAACATAAGAATCTTCGGCTTGGGCGCGATTGCGCGGGCGATCATCAGCCTTTGCCGCTGCCCGCCGGATATGCCGCCCGAGCCTTCGGAGATTATTGTGTTCATCCCCATAGGCATTTTTCTTATATCATCGGCTATCCCCGCAAGTTCCGCCGCTTCCCATGCTTCATTTGGAGACAGCCACGGCGCGGAAATGACTATATTGGAATAAATATCGCCCTGAAACAGTTTTCCGTTCTGCATAACGGCGCCGATACGCCGCCGCAGAGAGCGCAGATCTATCCGTTCAAGGTCTCTTCCGTCATAATATATCGCTCCTTTTTGCGGATGCTCAAATCCGAGCAGCAAACGCATAAGCGTTGACTTTCCGCAGCCCGTTTTTCCGACGATGGCGACGTATTGTCCCGGACGTATTTTGAGTGACATATCGTCCACCACAAGGGGCATATTTTCGCTGTATCGGAAAGAAACGTTGCTCAGTTCAATTCCGCCGGACAGTCTTGTGATCACCTGCTTTCCGTCCGAAACCTCGGGCGCGGTATCAAAAAACGGTTTTACCATGTGGAGTATGGGCTTTATCTGCGCCGCGGTGAGCGCGATTCCCGCCAGCGACATAAAGGCGCCGGACACCATTCCGTATGCCGTGTCGAAGGCGTAATAATCGGCTACGGAAATGCCCGATTTTACCGCCATACCGTACATGACTATCGTTCCCGCAAGGCTTATGGCAAGGCTGATCACGGCGTTGAGTCTGATAAACATCGGCGGATTGTAGGTAAGCCTTGCGCTTTCGGCATAAAGGTTTCCCCATCTTGCAAAAGCGCGCTTTTCGGCGCCTGCCAACTTGATTTTTTGTATGCCCGAAATGAGAGCGTAGGTCATACCGTTTTCTTTGCCGGAAAGTTCCATCTGGCGTATGCTTATTTTCATCTGAACGAGAGATGATATGACGGAAAACACAACGGTCACGAAAATAATTATCAATGCGGGAACGACAAGAGAAGGCGCGTAGACAAATATCTGCGATATATACAGGAGAGAGAAAACGGAAGTAAGCCCCGCAGACAGGACGGTGGACGCCAGCATTTTGCAAAGAACCCCGACCTGAGACACACGGTTTGAAAGTTCTCCCGCGCCGTACGATTTGAAGAAATCTGCCGGGAGCGACATGACGCGCATCATGGCTGCCGCGTCAACCGATATGTTCAGTTTTGTTTCGATCCGTGCAGTAATCAGATTTTTCACGGCGGAAATGAGAAGAGTGCTGACGGAAACGCATACCGAGAAGACCGTAATGGAAATAAGCAGGCGAATGCTTCCCGACGGAAGAACAGCGGCAAACAGGAGTTTGCTTATCATCGGGGAAATCATGCCGATCAGCGACAGGGCAAGCGTCGCAAGGGCGATCATCACAAAATCGGAAGCCGAAAGCGTCCGCATGATATATGCGGAAAGTGAAGACAGACTGATTTTTTTCAGCGGAAAGGGCTTGTAAAACGCAATTGCTTCCGTTTCGAACAGGTGCTGATTTTTGCGATTGATTTTTCTTCGCTTGCCTGCCTCATAGTCAAAATAACTGTACCCGGAAAGTCCTGTGGGAATAAGCGCCACAACCCTTCCGCTTTCGCGCAGCACGCCGAGCATGGCGCCGATTGCGTCACGGTACCAGCCGTCCTCCAGCCGGATCGGGCGCCGCATAATTCCGTAAGGGCGCATGAGATATTCCAGCTGTTCGTTTACGTCGCCGATCCCGTCGGGGACCTCGCGGCTCTTTACATGATAATACTTAAGAATTTCGTCAATGGCGTCCTTTGTAACGGCGCGGTCGTTGTTTAAGGAGGCTTCGATTTTTTTGCCTGTGACGGCAGATGCCATATTGGCAAACGCTTCGGCAAAAGCATCGTCGTCGTTGTGCTTGCGAGCTCTGATCTGTTCGTCAAACCATCCCATATTTATCCGCCCCCTTACTCGTTTGATACGAGCTGCGTATAGGCACCGCCGTTTTTCATCAGCTCTTCGTGCGTTCCGCGCTCAACGACTTTTCCCTGATCCATTACAATGATCTCATCGCAATCGCGTATGGTGGAAAGTCTGTGCGCCACAACAATACAGGTTATGCCCCTGTCTTTGATGGATTTCACCACGTCGTATTCGGTTTTTGCGTCAAGCGCGCTTGTCGCCTCGTCAAGAATTATAATAGTGGGATCCTGCGCGAGCACGCGCGCGATCTCCATGCGCTGCCTCTGTCCGCCGGAAAAATCCTTTCCGCCCTCGGTCAGCCGGTACTGATAGCCGCCTTCGCGCTGCATAATGTCTTCGTGAAGCTGCGCGTCGCGGGCTGCCATGATCATTTCGAAATCCTCAATGGAATTATCCCACATTTTGATATTGTTCGCAACGGTGTCCTCAAACAGGATGATATCCTGATCCACCACGGCAAGAGAGCCTGTAAACACGTTGCGGTCGATTTCCGACGGCGGCTTGCCGTCAAACAGAATTTCGCCGCTCCAAGGCTTGTAAAGCTCGGATATGAGTTTGGAGAGGGTGGACTTTCCGCACCCGGACGGTCCGACAAAAGCGACGCGGCTTCCAGGCGTCAGGGTCATGCTGAAATCCTGTATCAAGGGCTCCGCAAGGCGGGAATACCCGAAAGTTATGTTTTTGATTTCAATATTTCCGGCAAGTTTGTCGTATTCGACAGCCTCCTCCTCGTTTTCCGAAAAGGTCTCGTCGGCGGGATATTTCATAACATCCTCGATCCGCTCCATATCGGTGCGCATTTCCTGGAGCGATTGCCCCGCGGTAATAAGCGACATGGCGGGGGAAACGAAGGACGAAAGAAAGCCCTGAAACGCCATGATCATACCGACGGTAAAGGAGCCCTCCATGGCGAGAAAAACGCCCGTCATAAGTACAGCCGTTCCGCAAAGCGAACTTATAAGAGCCGGCAGAAGACCGAGAATCTGATTTGTGCGCTGAAAACGGACCTGGTTTGTATTTACACTTGCCTGATAACCTGCCCATTTTTCGAAAAAGCCGTTTTCAGCTCCGCTTGCTTTTATTGTTTCGATCATCTCTATGCCGGCAACCGTAGTTCCGGCGAGTTTGCCGGCGTCGCGCATCTGAACGCGGGTGATATTTATGCGCTTTTTTGAAATGATCCCCGAAAGGACAAGGTTTGCGATCACCGAAAAAAGCCCTATCATCGTAAGAATTACGCTGTATCTGATCATTACCGCAAGGTAAAACACCATCATGACGGCATTGAGCGCAAGCGGCGCAAAAGTATCGACAAGCCGTTCCGCTATCATGGCGTTGGACGCCTGTCTGCCCTGAATATCGCCTGCCATGCGCTGAGAGAAAAATTCCATGGGCATACGCAGAATTTTCCACATAAAAGTTGTGTTTCCCACCATGGCGAGTTTTCCGTTTATGCGGAGAGAATAGACCGCCTGTATCCACGCGACGATAAGCTGAATGACGCTTATCCCCGCAAGCGCGATTATAAACGGAGTGAGCCACTCCGGGTTTTCTTTTGTCAGCAACCGGTCAAGAAAGATGCGCGAAAATGCCGGCGTGATTATGCCGAGCAGCGATGTGATGACAGAGGTCAGAACGACGAATACGATGGCGGTGCCGGCGCCGACAAGCCGTTTTTGCGCATACTTCAGCATGGATTGCGGCTTGCCCTCCGGCAGAAAGCCTTCGTCCGGCTCAAAAAACAGGCATACCCCCGTAAACGAGTCGTCAAAAACGCTCATGGGGACGGTATAGGTGCCCTTTGCCGGATCGTTTAACACCGCTTTGTTGCCCTTAAATCCGTTAAGAACAACGAAGTGATTGAAATTCCAATGGATAATGCAGGGGAATTTCCCCTCTTTTTTCAGGACTTCGGGTTCATAGCGATATCCCTTTGCCGAAAGTCCGTAACTTCGGGCTGCGCGGAGAAGATTTCTTGCGTTTGAGCCGTCGCGCGAAACGCCGCAGTCGAGACGCACCTGTTCAAGCGGGATCCATTTTTCATAATAGGCAAGGATCATGGCAAGGCTTGCTGCGCCGCATTCCAGCGCTTCCATTTGCATGATAACGGGAACTTTTGCCACGCCCTTTGTCAGGGGCTCTTTAATTTTTTTGGCTGCCTTCATGTCCGCACCTCAGTTAAGCACAAAGTCGAGCGGTTTGACGCGCTCGGTAATGACCGAAACGGAGAACGTGCCGTTTTTCATGTCTTTGGCGTCGACCGTCAGAACATATACCCAATCGCCCGCCGAAGCGCCTGTGAGATGAAGAAGATACGGATCGGCGCCGTCATCGAGCCGAACGGGCTCTCCCGGAAGGTCGGACAGCGTAAACTCCGAGCCGTCAATCGAAAGGATGGCTTCTTCCTTGATTTCGGCAAAGTCGTCTTCCTTTACATAAACGGTCAAACAGCCGTCCCTGCATACGCCGCCCGTCTGAAAGGCGGTGTCAAGACGTCCGAACAGTCCCCACACGCATACGCCCGCCAACAGTACGATAACGGCGGCAAGGATCATCCATACTCTCGGGTTTGACACTCTGATATAATCGTTCATCTGCTCCGGGGAGGAGATTTTTTCCATACTTTTTTGGCGGAATACCGGATTGTCCATATCTTTACCTCGTTCATAAAATTTCAACGGCTTCAAAGATCTTTTCGGATGCGCAGGATATTCTGACCGTCTTTATATTCGTATGTGATTTCGTCCATGGTTTTTTTGACCATGAAAATGCCGAGCCCTCCGACAGCGCGTTCTTCTGCGGACAGGGTAATGTCGGGGTCGTCTTTTTTCAGGGGATCGTAGGGGACTCCGTGATCGATAAAGGTGACAATGACGGAGATCGGCGCTTCCGTTACCTCAACGCGCACCGTGGCGGGGCCCGTTTCGGGCGTGTATGCGTAATGCGCGATGTTGCCGAAAAGTTCGTCGATCGCTATATCGATCTGCATCATCGCCTTGCCCGGACAGCGGATCTCCCGAAGATGACTGTTTACAAACTCGGTCACCTTTTCTATGTTTTCAACGGTTGCGGGGATTGTTAATTCCTTCATTTTTCAGAGCCTCCGTTATATTTCAGATACAGCATGGTAATATCGTCGAACTGCGGGGCGTCTCCCGCAAAAGCGTCTATGTCCGCCTTTACGGCGCGGCAAATATCTTCGCCTGAAAGTCCGTGCAGGGAATCCAGCAGTTTTACCAGCCGTTTTTCGCCGTAAAGTTCGTTTTCCGCGTTTGTCGCCTCCGTGACGCCGTCGGTATAGAGATATATCTCGTCGCCGGCAGAAAGGACAAGTTCGTTTTTGCGATATTTCAACCCCTCCATTCCGGCAAGAATGAACCCCGGCTTTGACTTCAGAAATTCAAAACTGCCGTCTGCGTGCCTTACGAGCGGAGGGTTGTGTCCCGCGTTTGCAAATTCAATCTTTCCCGTGGTTGTGTCAAGAACTCCCATCCATGCGGTGACAAACATTCCGGCTTCGTTCGATTCGCACAGTTTGGCATTGGCGACGGTGAAAACTTCATCTACGGCTCTGCCTGCCTCGGCATATCCTTTTATGATGGTTTTTGCCGTCATCATAAACATTGCGGCGGGAATCCCTTTGCCGGAAACGTCGGCGATAAGAAATCCGAGTTTGTTTTCGCCGACAAAATAGAAATCATAGAAGTCGCCGCCCACTTCCTTGGCGGTATCCATGGTTGCGTATATTTCAAATTCGCCGCGGCCGGGATAGGGCGGGAAAATCATCGGTATGGCGGAATGCTGAATGGCTTTGGCAAATTCCAGTTCTTTGTCTATGCGCGCCGCCGCCTCCGCAATATAGCGTTTCAGCGTCAGAACGGTTGAGTTTATATCGTCGGAAAGGGAAGCAAATTCTTCATTTGTTCTTACGTTTACGACGGTGTCAAGATTGCCGCTGGTTATCTTTGCCAGAGATCTGTTGATCTTTACCATGTTGTCCACGACAAGTTTCTTGATGAGGAAATAAACGACGATGAACAGCATTCCGAAAACAACGAATTCCATAAACACCGTCACGTACACCGATACGTCACGCGAGAACACCGCCTCCGTGTAAGGCATGGCTGCAACGATATAGTAGCCTTCGGAAACGATATACCTGCAAAGCGATTTCTCGCCGTAAACAACGGCGTCAAAATACTTGTCTTCTGGCATGACGGAGCGGTCTATATAAATGCCGGAAACGTCGAGATTTTTTCCTTCGTTTCCGTGTCTGTCGCTGACGATGTTCCAATCCTCGCCGGCGATGATTATACTTCCGTTTTCTCCGATGTGGCGGTTGCGCGTGACGCCGATGACGACATCGTCAATGTCTTTTTGGAAGCGTTCCGCGTCATAAGCCACCTGCACAAAGCCTCCGCCGTCAAGCACTATGCCCGCATATTTGCGGGAAATGGACGGATTGGACGATGTGGGCTGATAGCTCTGAACGTATTCTTTGGTTTTTCCGTCAAGCAGGACAAGAAACTCCGCCGATTGATGTCCTCCGCGCATATCGTAACCACGAAACTTATCGTATGTGGTTTCCGTGATGATCCCCTGCGGATTGATGACGTTGATTTCGGATACATCGTATTCTTTTCCGAGGGCGCAAAGCAGGTCGTAATCCACCTTGTCCGCCGCATTGATGCGGTCGGCGATTTTGGCGGTGAGAGCCAGAAGGTTCTGGTTTGAAGCGTCAAGAATATCCGCTTTTACGTCTTCGATATTAAGTTTTACAAGGTCGTCCGCTTCGTTTTTTGCAAGTTCCGTCTGCAGCGCCCATGTGAAAACCGTTGTCATGAGAAAGCCCGCCGTAACGCAGATCAGGAGAAACCGCTGAAACGACTGCGAAATTTTTTTCAGGTCGCGCTTTTCTCCTTTGCGATCCGCTCCGGAAAGGATCGAAAGCAGAAGCCCCGCAAACATCACGGCAAGGCTGTTGACCGCAATCATTGGAAACGAGCAGGTCCGCACAAACGAAAAAGCGGTTCTTGCGTCGGTCATATTCGTAAGGAAGATCATCAGCATGTGGATGACCTCCGTAATGGTCGCCGCAGCAAGGCAGTAATACCATTTCGGTTTTTTGTTATCAAACATGAATTTCCGCAGACCGGCTGCGAAAAGCCCCGCAAGCACGGTGGAAATGCTGCAGGCAAGCCGGGTATATTGCCCGGCGCCCCAGAGAACCGCGAACCACCGCTCCACACCGCCGATAAGTCCCGCTATTATCCCTGCCGGCGCGCCGAAAAGGAGACCCGCGCAGATCGGCGAGGCGTCTCTTGCGTTTATTACGGCTCCGTCGGTTTTGACCCCGAATTCCGTTCCGAGGATCGCAAGTCCTCCGAACAAAATCCCTATAATGAGCTGTCTGACGGCGTAGGGGAGTTTGCGTACGGCTTTCGTCCGTTCGGCAAGATATATCAGAGCGGACAAAATCACGGGTAAAAGCGCTACGACGGAGAGCAAAAAGAAAGTTTTCATATTTCCTCGCTTATTCGATGGTCAAAATGTCGGAAAAGCCCGTGATTTCGAACACTTCCATAACGTCGTCGTTTACGCCGATAAGTTTCATGCTGCCTTGGCGGTTCATCACCTTCTGTGCCGCAAGCAGGACGCGAAGTCCCGCGGAGGATATGTATTCCACGCCGGAAAAATCAAAGATCAGTTCCTTGACCCCTCCGACGGATTGCTTAAGTTCCGCTTCCAGCGCGGGGGAGGAATTGGTGTCGAGCCTTCCCGACAGGGTGAGTGTGAGGCTTTCGCCCTCAAAAAGTTTGTTGATTGTCATGTTTTTATCCTTTCCTCAGCATAAATATATGCCGTGTAATGTGTTGACTTGATGAAAATCTACGCCTTCGTTTTTTCCTGCGCGGCTTTGTATTTTTGTATAAACATGGCCGCTCCCTGCTTCAAGACGTCAAGCTGGCTTTTCAGATAATATTCGTCCTCAAACATGGCGTAATGAACGCTGGCGCGGATGAGAATGAAGATAAGCGGCGTAAGCACTTCGTACGGGATGCCGAGTTTTGCTTCCAGACTTTTTGCGTATTCGGTGTAACGCCTGTTTACGCCGTCAAAAAATTTTTTGCCGTGTTCTATATATTTCGGATGGGTGTATACCTGATACATCAGACGATATTTCTTCCCGTGCTTTTTGGCGGTCCAATACGGAGTTTCGTCAATAAAGCGCATAAGTTCCGTCGGGCTGTTCGGCGATCTTGCCATGAAATCGTCCTCCACCTTTGCCATGCAGTAGGCGGTTGACTCGACGATCAGTTCGTCAAGGTTTTTGAAATAGACGTAAAGCGTTCCCGATGTGCAGCCGCATTCCTTTGCAAGCGTTTTGATTCCCGTGCCGGTCAGTCCGTTTTCGGCATAGCAATCAAAGCATTTTTCCATAATTTCTTTTTTTCTGTCATTATGCTGACGTTCCGTTCTCATGAATATTTGCAGACTCCTCATTTATAATTGATTGATTATTCAGTCATATTATATCATACGATATTAAAAAAATCAAGAAGTTATTCGGTCATATTTTCCTTTTATCGGAATTTTTTTTGCAAAACCGGCATAATATCGCCGCGCAGCCGTAAAAATCGGTAAGTATCGCAGTATCCCCGCAGGATGTTTTTTTTCTTTACGCAGACGCAATTTTGTCATTTGTTGTCAAAATATTCTGCCGGAAAATATCGGGTATTGATTTTTTATAAAAAATATGGTAGAATAAACTGTAAAATATTATGCCCGTGGTTTTTTTGCAAAAAAAACGGAGTTCGGGCGACTGAGAGGAGAAACTATGAAGGGATCGGTAAAGAAACTGTGCGATATCGAAAGTATTGTGATTCCCGAAGAAATGCTTGAGGTAAGAGTCGACGGCGACCTCATTGAAGAGGAGGTCGGAAACCTTGCGCTCAGATACGCAAACGAAACGGAAGTCGGGACTGTCGCAAAAGGAGATATCGTATATTGCGAAGCCGATAAGGGAAGTTTTCCCGACGGCAGAACGATAATACTTTATACGGGAGCCGCGCTTCCCGGCGCTGAGGCCGCAGAGGAGGCTGCCGCGGGCAGGTCTGTCGGCGACGGATTTGAAACGGTACTTGCAGATAAAGCGGCTGCGCTGAAGATCGTAAAGATCATAAGAAGAACGCCTGCCGAAATAAACGACGCGCTTGTCGCATCGATCGGAATAGACGGCGTTTCCTCCGTTGACGGATACCGTGAATATATGAGGGAAAAGAACCTCGCAGATCTGCGAATGGAGAAAGGAAAGGAACTTTCCCGTTATATAGTCGAAAGAATGGAAGAGGGAAGTTCTTTCGAATACAGTGAAAAAGACTTTGACGATTACTGCGAAAAGTCTCTGGCGCAGATGCCCGCGGAACCGGGCTTTGAAATGCAGATAGGACCGGAGGAACTCAGAAGTTCTCTTCTTTCCCAACTGAAACTCGGCTGGATGTCGGAAGCCCTCTGTGAGAAAAAGGGAATTAAAATCGACGACGCCGCAATAGAGGCCGAGGCTGACCAGATGGCTGAGATGATGGGGCTTATGGGAGAAAACGCTCCCGACAGAGCCGAACTTATCGAGGCGTCCCGTCAGAACGCATTGATAACCGAATTTTTTATGGAAATAGACAAAATTATTGATAATAAACTTGGAGGGGCAAATGGCAACGGTTGAGTTAAAAGGAACCGAATGGAAAGAATTCTCAAAAGCCGATTACGCGATAATCGACTGCTACGGCTATAACTGCACTGCGTGCGTAATGCTTGAGCCTGTTTTTAACGCCGCGGCGGACGGATTTTCGGGAATTTCCTTCGGAAGAGTAAATATTATGGAAAACGGCGATATCGCCGAAAACTTCGGAATTACGGCAATGCCCACCCTTTTATATTTCAGGAAGGGCGAACTTATCGACCAGACAATAGGAAATCTGAGCAAAGAAGATCTTATCGCGCAGATTTCAAAACTTCTTTATTCGTGAGGCGGCGGGAATGGGAAAGGTACGTTTCAACGAAGACCGCGAAGTCGTCGAAAGAGTAAAGGAAGGGCTTAAACGCACCGGCGGCTACTGCCCCTGCAGAGTCGAACGGAAGCCCGAATTTAAATGCGTTTGCGAAGAATTCAAGGCGCAGATACAGGATCCCGATTTTGAGGGATACTGCCACTGTCGTCTTTATTACAAAGAAAAATAAAGGAGCAGAACATCATGAAAAAAGTATTGGCAACAGTCCTTGTCCTTGCAATGGTTTTATCTCTTGCAGGCTGCGGACTCTTCAGCAATGACGCCGTTGTAAAACTCGGAGATTATACTCACAACGATCCGAAAGACGTGAAGTATGATCAGAGAATCGTCCTCAAAGGCTCCGGTTTTGAAAAGACCGTTGAGTCCATTGCGAGCGCCGCCGCTTATCCGAACACCATGGTCCTTGACGAAACTGGCAACGTTATCGGTATGTACGATTACGATGAAACAACGGGCCTTGCAAAGGGTTGGATGAATATTACCGACGGTTCTTACACTGCGTTTGAAGAGGGAAAAGAAGTCGATCTCGGCAAGCCCGACGCATCCAAACTTATTACGGTTCCGGGAACCGCGGATATGTACTTTGTAGTTTACGGAAATGAAGGAAAGACCTTAACTTCCTATCTCTATGTGATTCTTTCCGACGCCTCCGCAAAGGATATTATGATTTCCTCCGTAAAGGAAAATTTCGGTTTTGATCTTACGGCAACAACCGACAAAGTCCTTTCCGCTGTTTTGGACGAAGCGGCTATCGCAAAAATATTTGCCGAGGCTCCCTTAATGGGAATCGAAGTGGAAAAAGAAGACGCAGAGAGCTTTGCTTCCGTTCTTTCTCAGTCTTACAACGTAAGAAAATATACCGGAGACACCGCTTTCAAACCTTATTCCGGACATAAAGATCCGACCGACGTCGAATTCGACAAAAAGGTTGTCCTTGTAGGCTCCGGAGAAGCGCTCGTAGTGGCTAAATATGCAAAAGACATAACAAGCCAGACCAATTTCATATACGGAAAGAACGGCGACGTCGTTGCGGACTATCTCTATATAGAATGTCCCTCCAAAGAAGCTGCCGACGACTTAATGGCTTCCGAAAACTTCTATGTCAATGCGGAGAAAGTTTCCGATACCGTAATCCGCGTGGTAATCGCCGGCAAGGATATGGAAGATACCCTTACGACGTATGTTGGGCTGAACGTTATGAAAGACAGATCTCTTGATGAGTATGTCAGAAATTCAAAGGAAACCTATTTTACGATCGAAGCTGCCGAATAAACAAAAAAAGGCTTTACGGGTGCCGTGTGCCGTAATCGGCAGCGGCATCCGTTTTTCCGTTCCCGGGAGAGGAAATTATGAGAAAGAAAACAAACGAAACAAAGAGACCGGACGGTTGGAAAGCGTTGTTTCGTACAATTAAAAAGCTGAAACTGCCGTGGATCTGGATCGCTGTCGGACTTATATTCAATCTTATCCTTAACGATCTGATGCTGAAACTTCCGACAACGACGACCGATCTTTTGAGCGGACAGATTACGGGTCAGGCGATGACCAACGCCGTGATCTTTTACATTATGCTCGGCGTTATGAATTTCGTCATGGTCGCAGGACAGGTCCAGGCCCAGACATACAGTGTAAAGCGGGCGCGGAAAAGCATCTGGAAAAAAATGCTCGGAATGAAGATGGAATATTTCGACAGAAACGATCCTTCGGATCTCATGAGCACCATGATCAACGATTCGTATAATGCTCTGACCGACTTTGTGAATATAATTATTTATCTTGTTCCGTGTGTCTATTATGTGACAGCCGCGCTTCTTAAAATAAATGAATATCATTGGATACTCGCCGTTTCCTGTCTTGCCATGCTTCCCCTGAAGTATGTTTACGCTCTCGTAATGGGTAAACAGTTCCAGAAACATACGGCGAAGATATATGTAAAGATCGGAGAACTTACTGGTTTTCTCGCCGACAGAATAAATCACTTACCTCTTGTCAAAACTTACACAAACGAAAAAAGCGAGGGAACTTCCGGAGAAAAGGCTTCCGGCGAGATAATGAAGGCGAATATGAAGATCGTTCATCTCGACAATATTTCTACGGGAGCCGCCGCCGTTATAGACGTTCTTCAAAAATTTACGGTCGTGGTTGTCGCCGTTATTCTTCTTCAGCAGAAAAAGATAGATCTTGCCATGTGGCTCGGCTTCTTTCTGTACTCTCAGAATTTGTTCATTCAAATGGACAGTATCTTCAACTATTGGATAAAAATCAAGGGAATGCAGGGAAGTTTTAAGCGTATAATCGAAGTTATGGAGGGGACTGCCGAAGAGTCTTCGGGGTCTGAAACCTTCCCGCCGACCGGAGATATACGTTTTGAAAACGTCACCTTTACATATCCGGGGACGGACGCTCCTGCGCTGAAAAATGTTTCGTTTACGGTCCCGAGAGGCTCCTGCGCCGTAATTGTCGGACTTTGCGGCAGCGGTAAAACGACTTCCGTAAGTATGTTTGAAAGATTTTATTCTCCCGACGAGGGCAGGATATTGATCGGAGATACCGATATTAACAGTATTCCTCTTTCGGAGTTCAGAAAAAATCTGGCTTACGTTCAGCAGGGCGCCGAAATTTTCAGCGGGACCCTGCGCGACGCGCTTACCTACGGAATAGAAAAGGAAGTTTCCGACGAGGAAATTTACGAAGCGGCGGAAAAAACCGGGTTTTCCGAGTATCTCTCCCTTTGTCCCGACGGCCTTGATACAGAGGTCGCGTCCGGCGGAATATCCATGTCCGGAGGGCAGAGCCAGAGACTTGTCTTAACAAGAGAACTCCTTCGCGGCGGTGACGTTATTATTATGGACGAGCCCACATCCGCTCTCGACGTCCGTGTTTCGGGAAAGATACAGGAGACTATTGATACCGTTTTCGCGGAAAAAACGAGGATCATTATAACTCACGACCTGAGTCTTGCGAAAAAATACGGGCGTATAATTGTAATGGAGGACGGGTTCAGAGTCGGGGACGGAACTCATTCCGAGTTGCTTGCGAACTGCGAAACATATCAAAAAATGAATAAAGACGCGGGGGAAAGCGGCGTATGAAGAAAAAATCCATTAAAAAATATTTTACCGTTTTTAAGGACGTAAAACTCCCGTGGCTTCTTATCATTTGCAGTTTTGCCGTCTCTGCTTTGACGATGCGGTTCGAGATCGGCGTTGCAACAATGACTGCAAGCATTATAGATACAAGCCAGAACGCCATAAATACGGCTGAATTTGTCCGTTACATAGGAATGGTTGCTCTTACAGCCGCGTTTACGGTTCTGACAAATTATTTTACCCGGAAAACGGAAGAAACAATAACCAAGAGAATAAGAGTAAAGCTCTGGAAGAAAATAATGAGACTGCCGATGATGTATTACGACAGCGACAGCGGCGACGGGCTTGTAAGCCGTGTGACTTCCGACGCCGAGGCTCCGGCAACGCTGTTTTCGATGGCGGTTTCCTGCGTCGTTTGCGTAATAACGACGGTCAGCGCCTTCCTTCAGCTTTTTGCCTATAATACCCTGCTCGCCTGCTATTCTTTAATAATTATTCCGGTAACTTTTATAATCTGCGTAGTTTTCGGTAAACTCATGTTCAAACTCGGAATTTACGGAACGGTCACCGTCTCCGGAAGTCTCGGCTATCTTGCGGAAAGAGTAAGAAACTTCCGTTTGATAAAAAGCGCCGTTGCCGAAAAAACCGAAACGGAAAAGGGCGACGGTACTTTCAGAAAAATGTATAAGGCAGACTTCTTGAAATGGCTCGTCGTTGCGGGATATCAGCTTACCAACGGGATCTTTTCGATAATGTTTATTATCATAGTCTTCGTTATAGGCGGACGTTTTCTTGCGACCGGAGAGGTTACTGTCGGGGTCCTTACCGGGTTCTATATGATAACGGGGATCGTCGGACTCCAGCTTCTGCAGTTTTTTATGAATGTCGGTTCGGTATCGGGAACTTTCGGAACAATGAAGAAAATTGCCGAAATATCCGAAACGGAATCCGAAAAATATGACGGCGAAAGCGTTCCGGCTATCTGTTCGGACATCGTTTTCGACCGCGTTTCCTTTGCATATAACGAAGAACACGACGTTTTGCGGGATGTTTCCCTTACGATACCGATGGGAAAAGTTACGGCTATCGTCGGCGGAAACGGCGCGGGCAAAACGACCCTTTTCAAACTCATAACCCGACTTTACGAACCGAAAAGCGGCGAGATACGTTTCGGAAACGAAGATATAAGCAAATTCAACCTTACCGAATGGCGGGACAGATTTGCCTTCGTTTTCCAGAAAAATCCGCTTGTCGAAGGCAGCGTAAGGGAAAATATCGAATACGGTCTTGACAGGGAAGTGACCGACGAAGAACTCGCCGACGTCGCAAAAAAAGCGAACTGTTACGACTGCATCACGGCGAAACCCGACGGATTTGATTCCGATGTCGGACTCGGCGGTTCGAATTTCTCCGGAGGTCAGGGGCAGTGCATTTCCATAGCGCGCGCGATGCTCAGAAATTCCGACTATCTCCTGCTCGACGAGGCGACAAGCAACCTTGACGTCGTGAGCGAGGCGGCGGTGACCGCGGCGATGGATAATCTTATGCAGAACAAGACGACCGTTATGATAGCGCATAACTACGCCGCGACCAAAAACGCGGACTACGTTATCGTCATGAAAGACGGAACGGTCGAAGCGGCAGGCACCCCCGCGGAACTTCTCGAAAACAACGAATACTATAAACTTTTTGCGAAAACTCTGTAATTTATAAGAAAGGCGACAGAATGCAGAAATTATTGACTGAACTTAATATAGGAGAAACCGTATCCGGTTTTGAACTTGTAAAAAAAGAGTATGTTGAGGCAAAATCCGCATTTTTCTATACCCTGAAACATAAAAAAACAGGCGCGGACCTTCTCTACTTTGACAGAGCGGACGAAAATAAGACCTTTTGCGTTTCTTTCAAAACTTTGCCCGAGGACAGCACCGGGGTATTCCATATTCTCGAGCACAGCGTCCTCTGCGGCTCGGAAAAATTTCCCGCGAAAGACCCGTTCGTTTCTCTTCTGCAAAGTTCCATGCAGACTTTCTTAAACGCGATGACCTACGGGGATAAGACCGTTTATCCCGTTTCGAGCAGAAACGAAAGAGATCTTTTCAATCTTATGAAAGTGTATCTTGACGCGGTCTTTCGTCCTCTTATATATAAACGCCCCGAAATTTTTATGCAGGAGGGCTGGCATTACGAATTTGAAAACGAAAACGCCGAGCCTTATTATAACGGCGTCGTTTACAGCGAAATGAAGGGCGTTTTTGCCGACGTTGACAGCCTTATGGCGGACGAGACGGAAAAACTTCTGTTCCCGGACAACAGTTACGGCTTTGTCAGCGGCGGACACCCCGACAATATCACCGACCTCACTTACAAAAAATTCATCGAGACCCACAGCCGCTTTTATCACCCGACGAACGCAAGATTTATTTTCGACGGACATCTCGATATAGCCGCGGCTCTTGAATATATCGACGGCGAATACCTCTCGAAGTACGATTATAAAAAACCGGATTTTGACTTTGTGCCGCAGGTTTCGAAGCCCGCAGAGGCGACCGTCGAATATGAGGCGAGAGAGGGCGAAGAGAATTTCGCGCAGATGACCGTTGCGAAAATTCTCTGTCTCCATTCCGACGCGGAAAAGATATACGCGACGAAAATACTTGCGGATTACCTTACTTCGACAAACGAAGCGCCCCTTAAAAGAGCGTTTCTCGAAAACGGACTTGCGCAGGATATCTCCCTTGAGATCGGCGACGGTATCTTCCAGCCTTTTATAGCGCTTGTCGTCAGAAATACCGATAAAGAAAAATTCGCGGAAATCAAAAAATTCCTGCCCGAAGCCGTCAAGAAGATAATTGCGGGCGGTCTTAACAAAGAGGCTCTGAGGGCGTCTCTCGAACTTTTCGCTTTCGGGTCAAAGGAGATCCGCGAACCTTACGGGATCGAGATAGTCGGAAGAATACTCGACGGCTGGCTTTACGGCGACGATCCGCTGACTTACGTTGACGTTTCCCGTATATTTGATTCTCTCCGCAAAAAAATCGACGGAAACTATTTTGAAGATCTGCTTTGCGAACTTTTCGGAAACGCAGACGATAAATCTTATCTTTACGCGCTGCCGTCTCTTACAAAAGGTAAGGAAGACGCGGAAAAAGAGGCGAAGAAAGTCGCCGCTGCGGTTTCGGAATGGTCTTCGGACGACAGACAAAAAGAACTTGAAAAATTTGCGAAAATGCAGGAATGGCAGCAAACGCCCGACGGTGACGAAGTTCTGACGTCTCTTCCTCACCTCGACCTTGCCGATATTCCGAGAACGACGCCTTCCGTAAAGACCGAACTTTCGACTCTCGACGGGATAAAGGTCCTTGCAACGGAAAACGACACCAACGGTATAGCGTATCTCAACCTATTTTTTGATATTTCCGATTTTTCAATCGAAGAACTTCGCCTGCTCGGTGTTCTTACCCTTGTCTTCGGGGAACTCAGTACCGAAAACTGTCCCGCCGACGTTCTTCAGAATAAGATAAAGGCGGTCTTCGGAAGATTCTCGGTGAGGACCGAATATATCTCAAAACGCGGAGATCTTGAACATTGCAGACCGTATCTGCGCGTCGCAACGTCGTTTCTTGAAGAAAACGCTGAAAAAGCAATATCTCTCATCTGCGAAATTTTGCTTAACGGACGTTATTCGGAGACCGACAGGATTGCCGAGACCGTAATGCAGAACGACTATTTTATGAAACAGTCGCTTATCGGTTCGGGACATACTTTTGCGATAACAAAAGCCCTTTCCGCGTTTTCGGCGGAGGGCAGACTCAAGGAACTTCTCGACGGCGAAAGTTTTGTCGCGTGGTTCTCGGACTTTGCCGAAAACTTTGAAAAAAACGCCGGAAACATTTCGGAAAAACTTGCCGCCGTTTCAAAAAAGGCGTTTGCGAAAAACAGACTTTTCGTCGGCGTCGGCGGGAAACTCGGAGCAGGGGCTCTTGACGCTCTCATTTCCGCTTTGCCCGAAAACGAAAAAGGAAAAGCCGCCGAATATCCCGTATTCGACAAAAACGACTGTACCGTTGAAATTCCTTCGGACGTCGGATATTCGGGCTTCGGACACAACCTTTACGCGCTGGGCGGCGAATTTTCGGGCTCTGCTGCGGTAATGGCGTCTCTTATGACTTTCGGATACCTCTGGGGCGCTGTCAGAGTCCAGGGCGGCGCTTACGGAACGGGAATGAACATCAGGGCAAACGGCGATATCTTCTGCTATTCCTACCGCGATCCGAATCTTGAAAATTCCAAAGCAGCATTCTGCGGAACTCCCGAATTCCTTTCCGAATTCGTCGGGCAGAAAATGCCTCTCGACGATATTATAATAGGAACGGTGAACACGACCGACCCTCTTCTCGATCCGTCGGGCGTCTGTGAACTTGAATGTTTCAGATACCTCAAAGGCTCGACTCCCGAATACGTTGCAAAACTCAGAGGAGAAATTCTGGATACGAAGCCCGAAGATCTTGAAAAACTTATCGGTATACTCGAAAAATATGCGAAAAACGCAAAATTCTGCGCAATAGGAAATAAAAACGCGGTGAAGTTTGTAAAACCGAACTGCTGAAATTTCCCGATAAATGCAACAATATTTTGACATAAATTCTCCGTGCGGGAGGTGCCATAGTTTTGTTGCATTTTCTTTCTATACTTTAAAAGTATTTTTTCGAAAAAAGAGAGAGGTGAAGACGGTGAGAAAAAAACGGCTGTATAACAGATTGTCAGAGCAATTCAAGTCGGTTATTGCGTCCGATAAGCAGCGCAGACGATTTCTGTTCAGCTGCGTTATCGGCTCTCTTTTTCTGATCTCTTTTTGTATGGGCACCGTGAATTTTTTTACCGGTGAGCATAATCTGCTTATCGCAGCGCTTCTTTATTCCGCTTTGTGCTTTTCGGCTATGGTTCTTTTGCACGGTTTTCGCGTAAAAGAAGACGCAGTCTACTTTATTTTTGTCGCGGGAACCCTCTCTTTGCTCGTGTTCTTTTTCATTACGGGAGAATCGGGCGGGCTGACCAGCGTATGGATGTGCCTTATTCCGAGTTATTCTCTTTTTATTTTCGGACTCCGTCGCGGCTCTCTTTTTTCGCTTTCCGCATTTCTTATTTTGCTGTTTTTCTTTGCTACTTCCGTCGGAAATTCTCTCCTTCAGTATCCTTATTCCGATGAATTCAAACTCCGTTTTCCGTTTTTTTACGGTTCGGTCTTTCTGCTTTCCTTTATCATAGAACTTGTCCGAAAGGAAACGCAGCGCCAGCTTGAAGCGTCAAAACGGGAATTCCGTCATCTCTATCGTCACGACTACCTGACCGGACTTTACAACAGATACGGTATAAGGGAATTCGGTATTGAGATTGAGGAAAAGGCGACGGGTGTTTCGGTAATTCTTTTTGATATAGACGATTTTAAGCTGATAAACGATAAATACGGTCACGACTGCGGCGACGAAGTCTTAAAGGCTGTCGCCAATACCCCTCTCTTCAGGGCTTTTGAGGAGGGCAGATGCTGTCGGTGGGGCGGGGAAGAGTTCCTTTTTGTCCTCGGATGTGAAAACGGAGCGGAAGCCATAGCCGAAGACCTCCGTGCCGAAATAGAGAAAACACCGATAAGATACGGGGACAATACGGTTTACGTTACAATAAGCGCGGGCGTATGCTCCGCCTCAAAATCCGAAAAAGTTACGGTCCACGACCTTATCGACAAAGCCGACAAAGCGCTTTACAGAGCAAAATCAACGGGGAAGAACCGCGTTTCGGTCTACGATTGCAAAATTACGGAAACAGTGCTATAATATCTCGGGGAAGGCGATATGCTGTGAAAAAGATATGTATAATAACAGGCGGCTCTTCCGGTATAGGAAAAAGTGCCGCCGTTTTTATGTCAAAAAACGGATATTCGGTCTATGAATTTTCAAGAAGAGAAAGCAATATTCCAGATATTGCGCATATTTCCGTCGACGTCACCGACACTTCCGCCGTTAAAAATGCGGTAACCGAAGTCTTTTCGGCAGAGGAGAGAATAGACATCCTTATAAACTGTGCGGGGTTCGGAATTTCGGGAGCGGCGGAATTTACGGATATTTTGTCTGCGCAAAAACAGTTCGACGTGAATTTCTTCGGGACTGTCAGGGTATGCGGCGAGATTATTCCGATAATGCGTAAACAGGGTTTCGGCAAGATTATAAACGTCGGGTCTGTCGCGGGCGTTATTCCGATACCTTTTCAGAGTTTTTATTCCGCGTCGAAAGCCGCTTTGCTTTCTTATACGGAGGCTCTGGCAACGGAACTCCGTCCTTTCGGAGTGTCCGCCGTCTGCGTCTTGCCCGGTGATATAAAAACGGGCTTTACTTCTGCAAGAAAAAAGGAGAACGCCGGCGACGACATCTATTCGGGCAGAATCTCCCGTTCCGTTTCGGTAATGGAAAAAGACGAGGAAAAGGGCATGAGCGCCGACGTCGCGGGACGTTATATCGCGAAGATCGCTTCGGATAAAAGCAAGAAGCCCGTCAGAACGATCGGTATGAAATATAAATTCTTTATCTTTTTATCAAAAATTCTTCCGACAGCCGCAGTTGACAGGATAGTCGGAAAAATTTACGCGAAATGAGGCACTTATGAAAATAGTGGGTTTTCAAAAGGTTACGCTGTTGGATTTTCCGGGGCTCGTGGCTTGTACGGTCTTTGTCGGCGGGTGCAATTTCCGCTGTCCGTTCTGTCATAACGCCGACGTCGTCGAGGAAAGTACCGGCGGCGAATTTTCGGAAGAAGAAATTCTTTCTTACTTAACAAAACGAAAAGGCGTTCTCGACGGGGTCTGCATTACGGGCGGAGAACCTCTGCTTTCCCCCCGGATCCTCGGTTTTATGCGCAGGATAAAAGATCTCGGTTTCAAAATAAAACTTGATACGAACGGCAGCATTCCGGCCCGCTTAAAAGAAGCCGTCTTAAGGGGTCTGTGCGATTATGTTGCGATGGATATAAAAAACGCTCTTGAAAAATATCCTCTTACCGCAGGGGTGAAAACCGATAACGAAAAAATAAAAGAAAGCGTTGATTTTCTCCTTTCTGGCGCCGTTCCTTACGAATTCCGGACGACAGTTGTAAAGGAACTTCACACAAAAGACGATATCTTAAAAATATCCGAAGAAATTTCCGGAGCCGCAAAATGGTATCTTCAACAGTTTGTTGATTCGGGAAATCTGATAGGCTCGGGCTTTTCCGCCTATCTGCCGTCCGAACTCGAAGAGTTTGCCGCCGCCGCACGGAAAAATATACCGGAAACTTTCGTCAGAGGAATATGACCGTAAGTCCCAAAAAAGTCTCTTTTCAATATCTCCCGAAACCATCGCGGGAGATATTTTTTTATAAATACAGAAAAAAATGATAAAGTGTTACAAATGCAACAGCATAAAGGTGCGTAATGTGATACAATATCAGCGTGACACAAGTCAAATAAAACGGTATGCAGAATGGAGAAGGAAAATGTACGGTGTTATTAAGCGCGACGGCACGGTTGTCGATTTTGAACTTTCAAAAATAAGCAACGCAATAACCATGGCGTTCGACGCCTGTGAAAAACAGTATAACAGGGATACGATAGACTTTCTTGCCCTGAAAGTTACGGCGGATTTCGAACCTAAAATTGAAAACGGAAACATCGCCGTCGAAAAAATTCAGGACAGCGTCGAGTCGGTGCTTATAAAAGCAGGCTACGACGACGTTTCAAAAGCGTATATCCTTTACCGTAAGCAGAGAGAAAAGGTAAGGAATATAGGCGCGACGATGGTCGACTACAAACAGATCGTCGATAACTATCTCAATATAAACGACTGGAGAGTAAAGGAAAATTCCACCGTAACATATTCCGTCGGAGGTCTTATCCTTTCGAATTCGGGAGCGATAACCGCAAACTATTGGCTTTCCGAAATTTACGACGATGAGATAGCGTCGGCTCACAGAAATGCCGATATCCATATCCACGACCTTTCCATGCTCACGGGCTATTGCGCGGGCTGGTCGTTAAAACAACTTATCCAGGAAGGTCTCGGCGGCGTAACGGGAAAAATAACCTCCGCTCCCGCAAAACATCTTGCGACCCTCTGCAATCAGATGGTAAACTTCCTCGGAATAATGCAGAACGAATGGGCGGGCGCTCAGGCGTTCTCGTCTTTCGATACATATCTTGCGCCGTTTGTAAGGGCTGATAACCTTTCTTACGACCAGGTCAAAAAATGTATAGAATCGTTTATTTACGGAGTCAACACTCCGAGCCGTTGGGGAACTCAGGCGCCGTTCTCGAATATAACCCTCGACTGGGTGGTTCCGAACGATCTTGCCGAACTCAACTGTATTGTCGGCGGTAAAGAACTTGATTTCAAGTATAAAGACTGTCAAAAAGAAATGGATATGGTAAACAAAGCCTTTATCGAAGTAATGATAGAGGGCGACGCCCACGGCAGAGGCTTCCAGTATCCTATCCCGACCTATTCGATAACCCGCAATTTCGATTGGTCCGAGACCGAAAACAACAGACTGCTTTTCGAAATGACTTCGAAATACGGGACCCCTTATTTCTCGAACTATATAAACAGCGATATGGAACCGTCGGACGTCAGAAGTATGTGCTGCCGTCTCCGTCTCGACCTGCGCGAACTCCGCAAGAAATCGGGCGGCTTCTTCGGCAGCGGCGAAAGCACCGGTTCGGTCGGCGTCGTAACGATAAATATGCCGAGGATAGCGTACCTTGCAAAGGACGAAAAAGATTTCTACGAGAGACTTGATAAACTTATGGATATTTCCGCAAGAAGCCTTAAAGTCAAGCGTACCGTTATAACAAAACTTCTTGACGCTGGTCTTTATCCGTATACCAAGAGATACCTCGGAACGTTTGCAAACCACTTCTCGACGATAGGTCTTGTCGGCATGAACGAAGTCGGGCTCAATGCGAAATGGCTCCATGCAGACCTTACCAAAAAGGAAACTCAGGAATTCACAAAGGACGTCCTTAATCACATGAGAGAGCGCCTTTCCGACTATCAGGAAAAATACGGCGACCTCTACAACCTTGAGGCTACCCCCGCCGAATCCACTTCCTACCGTCTTGCAAAACACGACGTCAAAAAATATCCGGGAATAATAACCGCGTCCTCCGCCGAAAACGGAACGCCTTACTATACCAACAGTTCGCATCTTCCCGTCGGATATACAGACGATATCTTCACCGCGCTCGATATTCAGGACGAACTGCAGACTCTTTATACTTCGGGAACCGTTTTCCACGCCTTCCTCGGCGAAAAACTGCCCGACTGGCATGCTGCCGCAAACCTTGTCCGCAAGATCGCCGAAAATTACAGTCTGCCTTATTACACGCTGTCTCCGACCTATTCCGTCTGTAAAAATCACGGATATATCGCAGGGGAACAGTTTACCTGTCCCGAATGCGGCGAAAAGACCGAAGTTTACAGCCGTATTACAGGCTACTACCGCCCCGTCCAGAACTGGAACGACGGAAAAACACAGGAATATAAGGATCGTAAGGTCTACAATATCGGAACTTCGAGACTTACGCACGAGGGCGTGATGAATAAAGAGGAGGAGCCGTGCTGCTGCGAAAAGAAACTCGACGATGCGACTTATCTTTTCGCGACGGCTACCTGTCCGAACTGCAAGATCGCCTCGGCGACCCTTGACCGCGCGGGTTTTGCCTATGAAAAGATAATGGCTGCCGACAGACCCGACCTTGTCGAAACTTTCGGTGTGAAACAGGCGCCTACGCTCGTCGTCGTCAAAGACGGAGATTTTGAAAAAATAAGCGGCGTTTCGGACATCAAAAAATATCTGAACGTATAAAATAAGCCGCCGAATCTTCGGCGGCTTTCTTTGTTTGAGGAAAAATATGTACGATATAATCATAATCGGCGGAGGTCCGGCAGGGCTTACCGCGGCAATTTATGCCCTGCGAGCGGGCAAAAAAACGCTCGTTATAGAAAAAGGAACTTTCGGCGGACAGATAACCTTTTCTCCGAAAGTCGAAAATATCCCCGGGTTTACGTCCGTCACGGGAAACGAATTCGCCGAAAAACTTGTCGATCAGGCGCTTTTTCAGGGGGCTGATTTCGAAGCGTGCGAAGTCCTTTCGGTTTCGGACGGGAAAACAAAAACCGTAAAAACCGACGGCGGCGATTTCGAAGCGAAAGCCGTTATTGTCGCAACGGGGGCGGCGCACCGCCTTCTGGGGCTTGAAAACGAAGAAAAGTTTATCGGTGAGGGGATTTCTTTCTGCGCGGTCTGCGACGGTGCTTTTTACAAAGATAAGACCGTCGGAGTCGTCGGCGGCGGAAACTCCGCTTTGCAGGAAGCGATCCTGCTTTCGGGCGTTGCAAAAAAAGTAATTATCATTCAGAATCTCCCGTATCTTACGGGTGAAAAAAAACTCTGCGAAGAAGTCGAAAAATCGGAAAATATCGAAATTCTTACCGAAACCACCGTCAAAAAACTTCTCGGCGGAAAGGAACTTTCGGGCGTCGTGACAGAAAAAAACGGCGAAGAAAAAGAAATTGCGCTCGACGGACTTTTCGTGGCTATCGGTCTTGTCCCGCAGAACGCTCCGTTTGAAAGCGTTCTTTCTCTTGACGAGCGCGGATACGCCGATTCTTCCGATTGCAAAACAAAGACCGACGGCGTTTTTGTTGCGGGTGACTGCCGCACGAAAAAGATAAGGCAGGTCTCGACCGCGGCGTCGGACGGGGCAATAGCCGCCCTTGCCGCCTGCGATTATATCGACAGATTATGAAATACATTTTGTGGGACTGGAACGGAACGCTTTTCGACGATTTCGATATATGTCGGTATACGATAGACAAACTGCTTACGGATAACGGACTTCCGACGCTGTCCTCCGACGAGGAATACCGCCGTAAATTCTGTTTTCCGATAACCCGTTTTTATAAAAATCTGGGGCTTGATTTTTCGAAAAAACCGTTCGAAAAACTTGCGGTCGAGTATATGGACATCTATATTCCGCTGAGCCGCGATAAAAAGGTCTGTAACCTTAATAAAAACGCCGTGAAAACGCTTTCCGCCTTTTCAAAAAAAGGATATCGGCAGTATATAATTTCGGCGTCGAAAGCCGACGTTCTTAAAAGTCAGGTCGGGAGTTTCGGAATCGAAAAATTCTTTGCCGAAATTGCGGGAATAGGCGATATCTACGCCGGCTCAAAAGCAGAAATTGCCATTGAGTGGGAAAAGAAAAACGGAGTTTCGCCGTCCGACATTGTTTTTATCGGCGATTCTCTTCATGACTTCGAAATTTCCTCTCTTCTCGGATGCCGTTGTCTTTTATATACCGGCGGACATCAGAACATTCCCGAAAGCAAAGGCTACGAAAAAATAAATTCCCTCGCAAAGGCGGTTGATTTGATATGATAAGCGAACTTTTCAAAGGCAGACCCGAAGACGAAAGAGAAGACAGGGAAGAGCGCTGCTACGATTTTCTCGATGAACTCGGGGTGGAATATTACCGCGTCGATCATCATCCGACCGACACAATGGAAGCGTGCGCCGCCGTCGGCAAAGTTCTCGGCACCGATATAAAGAAAAATCTCTTTTTATGCAATACGCAGAAAACGAAATTTTATCTTCTGGTCATGCCCGGCGATAAAGTTTTTAAGACGAAATTTCTTTCAAAGCAGATAAATTCGGCAAGGCTTTCTTTCGCCTCCGCCGAGGATATGGTCAAATATCTCGACCTTTATCCCGGTTCCTGCTCTGTCCTCGGTCTTATAAACGATAAAGATAACGACGTTACTCTTATAATCGACCGCGATATCTTAAAAAAGGACGTTATCAGCTGTCACCCCTGCAAATCGACTTCAAGTATTCGCTTTTCAATGAAGGATCTTTTAGAAAAAGTCCTCCCCGCGCTGCATCACGAACCGATTATCGTCGATCTGCCGAGAGAAATAACCGAATAAACAAAGGACACGGAATTTCCGTGTCCTTAAATTTTATATCGGGAATTCGACGGTGATCGTCGTTCCTTTTCCGACTTCGCTTTCAAGCGTTATTTTCCCGTTATGGTATTGAATCGCGTGCTTGACTATTGAAAGTCCGAGTCCCGTGCCGCCCGACGCTTTCGAGTGGCTTTTGTCTACTCTGTAAAAGCGTTCGAAAATTCTGTCTCTGTGTTCGGGCGGAATTCCTATTCCGGTATCCGCAACCCTTATCTTCGCGTTTCTGCCGTCGGAAGACACCGAAATATCGACTTTCCCGCCGTCGACGTTATATTTTATCGCGTTGTCGCAAAGATTATAAACGATTTCGTAAACGAGCCTCTTTACACCGTTTATTTCGGTGTGTTCTCCGTTGAGAATTACCGTTACGTTTTTTTCTTTTGCGGCGTTTTCAAGGGTTGTCTGCACTTCTTTCGCCGTTTCGAAGAGATCGACTTTTTCGGTCGGCATATCGTTTTGCTCGTCGAGCTGCGAAAGCCTGATTATGTCTTCGATAAGCGCAAGCAGCCGCGACGCCTCTTTTTGTATGTGTCCGACAAACCGCGGCATATCTTCGGGCTTTACCATTCCCGATTGGATAAGGTCGGCGCTTCCGATTATTCCCTGCAGCGGGGTCTTGAGTTCGTGGGAAACGTTTGCGGTGAATTCTCTGCGGTTTCTTTCGGCAAACGTCTGTTCGGTCGAGTCAAGCGCCAGAATAACAAAGCCCGCGACCGCGCCGTCGCTGTCTATTCTGCTTATGTCAAAGCGATAGTCTCTGCCGTTTATTTCTTTTGAAATTTCGCACTGTCCGTCTTTTTCGGCTTTTTTTACGGAAGAAAGGATTTTTTCCGAAAGATTGTTTCCGCTTTCGCCGAATATCTTTTCAGCCGCGGGATTTATACTGAGAATTTCGCAGTTCTCGTCAAGAAGGATAAGTCCCTCTTTCATATTTTCGGTAGTCTGCGTGAATTCGTCGGTCTTCTGCCGTAATTTTTTTAATTGCTCCGAAACTTCCGAGTGAAGGTCGTCAAGCCTTATAAGCAGCGGCTTCAACTCTTCGTAGGTCTTGTTTTCGAGAGGCTTTTCGAGGTCAAGTTCGTTTATCGGCTTGACTATTTTCTTTGCAAGTTTGTTCGCAAGGAACGCCGAGACCGTAACCGCTATTATTATAACGACAAGTATCGGTTGGGGAATTCCGAGCATAAGGAGCGCGACCGTCGCGTAACTTGTCGAAACCCTCAAAACTCTGCCGTCCGAAAGTCTTTTTGCGCAGTAAAGCGTTTTTTCGGTCAGGGTTGAGGAATATCTCGTGCTTTCTCCCGTTCCGTTTTTTTCGGCTTCTATGACTTCCTCGCGGTCGGCGTGATTTTCAAGTTCCGAAGGCTCTTTATCCGTGTCGAAGGTGACCGTTCCGTCCGCGTCGATAAGCGTTATGCGGTAGTTTTCCGGATTTATCTTTGTGAGAAATTCCGTTCCGCCCTCTTCGAACGCCGCCGCTGCGATCTGCGCCTCGTCGGCAAGCCTTTCTCTTTCGATGTTTCCGAAATAACCGTAAACAACGCCTGTTATTATAATTACCGAGGCGAAAAGCACCGCTACTGCGACGGCAAGGATCGCTCTAAATATTTTCCCTGTCACTTTACTGCTCCCAACGGTATCCTACGTTCCTTACCGTTTCTATCTTCTCTCCGTATTTTCCTATCTTCTGGCGGAGCGTCCGGATGTGCATGTCTACGGTTCTGGTCTCTCCGCAGAAATCCATACCCCATATCTCGTTGAAAAGCATGTCCCTCGTAAAGGCTTTTCCGGGATTCGACATGAAAAGTTTCAGTATCTCAAATTCCTTATATGTGAGGATTATTTTTTCTCCGTCGGCAAAAACGATGTGGGCGTCGTCGTCGAGTTTCAGCCCTCCGTTTTCAATGGTTTTTGCATTTTTCGGCTTGTATCTTCTCAGGACCGCTTTGACGCAGGAGACGAATTCCATTGCGCCGAAAGGCTTTGTAAGGTAATAATCGGCGCCGGAGTCAAGCCCCTTTATTTTATCGTATTCTTCGCCTTTTGCCGTCGCCATTATTACGGGGATATCCGCGTATTCGGGCGATCTTTTCAGTTCTTTAAGTATTTCCACCCCGTCTTTTCCCGGAAGCATTACGTCGAGAACTATAAGTTCGGGTTTTTCCGTTTTGAGTTTTTCGAGCATCGCTTGTCCGTCTTCAAAACCGCAGGCGGAAAATCCTGTCTGCCCCAAAGCATAGACTTCTATGTCGCGGGTGCTTGCGTCGTCTTCAACGCACCATATCATAATTATCCCTCCCTAAAAAAGACCAAACCGTCTTGAGACGAACGATTCGGGGGCTTATAATAGAAGCATAAACCGTCGGAAATATTTTAGCACAAATAAAGATTCTTGTCAATTTGTGCTGAATATAATGCGGAAAAAAATATAAGGAGGTTCATATTATGAATCAGAACAGCGTAAACATCACTTCAACAGACAACCCCACGGAATCCACACTGAATAAAGTTTCGGTGATAACCGGCAGTGAAAGTGCCGCCGACCGTGCGGAAAAGTACCCGAACGTCGGGGCGGTCGCAGATTATCTCGAAACAGGTCTTTCGGGGAAATTGGATAAGAGTTCCGTAAAGACGTCTTACAATCACGGCGACAGTATCGGCGACAATGAAGTTTTCAGCACAAGAGGCACCGTAATGTATGTTACAAAACAGCGTTTCGAAACGACGGACTATAAAGTCACATCTATCGACGACGAATCGGATAACGAAGATTATCCGTCGGCAAAGGCTGTTTACGATTTCGTTTCGGAAAGGGAAAAGACTTCAAATAAAGTAACGGCTTTCAATCCGGACACGATCTACGGCAACGACAAATATCCGTCTTTCCCCGCTATGCAGGGATATATTGCATCTCTTCATTCCGCGGCGACCCTCGAAGTAAACTATGAAAACGGAACGACGGGAGTTTATCACCTCTGGACGGAGGTTCAGTAATGAGTATTCTTGAAAACGCCGGGAGTATCAGGTTCAACGGAAATTCCGTCAGATCAATGTATGTGGACGGTAAAAAGGTTTTCGAAAAGACCGAAAGTTCTCTGCCTTTACCGTCGGTCGTTCTGAATGTCGAAGATTTCAGAATGAAAAGCGAAACAGAGGAATACAGCGATACCGAAACTCTTCACCGTGCGGCTGAGGCTTTCAATCAGACGGGCGGAACGCTGATGTTTCCGCAGAACAGAGTCTATACCGTAGAGCCTGTATATGATGCCGCGTATACCGCTCTTGCGACAAATGCTACAAGCCCGTACAGCCCCGACTGCGTTATGGAATTTTCCTGCGATAAAAGAGGCGTCGTGGATTTTAACGGTTCGACGATAAAATACGATCCGACGGCTCCGAGCCGTATGAAATACAAAATGGTCAAGGTAAGCGACTGCGTTGATATCGAACTGAAAAACGGAAGTATTATCGGGGACAGGCTTACTCATGTCTTTTCCGAGCCTTTTACTTTGACGGCAACGGGAGACGGAAGTAAAACGGTGTTTTCCTTTGCCGAAACGATTCCCGAAGATAAGCCGTATTTCCCGAAACCCGCGGTAACTGTTGACGGCGTTGACGGCAGTGATAATATCTTAAAATGGAGTCCTGTAAAGAGGGAACTTACATTCAAAACGGCTCCTGCAGAAAATTCCGTGATAGAGTTTACCTTTACAGAGCCTTCCCATGAATTTGGATTCTGTCTCTTTTTATACAACACAAATCTTGCCGATACCGTAGAGCGTTTCGGGTCGGCGGCTGACGTCAATGCATACCTTGCGGCTCACGGACAACTTTCGGGCGACGGCAGTCTTGTTGTCGGCGATGTAATAAAAGTCCTCGACTGTTTCGGGGCTGACGGCATCGGATATTACAGGTATATTACATGGAAAGACGCAAACGGCAATTTGGGCGAGAGACTGGACAGATTTTGCTTTGATCCGAATACGGGCAATGCTGTCGGCGGCGGAAAGTATGTCGGTATTCCGCAAGGAAAAGACATTGCGGAAGCAGGAACTGTCAGACTGACCGACATGAATATCAGCCAGGCGACGGGCGACGGTATTTACTGTATGAACGGTTCAAAATCAAATAAGAATAATCTGATTTTTTCGGGGCTGAACGTTCATCATATCCGCCGCAACGGTATAACCGTCGGGTATTGCGATAATGTTTATATCAAAGATACCGTTATTACGCACGTCGGAGATTTCGACGGCGTCAAAGGAACGTCTCCGCGGTCGGGAATCGATATGGAGGCGGAATACGGAGACCGCAGTACAAATAAAGTAATAATGAGGAATATCACGACCGAAAATTGCGATAATTACGGGATAGTCAATGCAGGGACCCAGATCAACGCAAGACGTGAAAATATCGTCATATTCACCGATTGTTACTTTGAAAACCCCGCTTTGCAGAATGCGTATCTGACAAATTGCACACTGAAATATATCGGAACAGCCGACCGTTCGGCTTATGTTTTTAAAAAATGTTTTGTGAACAAAACCACGTTTCTGCATAGGTTTGAGGGCTCGCTGTGGATACAGGGGTCCGTCATCATGAACTCTGTTCTTGAGGGGCTCGGAAGCGGTAATAACAGACTTTATACCAATAAGACCCGTATAGAGAACAGTACGATAAAGAACTATAAGAGCGAAAACGTCACAAGGCATTACTACGGAAACGCTTTCGGCGGCGTTGCAAACTATATCGGCAGTTCGGACGGGGAACGTATTGAAGTCGGAGGCGGCGTTTACAGAAATGTTCTTCTTCGGAACTGTAATCTGTACGTTCAGGATTCGGCACCGAGTACCCTTAATATCAAGGATAAGATGCTGAACAATCTCAGCGCTTCAAAGTGCGAAGACTGCAAAGCGTTGCTTTTCCAGGCGGCGGCCGACGCCAAAAATGATTTTGCCGCGATCCCGGGACTTTCCGTCGGAGTATTTTTCGGCGATACTGTAATCTGGCAATGAAAAAAAAGAGGCATCTTAAGATGCCTCTTTTTTTATCCCAAAATCTGTCTCGCAACGTAAACGCCGCTTGCCGACGCGTGCGAAAGGGAATGGGTGATTCCGCTTCCGTCGCCTATAACATAGAGTCCGTCGAGCCTTGTCATAAGGTTATTGTCGACTTCGACTTCCATATTATAGAACTTGACTTCGACGCCGTAAAGCAGGGTGTCGTCGTTTGCCGTTCCCGGCGCGACTTTGTCGAGCGCATATATCATTTCGATAATTCCGTCGAGAATTCTCTTCGGAAGTACGAGGCTGAGGTCGCCTGCCGCCGCGCTCAATGTCGGAACGGTAAACGATTCTTCAATTCTTTTCTGCGTGCTTCGCTGTCCGCGGACAAGGTCCCCGAACCTCTGAACGATAACCCCGCCGCCGAGCATATTGCTGAGTTTTGCGATACTTTCGCCGTAGCCGTTCGAATCTTTGAAAGGTTCGGAAAAGTGCTTCGAGACAAGCAGCGCGAAGTTTGTGTTGTCCGTTTGTTTTGCGGGATCTTCGTAGCTGTGACCGTTTACGGTGACTATGCCGTTCGTGTTTTCGTTTACGACCGCCCCTTTCGGGTTCATGCAGAAAGTACGGACAAGGTCTTCGTATCTTGACGTGCGGTATACGATCTTGCTTTCATAAAGTTCATCCGTAAGGTGCGAAAATATTTCGGCGGGAAGTTCGACGCGGACGCCTATGTCAACGCGGTTTGAGTTCGTGCTTATGTCAAGGTCGCGGCAGACCGTCTCCATCCATTTGCTGCCGCTTCTGCCTGCCGAAATAACGCAGTCTTTGCCTTCGAAAGACGTATTCCCGCTGTATATCCTGAAACCGCAGTCGGTCTTTTCTACCTTGTCTATTGCGCAGTCAAAATGGAATTCCGCATTGTCTTTGAGGTGCGCGTAAAGGTTTTCGAGAACAATTCGGTTTATATCCGTTCCGAGGTGTCTGACAGACGCGTCAAGAAGATGAAGTCCGTTTTCCATACAGGTCTTTTTTATGGTCGTGCCTGCCGTGGAATAAAGTTTAGTTCCCGCGCCGCCGAACGCGAGATTTATTTTGTCGACGTATTCCATAAGTTCAAGAGCCGGTTTTTTGCCGATATATTCGTAAAGCGTTCCCCCGAAATCATTGGTTATATTGTATTTCCCGTCGGAAAACGCTCCGGCGCCGCCGAAACCGCTCATTATCGAGCAGCTTTTGCAGTTGATACATGTTTTTATTTTATTTCCGTCTATCGGACACTTGCGTTTTGCAAGTTCGTGCCCCATTTCAAAAACCGCAATTTTGAGTTCGGGGTTCTTTTTTGTCAGTTCGTATGCGGTAAAAATTCCGCCGGGACCCGCTCCTATTATAAGAACGTCGTACATCTTTCTCTTTCCTCCGTAAAAAAAAAATAGTTGACTGCCTTGTGCGGTAGTCAACCATGGGTGGCTGGTAGAAACATTTGCCCGTTCTGCAAATTTATACCGTTTCAGGCAGAGAAGATCTGATCTCTTCTCCGCCTTTGGAGCGAGATACGGGAGTCGAACCCGCCTATCAACCTTGGGAAGGTCGCATTCTACCGATGAATTAATCTCGCATACCCTGAAAGTATATCACTTTTTTCTTCTTCTGTCAATAGTAAAAAACGGGGGGGGGACTGTAAAAAAATCACAGTCCCCCGGAATATTATATTGTTTCTACGTCGGGAAGGTTGAGTTCGATTTCTTTTCCGAGCTCCGCGGATTTTACTATTCCCGAAAGAATTGCCTGATTGTAGAATATCTGGTCGGTGGAAACAGCCGCCTTGCCGCCGTTCTTTATCGCGTCGAGGAACGAACGGATCTTGTGGTCGAAAAGTCCCATTCCGCTGTAATCGGGAAGAATGGGAACTTCGAATTCGACAGGCTCGTTTGCAACGTCCTTGTAAATCTTCATCGGTCCGCCGACGGTTCCGTTCCAACATTCGGTCGAGGGGATACGGAGACCCGCTTTCTTACCGAGGATAAGGGTGTCGCCGGTGGTGTCCATGTGCATAGCCCATGAAATTCTGAAGTCGAGGATTATTCCGCCTTCAAGACGGATGAACGCCGCCGCGAAGTCGTCGACGTTGAAACGTTTTGCGTCCTGCGGATACATTTCGGGGTTCGTTCCGAAAAAGTCGGACTTATAAGCCGAAACGGTAAGGGGCTTCGGATAGCCGATGGCGTTGAGGACCATATCGAGAGAATAACAGCCGATATCCGCAAGAGCGCCGATACCTGCGGTGTCCTGTTCGATAAATGTGCCGCCGGGAATACCTCTTCTTCTTCCGCCGCCGGTCTGTATGTAGTATATATCTCCGAGTTCGCCCGACTCGACGATTCTCTTTATCATCTTCATGTTGACGTCGAAACGGGGCTGGAAACCTATCGTAAGAATTTTTCCGGAAGCCTTTTCCGCTTTTCTTATCGCAACGGCTTCCTCCATTGTTACGCACATCGGTTTTTCGAGAAGTACGTTCCAGCCTCTTTCAAGACAGTCTATCGTACATTCCGCATGCGTCTTGTTGTAGGTACAAACCGAAACGCCGTCGAGTTCAAGGCTCTTGTCCGCGATCATCTCGCTGTGGTGACCGTATATCTTTGCGCCTTTGATACCGTATTTCTCTGCAAATTTAGCCGCTTTGCCGGGAATCATATCGGAAAGCGCGACGATCTCGACATCGGGCATTATGAGATAACTTTCCGCGTGGGATTCGGCGATCCAGCCTGTGCCTATGATACCGATACGAAGCTTCTTATCGGAAGATATGACTTCTTTTTCTTCTGCCTGTTTGAATTGACTGAGTACTGCGTCTGCCATATTAAAACTCCTTTATAAAGTAAATATTCTTTGATTTATGATAACATAAATATATAGTCTTGTCAATCGGTCAGTTTATGATTTTTTTAGGAAAATATATAAGAAAGAGCGGGATTTTTCATGACGAAAAGCAAAAACAGATATTCCGCAAGGGTGATGAACCCGACGGTATAAAAAAGTTTATAATGTTTTGTTTTGTGTCTGAAGATCAGAAATCCCGAAAAAACGCCTATGCCGCTGAGCAAAAGCGACAGAATAACGAAACTTTTTTCACTTATTCTCCGAAGATTTTTCTTTGCGGCAAACTTGTCGTAGGCTGCGGCTGCAAATCCGAGAACGTTCATTGCGATCATTGCGTACATTTTGATTCCCTCTGTCTTAAAATTTCAAAAGCAAAAACGGCTGTCGCCGCCGCCGTTCCGAGCGCGTTGCGGAAATCGCTGCCGTAAGGAATGAAAACGTTTTTCGTTACTTCGTCCGAAACCTTTTTCGAAAGTCCGCGTTTTTCGCCGCCGACGGCAAGCAGCAGGGAAGAGGTCAGGTCTGTTTCAAAGAGACTTACCGCGTTTTTTCGCTCTGCCGCAATGATTTCAAAGCCCTTTTTCTTCGCTTCTTTCAGAAATTCGCCGAGGTCTTCGGGAACTGCCGCGGGGAGTTTTTCCGAGGCTCCCGCCGACGATTTTATTACGGTTCCGGCGGCTGAAAGCCAGTTTCTCTGCGGAAGAATTATCCCGGTCGCACCCGCCGCCGCAAGGGAACGCAGCGCCGACCCGAAATTGTAAGGGTCTTCAACCCCTTCGATAAGAGCGAGGAACGGGTTTCTGCCCGAAAGAAGCTCTTCGGCGTTCGCGAGTTTTCTCTCTCCGACCTCCGCCGCGATCCCTCCGTTCGTCTTTCCGAAAATGTCGTTTTCAAAAAAGTCCGCTGAAACGATTTCGGGATTTATCCCTTTCTTTTTTGCCTGTGAAATAATGTATCTTATGTTTCTGTCGTCAAGTTTCTTTTCCGATATGTAAAGACCGAAAACGGGTCTGCTTTCGTTTTCTATTACGGCTTTGACGGAAATCGCCCCGTCGATAAATGCGTTTTCTTTTTCCATTTTTCCTCCGAATATTTTTATTCAGTTATCGTTTTTCTGTCGGAATGTTTCGTTAAAATCAGAATTAAAGCGTTTGCCGCGGATATTGCCGAACGGGGATAACTCGATATATGAGTTTCCGCCTGAACCTTGTATCTTTTCATAAAAATAATTCTTTATTTCAAAGTAAAATACCTTATTATAGTATAGCATATTTTCTGTATTTTTGCAACGGTTTCTGTTTACAATTTGTTTACATTTTTTTTTGCGAAAAAGTCTTGACAAAGAACCCTTTCTGTGGTATTCTATATAAGCCGACAGCGAAGAAACAGTGGTGTTTCGGTAGCGAAAAGCGATCCGGGAGCATAGCTCAGCTGGGAGAGCATCTGCCTTACAAGCAGAGGGTCACAGGTTCGAGCCCTGTTGTTCCCACCACGCTTCGGCGAAAGATATTCGGCTCGGTAGTTCAGCTGGTTAGAACGCCGCCCTGTCACGGCGGAGGTCGTGGGTTCGAACCCCATCCGAGTCGCCAACCCGAAAGGGTTACGCCTCTGTAGCTCAGTTGGTAGAGCAGAGGACTGAAAATCCTCGTGTCGTTGGTTCGATTCCGACCGGAGGCACCATATGACCTCGGCGGTAACGACAGGGTCATATATTACGCGGAATTAGCTCATCTGGTAGAGCGCAACCTTGCCAAGGTTGAGGTAGCGGGTTCGAGCCCCGTATTCCGCTCCATTTTTTTATCCGGAAATAAGGAAAAGTAATAATCTTTTCCTTATCCGCATAAAATAACGATAAGGCGCCATAGCCAAGTGGTAAGGCAGAGGTCTGCAAAACCTTTATTCCCCAGTTCAAATCTGGGTGGCGCCTCCAAAAAAAGACAGCCGTTTGGCTGTCTTTTTTTATCCAATCCGAAGGATTGGTATATAATCCCGCATAAGCGGGTATGTAACCGCCGTCAGGCGTATGTTATAACTTTGCGAAGTCCTTTTCGGATTGATTACATACATTTTCTTGCGAAAATGATTACATTCCGACTTCGTCGGGTGATATTCGCTTCGCGAGTGTAAGCGGCGAATATAATATCACTGTGCCAACGGCACAATATCACTTTTGCGTCGGCAAAATATCACGCCGAGCGCGGCGAGGCATATCACTATCTCTTTACAGATGAAAATTTTTATGATATAATTCGCTGGTATGGATAATAATGCCTGACAGTATTTTGCGTTATAAATCAAAAGAATTTGCCAAGCAAATTGTATTTCTTTGCCGTGATACTAAAATCAAAACTAAGGAATCGGTATTAACAAATCAACCTTTGCGTTCCGCAAAGACTGATTCCTTTTTCAAAGGCGGTTGGTGGTAAGGACTATGATTGTTTCGTGCACTTTTATGAGGATGATACAGGCTTTGAACTGGTGTGGAGCAATCCGCAGAAGTACATTTCGATTTTGAAAAAGTACAAAGGTGTTATTACTCCGGATTTTAGCATATACCGAGATATGCCACTTGTCATGCAACAATGGAATACATATCGAAATCGTGCTATCGGTTGTTGGTTACAAGATAACGGTATTCCGACAATTGTAAATGTGCGGTGGGGAGATGAACGGACTTTTCCGTTTTGTTGTGCCGGTGCACCGAAAAACAGTATTATTGCAATCGGCTCACACGGATGTATCAAACGTTTGCAGGAACGACCGTATAGAGATTCACAAAAAGATATACGGATGATGCGATGGTGCTCTTTCGTCCCGACAAATATGAGAGACGAATAGGTGGATATATTCTCGAATCATGTTGTGAAGAGCTTGTTGCCTTAGGGGAAAAGAATCTTCCAATTAGAGTCTTTACACCAATGATTTTGGATTGGTCTGGAGCTAAATTTTCAAAATCGTTATATATGAAATTAAATGATTATGAAAATATTAATCAAGCTTTTAATGATTATCGAGTGTTTAAGAAAAAGTATTCAGCACAAGGAATTAATTTGGTCTGGGAACTTGCTTGTCAATGGGTTAACGAACCAAAGCGATTTTTCCGAAACTATTCAATCGCCTATTTCGATTTGTTTTTTAAAGCATTGGAGGGAACAGAAAATGAATGATAGACAGTTAAGTTTGTTTGGGGATAATACTACTTATGTATTAATGTCATTACAAGAAAAATATTATAATGAAATAAAAGCTGGCAGAAAACGATATGAATTTAGAAAACAATATTGCAAGAACGGTACTACAGCATTTATTTATGTTTCAAAAAGTGTTAAAGCTATAAAAGGGATAATCACATTTGGTGAGCCTATATATGGTACTTCTGAAGAAATAAGCCGTATTTCTGAAAAAATTAATCCTAATTCTTATGAGAGCATGATGGAATATCTAAATAAGGGTAAAGGATATGCGATTCCAATAATCGATATGTGCGAGATAAAAGAAGTGACATTGGAAAAATTGCGCACGAAGTTTAAAAACTTTGTTGTGCCCCAATCATATTATCTATTAAATAAGAAACCGGAGTTACAGGCTTTTCTGTTATCTCAGGAAATAACAGAAAAGCACGTATTTGAAAAAGAAGAATGACTTTAATCGAGCGTTTATGCGATTCAGATATATTAAAAATTGTTTTACGGATGAAAAATGCCGATCAAGGACAGCCTGTTTTTATAGAGCTGACGCATAAAGAATCCATTCTGAATAAACGACATATCTTATTAGCATGATTCAATTCAGATAGAAAGGAACACGATTCAATATCCAAAGAAGATGTTGACATAATTATTCCACAGAGGGAAAAACAAGGATGATTTGTTTACACTGTTTGTGCTGTTTTGTCTCTTTAATACAAATATGAATAGGACATAACTTAGGAAGAAAGGGCTGTGTTTAAGGCTTAAACGCATTGTGTGATTTCGTCGCGCAGGCACAAAAAAAGACAGCCGTTTGGCTGTCTTTTTTTATCCAATCCGAAGGATTGGTATATAATCCCGCATAAGCGGGTATGTAACCGCCGTCAGGCGTATGTTATAACTTTGCGAAGTTCTTTTCGGATTGATTACATACATTTTCTTACGAAATTGATTACATTCCGACTTCGTCGGGTGATATTCGCTTCGCGAGTGTAAACGGCGAATATAATATCTGTCACCTCCGCTCTGTCTGAGCGAAAATATCATACGGGCATGGCGTGGACTGTCGCTTGACCTGCTTTGTATTATAAACACTGTCATTTCGTCGCGCGGTCACGTAATTTCTCCACGGCGCGGAACACACGCTGAAACCTTTTGCTTTTTAAGGGGTTTCAGCATTTTTTTTGCATATTTTATAGCCCGGCGCGGCTCTTTTCGGGGAAAATATCGGCTTTGAGGGCGATATTATGACGCCGGACAGATAGCGCCCGGCTTCCGTATGAATATATTTTTTGCATACGGGAGATCGCTGTTGCATTTTTGCGGATAATATGATATACTAATATTGACTGATTAGTCAGTAATTAAAAAAAGAGGCGACTTATATGAAAGTAACGGAGCAACAGCATAATGAGCGTAAACGTGAAATGATGGAAAAATGCTTTGAATGTTATGCTGAAAACGGGCTGACGGGTACGGGCATCAAGGCTTTGGCGGCGGCGTGCGGCTGCACGACGGGAAATCTTTATTCGTATTTCAGAAGCGTGGATGAGCTGATCATCGAATCAACTGCATACTGTATGGAAAAGGTCGAGGACGATTTTATGGAGATGGCTCCAACCGACCCCAAGGATGTTATAAGGTTTGTGAAAGAGGTTCCCTACTGGACGGCAAAAAAACACGGAAAAAAATATCGCCTGATGTATCAGATATATACTCATCCGAAATATATCGAACACGGCAAAAAGTTTTTCGAGGGCGTGAACGAACGCTATACCGAGTATGCCAAGCGGCTGGAGCCGAAGATCGGTATTCCCTATACGGTGATCACGCCGCTGATTTTTATATTCGTCCGTGCCTGCGTGCACTACGCCATGTTTGAGGACGAATATTACCTGAAATCCCAGATGGAGGTCTTAAAGCAGGGGGTCGCCCTGTTTGCGGATAAATACAAAGCAAACCAGACATAAGCCTGTCAACCGCCGCTTATTTACGGCGTGAATATCGGTGCGAAATTCCGCCGTGATAACAATTCCGAAACGGAGGAAAGAAGATGAAAACAGGGAAAAAACTACTTACAGGTACACTTTTGGCGCTTTGCGCCGCTCTTTTGGTGTTTTGCATTGTGCTTGCCATAAGATTGAGCAAAACGGCAAAAACCAACGCCGCCGCATTGCCGGAGGTGCGAAACAGCGGCACTGCAATTCAATGGAGATACTCCGCCGAAGAAGAATGGCGCGACCTTGTGGCGCTTACCGAGCTTACGGGCGCTGCCGGAGAAAACGGCAGGGACGGCGAGAACGGCGAGAATGGCATCGACGGCAAGAACGGAATAAACGGGACAAACGGAAAAGACGGAAAGAACGGCGTTGACGGTAAAGACGGAGCCGACGGAAAAAACGGCAAGGACGGAATTAACGCCAAAAACATAGAGGTGCAGCGAGCCGAAACCTACATACAGTGGCGTTACGAGGGCGACGAGTGGCAGAATCTTGTTGCGATAGCCGATATCACAGGACCTGCCGGACAGAATGGCGCTGACGGTGCAAACGGAAAAACGCCGGAATTCCGCGTAAGCGAAAACACCCTGCAATGGCGCTACATCGGCGATGAAATATGGCTGAACCTGTACGACCTTTCGGTTCTGAAAGGTCTTGACGGCAAGGACGGAGCCGACGGTAAGGACGGTGTTGACGGCGAAAAGGGAGACAAGGGCGACAAAGGTGACCCCGGCGAAAAGGGTGACAAAGGCGACAAGGGCGACCCCGGTCAGAACGGCGGAAGCTCCGGATATTTTTATGCAGAGGCAAACTCTCCGAGTGCCGTACTGAATAACAGTCGTGTCAATATTACTGTCTACGAAAAAATAAACAAGGGCGGCTTGATTTCATCCTACAGGAATAATATTACACTCAAAAAAGGACATATTTACAGTGTCAGCATAAGCGGTTCTCTCGAGGTTGGTTCAAACGAATCTAACAAAAGCGGCAATTACTCTATTCAGATGACAGACGGGTATGATGACAATCTGTGCAGGGAGCTTACACGAATAAAAAGGGACGGGGCAAAAATACCGTATACCAATGATCAACATTCCTTTAATTTCAGCAGAATGTATGATGCGTCAAATAAAGATATTACATTGCAGTTGAGGTTTGAAAATTCGGCATACAATACTTATCTCAATGGCTTCAGCGGTACTATTACCATAATCACTCTTGACTGAGCCGACATATACGAAAACGGAGGTAGTAAGAAATGAAGAAACGAATACTCAGTATCCTGCTCACTCTTTGTATGGTGCTATGCCTTGTGCCGATAACGGTTTTTGCCGCAGGCGGTGCAAAAGCCATTCTGCCCGGTACGAGCGCCCAAAGCATATTAAAGATCGACCAAAGCAGGCTGTCCTTTGCGGGGCATGAATGGTGGGTGATCGGCCGAAAGACCGACGAAAGCAATAATGCGCCCATCATTACCCTGCTTGCGGTAAACAATGATTTCGGAGATGTCCCGTTCCGCACGGGGAGCGCCGTGCCGTTTGAAAATGCAAGCCGCTACAGCGAGGACAACGGTTATTATGCCAACAACCCGTCCGATATGTCGCAATGGAGAAAGCCCAATGAGTATGCGGGAAGCACCTTGCAGCAGAAAATGGTTTCCCTGGCCGAGGCGATCCCCGAAAAGGAGCAGGCGGTCATCCGCCCCAAGGACATCACCAAGGGAATCACCGGGCAGGAGGTCAAAGCGCAGAAGCTCTGGGTCTTGTCGCACGAGGATAGTATTTTTTTGTACAGAAATTCGTGCAAGTACGCTGCACAGTGGTGGACGCGTTCTTCCAATGAGGTTTACGGCTACGGATCGTGGACGATTCATACCGATGGCAGAAGCGGCAGCGCCCGCAATGTGGACTACGATGCTGCCGTGCGGCCTGCCATGGAGCTGGATCTGTCCTCCGTTCTCTTTATATCTGCTGCCGAGCACGGAAAAGTTGCAGATTTAACGACCCCGATCGCCGAATACGCCGGAGATGAATGGAAGCTGACCTTGCATGACAGCGACCGCGACGATTTTACGGCAAAGACGGTGCTGGTCAACGGTAGTGTGCTGGAGGTCGAATACAAGAACGCAAAAGTGGGCGATAATGAATATATATCTGCCGTTATTAAGGATGCGGACGGGAGCATTTCCCGCTATACACGCGTTGTGCAGCTGGACGGCACGACAAACGGTACACGCGGCAGGGCAGCGATTGACCTGACCGGCATAGACATGACCGGCAAGACGCTCTGCGTGTTCAACGAGCAGTTTAACGGCGATCATAAGACCGACTATGCCGGCGCACTTCGGGAAGTGAAGCTGACGGACGAGATCGACGAACAGTTTACCCTCACCCCCGGCGGCAGATACTATTTCGACCTTTCGGCGATGAACATTCCCGGCACGGCAAACGATGTTCTGCCGGACAAAACAATGCACTATGTGCCTTTCACCTATGCCGGCACGGTGGACGCTTATAAGCGCACCGGTGTCTCAGACAAGAATACAGACGCTTATGAGCACAGCCTGTTTATTGTGGATTATAATGTGACCCACACCGTAAGTTGGAACGATCTGAACGCACAGGGGATGATCTTCGGCAAGACTTACACAAGCGGCGGCATTGACTATACCCTCCGCGCTCCGTCTGTTGGAAGAACTTCTATGGGCGGAGCCGAAACAAAGCGCGGTGCTCCGATCAATAATGAGTGGGACACCATTTTTGACAAAGCAAAACAGGACCGTCTTGACAATACAGGCGGCTACATCAAGAATTGGAAGGACATATATAGCTTTGGACAGGAAGGATACCTTGACGTAAAAGATAAGCCTGCTATCCGTGGGCATGATTCGGCTTACTTCTATACCTACGCAGGTGCATCGAGCACCGAAGCGGGCTATGGCTACCGTCCCGTCCTGGAGCTGCCGACTGGCCTGGCCGCCGACAGCCTGAAGGCGGTTGAGTTGATCACGGCCGGTTATATGCCCGGCGAGCAGCAGAACAGCATCAACATCATCGTGAAAAAGGGTGAGAGCTTCAAAGCGCCCTCTGCCGAGGGACTGCCCCTTTACGACGACATCTCTGCCGACACACCCATGCGGTGGGTAGACGAAAACTGGAACTTCTATAAGTCCGGCGATACCGTTCCGGCGGATGTTTCGGAGCTTTACGCTTTCTATGGCGGCTTAGGTCTGTTTTTGGATCGGGGCAACGGCGAAGTCGAGGTCACACCGGACAATTATACCGATATTTTCGGCGACGGGACTGCCTCCTTTGTTCTTCCAAAGGGCAAAAGCCTTTCTTCTCTTGAGGAATCAGGGAATCTGACATCCAAGGATATTTTGGGAATTTATTCGACCGGCAAGCTTGAAAAGTACGGCAGTGTTTTTCCGAATCTGAAGCTCAAAAACGCAGACCTGACCTCTGTTCGCCTGAGCGAAGAGTATATCGGACAAGAAAGCCCGCTCTTTATCACGGCGGACGGAAAGAATACCGTCGGAAGCCTGAACGGAATCAGCATGAGCAGGGACACTCTTTCCATCCTCGGCGACGGCTCGCTGACGCTGAACGGCGCACTGACGCTTTGGCAATACACCCAGTACGGCGGCGGAAGCGTCACCATGGCGGACGGGCTGACAGCATACTATCTTTCTATAGACAGCGGCTCGCTTACCGTAACGGGCGATACGCAGGCTATTACGTTCCGGAATCAGTATCTCAGCGATCTGTATATGGGCGACGGCGTGCGGCTGTTCACGGGCTCTTCGGCGCAGGACGCCACAGAGGCTGTTATTCCCCAGCTTTCCGCTGAAATGCAGGAACTGTATCAGCGCTATCTGGCGGATGACAATACGCTGACATATGAAGAGATTTCCGCACTGAGCAACGCACTCAGAGAGCGGTTCAACGCCATCCTCCCGCTGTTCTCCGGCAAGACCTATGTGCGTATCACGGGCGCTTGGGATGTGACCTATCAGCCCGGAGAAAACGGCAACGGCAATGCGGTAACGGATATCAAATTCTATAACGATATCCTCACGCTGCGCGGCAAGCTGTTCACCCGCACAGGCTATACCCAGACCGGCTGGGCGACCGTGGACGGCGGCGAAAAGGTGTATGGCTTTGAAGACGTTTATACGCAAAACGCGGCGCTGACGCTCTATCCCGTTTGGAACACGAATAAATACACGATAACCTTTGATACCAACGGCGGTAGTGCCATCGCCCCCATCACACAGGACTACGGCACGGCGATCACCGCCCCCGCCAACCCGACAAGAAAAGGATATACCTTCATCGGTTGGGACAAAGCGATTCCCGCAACCATGCCCGCTGAAAATGTGACCATCACGGCGAAGTGGAAGGTTAATTCGTACACCATCACCTTCGACACTGTAGGCGGCAGCGAAATTGCGCCGATTACACAGGATTACGGCACGGCGATCACCGCACCTGCCAACCCGACAAGAGAGGGCTACACCTTTATGGGTTGGGATAAGGCAATTCCCACGACCATGCCTGCCGAGAATATGACTGTCACCGCACAGTGGGAAGTCAATCAGCACACCATTACCTTTGATACGGCAGGCGGCAGCGAGATCGCGCCCATTACACAGGACTACGGAACGAATATTACCGCGCCTGCCGCACCGACAAGAGAGGGCTATACCTTTATGGGCTGGGACAGGGAAATTCCCACGACTATGCCTGCGAAAAACATCACAATTACGGCGAAATGGAAAGATGTAGAAAAGCCCACGGGCGAAATTAAAATCAGCGGGAACAGTTGGAAAGCGTTCCTCAACAACATCACCTTCGGTCTGTTCTTTAAGGACACGCAAACGGTGACGATAAACGCCGCCGACAACAGCGGTGATGCCGTTAAGATCGAATATTTGCTGTCGGCTAAAAAGTTGACCGAAACGGAACTTGCAAGTGCTGCATTTACAGCATACACCACACCGTTCGGTATCGACCCCGATAACGAGTATATTATCTATGTCAGACTGACCGATACGGCGGGCAATACGGACTACATTTGCTCGGACGGTATCGTGCTGGACGGAACAAGCCCCGTGATCACCGGCATAGAAAACGGCAAGACCTACTGCGAGGCGCAGACGGTTACGATCACCGAGAAATATGTGGATACCGTCACCGTAAACGGCAAGGAGATCGAGCTTGACGAAAACGGCAGCTTTACTCTCTCTCCCGCAGACGGCGAGCAGAAAATAGTTGTCACCGACAAAGCCGGCAACACCACAGAGATGACCGTGACGGTGAAACTGCCGAAATCTCCTCAAACCGACGATAACGGCAAAATCTTGCTGTGGTCTGCGCTGCTCTTTATCAGCGGCGGCGCTGTGATCGGAATGACGGCAATCGGCAAAAAGAAAAAGCGTTCTGCCGAATAACAGAGCGCAAAACATCATGCGGCAGGCTCGGAAACGCAGGGTTCGCGGGCCTGCCGTTTTATTTTTCCGCCGCGGCGGCATTTCCGGGATAAATCCGCTCTTTGCAGCCCCTTGTGTTTTTTTGAGAAATATGTTATTATATTTTCAACAGCCAAAGAGGACTGTTCCCGTTTTCGGAACAACTCCCGTTTATCGGGTCTCCGGTATGGATATAAACCGTAAAACGGCATTGCGTAATTCGCGTCAGGCATTCGGTAAGAGGATTTGATTATGAACAGCGTTTTGAAAAAAATCAGGCAAAGCGACGCCTTTAATAAGGAAAACAGAATTCCCTATACAAAGGCTGTCGTACTGATGAGCCTGTTTTCGTTTACTTTTTTAGGGGCGGAATTTTTGTTTGTAAATATGATTTCCCGCACCGTTTCGGGAAATCAGTCGGTGACTGCCCAGAACTATGCGCTCGGAATAAGTGTGATCGGATTTGTTCTTTATCCTCTTTTCTGTCGGTTTTGCAGGGGAAAGCTGCAGTCGGCGGTCACTGTGGGCGCGGCTGTCATATCCGCCGCATGTCTTTTTGTTATTTGCCGCCACGGCGCTTACGCTCTCACAATGTGCATGGGACTTTTACTGTTTCTTATCCTCGGCGCGTTCGGAAGCGCGGTTTTTTACAAATCGCTTTGTCTGCTGGAGGACAACACCTATCTTTCGCGGCTGGCGGGCATTTCCTATATGCTCGGAGTTCTGCTGCAGATCGCAAACAATAACTTGATTCATACAGAGACTTTTGAAGCGGTTATTCTTTCCGCCTTTATACTCTTATTGGCAGTCATGCTGATACGGGCAGAGAAGAACAGTATCGTTCCGGTTTTTGTAAAAGATGATACGGGTGAGAAGTCGGGGAAAAGCGGAAAGAGCAGCTTAAAAATCGTTATAAGTCTTATTTTTTTCGTTGCGCTGCTGACCTGCATTTTCAGCACAATGGATAATGCCGTCACCTTATACCATGCAAACGGCGTGGTGAATATCGGGCAGTGGCCGAGAATTCTTCTTGCGTTCAGCGGACTTTTCGCCGGCTTTTTGTTTGATATTGCAGGCAGAAAATATATGGGCATGATCATGTATTGCGTTATGATACTGTCTGCGACCTGCCTTGTGGTTCTTCAGTTTGCCGGTCCGTTTACTGTCGGACTTATCATTTTTTATCTGTCCGCCGGCTTTTTTGTCGTTTTCTTTACCTCCTCCTTTATGGAGATCGCCCGCTATACGAAAATGCCGGAACTGTGGGCGGGACTCGGCAGAGCCGTAAACAACCTGATCGCCGTGGCAATTTCCGGCGGTTCCCTCGCGCTGCTCCATTCCGGCAACAATATCGCCATCATAACCGGCGAATTGCTTCTGTTTGCGCTTGCCAGCGTCTCCGCGCTTGTTTATACCGTCAGGCGGCGATCTTTTTTCGAAAGGCTCTCCGCAGACAGGAGTATTGCAAACGGCGAAAAACTTCACAGGCTTTCGGAACGGTTCTCTCTGACTCCGCGGGAGACCGAAGTTTTCGGCTTGCTTGTAAACACCGAGGACGGCTTGCAGACGATCGCCGACAATCTGTATGTGTCCAGACGGACCCTGGAGCGGTATGTATCCGCAATATATGAAAAAACCGGCGCGAAATCCCGTATCGGGCTGATTTCTCTTTACAACACCATATAACAGACAGTATCCTTACCTCCCACACGGATGGGAGGTGTTTTTTTTACTCTTTTTCAGAAAAAAGGGCGGCATTTTGGCTGATTTTTACGAATGGCGGAAGTCCGCCACCCCGTTTTCGCAGATTGGCGGACTTCCCTTATATACAAAACAGTCCTTTACCAATATAATTATAAGCAAAGACAGTTAGGAGGAATCCCAATGCGGTGCAACAGTTTATGCCCGACCGGATGTCGGTGGAGTCACTTATCTTTCAAATTATTGGCGGTCTTTCTGCTTGTGATCATGGCGCTGTGCGGCTGTGCGAAACAGCCGTCGGGAACGGAACCCCCCGATCCTGACAACTCGATGAATGCTTCCACGCAGGCGGATCCGGTAAATCTTGAGCAGTTGCTCTTAAAGGAGCGCGGCATACCGTATGACCGATCGGACTACAAAACCTTTGTCGGCGGCGAGGAACTTCTCAACTTCGATACCGTTTTCACCGACACGGATCCGGCTGTCGCGAAGGGTGAGCTTACAAGCGTTTTCCTTTCGGGAGGTAAATTATATAAATTCAGCACGGATTCCGCGCTGCCGAACGGAAAGAACTGCATGGAGATATACAGCCTGCCGGATACGGCAAATCCGATATATCTGCATTCCCGTGATTTTAACGGCGCCGATCTTGATGTGATTTTTTCAGACGGCAGACGTTTTTCGCTTGAAGCTCCGTCGAATAACGGCCCGTATGCCGCAAAGGAATCGCAGTTCGGTATGATATACTTTGAGCATACCTATCAATATTCCGCAGACGGGAAAACGCTTTCAGAGATACCCGATTTCAGAAGCAGAATAACCCGCTTCGACAGCCGCACCGTAATAGCCGACGGCAGGCTTTACATCTACGCCGCAAAGCAGAACAAGGATGTAACAGCGGGAATTACCTCTTATTTCGACGATAAAAACCGCGGAGTTATCATATGGGAGGCAAACTGCTCGGCAATGTCGGAAGGCGAAAAAATAATCACCCTGTTTAACGGCAATATCCTAGTGACCGACAAAGCCTTTTATAAGTTGGTTTACGATGCGATTCCCGACAACAACACGGATTATACCGATAAAACCACAAACAACGACGGTACTGCGGCGGAGTATCTGCCTAAATTCGGAGGCGGCGACAGATACCGACTCAAGAAGATCGAGAAGCTGACCGCGTATTATGACGAGATTGCAACAATAACCCATTCGGCGGCGATAACAACGGATAATAAAATCCTGCCGCTTACCGAAATCATTCCGGCGGAGAACGAATATGGCAAATACAGCGCCAACAATATTGAAATACCGCCGGATATAACCGAACTGATGCACTGAACGGAGGAAAAACCATGAAAAATTCTATTAAGGCAAGCACTCTCCTTGCCATTGTTCTTGCCGCTGTAATATCCCTTGCTGCCTGCGGCTCTAAAACCACCGTCAACGATGACGGCACAAAGACCAAAACCGAGGGCGGGGTCAAAATTACCGAAACGGCGGCAAAAGCCGTGCAGACCGAAATGTACGAAACCGCCGATTTCAGCATTACCATCCCCAAGGGCTGGACGGTGACTACAGGCGGAACGAATATCTACCACAGCATTCGGATAAGCGACCCGAACGAGCCGCTCAATCAGATGTTTGTGCTGCTCAAAGCCGACATATTGCTGCACAGTCAGGCGGGTAAAGATGCCTGGCAGCAGAACTATAACGCGGGCAATACGCAGGCGGCAATTTTCACCAAGGCCGTCGTGCTTGAAAACCCGTCCACCGAAGGATTTTTCAAAATATTTTCGCAGTATGCGGCATTTGCGGCGGAGGCAGAGCCTGCTTATTCGGGATATACCTTCCCCCGGTTTGATAACTTTACGGTAACCGAACGCTATCCCTCCGCCAGCCCGATGAAGTCCTCCGCCCTCGGCGACGAGCAGCTTCGCGCCTCATTTACGGACAACGGCAAAGAGGGCGAGGGTCTGTTTGCCGCCTCTGTCGTGGACTTCGGCAGTTATATGATTTCCGGCGGCAATGTGGTAGGCTATCAGCTGCAGGCGGCGGACGGCGGCTATTATATGTCGTACAATGTCGTTGCCGTTACCGCGGCGAAGGACTCCTTTATCGAGTGGGAAAGCGTGCTGACCGACTGCTTCAAAACACTGCAGTATTCCGACAGCTTTGTCAGCGCCGCCAATCAGGCAAGCAATGAAAAGGTTGCCCTTGCCAAACAGATCAGTCAGAACTTCAATGTGACCATGGACGGCTTCATGTCCTCCTGGGAGAGCCGCAATAAAAGTCAGGATATTATGAGCCAGAAGCAGAGCGATGCAATCCTCGGTTATGAGCGCGTGTATGATACCGAGACCGGCGAAATATATAAGGCCACCAACGGCTTTACCGATGTGTACGACGGCAAGCGGTATCAGCCCGTGACCGATGACAATATGTATGCCGAGCCCATCAGCGGCTATATTGAAAAGCAATAAAGATTCAAGAATGGTTTGCAACGAAACGGTAATAAAAAGGAGGTCAGATAATGAATGTGCAGCAATCCATTCCGCAGGACAGCAAAACAACAAAGAGAACATTGCCGTACAATCGGCAATCTGTGATCGTCGCAGTTTATGAAGTTTTGGATAAAAACAGTGCAGAATATGAAAAAACAGAAGCATCAACTATTTCGGCGGAGATGTCGGTATACGGAAATTTGAACCGGTTTTCTATCTCCGTAAATGAACGGGAAACAGACACGGACCTGACCGTAACGATGGTTCACCCATGCGAGGGACTGTCGGATGCCGGTATCCGGCGGGCAACGACTGCCATAGCCGACAGCGTATCGCAACATTTGGAAAACGAACTTGAGATAAACAAGGTATCTGTCCAAAAACAACCTGTTTGAAAATTCAGAACGGAGGCAATCAAAATGAATGAGTCAAGAGTATTTATGTTGAATGGCACAGAGGTGTCACAGATCGTTACCCGGTTGGAAAACTTCTTCCGCACCGAAAAAGGCATGGAGGTTCAGAGTTCACAGACAACGGACGGCTATGTCATGCAGGCAAGCCAGCCGAAGGACGGCTGGAAAACTCTTACCGGAATGCGGCTGGCTCTTACCGTGCAGATGGCGGTGATGGGCGACAAACTGAATGTCAGCGTCGGCGAAGGTCAGTGGTCGGATAAAATAGGAGCAGGCGCCATCGGTCTGTTTGTGGCATGGCCGCTGGCGATAACCGCCGGAATGGGTGCGCTCAAGCAGAAAAAGCTCCCCGGCGAGGTGTTTCAGGTGATAGAAAACGTCATTATGTCCGGCGGAAAACCCGTGGTCGTGACCGGAGCCGGTCAGACTGTGGCGGCAGGCATGATCGTATGCCCGAACTGCAAGGAGCAGCTATCCGCCGATGCAAAATTCTGCGATCACTGCGGAACAAAGCTCGGCAAAAAGTGCCCGAACTGCGGCGCGGTCGTGAAGCCGGGCAGCGCCTTCTGCTCCGAATGCGGAGAAAAACTGTAAGAAAGGAAACAAAGATGATGAAGAAAAAAATATTCAAAACAAAACTGCTGACCGTCCTGCTCACTCTCTGCATGGTGCTGTCGCTGCTGCCTATAACGGCGTTTGCGGAATCCGGAGCGTATGCCGTTAAATTTTACCCCGGAGATTACGGAACCATGACTAAAAACGACCGGATCCCGTTTGTGTATTATGGCATTGACGATGAAGTTAACAAGCCCTACTACTACAAGCTGAACGTATCCGGGACAGAGGCTCTCGGCTTTACCGGCAGCATCATCGACGTTTTGCTTCCGAATTCGGGATACGAGTTCGCCTACTGGACAGCCGATGCTGCCGTCTACCCGGTCGGCAGCGATACTGCCGTTCCTGCCGGCACCGTTCTTTCCTCTGATCAAATACAGAACGGAATTACCGTGAAAAGCGACGTGACGTTCACGGCTCATTTTAAGCAGATCTCTGAATATCCTGACGATTCGGTAATCACCGCCGTTGAAATCATCGGCGCAACCCTTTCCTACAAACCGGGAGACGCTCCGCAGGCAACAGCTGCCGTAGCAGCCGCCGATCAGGGCAAATACCGGATTGCCAATGAATACTGGCAAGAGTTAGATGAAAACGATGTGCCCGTTGCCGCATGGTATTCCGACGGCGGGGCGTACAGCACTTTGCCGACCGTTACTACGTTTGAAAGCGGAAAAAAATATGTATATTCCGTTATGCTGCTGCCGGAAAGGGGATATGACTTCAGCAGAGAAGTCGCCGCTACGGTGAACGGAAACTCAGTGACAGCGGTTCCCGCCACAGACGGATACCTGAGTCTTCCCAATGTTAAAACGATTACGCCGACGGCGGAACCCCATACGCATAGTTACGGTACGGCGTGGAAGCATGACGGAACGAACCACTGGCACGAATGTGCCTGCGGAGACAAGGCGGACACGGCGGCGCACACCTTCAGGTGGGTTACCGACAAGGAAGCAACCGCAACCGAAAAAGGCTGTAAGCACGAAGAATGCACCGTCTGCGGCTATAAGAAAGCGTCCGTTGAAATTCCCGCGACCGGTTCAGGGAACGGCTCGGCTGACCGACCCGGCAATACCTCTTCTCCGCAGACCGGCGACAGCAGTCCGCTGCTGTGGTTTGCTCTGCTGTTTGTCGGCGGCGTCGGCGCCCTGACCGTATTCGGCATCACCAAAAAAAGAAAAAAATCCGACATCACCGAAAAACGCTGAAAACTTAAAACAGTCTTAAAAAAACGGGAAGCGACCGAAAAACGGAGCTTCCCGTTTTTTTGAAAAAGAGGGGAAAACATAAATATCCGCATTGAAATGCTTGTCGGAAGAAAAAATGCGGAGAGAACTTAATAAAGATATATTCCGATACAAATGCGGCTTTTTGCAACCCGTGAAAATGCAGAAATAAATCTGTCTTGTTGCGGGATACTTGTGTTTTGTTGAGAAATATGTTATTATATTCTCAAACAGTCAAAGTCGGCTCTTCCCGTTTTCGGACCGATTCCTGTCGAACCGTAACTGACGGAACGGAGAACCCCCGGGATCCGGACGGTATTACGGAATTTGTGTCGGAGTGAGTAAGAGTATCTATTCATAAACGGCTTGCCGAAAAAAACCGACAGGGAAGTTGCCGCGCAACAGCCGGATATTCCCTGACCGAGAAAGAGAGATTTACCCAATGAAACGGAACACTAAACATCTGCTCGCGGCGATCTTTGTTTTTACGATCATTGCGGCGGCTTATTCCTGTCGTATGCTTTCCATGTTCGACCTCGGCGGTGTTTACGTGAATCATATCCGCGCGGCGCTTTATCTTCTGCTGTTTTCCCTGTGGGGTTTTTCCCTCGACCGCCGTATCATACAGAAGCAGGCGCTTCACTGCATGCGTCTGACGGCGGCTCTGATGCTTTTGTGGCTCGTTTTGCGTACTCTGAAATATGAAGTCGTCACCGACCTTACGGTGGCACGGTACATTTGGTATCTTTACTATTTACCGATGCTTTTTATCCCGTTGCTCGGGGTGTATATTGCGCTTTCTCTCGGAAAGTCGGAAAAATTCCGTCTCTCCGGAAAAATCGGCGCTTTGGCTCTTGTTCCGGCTGCGCTTTTTTTTCTGGTTATTACGAACGACCTGCACCAGCAGATGTTTGCTTTCGACAGCGGAGTTCCGGGCGTGCCTGACAATTATTCCTATTCCCACGGTTTTTTGTATTTCATTTGCCTCGGCTGGATGGTCGCCTGTATGTTTTTTTCGCTTATCTGTCTTTTGAAGAAAAGCCGAATTCCGGGCGGCGGCAAAAAGAAGATCAGACCGTTTATTATAGGCTGCGCAACGGTTCTGTACGGGGTTTTGTATATGTTGGGGATCCCTGCCGTACGCTGGTTGTTCGGCGATATGAATGTAATGTTTTGCCTGTTATATGCGGCGATTTATGAAAGTTGCATACGCTGCCGTATGATACAGTCCAATACAGGCTATGTCGAACTTTTCGAGGCAACGACGCTGGCGGCATGTATTGCGGACCGCAACGGAGATATCGTTCTCCGTTCCCGGACAGCAGGCGAAGATATGGTTTGCCCGAAAGAGGGACTTCGGATCCTCCGTCCGAACGGGATACGCATTTCTTCGGCGCCGATAAAGGGCGGATATGCCGTTTGGCAGGATAACGTGCGCCCGCTGATCGAACTGCGCGCAAAGCTGAGCGAAAACAAGACCGAAATAAAAAACAACAAAGAAAAATTGCAGGAGGCTTATCTCGTACGGAAAAAGCTGCACGAGCTGACCGAAAAAAACCGTATTTACGATGAGATAGAGACAAGATACGGGAAGCAGAGAACAAGGATCGGGCAGCTTCTGAAACAATGCGAAGGCGCAGAGCCTGTCGAAATACAAAACCTGATGAAAAGAATTCTTCTGCTCGGCACTTACATAAAGCGCAGCGCCAATCTCTATTTTCTCAGCCTGGAATATGAGTTTCTGCCGCAGCAGGAACTTCGGCTGACGGTAGACGAGGCGGTGCGCGTCCTGACCGTTTGCGGGACGGAATGCAGCGTGGTCTACCATACAACGAAGCCCATGCTTTCGGCAGAAGTTATGCGTCTGTTCGATCTTTTGAAAACCGTCGCGGAAACGACGATAAACGGGCTGCAGTCTCTGTTTATTTCCGTGTCCGACAGCGAGATGGATCTGTCGGCGGAATGTTCAGCCGATCTGACCTCCCTTATTTCTTCAAATGTAACGGTAAATCAGGAGGACGGGCTGTGGCTCATTCGCACCTTGATAGGAGGTCGGTACGATGCATAGATTGAAACACATGGGATTTAATGCCATTAAGGAGAGTTTTGACCGACTTCCCACCGCCGTATGCTTTTTTGACAGTGAGGGCAGTATTGTTCTCTGCAACCGGCAGATGTATCAACTGAGCAGATATCTGCTTGACAGCGATATGCAGTATCTCGGCGAGGTCGAGGAGGCTCTGTCCGATCTTCCGAAAGGGATCGTACGTATCCCGGAAGTGGAGAATACCTATCGGTTTCCGGATAAAACCGTGTGGAGATTTGAAAAAACGGAGGTTACCGATCGGTACGGAACGAACTATATACAGCTGACCGCCGCCGACGTTACGGAGTTGCAGCGCGCTTTGGTACAGCTTATCGACGACAGCAGGAAACTTGAGGAGGATTCGGAAAAACTGAAACAGCTTTCCGATAACGTCGGGGCGTTGGCACGCGAAAAGGAACTGCTTGCCGCAAAATCTGCCATGCACGACGGTCTTGCCTCCTGCATTATGTTGACAAGGCAGTATATGGCAGGAGAATTTGACAGTATCGGCGCGGATGTTGTGTGCCGCGAATGGGAGAAAGTCATCGCCTTTCGGGATGTTATCCGGCTGTCGGAAAAGCAAAAACTGCTCGACAGCGCAAAAACCAGCGGAGTTGCCGTGAGGATAAGGGGCGAAGAGCCGACGGACGGCGGGGCGGAATTGATGTACATTGCCATGCAGGTATGTTTGAACAATGCCATTCAGTATGCCAAAGCCACCGAGATATATGCAAATATTTGGGAAAACGAAGACAGTTATACGGTGATGATACGCAATAACGGCAAGCCGCCGGAGAAAAAGATCACGGAGGGCGGAGGTCTTACCAATCTGCGCCGCCGGATCGAAAAATCGGGCGGAAAAATGACAGTGCAGAGTTTACCGGAGTTTTCACTGGTGATTGATATACCGAAATCCGGAAATTCGGGAGGATAACCATGGCTATAAGAAAAATACTGATCGTCGAGGATCAGGCGCTGGCGAGAAAATATCTGTGTTCCTGTGTGGAAAGGTGCAAAGATTGCGAAGTCGCGGGCACTCTGTCCTGCGCCGACGCGGCGCTTCGCCGATGCGGAGAGGGACACATTGATCTGATCATCATGGATATATGCACGGAAAACGACTCGGACGGACTTACCGCTGCCGAATCGATCAAGAAATTCTATCCGCGGATAAAGATCATTATGGTGACTTCTATGTTGGAAGGACGTTTTCTCGATCGGGCAAGAAAGATCGGCGCCGACAGTTTCTGGTATAAAGATTCCCCTTCCGGTGACCTTGTGGGCGTAATTGACGGAACTCTTGCGGGCAGGCGCTTCTGGCCGGACAGCGTGCCGTCCGTGCGGCTCGGCAATACTCTTTCCTGCGAACTGTCCGACCGCGAGATGGAGACCCTGCGTCTGCTCTGCGAAGGGAAGACCAATTCCGAGATCGCCGCAAAACTGAATGTGGCTGAATCCTCGGTGAGGACCTATATTAACCGTATGCTGGAAAAAACCGGATATACGAACCGCAACCGTCTTATGATTGCGGCGGTCGGTAAACGTATGGTCGTTCCCGGATGCTGGCTTGAAGAGACCGAAGAACCCTGACAAGACGCCGCAAATCAGATAAATTATATTATTTCAGCCGTCCTGCTTTTGAAAGCGGGACGGCTGTTCTGTCTTTGCGGTTACAATTTATTCACAATTAAGACATCTTTTGTCCTCGATTTTGAGGACAGACGAAATCCCTTTCCTTTGATATAATAATAGCGGAGAGAAAGATGAAACAGATTCATCGGATATATCAAGAAAGAAAAGGAGGGATAGTTCGATGCAAAAAGTTGTGGTAGATATGCAGAATTTTCTGTTCGGCGATTCCATAGCGACCGCTTTCAGAAATTCGGACTATGATATTTCCGTGGTTCGTGCGGAGTCCCCGCAGGATACCGTCGAACTGTGCCGAGTGTACAAACCGTTCGTTCTTGTAATGGAAGTTACCGCCTATACCCCTTGGCTGCTTTGCGAAAGACTGAAGTTGAGGGATGCGGTGAAAGAGGTGTGTCCCGAGTGCAAGATTGCCCTTATTGTGGATTCCAACACCGAAAAACAGGCGGCAAAAGATATCCGTGACGCAAAGAAAAACGGCATTATCGACCAGTTTTTCTACGGCTCGATGACCGCCGAATATCTGATGGATCAGATTTATGCAATGTGACAGAGATATTGAAAAGAGATGTGGGGTGAAACAGAATGAAAAAAAGAAAATTGCTGAGTTTTCTGCTGGCGGCGGCGCTGCTGCTGTCAACGGCTTCTTTCTCGCCGGTGACGGCAGACGCGGCAGATGGCACGGTGGAGGTTTCTACCTGGGCGGAGCTAAAAAAAGCGCTGGACTACACGACAAAATGCTCGGTGGTGAAGGTCGTCGCGGACATTGAAACAAAAGACCTGAACGGACACACCGGTCTGCATCAGGACAACATCATCTTCATGACAATGGCGATGGACAAAGTTCTGGATCTGAACGGACACACCGTCAATGCATATGCGAAATACTATTCGGAGGTTGCGCAGGGGTATCTGATCAATATAAGTCATAAGGATGCCCGGCTGACCATCCGCGACAGCGTGGGGGGCGGCGTCCTGATCGGCGAGTTTAATCAGGAATTCTACTATGAGTTTATCAATGTGAGTGAAGGTACGCTGGTTATGGAGAGCGGCACGGTCAAGATGCTGTGTCCCTCCAAAGATAATCAGTATAAGAAGTGCGCCATCGGTGTATCCGGTACGGCGATCTTTAACGGCGGCGAGGTACTGACGCAGGTGACCAGTCCCCGGGGCGAGAGGGAGGAGCGGTATCTTTCCCGCCGGCTGCAAGCCATTCGGGGAGAAGCAGGCGGCAGCGTCACCATCAACGGCGGCACCTTCGACCGGGTGGTTCTGCACAGCGCCCCCACACCGGAGAACCTGGGAAAGTATGAGCTGGTGGTAAACGGCGGCTTTTTCCGGCAGTCCATCGCTCTGATCCTGGTCGGCGATGTCTATGCCAGCAATTTCGATCATCTGCCCATGCAGATCAACGATGCGTATTTCATGCGCACCACCGATAAGCTGGACCAGTGCCGTCTGGTGATAGGCGGGAAGATGCAAAGTTTTTATGACAGAAACTGGGATTACCGGTTACTTTATAACGATATTCCGGGCGCGACTTTCGATGATGCACTGAGTATGATGGATGATCTAATACCGCACCTTATCAGTGAAAACGGCGCGGTCTTTACCGATGTGCACGACGGAAACTGGTATGTGCGGGGCAATATGCGCCGGTGGGTTGAAAACGGCGGGCCGATGATGATTTTTCAGAACACATCGTTCGGCGTGCAGGGCAGCATTGTGCGGGTCATCTCCAATGCCTACGGCGTGAAGGAGGTACTTCTGGACGGCGAGCCGATAGAGTACGGCGAGCGGGGATTCAGCGCGCCGCAGGTGGATACCACCGCAGAGAGCGATCATCATGTTTCTTTTGTGATGTATCCGCTGTCCTCCATGCTGCGAGCGGGCGGGTACAGTTATTCCAACGAATATTCGACCGGATATATCCGGATGCTCGTCGACGACAGCACGGGATATGGAATGGTTCATTATCCCGATGTTCCGGAATCGGGGAACGAGCCTTTCCCGGTGACTTACTACATCAATGAATCCAATGTGGACGCTCTGACCACGATGGAACTTCAGTATGACCTCCTGCTGGAGACCGACGGGGTAAAAAAATCGGTTATGACAGGCTACAAAGGCGCAAAGGTGGTGCAATGGGTTGACAGGACCAAAACGATCGACACCGTCTCTCTGAATATCAGTAAACCTTTGGTTCAGGGGGATTATACCAGCGGAGATATCACTGCGGACAGGGACGCTTTGTATACGGTCGAGGATAATCAGGGCTATTGGGAACACGAGGATATTTGGGACCTGAACGGAAACAGCAGCGTTCCCGCGATACCGGGCGATAATTACTATCGCGCTTTCCGGGTGTCTCTCAAGGAGGGGCTTGAGGGTTATAAATTCGATAAGACTAACCCTCCGAAAGTCGTGATACGGGGTCTCAACCGGGACTGCGACGATATATCGGTCCGGGTCGCGAATGACGGAAGATCCATTGGAGTATCCCTGGCTTCCCGTCCCTCCGAACTGATTCAAAACGCATGGGGTACCGTCACGGGACTGCGGGCGGGAAGTCTTGTCGGCGGAGTGAAAATCAAGCCGAGAGACAGTTACTTTGATTTTGAGATAAAGGAGATCCAGCGGGTCAAAAACGGAGTCGTTTACGGCACAAACCCCGGCGACGCAATCGATCCCGACTATCTTTATCGGATAAAGATTGTGGGCACGGGCAAACAGGGGAAAACCTTCAGCAACGGTCCGTGGCTGTACGATTACACATTCCACTATTATCTCAACACGAACGTCAAACTGCGGATGAATAACGATTCTGACATTGCCGCGAACTATGAAGAGGTGTCGTATGATACAGCCTCTCAGGCATATACCATAGATCTTGTGCCGGAGCCGGATTTCATCGAATACGACTATCTGTCTCTGGGCGCGCCCTATCCGTGGGCGGGTTCCTGCCCTGAATTCAGCAATAATTGGATCATCGGGGTGCCCGGCGGCGTCGCTGTCCGTAATTATTCATGGTTTGATGTCGAAAGCGGGGCTCGGCTGGGAAAGAATACGCCCTTTGAGGAAGGCAGATCCTACCGCTTCGAGGTGATTCTGGATTGCGAGGAAGGTTATTATTTTGCCGACTCCGAGATAATGGACGCCTATGTGAACGGAAATAAGGCAACAGTCACGGAGGCGGAGGGGAACGGAACCGCCTTTACGGTCGAATATTCCTTTGCCGTATCCGCCGGATTGCGCGGCCAGGCGGAGAGTTTTATCGACGGAAGCGACGTGACCTTCTCTCTGTTTGCCGAAGGCGGTACGGAGGCAATGTACACCGTAACGGTTCCGGGCGGAACGAAAGACAGTTCCGGAAAATACACCGCAGCCTATGAGATACCGGAGGTTGCCGCCGGCACCTACACCATGAAGGTGTCGAAGAAAAACCACGTCACCCGTGAGTATACGGTGACGGTCGGTACGGAAGCGGCGGTACAGAACGTAAAAATTCATCCTTTCGGTGATATCAACGGCGACGGAAAGATAACTACGGCGGACGTTCTTAAGGCTAATTTCCACGCAAAGAGGGTGAACCTCCTTACCGGATACGAATTCCTTTGCGCGGATGTTAACGGCGACGGAAATATAACTACGGCTGACGTTAACAAAATAAATTCTCATGTCAAAAAAGTAAAGTTTCTTTGGTAAAAATTCTGTCTTGATGCCGAGACTTCCGCTCCGTGATCATACGGCGGACGCCGAGGCTTGAGAAATAAAACGGAGATATATCTCCCGCCGGACTTTAACTAAGCGAGGCTGCGGTCCGGTGAGAAAAAATGCCCCGCAAATAAAAGAAAAGGAGCTTGGTCATGAACAAGCGAATTACATCTGTTTTGCTTTGTTTCGTTATGATCCTTGCAATATTGGCGACTGCAGTGCCGGTATTCGCGGAGGAGAACACAAACAAAGGTATCTTCACCGTCAAGGTGGACAAAACAACGGCAAATCCCGGCGACGTTATCAACGTCTCTCTTATCCTTACACCGCCGAGCGGCAAACTTACGTCTTTTCAGGGATTTTTCATTGCAGACACCGGCTTGACCTATGTTGCCGATTCCGGAAAAGTACCCGAAGGGCTTAAAGCTTTTCTCGGTTTTGACAACGTTGAATGGACGGAATCTTCCAAAATGGTAAACGGCTTCGGCTCGACTGTCTATGGCGGCACCGATGATATCGTTCTCGCTGAACTTCAGTATAAGGTCAACGACGACGCTGCTGTCGGTTCCGTACTGACAATTTCCATCGAGGAAAACGAAGTATGCGACGGAACTACTGAGATTGTGGAAAGTTCAGTGGTCCCCGCGACCGTAACCGTCACTGCCGCACCGAAACCGGCAACCGGTATTTCTCTCAATAAGAGCGAATTGACTCTTACGGTCGGCGACATCGACACAAGTCTGACAGCAACCGTAACTCCCGGCGATTCTACCGACACGGTAGTCTGGTCATCTGACACCCCCTCTGTTGCAAACGTCGATTCCGCTACGGGCAAAGTAACTGCAGCAGCCCCCGGCGAAGCGATCATTACCGCAACGGCAGGAACAAAAACGGCAACCTGCACCGTTAAGGTCCAGGCGGCTCCCTGCGCTCACGAAAACAAAAACTTAATTCCCGAAAAGGCTTCAAACTGCTCCGAAAGGGGTTGGGATGAGCATCAGATCTGCGACGATTGCCATCAGCTTTTTGATATGAACGGCAATCCGATTGATGCAATTCCGTACAGAGACCTCAATGACGATCACGACTTCAACACCGAAGAATGGGGTTATAAAGAAGCCGACGGTCACGCTCATGTCTGCAACCGCAATGCGGAGCATCATGACACCGTTATGCCTCACACCCCCGATCATGAGGAAGCAACTCTTGATCACGGTATTACCTGTACCGAGTGCGGATATGTAATTGCTCCGCAGCTTGAAGATTCTGTCGTTCGCGTCGAGGTTCCTTTCAAACTCACCGTTAAGAAGACCGGTGAAATGGATCCCGGCAAGGAAACCTTCAAGTTTGTCGTCGAAAGATTCGGCGCCCCCGTCGAATATGTGCTGGTTCAGGATACCGTTGAGACCAATGGCGAAAAGACCTATGAAGGCAAATTCATTTTCACGATCAGAGAATCTCTTGCGGGCAATCTTTCCGAGGGATTCGTCATCCGTCAGGTAAAGGGAAATTCGGAAGGCTGGGCTTACGACGAGACAAAGTTCTATGCGATACCGGGTTTTGCCGATACCTACACAAATATCGTGGGCTGGAGATTCTTAAAGTATGACGAGAACGCAGAACTCGACTACAACAACCCGATCGACGAAATCGTCTTCACCAACAGCTATAACGCAAAGGCTCCCGTAAATCCCAATCCGGATACGAGCGACGGTCTTGATATTTTGATTTGGATCGTATCGCTGTCCGTATCCTGTGCCGCTTTGGCGGGAATTACGCTTTATTCGCGTAAAAGAAGAACAAGCGGAAGATAATATCGGACCTAAACCCGTATTATAATCAGAAAAGGGCGGGGCGGAAGCCATCCGTTTCCGCCCTTTTGCTTTTCCAAAGAGAATCATTGCATAGGTTCTTTTTGTAAAGGTAAAAATTTCTGATATTGGTTTTACGGTTATTATTCAAGGAGGGAAAAATGAAAACAAGAATTCGAAACAGATGGCTCGGCATGCTGCTGGCAGTTATCATGGCTGTCGGCATGATGCCTCTTTCCTCAATAGCGGTCAGTGCGGAAAGCGGCAGCGAAAATCCTGTCGGAGCCTCCCGCGCGGAAACACGGGTCGCCTCTTCGTCGGCGTATCCCGCGCTGACCAATTTGGTCGAGGGAACGGAGATAACCTACGGGTACGTCTATTTTTTCTATAAAAACGGCAAGGTGGAGCGCCGTTCGGTCTATATAGACCCGGAGGATTGCAGGTATAACTCTGGATTACGCGAAGGCTATAGGAGCGATACAAATCTTCAGCGGGTTGTGTCATACGATAACGGCATTCTTATGTATTGGACGCGTAGCGAGAATGATTTCCTGGATCTTTCGGGGCTTGAGGGAAGGTCTCTGACGCTGGTTCTGTTCGACGATCTGGATCTGTCTGCCCTGTATGCTCCCGGCGTCAATCTGAAACTGTTGCTGACCAACGGTGCCTATGTCACCTTCCGCCACAGCACCCGGTATAAGAACAAGACCGCCTACTGTCCCCAAAACGGTGTGACCGGCGCGGTCATCGATCTGGCGCGGTCGGAGGGAAGCTTGAACGGCTGCGGCACCTTTGAGCTGATTGGAAACGGAAAGCTCGGTATCTTCACGAAGAATTCCCCCAAGAAAACCAGCCCCGACTATGCCATCGTGGCGAAAAACACATCGGTTCTGGAGGATACCGCGCTGAGTATTACCTGCGGCAACAGCCACAGAGATGTGAATTGCCTGATCCAGACGATCACATTCACCATCGACACCACCAAGAGTGTTAACCTTAATATCGCAAACCCCAAGTTTAACGCCGCCCCGTGGGGCTGCCATATGAATAACTTCAAGATCCTCAACGCGGAGGAGCTGAACGTCTACGCGAAGCGGGGAGCCGGCGGATTTATATTTTTCGGCAGCAACGGCGAATCCGACCCGGAGAAGATGTTTAAGAATTACAAGAGCATCGGCAAGATCGGCAGCGAATGGAATATATCCGGAAAAACCAACAAAGAAGGCCGCTATATTCTGACTCTGGATCACGGCAACGATAAGCCGCGGATACGCTACAACCTCAACCTCAAGGAGGTGAAGAACGGCGATACCGTAAGGGATCTGGAGGCGGGTCTGGGCTATGAGATGTCTGCGGAGATTCTGTATATGCCCGAGTGGATGCAAAAGCTGAAGGATGCAGGAAGGATCAAATTCCATTTCTTCGGCCGCCTGTGCAATCCGGGTGTGCAAGTGGGCTATGAAAACGCCTATTTGTATGACTTTTATGTGGACCGCATCGGAAAACACCATATAGAGTTCTACTGGGTCTGCAAGTCGGCGACCGATCCGGACGACGATGATTTCAGATTTGCGAATCTGCTGAAGGATTATGAACTCACAGATGCGGGAACCCTTTATTATGAGCGTCTCTACTTTGATGTGCAGATGAACGATAAGGTCGGCGGTACACGCTACATATATAACGTAAAGCTTCAGCAGGCGGGGGGCGAATTTACCGAAGAAACCAGTGCCACCCACAAGATTTCCATGCATCCGGAGACATTGGCAAAATGCTATCACATTCCGTGGGATGGTATCCCCTCCGAGTGGGATTATAGTTCCATAGATGATGCGTATGTTATGGACTTTTATTTAAGAGCACGGCACGGATACGAATTCAGCGGGTCGTCTGTGTTGTCATCCCAAGGAATTAAGCTGAATGTGGAGAATACAAAGGTTTCAAACAAAAGACTTGTCAAAGGCAGCTCTGACCGACAGCTATCTATCAGCCTTGTGGCAAAGCGAAGGCTTACGGATGTGCGCGGCACGCTCAAAAACTTCCGCTACGGTGCCAACTCCGTTTTTACGGAGCTCGTATCGAATGAGCCGAAAAAGTATACCTTCAAAGATATGGTGGTATACGATTCCGGCTTTGGCGAATACGGCGTGGAGGCAGGGTATATTGATGACCGAAGTTTGTATTATATCTACTTCAATTTAGAGCCCGGTTTTGGCTATTATCTCCCCGAGAACGCTTCGGTAAATGTGATACGGCCCGCGGGCTACGGCAGCGGAACAGAACACGATCCGTTGACATACAGCGCGCTCTATAAGGGCGATTGGTACGACTATTCGCCGATAATCCAGAAATACCGGACCAAGTACTCGATGGAGGCAACCAGCGAGATGAAGGTATACGGGACCGATATCCGCGTACAGGAGCCTAAGGTGGGGGACCGCCCCGCTGTCTATGCCATCTATGATAAACCGACAAGCCTGCCGTATAATATGAAGGTGCTGTCGATGCAATGGCTGGGACCCGATAACGAACCAATGGGGTCATTTGACAGATTTGAGATCGGAAAATATTATACCCTTGATCTCCGTATCGGGTTTGAGGGCGGCGAAGAATTGGGTCATGTATACCCGAAAAATAATAGAGATTTCAAGGTGAACGGTAAGAGCGTAAACGCATGGATGGATAATATGGACTTTACAGACGGGCATATCTGGCACGTGTATCACCCCTATAAGCTGGTTGATTCCAGTGCCAGCGGGACGCTCAGCGGCACGGTGAAAAGTTTTAATTCCACCACCGACCCGGTGACGGTGCGGCTGTTCAAGAGCGGCTCCTCTTCGGCAGCGTACAGCACTGCCGTAAAAGGGAATTCCGCCTCCTACACCATTTCCGGCGTTACTCCCGGCACCTACACCATGAAGGTTTCGAAGAAAAATCATGTCACACGGGAGTATACGGTGAACGTGACCGCCGGCGCGAAGACCCAAAACGCACAGATTCATCTGCTCGGCGATATCAACGGCGACGGAAAGATATCTACGGCAGACGTTCTTAAGGCTAACTTCCACGCAAAGAGGGTGAACCTTCTTACCGGATACGAATTCCTTTGCGCGGATATCAACGGCGACGGAAAGATATCTACGGCGGACGTTAACAAAATAAATGCTCACGTCAAAAAAGTAAGCCTTCTTTGGTAAAAATTCTGTCTTAATGCCGAGACTTCCGCTCGGTGATCATACGCGCGGATGCCGGAACCTGAAAAATAAATCGGAGATATATCTCCCCGTCAATATCGCCTGAAAGTTGCCGATATATATACGGCAATTAAACTGCTGCGACAGATATCAGTCATCTTAAGAGGGTATTGTTCGGAATAATTTTGAAAGAGGAGAGGATCGCGTATGAAGAAAGTCTTTCGTCTGTTTTTTACGGCAATATTACTTGTCTGCTTTTTATGCGGATGCGTGACTTTGCCCGAAGAAAATCCCGGAGGAAGCCGTCAGCCCGACGGCGGTTCCGTCAAAGCCCCGGATGATTCAAACGCGGAAGACAGCGTTTTGGCGGCTTTGCAGCAGAAGATCAATTATTACAGCAAAGGCGCAGGCGTCGCTTTCATCGGCTATGTGGAAAGCCAAAGCACCGAGGCAGAACTTCGCGGTTATCTGGCTGCCGGCGAAACGGGAAAGGCATATCCGTTTATTCTGAACGCGCCGATGTTTCTGACCGAGGGACAGGAACTGTATGCGATAGTTCCGCCCTGTGACAAAGGCATAATAAGCGTGTTTGCCTCCCGTATGACCGAGGACGGTCAATATGAGGACGATCGGTCTCACCCTTTATACGAGGGTGAACCGGGCGAGACGGTTTTGCTGCGATGCAACCTCAGCGAGATATATTCCAACGTGCTGATCAGCGTCAGCGACGGCGGCGGCGCAATCCTTTACCGCCCGTCCGTCTCTCTGGAAGACGGTCGGCTGGCGAAAGATTTGTCGGTGTACGATTTCTCTGTATACGAAAAAATGCCTGACGAGAGTTCGGTTCAGATTGCAGCAGAGATCCTTTCGGAAGCGGCAGAGGTAAAAGCTGCCGTTGAACAGGGGATGAAAATTATGTATACCGGAGAGACGCAGATGATCGAAGGGCGAACCTGTCTGCTGTTTGTTCTCGGAACCGATAACGGAGAGCAGTTCGTCAGGGAACGTTATTACGGCGTATGCGATAATCTCATCTATGCCTATGATGCCGTGAACGACAGCTGGGCCGTTTGCGGGGCGCAATAAAACAGGAGGAGGAAAAAATGTGCAATTCAAAACGAAGCGGCAGTTTTTTTCCTTGTCTCTTCATCAATATGCTTATGAATATCGGAGGGCTGCTGCCGGTTTTAATTTTATCGGTTTTGCATTTTTGGCTGAAAATATCGGTGTGGTGGCCGGTCGGCGCTTTTATCGCATGGATCATATATTTGATTATGTGGATGGCGTTTATCGGCTGGGCGGGCAGATGCGGCTCGGCGCGCGACTTACCGAAAAAAAATAAAAATCCGTACTCCGTCGGGAGTGGGGAAAAGAACCCGTGATCTGCCGGCTTCGGTCGGGAAATATATATCATTCTTACAATTGAAAAGGAGTAATTATTATGGGACTTATCAAAGCAGGTATCGGTGCTTTGGGAGGCACTCTTGCCGATCAATGGAAGGAATTCTTCTACTGCGAGTCTATACCTAAAGAGGTTCTTGTCACAAAGGGACAAAAACGCGTCAGCGGACGTTCCTCCAATACGAAAGGAAACGACAACATCATCTCCAACGGTTCCGGCATTGCCGTAGCCGACGGACAGTGCATGATTATCGTAGAGCAGGGAAAGGTAGTAGAGGTCTGCGCCGAACCCGGCGAATTTACATATGATACTTCAACCGAGCCTTCTATTTTTTCGGGAAGTTTGGGCGAAAGTATAAAGGAAACCTTTAAGACCATCGGCAAACGCTTCACCTACGGCGGAGACACCGGCAAGGATCAGCGTGTTTACTATTTCAACACCAAAGAACTTATCGACAACAAATTCGGTACGCCGAACCCCATTCCTTTCCGTGTTGTCGATTCTAAAATCGGACTGGATTTAGATGTTTCGGTGCGTTGCTCCGGCGTCTATTCCTATAAAATAGCAGACCCTCTCCTGTTTTACACCAACGTCTGCGGCAATGTGGAGCAGGAGTATTCCCGTGAGGAACTTGACAGCCAGCTGAAAACCGAATTTGTCAGCGCTTTGCAGCCTGCATTCGGAAGGCTTTCCGATTTGGAACTGCGTCCCAACCAGATCGTGACTCACAATACCGACCTTGAAAACGCCATGAACACGGCGCTCTCCGAAAAATGGGGAGAACTGCGCGGATTGAAAGTCGTCAGCATCGCGCTCGGCTCGGTCACTCTGCCGGACGAGGATGCGGAGATGATAAAGCAGGCTCAGCGCGCGGCTATTATGCGGGATCCTACGATGGCGGCGGCAACACTGGTGGGCGCTCAGGCGGACGCCATGAAGGCGGCAGCTTCAAACGAAGCAGGTGCAATGACCGGATTTATGGGTATGGGCATGGCAATGAATGCCGGCGGCGGAATGAATACTCAAAACCTGTTTGCAATGGGGCAGCAGGCTCAACAGCAGGCTCAGCAGCAGGCAGCCGCGGCTCCTGCGGCGAACGGCTGGAAATGTTCCTGCGGAGCCACTGTCAGCGGCAATTTCTGCCCGAACTGCGGCGCGAAAAAACAGCCTGAGGCGGGTGCATGGAAATGTAACTGCGGAGCCATGGCTACGGGAAAATTCTGTCCTGAATGCGGTTCTCAGAAACCGGCGGATACAGATGGCTGGACCTGCTCCTGCGGTACGGTAAACAAGGGTAAATTCTGCCAGAGCTGCGGCGGTAAAAAACCGGAGGGAGCGCCTCTTTACCGTTGCGATAAATGCGGCTGGGAACCTGACGATCCTTCTAATCCGCCGAAGTTCTGTCCCGAATGCGGAGATATCTTTGACGATAATGACAAAAAATGAAACGACCGATGAAAGTCGTTTCATAATCGGCTCTTCTTGCGGTTTTTCGGGCGGCACAGCCGTTGTCACATTCGTAAACCCGACCGCCGTTGGGAAGAATCTGAAGCGCGGCAGCTGTCGGGATATACCGAAGCGGCTTTGTCGCTTTAACCGCTGTCGGAATTATAACTCCGATTTACGGTCTCAGGCAGCGGAATAAAGAATAAACGGAGGCTCATATCATGGGATTGTTTGACAAAAAATACTGCGACATCTGCGGAGAAAAGATCGGACTGCTCGGAAACCGAAAATTGGAGGACGGTAATCTCTGTAAGGACTGCGCAAGAAAACTGTCGCCGTTTTTCAGCGAACGGCGGAAGTCGACCGTTGAGGACATCAGGCGTCAGCTTGCTTACCGTGCCGAAAACGAAAAGAAACTTGACGGCTTTTTTCCGTCGCTCACCTTTGACGGGAGCAAAAGAGTATATATCGATCCTTTGAGGGAACTGTTCGTCGTTACCGGGCTTTCCGACTGGCGCCGCGGCAACCCCGACCTCATTGCTTTTTCGCAGGTGTGCGGGGTGAAAACGGATATTAAAGAGAATAAGGAAGAAATCTATTACGAAGATAACGACGGAAAAAGGAAGAGTTATGTTCCTCCCCGTTATACGTGCGATTATGAGTTCGATGTAACGATCCGGGTGGATTCTCCGTGGTTTAACGAGATAGAGCTGGAACTGAGCGACGGAAACCGTCCCGACAGCCGCTATACCGATCTTTACCGCGAATATGAGCGAAAAATGCATGAACTTGAGGATATTCTGATGCGCCGTGATGAGCGATATCGTGTTTGGGACGGCGACGGCATGATGAAACGGACGGAAAAAACGGACGAACGTCCGGAGACCCCCGTTTCCGTTTCCGGTGCGGCGGTCCGTGAAACATGGATATGCCCTTCCTGCGGCGCGCAGAGCAGCGGTAAATTCTGCTCGAACTGCGGCGCAGTAAGACCCGCACAGCGTTCCTGCTGCTCAAATTGCGGATGGGGTCCCGCCGACGGACAGAGTATGCCGAAATTCTGCCCGGAGTGCGGAAGACCGCTTCAATAAGACCGTGAAGAATATTCTGCGCAGGGTTATTACGGTCATGCTTTCTCTTTTTTCGGTTTTCGGACTTTTCGGCTGCGGCGGAAACATAAAATATACCGCCGATGATATTGTTTTTATAAATACCGTTTATTACGGCACGGAAAAAAATCCCGTGTATTCCTTTTTCCTGAAAAAAGAAGATGGCTGGCTCTTCTCTGCAGACTGTCTTGTGGGAGATTCGAAGGAGCATTATACGTCGTTCGGCTCTTTCCCCGTAACGGAAGAGGATGCGGCGGCTTTTCTCCGGATTGTCAGTGAAGACGGCGAGATAGAAAAACTTTATAACTACCGGAACCCGATACGTTTTTTTCACGCATCCGACGTGCCGGCACGCAGTACCGGAATCACTTTCTCTGACGGAAACACTTTAGAGAAGGAAACCATGCTCGGCGACAGGGCGCTTAACTTTCTCTACGCGCTTGCCGACAGGTATTACGAGGCGGCTGAAAACTCGGCAGACAATGCGGCAGATACGGCAAACGGCTGAACGGTTCTCTTTATTCAAAACCCGGAAACCGGGTACGGCAACTGTATATGCCGCAAAAATTACAGAAAAAAATTTAAGGCTTATGCGCGGAGATCTTACGGATGCCGAAGAAAAACAGGCGCCCGGGACCCCGTATGCCGCAATCTGCGGAGACTTTCGGAAGGCAGAGACGGCGTGAAATATTTAATCAGTGAAACTTTTTAGGAGAGGAGTTCTTTTATGCAAACCTTACAGGAATATAAATGTCCCTGCTGCGGCGGCGCGATTGCTTTTGACAGCACGCTCCAGAAGATGAAGTGTCCGTATTGCGACACCGAATTTGATATGGAGACGCTGAAGGGCTATGACGCCGAACTGCAGAACGAGCAGCCGGACCGGATGGACTGGGAGACCTCGGCGGGCGGCGATTGGCAGGAGGGAGAGACCGACGGTCTGCGCTCCTATGTGTGCAAGTCCTGCGGCGGCGAGATCGTCGGAGACGCCAACACGGCAGCCACCGCCTGTCCTTTCTGCGGCAACCCCGTAGTGATGATGGATCAGTTCTCCGGCGCTCTCAAACCGGACCTTGTGATCCCGTTCAAACTTGACAAAAAAGCGGCAAAGGCAGGGCTGATGAAGCATCTGACCGGTAAGAAGCTGCTGCCCAAGATTTTCAAGGATCAGAACCACATTGACGAGATCAAGGGGATATATGTTCCTTTCTGGCTTTTCGATACCGATGTGGACGCGCAGATCCGTTATCGCGCCACCCGGGTGCGTACATGGAGCGACAGCGACTACAATTATACGGAGACCAGCCATTTTATGGTGCATCGGGGCGGCAGTATCGGCTTTGAGCACGTTCCTGTGGACGGCTCCTCCAAAATGGCGGACGATCTGATGGAATCCATTGAGCCTTACAACTTTTCCGAGGCTCTTGATTTCCAGACGGCGTATCTTGCCGGGTATCTTGCGGATAAATACGATGTGACCGCCGAAGAGAGCATCGATCGTGCCAATGAGCGCGTCAAGCGTTCCACCGAGGAGTCCTTCGCCGGAACGGTGCATGGATACACTTCGGTCACGACGGAAAACAGCAGCGTCAGTTTTCGCGGCGGCAAGGCCCGGTATGCGCTGTATCCCGTGTGGCTGCTCAACACCACATGGAACGGAAACAAATACACCTTTGCCATGAACGGACAGACCGGAAAATTTGTCGGAGATCTGCCGGTGGATAAAGCTGCGGCAACCCGCTGGACATTTCTGCTTGCGGCAATATACGGAGCCGCTGCCTACGGCGTGGCATGGCTTATGCAGTTTATCGGGTTATTTTAAGGAGGGGACGGAATGAAAAATAGAGTATTGGCACTTTTATTTTCGCTTGTTCTGTGTTTTTGTATGACGGTTCCCGCCTTTGCCGCACAGACGGACGGTTTTGCAAGTGAATACGAGCGGGTTCAGGACTTGGCGGGGTTGCTTTCCGACAGTGAAGAAGCGGCTCTTCTGGCAAAGCTCAATGAACTCAGCGAACGTCAGAAAATGGATATAGTCGTGTTTACGACAAAGACTCTGGACGGAAAAACGCCGCGTGACTATGCCGACGATATCTTCGATTACGGCGGTTTCGGCTACGGCGAAAACAGGGACGGCGCATTGCTTCTTATCAGCACCGAGGACAACGATTGGTACATATCCACCCACGGTTACGGCATTAAAGCCTTTACCGATGCGGGAATTCAATATATCGGCAAACAAATGAAAGAGTATCTGTCCGACGGCAATTTTTCAGCCGCCTTTGACAAATTCGTCGGAGTTTGCGACGATTTTATCACGCAGGCAAGAACCGGTTCTCCTTATGATTCGTATAATCTGCCGAAAGAGCCGCTCTCGCTTATGTGGATCCCCGTCGCGATCATTATCGGCTTTATGTTATCCTTCATTACGGTGGGCAAAATGAAAGGCAAACTCAAAACCGTTCGTTTCAGACCCGAAGCGAACAGTTATATGAAAGCAGACAGCATGAATATCACGGAAAGTCGGGATATGTTCCTTTACAACACCGTAACACGCACCGCAAAACCGAAAGACAATGATTCGGGAGGAAGCAGTACGCATACCTCTTCTTCAGGATCAACCCACGGAGGCGGCGGAGGTAAATTCTGATGTTCCGCCGGGAAAGGAGAAACTTATGAAACGGATTTTTATTATTTTATTTACCGTGGTTTTAGCGATTGCTATGATGTTCCCGTCGGCTGCGGCGGGGGCAATAACTCTCACCCTCCAACCGCAGAACGGAACTTTTCCGGAAAATGCCACGGCTTATTGGAGTGTGGAGGCAACGGGAGAAAACCTGAAATATGATTGGTTTATCCGCTATAAGGGCGTGGATTACAATACTTCTAAGTCCTTCGCGGAGCAGCACCCATGGCAGGACGGTGTCACCGGAGACGGCTACGGGAGAAACGAAACGGGAAACGGCTTTTTCATTAACGGTATTGGAAAAGCTCTTGACGGCGCGGAGATTTATTGTGTTGTATCCAACGCCTCCGGAAGTGTGACTTCACAGGCTGCCATTATCACGGTCGGCGGAAAGAAATCCCCGCCGGATATGACTGTCCCGGCGTCGGCATCGGCGGACAAGGGCGCTGCGCTGCAGCTGACCTGCAAGGCGACGGCTGCCAACGGCGATAAGGTAAAATCCTATCTCTGGTATGAAACCGCTACCGGTAAACTGAAAGATATCGTCGCTATCGGCGTCAGAGAGGGACAGCCCGCAAACGGTCCGAGCTTGACCTGCGACACTTCGACACCCGGAACCAGGTATTACGTCTGTTATGTGGAGACCGCGCTCGGCGGAAGTTCGTATTCCAGCATCATTCCGGTCACTGTGACCGAAAAAGCGCCGGAGACGCCTCCCGCTCCGGAAAAACCTATCGACGAAAATCCCTCCGGAGAGGTTTCGCCGCCTGCGCCGAAACCCGACGAGACTCCCGGAACACCGGATACGACGCCTGACACTTCCGGCACCGTGGACGGTACGCAGAACGGCGAAACGGACAACAAAAACGCAGTGTCGTGGACGGTCGTGTGGATAGCGGCAGCCGCCGCCGCGGTCGTCAGCGGAGGAGCAGTTGCGGTTCTGTTTATATGCAGGAAAAAGAAACCATAAAAATTTTTATAAAGGAGAGAAGACCCATGAGTATCTTTGATAAACTGAAAAACACAGCCCAGCAGGCGGTTAATACAGCCGCACAATCCATCGGCAGCAAGAAGGAGACCTTCACTTTCACGTCGTTGCCGGAAAGTCTGGCTGAGATGCAGAAACTGCCCGAAGCGAGCCTTGATACCCCTTTCAAAACGGCTGCCCTGACGGTTCTTGCCCTCTGTGCTTATGCGGCTGACAGAAACGTCGGCGCCGAGATGCTGAACTGGCTGCGCGGACCCCGTCCGCTGAACGGACAGGAGATTTCCTTCCTGAATGACCGTTTCCGCGACGGTAAGACATATTTGCCTTTCACCTATTTCTCCGGTTCCACACCGGACAATAACTACACACCTTCCGAGCCGTATACGATTATAGTCGAAAGCAATCATGTATCCTGTGAGGAACAGGGTTATATGAAACTGTTTATCCCCTGCGGAGGAGCGGACGATCCCCGTCCCATCAAGATGCGTCAGCGTGGATCCGACGGCAAGTGGTTCTTATGGGAGCAGTACCTGCTGACCGGAGTCCGTACACCGAAATCCGCCGATCCGTGGGCTTGATGATTTGATGAGAAGGAGGAAACAATAATGGATATTCGCGGAATTTGGAAAGTCAAAGAGATCCGTGTACCTACACCGGAAGGAGAAAAGGTTTTTTCGCCGGACAATCCGCCGGATGATGAGAGATTTGAGGGCAGCGCCGAACTGATGAAGTACAGGACGGAATTTGCCGATGACGGTGTTCTGAACACTCTGATGTTCGTTCCGGAGGAGATGCGCGAAGAGGCAGCAAAGCATGGGGCTGTCGTCCGCGAGGACGGATATGCCGCTTTTGAAAGCACTGTCTGGAAGGAAGAGAACGGAAAGTTCTATTATGACACAAAGATCGAGGGCGAAGTCCTCGGGGAAAAGGTCGATTCCTTTGCGGAGATTCCCGTCACCGAAGACGGCTGCCTGCTGTACAGCTACGGAATGATCCTTCTTGAAAGAGTCTGATCCGGCTTACGGATACGCGGGGTGATACAATGAATGTTGATAATCCCTATAATCTCGATCTGGAATCAACCGAAACTCAGACCGTGAGTGAGAGCCGCGCCGACGAGTCGGTTCTGAAGGAGACTTTCAGTGTATATTTCGGCGGATTGAACTATTTCTTTGCCGCCGAACAGGCTGAACTTACCCTTGCGGACGTAACGGCGCATATCGGTGTCGATCCTTCGGAATACCGTTACGATGCCGAGAGAGAGGCCCAAATCTATTCATGGTATGCCGCAAAAAAACATACAAGAGTTCTGCATGTCTGGTTTAAGGACGGCAAACTCTATGCTTGCGGCGCATATAATCTCGGTTTTCCGAAAATGTCTTAGTTTATGCGTGAGAGGCTTGCTTCGGCAGGCTTCTTTCCGAAAGGCACCGCGCGGGTTACGGCGCCCTTCGGAAAGGAAAATAAATGAAAAAGTTTTTTTTATGCATTATATTGTTAGTAATGTGCCTTTCCGCATGCTCATCAAAACAAGGTAACGTTAACAAAAATGACAGTGAGTATTACGGAGGCGATCCGATGGATGTTAAAAGTTTTAAGCTGGTACAGACCGATATGTCGTCACAGCGATATGTCTACGAGGGATATAAAACGGAGAACGGCGTTCATTTGGAGTATTACATAAGCACGAACGAGTGGGATGATACGGTTTCGGATTATGCAGAATGCCGTGATATCGTCCGCGAAATTGACGGAGACGAAAATCTTTTTCAAAAACTGTGCGAGTTGTTCGGTAATTGCAGAGTAGGAGAATGGGCAGGCTTTCACGGTTACAATTCGCAGGTTCTTGACGGAAGCAGTATAAGTTTTAATGCCGTACTGACGGACGGCAGAGAGGTTAATGCCGACGGAAACAACAGTTTTCCGAAGAATTATACAACGTTTACACGGGAACTTAATAAACTTATAACGTCGGAAAAAATAAGCAAGACCGTATTTACCGACGGAACGTATGAGGTTACGCTGCCGGAAAGTTGGGTGGGCACGGTCTCTGCAAGCTTTTCAAAAGACTTTGTGGCATTTTATGTTGATAAAACCGACGGTGGAGAACTTACCTTTTTTATAATAGATAACGATAAAAACGGTTATTCATCGGATTCCTATAAGGGAAGAATAGAAGCCGGGCGGCTTATTTCGGGCGAAGATGTCAGATTTATTACGGCGCGCGACAATTATTCGATAGCTTCGTATGCGAAAAGCGTCTCCGAGGAGGCTGCTGCGATTTGGGATAATTATGAAAACGATAAACGTGCCGTAATTGAAAGTCTGCGCGGTGTAAACGGCTATGAGTTTTTCCCTGAAGACGGAAATATTCTGTACTACGCAGATGCGAGGGCGATGGCAGATGAAGCGAGAAGCCTTTGGCTGAGTTTGAATTTTGCGGGCGAGTATCCGGGAAGTGCAAAGCCGGTTCGGTTCAGACGGCGGAATTATCTGCCCATGTTTCCCGCGTATGATTATACCGATACTGTCGAAAAGGTCCGCAAAAAATTCTTAAATGTCTTTTCGGAGGAATTTACGGACAGAACACTTAAGCGTGCCGTTGCCGACAGGGAACTGATCGAACACAAAGGCGATGTCTGTGTGCTTTGTAAGAAATATAAGGGTAAACCTTCGTACAATAATTGGGTGGACAGCGTCCGGGAGGACGGCGACGGGAAATTTACGGTCGTTGTCGCAGTAAGAATACCTCCGGACGGCGATACGATTTATGTCGACCTTCCGACAGAGAAAAATGCCGCGGGGAAGTTTGTGTTTACGGATTATCCGTACTGGGATATATAAAAAAAGATTTGCTCACCTGCTGATTTATAAGAGGTTCTTCTTCCTCTTGACATTCTTTCCGGCTGTGGATATAATATAGTCGGAGAGGATATACAACCGAGGTCCGGATAAATGCGTTTCATTTGTTGAAGCGGCGGAATACCGGAGCCTTTCATGACTTATGCGCGGGACGGGCGGTAAGTACGGAGCAAAAAAATAAAAGATGACGGTAAAACATTCATATAGTAGGCAAAGTCGATCGGCGAAGCCCACGAGCAGATAAAAGAAAACAAGGCATCGGTTTTGCACGGCAAGACCGGTGCCTTGCGGCATTTTACAGGAGGTGCGACAAGTGAAGAAGATCATCACAGTAGGACGTGAGTTCGGAAGCGGCGGCCGTGAACTCGGTCGAAGGATCGCGGAGATCCTGCAAATCGCATATTACGATCATGAAATCGTCACGGAGATTTCCGCGAGGACAAAACTTTCCGAGGAATATGTGGAACGCATCACCGAGGACCGTCCGCATATAACCTATCCCATTCATACCGGCACGAGTTTTCATACGGCATATTATTATACGGAGTTTGACAGGTGTCTTACGGTGTTTGCCGAGCAGCATAACATTATTAAGGAATTGGCGGAAAGATCCGACTGCGTTATCGTCGGGAGATGCGCCGATTATATTCTGAAGGAAAAAGCCCCTTTTCGTATTTTTGTATATGCCGATACCGAAAGCAAACTGAAACGCTGTCGGGACAGAAGCCCGGACGACGAAAATATGTCCGATTCCAAAATGAAAAGAAACATACTTTCCATTGATAAGGGAAGAGCGAGATATTACAACTATTTCAGCCGGCAAAAATGGGGTGATCGCGAAAACTACGATCTGCTTATCAACACGTCGGGAAAAGATATCAGGCAAATTTCCGAAGCGACAGCCGAGTATCTGAAAAGTTATCTGTTTGAGTGACGGATATTCAGGCATGAATTGGAGGAAACTGCGATGAAAACAAAACGATGTGCGGCTGTTATTCTGTGCCTGTCTTTTATTGCGGCAGGACTTCTGGGCTTTTCGGGCTGTGGGGCAAAAATTCAGGCAGAGAACCTTATGGAGGGCTTTACGGCAAAGACGGTTTCAGGCAATGCTGCGGATGACGCTTTCATAAACAGCACCGCGGACTTTGCGATCAAACTTTTTCAAAAAACGCGCGATACCGAAAAAAACAGTCTTATTTCTCCTCTGTCGGTCATGCTGGCGCTCTCGATGACGGCAAACGGGGCGAAGGGGGAAACCCTTGCTCAAATGGAAAATCTTCTCGGCGGAGATATTCCCATGGAAACGCTCAACGAATATATCTATTCCTATATTAAGGCGCTGCCCTCAGAAAAAACGGCAAAACTGAATATCGCAAATTCCATATGGTTCAGGGACAACGCTTTTACGGCGGAAAACTCTTTTTTGCAGAAGAACGCGGATTATTACGGCGCGGCGGCATACAAATCGGCGTTTGACGGCGAAACGCTGCGCGATATCAACAACTGGGTAAAAAACAACACCGACGGCATGATAGACAAAATTATAGACAAATTTGACACGGATGCCGTGATGTATCTTATCAACACCGTTCTGTTTGACGCCGAGTGGGAGAGTATCTACAAAAAGAACGAGGTCGGAGACGGCGTCTTTACGGCGCTGAACGGTTCAAAGAGAACTGTTTCTATGATGTATTCGGACGAACACAGTTATCTTGACGACGGCAGGGCGACGGGATTTATCAAACCGTATAAGAACGGGTACTGTTTTGTTGCTTTGCTGCCGAACGACGGCGTCTCGCTTAACGACTATGTTGCCTCCATGACCGGAAAGTCCTTTGTCGACACAATCAAAAACGCCTTGGATGTCCCCGTTGAAACGGCAATACCGAAGTTTTCCTACGATTACGATATTGAAATGAGCGGCGCGCTGAAAGCACTCGGTATGAACCTGCCGTTTGATTCGGAAAAAGCGGATTTCTCGGGGCTCGGTCTTTCCGACAACGGCAATATTTTTATCAGCCGCGTGCTCCACAAGGCTTACATCTCCGTTGATGAAAAAGGCACGAAGGCAGGCGCGGCGACCGTTGTTGAAACAAAGGATGCAGCCGTTATTGACGGAATTTACAGAGTGACGCTTGACCACCCGTTCATCTATGCCGTTACAGACGCCGACGGACTGCCGATATTTATCGGCGCGGTCACGGATATCGGAAAGTAATGCGTAACGAAAACAGAAAAAGCGTCTGCGAAGAGAAAAACACCGTGCCGACGTTTCTTTGTGAGGGGCTCGGATAAAGCCCCTTCGGAAATATCTGCAAAAAATAGAACGCCCTCGGAAACCGTAAGTCACGGGATCCGAAGGCGTTTTTCTTCTGTTGGTTTATTCGGTTTTTTGTGCCGCTTTGATCCTGCGGTACATATCCTGCATCTGCCGATCGATTTCCGCTATCTTTTCGGCGCAGGCGAACATTTCCTCGTTAATACCCTCAGGCAGTTTTGTTTTGTCCACTTTATATCGGATATCATGTTCAAGACTTGCCCAGAAATCCATGGCGATCGTGCGCAGCTGGATCTCCGCCACGACGTACTCCGTTCGGTCGGAAAGATAGACCGGAATACGGGTATCCAGATGCAGAGAACGGTACCCGTTGTAATTCGGCTCCCTGATATAATCCTGCTTTTTGAGGATCTCAACATCTTTCTGCCGTTCGAATATCTCGGCGACGCGGTATACGTCGTCTATATAGTTGCAAACGACGCGCACTCCGGCAATGTCGTTGATATTCTCCTTTGCAGAGGCAATGGTAAAAGGCATGCCTTTCTTTGCGAGCTTTGCCAAGATGCTCTGCGCGGACTTTACGCGGCTTTCGATGTGATGAATGGGGTTGCGTGAATACTGTATATTAAACTCGCTGTTAAGTACTTCAAATTTCAGAGCCAACTGTTTTACGGCTGACTCATAAAGGTTACGCATAACAAGAAAATCCTGCGTATTTTCAAAGGGGAGGGTTTGTGTTTTATCCATATAAGAACCTTCCGATCTATATTACTTTATTCTTAAAAACAGGACTTACAGTGCCGCGGTGCTGTAAGTCCTGTTTCGGGTTACTTTTTCAGTGCATCCTTAAACGTCCTGCCTGCCCTGAAAGTCGGGACGACAGAAGCAGGTATGCCGATCGCGGCGCCTGTGGCGGGATTGTGTCCCGTGCGGGCAGCCATCTTTCTCGATCCGAATGTGCCGAAGCCCATAAATCGGACAGCGTCGCCTTTCGCGACAGTGTCGGTGATTGCGGCAAGCAGAGAGTCGATAACTGCGGCGGTATCCTTTTTGGATACGCCTGCGCTTGCGGAAACCGCATCAACGATTTCTTTTTTTGTCATTTTACCTGCTCTCCTTTCCCGTATTTAACCGATATTGCCGTAATACCGTATCGGACACCGGATCCCCATAACATTATTATATCATAAAATATGCAGAGCGGTCAATAGATACGAAACAGAAAATAAAAATTTGTATATAAGCACAAAAACGAACGGCGGAATTTGTATATTCTGCCCATTGATTTTTGAGGGAAAATATGCTATTATATAGATGCAAGGAGGAAGAGGTGATACCAGTGACCTGAGTACTCGCTCCCTTATATAAATATAAAAGGGAGAAACGCATCGGCACCGAAAAAACACGTTATAACGCCTGAGAGTTTGGCCGCTTCAGTAGGCAAGTCCATCGCACTGCGGTGTTTATATAGAGGGGCGTAGTTCCGCGGATACAACAGGGTGCCATCAAACAAGGAAAGAGAGGTATATAAAATGATGTTAGATATCAAGAGCGAAGGATAGCCCTTGATTGCTGAGATGTAAGGCAATCAGGGGCTGTCTTTTTTTTATGTGCGGTATGAAAACCGAACCGTAACGGAAAAACTGTTCTTAAAGAATTTTTCGGAAGAAGCAGCTGAACAGACGATAACCCCCGACTCTTTTATCGGCGGTAAATATCCGAATTTATTTATAAATTAAAAGGCGGCGGGCGCAAGCGGTTTTTTTACGGTACGGAATTTTTTGAATAAAGACAAAGGAATCGCTGCCGTATTTACAAGGTCTCTGCGAAAGTCAGGACGGAAATCCGCCTGTCAGATTTGATTTTTCTCTGTCAGACCGAACTGCCGTACTGTGGAAAATATTTTTGAAAAGCGCTCGGATCTCTTGATTTTTATATTCTTTTGCGACATATCGGCTCCCGACAGGAAAATACAGCTGACCAAAACCGTTTTATCAGACAGTTTCAGGAGCGTTTCGCGGGACTGTCACACCCCAAAAAAACAATTATCAGCCCACAGCCCAACTATTATCAGCCCACAGCCCAACTATTATCAGCCCCCAGCCAAACTATTATCAGCCCCCAGCCCTCCGAAGGAGGGTATTTTCATTCATATACCTGCTCAAAATTTCTGAAAAGTTTTGCAAAGAAAAATCGGCAAATCTCATCAGAGATTTGCCGATTTTTGGTGACCCGTAGGGGAATCGAACCCCTGTTACAGCCGTGAAAGGGCCGTGTCTTAACCGCTTGACCAACGGGCCTGGTAGCGGAAGTCGGATTTGAACCAACGACCATTCGGGTATGAACCGAGCGCTCTAGCCAACTGAGCTATTCCGCCATAGTGACGCGCTCACCGAAGCGCTATATAATTATACCGAATTTTTGTGTTAATGTCAATATGAATTTGTTACAAAACGTTGTTTTTTTTGTAACGAAGCGGCAACATCAGTTTTCGATTTTCTCTTCGTCAAGATAGGAGGAAATCAGGTCTGCAGTATAGAAAAGAAGAGACGCGGGATAGCGCGCGTTAACGTCCTGCAAAAGGTTTCTGTATTCGAAATCATCGCCGCCGAAAGGTCCCATGTGGTAGAAGATTATCAATTCTTCTTCAAATTTCAGATGGATATGCGATCTGATTATTCTGATTGAGCGCGACGAATGGGGAAGAGGGCAGGCATGGCTTTTGACCGTTCCCCAGTAATCGTAACTTTCCCATTTTCCGTCGACTTTGCGGTTTCTCTGTTCTTTGACATAGTTATTTGTTTTGCAAAGATCGTGACAGAGAGCCGTTATTATGATACTGTCTTCGGGAAGTTCGATATTTTTCATTTCAAGGAGTTTTTTGAAGTTCGAATAAACGTTGAGACAGTGGGAAAGCAGTCCGCCCTCAAAATTATTGTGAAATTTTGAAGAAGCGGGCGCGGTGAAAAAGTCGGTTTTGGTCTCAAGATATTCTATGAGATTATCAATGCCTTCTCTTTCGGTCGAGCGGAGAAGATTTATAAACGTTTCTTTCTGTTCTTTAATTATTTCGTTCATTTCGTCACCTCGTCTGTCCGTTTCCGCGGACAATATATTTATATGTCGTCAGAGCGTCGAGTCCCATAGGTCCTCTGACATGCAGTTTTTGCGTTGAAATTCCTATTTCCGCGCCGAAACCGAACTCGAAACCGTCGGTAAAACGCGTTGAGGCATTATGGTAAAGCGCCGCGCTGTCGACGCCCGCAAAAAATTCCCCGACGCTGTTTTCGTCTTCGGAAATTATCGCTTCGCTGTGGTGAGTCCCGTATTTATTTATATGGGAAATCGCCTCAAAAGTATCTTTTACGACTTTGACCGAAATTTCAAGGGCAAGATACTCTTTATAGAAATCGTCTTCTGTCGCTTTTTTGCAGGGAATAATTTCTCTTGTTCTGTCACAGCCGTAAACGGTTACGCCGCTTTCGGAAAGAGCCTTAAAAAGTTCGGGCAGGATACGCTCTGCGGCTTTTTCGTGGATAAGTACCGATTCTGCGGCATTGCAGACCGAGGGGCGCGAGGTCTTCGCGTTTATTACGATATCGACCGCCTTTTTCGCGTCTGCGGTTTCGTCTATATATATGTGGCAGTTTCCCGTTCCCGTTTCGATAATGTCGACGGTGGAATTTTCGACGACCGATTTTATAAGTCCCGCTCCGCCTCTCGGAATAAGCACGTCGACATATTCTTTCATGCTCATGAGCGCTTTTGCCGAATCCCTTGAAGTATCTTCGACCAGTTGGACCGCATATTTGTCAATGCCCGATTTTTCAAGGGCTTTCTGCATTATTTCGGTGAGAGCGGCGTTTGTTCCGTGCGCTTCTTTTCCTCCGCGGAGGATTATTGCGTTTCTCGTTTTAAGAGCAAGCGTTGCGGCATCGACCGTAACGTTCGGGCGGGATTCGAAAATCATCGCAATAACGCCGAGAGGAACGATTCTCTTAAAAACTTTAAGTCCGTTCGGACGGACCGTAACTTCCGTTTCTTCTCCCACTTTCGAGTGAAGAGCGGCAACCTGACGGACGCCTGCCGCAATCCCGCTTATTCTTTCAGGCGAGAGAGAAAGCCGGTCGAGCATTATTTCATTCATGCCGTTCTCTGCGGCATTTTTTACGTCTGCGGCATTTTTTTCGAGAATCATATCGGTATTTTTGACGATATCGTCTGCGATAAGAAACAGGGCGGCGTTTATTTTATCTTCCGAAAGCGACGCCGTTTTATATGACGCTTCTTTTGCGCGGATACCGTTTTCCGTTACTGTCATAATGCGACTCCTTTCGCTTTGAACACCGTTCCGGGATTTTTTCCGTCTATAAAATCATAGATGATATCGGGATCTTTGCCGCTTCCGATAGCGACGGTTATACCCTTTTCGGTCGCTATTTTGGCTGCCGCGATTTTTGTCGCCATACCGCCCGTACCGCGGTCACTGCCTGCGGCACCCGCAAGGCTTTCTATCTCCGCCGAAATAGTTTCAACAACCTCTATTTTCTTTGCGTTCGGGTTCTTTCTCGGATCGCCGTCGTAAAGCGCGTCGATGTCAGTTAAAAGTATCAGCATATCCGCCCTGATACAGTCTGCGACGATCGCCGAAAGGGTGTCGTTATCGCCGAATTTGATTTCGACTACTTCGACCGAGTCGTTTTCGTTTACGACGGGGATACACCCCATTTTCAGCAGAGTGTTGAAAGTATTCGTCACGTTCTGGCGCCTTGCGTCGTTTGTCATAACGTCTTTGGTTAAGAGTATCTGACCTATCTGACAGCCGTAATCGTTAAAGAAACTGTCGTAAATACTCATGAGTTCGCTTTGTCCGACAGCCGCGACGGCCTGTTTCCCTGCAGTATCGGCAGGGCGTTCAATGCGGAGTTTCGAAACTCCGACGGCGATAGCGCCCGAAGTGACAAAGACTATTTCGTATCCGCTGTTATGCAGATCCGCCATTACCCTCGCGTATTTTTCTATAAGTTTCAGATTGAGTTTCCCCGTGTCGTGGGTGAGGGTCGAAGTTCCTATTTTGATGACTATTCTTTTCATGTTATGTCCCTAAGACGCCGCTTGAATGACGGTGTAGCCTCCGTTCTGCATAGGCATAAAAGTATAATTGTATTTTTTGAAAATTTTGATAACGTCCGGAAGAACGCTTACCGAAAGATTTTTCTCATGCATGAGCGAAAGAACTGCGGCTTTCGGGTGATTTTGCTGAATGTCGATCGCGAATTTCGTCGCTACGGACTTTATCCCGTCGGCTGTCTGTCCGTGTCTCCAGTCGTTGGAGTCCATATTCCAGTCGGCTATCATATAGCCTCTTTCCTTGAGTTTTGCCGTGATCGTCGGGAAAGTGTCTGCGCTTCCGCTGTATTTTTTGCAAAAGCCCTTTGCCGTAATCGAACCGGACGGGAACCGCATGATCGACGGTTTTTTACCCGTTATGTCGATTATGAGTTTTTCGATTTTGTCGAAATCGTTAAAAAACGCGTCAACGCTCTTATAAATTACGGAATAATCGTGGTTGTAGGCGTGAATACCGATCGTATGTCCCTCATTCGCCATTCTCTTCAACATTCTGACCGATTTTTCGCTGTAATTTCTATTTTCCGGGTCAAGCCATGTCCCGACTACAAAAAAGGTCGCTTTTATGTCGTTTTCCTTTAATATGTCGAGAATTTTTTCGCAGTTATTGGGCGACGGTCCGTCGTCAAAGGTCAGATAAACGACGTCGGTCGTCAAATATGCCTTCAACACTTTCGCTTCTTCAATTTTCTTTGCGATATCGGTTTTCTTCTGTTGAAGCGCCGATATCTCGGAAACGACCGCTTCCGCTTCCGAAGTCTTTTCTTCGGCTTCTTTCTTTGCCGCCGCAACTTCGGCGTTTTTAATTTCGGCGGAGGCTTTGAGTGCCTTTGCCTGAGAAGAAATAAAGAATGCTCCGACGAGAAAAACGGCGGAAAAAATTACGCATAAAATTCTGAATTTCATTTTCTGTCTCCTTAATCGTCGTTATATTTGTCAAGTTCCGCCTGAAGAGCATCGACTTCTTTCTGCAGGGCGTCTTTTTCAGCCGAGACGGAAGCTATCTGTTCTTCTGCTTTTGCGTACGTCTCTTTTGCCTGTTTTATCTGACTGTCGGCGTTTCCGTTCGGGATAGAATATATGAGCCAGTTTACAACAGCGAAAACAAATACCGCCGCGCAGATGACGGTCGCCGTGAAAAACATTATATTAGCAATTTTTCTTATTTTTTTCTTTTTTCTTCTTATCTGAAGTCTCCGCTGTTTTTCTTCGGGAGACAATACTCTTACTCTTTCGTCCATTTTATATTCCTTTCTCTTTTGGTCTGTGTAAAACAGTATAACACAAAAATCACCGTTTTTCAAGTTAAAACAACAAATATTCGGGTTTTTTGTTTTTTTCGAGCGTAATGACAGCATAATTGCCCTTAAATCCGACAGAACCGGGGTTCAGAAACAATATCCCGTCGTGTTCTTCGGCAAACTGAAGATGAGTGTGCCCGAAAAGCGCCACGTCGCAGTTTTCGCTTTTTGCGGCATAATAAAGGGAAGTAAGTCCGCTTTTTACCCTGTGGGTATGCCCGTGGCAGCAATAGACTTTGTGCCCTTCGTATACGGGAGTTATTTTTTCCGGAAAGTCGGAAAAATAATCGTTGTTTCCCTTTACCGCGGCTATTGCTTTACGCGGATAAAACCTCCGCAGCATTTCGGCGTCTTCCGCAACGTCTCCGAGAAAAATAATATATTCGCAGCCGTGCTTTTCAATCGCTTTTTCCGCGTCTGCAAGCATATTGTGCGAATCGGACAAAACAAGAATTTTCATATACCGTACCTCTGTAAAAATATAACAAAAATAAACGTTAAAGTCAATAAAAATCACAGTTTTTTGCGTATTCGCATAACTTATTACTGTAATGGAGGCGATTGAATGAATAATTTTCTTGACGGCGTGGATAAGGCAAAACTCGCAGGCGCCGTGGAACTCATTAAACGCACGATAGGCCCTGCGGAAAGTATGAAGATAGAAAATGCCGCGAAAAGCGAAGCGGACGCCGAAAAACTGCTTTCGGGGCTCGGCGACAGAGAAAAGGCGGCGATCCTTAAAATAATGAACGACCCGCAGATGCTGTCGCTCGTACTTACTTCTCCGAAAGCAAGAGACGGCATTAAAAAATTTCTGAACGAAAGATAGGTGAGCAAATGAACGATATTCTTTCGGGTATTACCGAAATTTTAGACGATCCCGCCGCGGCGGCGAAAATAGGGGAGATCGCAAAATCCATTTCGGGCGGCGGCGATAAAACGTCCGAACCGGTTTTGCCGACCGCAGACTCGGCCCCTGTTCTCTCTTCCGGTATTCCCGGTCTTGGCAGTTTTGCTGCGGCAGACAGGCATATAACCCTTCTTCGGGCAATTCAGCCGTATCTGAGAAACGAAAGAGCCGAAAAAGTGAGTACGGCGATAAAAGCCATAAGCGTGCTCAAAGCCTTATCCGGGCTTAAATAGGAGGAGTTATGTATACGCCGTATTATAATTATGTCCCTCAGAAAAAAAGGGGAATAGAAGAATTATATAAAACCGAAGAAAAACCGGAGACAAAAGCCGAACCCGTGATCAAAAAGACGGCGCCTCCGCCTAAAAAGCAGAGCGGACTTCTCGGAGGATTTTCTTCTTTTTTCAATAATTTCAAAGAAGACGACATCGTTCTTGCGCTTGTGTTTTTAACGGTTTTTAACGAGCATAACGAAGAGGATACCGTGTTGCTCGTTATCCTTGCTCTGCTGTTTTTTACATAAAAAAGCCCCCGCCGCCGAAGTAAAGTGCCCCATACTTTTTGACAGGGGCACTTTAGAGGCTTTGGAGGTCAAAATTTATATTTTAAGGTCGGTTTTCTTCTTGAAACGGCAGTCGGCAGCGACAAGAACGAGGGATACTGCCGCGGTTATCGTCCAATAGATACACACAGCCGACCAGCCGCTTTTTTCGATAAGGCTTCCCGTCAGCATGCTTGATGCCGCCGCTCCGAAATAGATGAACGCGTCCATCATTCCCGCTATCGTTCCGACAATGTTGTATTTTGTAAAATGCAGCGGCAGAAACGATGTGAAAAGGGGAGTGATGCCGAACATCGTTCCGAGGAGGATAACGGTAAAGATTATAAGCAAAACGTCGCCCAGAGGCTGGGTGATGGTCGCAATTACCGAAAAGACGAGCGCCGCGCAGGAAAGGATAAGAATATCCCTGAAAATATTGTTTTTCGTTTTCTTTATCAATGTTCTTGAAACGAGCGTTCCGAAGAAGTTTATGACGGGGACGATAAGAAGTATCCCGATAGAGACCCAGGGCGATATCTTTTTGAGAGACGAAAGCAGGGTCGGGAACCAGTAATTTATGCTTTCTCTTATCATTCCGTGAGTTACCGCGCATGCAAGGGACAGTATTATTACAAGAACTACGGTCCTGTCCGACATGACTCTCGGGTGTTCGTCGGTTATTTCGGCGTGCTTTTTAAGCATTTCCTTTTCTTCGGGAGTTCTCTTGATTTCCTTGAAGAAGACGAGGAAAAATCCGCAGAAAATAAAACATATAACCGCGGGAACTATAAATATCGTTCTCCAACTGAAATACATCGAATATATCGAAGAAAGACCCCATGCGAGCATATAGCCTATGACTATCGCGAACGGCAGATAGGCGGTCGCACGGACAAGTTTCTTGCCTCTGAAATTTATCGAGAGGGTATGTACGAGCGGAGACCATATCATCGACTGAAAAATACCGTTTATTGCCCATGTTACTATAAGCGCGGTATGATTTGACAGCAGTCCGAACGTAAGATTGCAGACCGCCGAGCCGCAAAGCCCGGTAAACATTAAACGTTTTCCCGAAAGTCTGTCCCCGAGTCTCCCGAAAGCAAGTTGTCCGAGCGCGTAGCACCATAAAAACGAGCCCGAAAGAATTCCCTGTGTGCTTGTCGGCATATTTATCTCTTCGGCAAGCAGAGGAAGCGCCACTGAAACGTTTACCCTTATGAGATATGTGCAGACGTACGCAAAAAAACAGAATATGACAGTTACCCTTTGATGTGCCGAAAATTTTGAATCGGCGGCTATCGTACTGTGTGTTGCCATTTTAATTTATATCCCCGTTTTCCGAAAAAAAAGAATGACCCGCCGGACCGTGATTAACATCGCAATAAATTTCAAAACCGGGTTAAACCAGGTTGGGTAAGATCTCTCGGTTATTTTGTGCTTCCAACGTCCTCTTGCGAGGGAGGCCTGCATGCCCGTAACCGAAGCAGAAATCCCATTTGTGAAAGTGTAGGTTTTTTATATTGCGAACACACGGATCCCGCAGGTTCTTTTTTTAATTATTCTTCGTCTTCCGCCTCAAGTTCGAAAGCCCCGAGTCCGTCTTCTTCCATTTTCTGTTGGAGAAGTTCTACGACGGTGTTGAATTCTTCTTCGTCTTCTATGGTGTTGAAGAAATCTTCGCCGTTTTCGTCGGTATCGGCTCTCAGAAGAATGAATTCTTCGCTTGCGTCCGGATCTTCGACAAGCGCAATATACATTTTGCCGTTATGTTCGACGCCGTCGATAATGAAGAAATCGGTTTCTTTGCCGTCTTCGTCATAAAGAGTTATCCAACCGTCGTCTTCGCCCTCGCAGCCGCAGCCGCAGCCGCATTCATGCTCGTGACAGTCGTGCTCGGAGCAGTCATGCTCTCCGCAACAGCAGTTTTTATTTGTATCTTCCATGGCTTTTACCTTCTTTCATTGTTATAGAAACAGTATACTCTATTCGCATTGCCGTGTCAAGGACGGAATATGCGAATTTTTTGTTATTTTTCCTCGGTTTTGTTAAGTTTTTCTTCCGCGAGCCTTTTCGCGTCTTCAAGAGTTCCTCTTTTCGGATTTCTCTTCATAATAAATATCCAGACGCCTATCGAGCAGACGACAAGCACCGCGTAAAGAATTATCATGGGCTTGAGAGCGGAAAAGTCGATTCCGGTATTTGCAAATTTTACTCCGTTCATTACCGCGTTGAAAGGGGTGACCGTATATCTTACCGATTCGAGCGCTTCGAATATCTTTTCGGTAAGTTTCAAGTCGGATTTTTCGCCTTTTACCGCTGAAAAGCCTCCGTCTTCGTTCTGGAGAGCGATGAGTTTGTTTATTGCCGCGGTCATTTCGGCGGTCGTTTTTCCGTAGTTTTTGTCGGTAAGCCCGCAAAGGCCCGCCGCGACGTCTTCTGGGGCTTCGCTTTCGGTAAGCGCGATAAAGTATTTTTCGAGTTTGTCAAGCGCCTGAGCCGCGTTTTCGGAGGAGCTGTACTGCCGCAAAACCGCCGCCGCTTTTACCGAAACATCCCTGTCGCCGATGCTGCCGTCCTCGTTCTGCGAAGAGATTATAAAGTTTACCGCGTCGGCTTCTTTATACGGCTTTTTCGCGTTCTTTATTGTTTTTTTGCCTGTTGAAAAGAGCGCTGCGACGGAATAGACGCTTGCCTTTATGTCCCCGAATGAGCCGTCGTCTTTTTGCAGCAGTATAAGCCTGTCGCCGTAGTCTTCCTTTGAATTTTCGGAAAGCAGAACGCTTTCGCCGAACGCTTTTTTCAAAAGAATGTATTCCGCAAGTTTCTGCGCGTCGCTTTCGTCGGCTTTCACTATGTATATCTTTGTTTTTTCGCCTATAAGACCCGCTTCCGCAAAGGAAAGCGTTTCGTCGAAAGTTTCGGCGTCGGGAGCGGCATCCGTCAGGAATTTATTTGCCGACGAAATGCTCTTTTTTAATTCCGTTTCTTCTGCAAAAGTCGGAACGGACAAGGCAAAAAGCATTATTGCCGCAAGAAAAAATGTCGTTATCTTCTTCATTTCTGTCTCCTCACATTTCGCCGACAGCCGCCGCAATAACGGAAAGGACAGCTATCGGGACGGTCTCCGCACGCAATATTCTTTCTCCGAGAGATACCGTGTCGGCTTTTTCGAGAGCCTTTTTGACCTCTTTTTCGGAAAAGCCGCCCTCGGGACCTACGATAAACGAAAATCTGTCTTTTATTGCGTTATTTTTCAGGTATTCCGAAAAAAGCGGTTTGCCGAGCGCTTTTGCGTTTTCATAGAAGAAAACGGGGCGGTTTCGGTCGAAAATCCCGTCAAAATCGGTAAAATCGCCGATTTCGGGGAGAGTATCTCTGCCGCATTGCATTGCCGCCTGCCTTGCAATTTTTTCGAAACGCTCTTTTTTGCCGTCTTTTTTCTTTTCGTCAAGCCGCATTACGCAGTTGTCCGATTCGAAAAATACGATTTTCGAAACGCCGAGTTCGGTCGATTTCTGAATGACAAATTCGTTCTTATCGCTCTTTAAGAGCGCGGCAAAAAGCGTGATTTCGGCTTTCGGACGCGAAAACGGTTTTTTTTCTTCCATTAAGATATAAACGCCGTCTTTCGTTATTTTTTCTATCCTGCCGTTATAGTTGTTTTTCTGTCCGTCTCCGCAGAAAACCGGGTCTCCGGGCTGAGGACGGTGGGCAAACAGATGTCTTGCGTCCTCTCCCGAAAGGAAAACGGAGGTATTTTCCTCGGTTTCGGGTATGAATATCTTCATGTCAGAAAGCCCAGTTTCCGTCTTTGAATATCTGAACTTTTCTGCCGTCTTCGGTCGTTGCGACGATAGAAAGGTCTTTTGTTCCGATCATGAAGTCTTCGTGCTGCATCGAGTCGTTTACTCCCATTGCGTGAAGTTCTTCTTTCGTGTGCTTTTCGTAATCCTTAACGCAGTTCGTAAAGCCTCTGCCCAAAGCAAGGTGGCAGGCTGCATTTTCGTCGAAAAGAGTGTTGAAGAAAAGAATTTCGCTGTTTCTTATCGGGGAATCGTAGGGGACAAGCGCGCATTCTCCGAGATATGCCGAGCCTTCGTCGAGCGAAATGAGTTGTTTGAGAAGGTCTTCGTTCTTTTCGGCTTTTACTTCGACGGCCTTTCCTTTTTCAAATCTTATCGAGAAGTTTTCGATGAGTTCGCCGCTGTAAGAAAGCGGTTTCGAGGAATAAACGATACCCTCGGCTTCTCCTCTCATCGGGGTCGTGAAAACCTCTTCGGAGGGAATGTTGGGATTATAATAAACGCCTTTGAGAGACGTCTCTCCGCCGCCCAAAAACATTCCGTTCGGCATAAGCCCGACTCTGAAATCGGTCCCGTTTGAGGATTTATATTCGAGAGTTTTTATTTTGAGACCGTTTAAGAATTTGCATCTTGCTTCAAGGTCGGCGTTGTGGTCGTTCCATTCCTTTATCGGATCGTCGGTCGTGCAGCGGGAGGTCGTGAGAATTGCTTCCCAGAGTTTCTCGACCGCGACGGAAGGTCTGTCGTTCGGAAAAATCTTTTTTGCCCATGCTTTTCCGGGAACTGCGGCGATACACCACTGATATTTGTTATCCATGGCGTCGCGGAACGGCTTTATTACCTTATAGCGTTCCTGCATCGCTTTTCCGTATTTTTCCTGATTCATTCCGTTAAGTCCGTCGGGATCTTCGGAAAGGAGATATATCATGCACGGCAGGGTTTCGGATCTGTGCTTCAGTTTTTCGACTTCCCAGTCTTCGAGAGATCCGAGGACTTTTGCCTTTCTGTATTTAGTGTGCAGTTTCTGAATGGGCGTGTAGGAAAAGTCTATTTCGACCTTTCTTGCTCCCGCCCTGTAACATTCTTCGGCTACCGTATATACGAAATCGGGCTGATCGGTTTCCGCGCGGATAACGACGTCCTGCCCTTTCTGAACGTGAACCCCGGTGTTTGCTATGAGTTTTGCGAATTTTTTAAGTCTTGTCTTATTCATAAAAATTACCTCAGCCTTTCTATCCGAATTTTAACAGAATATGCGGTGTTTGTCAATGATTACGGCGTTTTTGTCGGTATATGTTCATTTTTTCCGTCGGGCGGCAATTTATTCGGTGATTTAACGAAAAAAAAGCCGTTCCCGAAGGAACGGCTTTCAGAAAGATCAGTTTTTCTTTCTCGGAATATAGGTGGTGTGCAGAAGGTGATGAGCCTTGTGTCCGCCCGCTTCGCCGAGATAAGTTTCGTAAAGTTCTTTTACAACGGGGGATTCGTGCGATTTTCTCAAAGAACATTCGGCGTCTTCTTTATAAAGAGCCGCCGCGCGGAGTCCGCGTATATCGACGTTTGCTCTGGTGTATGCGTCGTGGATGGGCTGTCCGCCTCCGTTTACGCAGCCGCCGGGACAAGCCATTATTTCGATGAAGTGGTATTCCGCTTCGCCGTTCTTGATTTTGTTAAGAAGTTTTGCGGCGTTTGCGGTGCCTGATGCAACGGCAAGTTTAACGTCCATGCCCGCAACGTTGTAGGTTGCTTCTTTTATGCCCTCCATACCTCTGACTTCCTTGAAGTCGAGAGCGGGAAGTTCTTTGTTTTCGAGTTTTTCGACAACCGTACGGAGAGCCGCCTCCATAACGCCGCCGGACGCTCCGAAGATGTGGCCCGCGCCTGTTGCGCCGCCGAAGATCGGATCGAAGTCCTCATCGGGAAGAGCGTTGAAGTTGAGACCCGCGCGTTTTATCATCTTCGCAAGTTCTCTTGTCGTAAGAGCCGCGTCTATATCGCAGAGACCGTCGACGGAATATCCCTCACGGGTCCTTTCGAATTTCTTTGCGGTACAGGGCATTACGCTTACGACGAAGATGTCTTTCGGGTCAATGCCTTTCTTTTCCGCATAATAACTCTTCATAAGAGCGCCGTACATACCCTGCGGCGATTTGCAGGAGGAAAGGTTGGGAATAAATTCGGGGAAGTAGTGTTCGCAGTATTTTACCCAGCCCGGAGAACAGGATGTGATAAGGGGAAGCGTTCCGCCGTTCTGAACTCTGTTTATGAATTCGGTGCCTTCTTCGATTATCGTTACGTCAGCCGCGACGTCGACGTCGACAACGGCATCAAATCCGAGACGGCGCATAGCAGCGACCATTTTGCCCTCTGCGTTTGTGCCTATCGGATTGCCGAATTCTTCGCCTATCTGAACTCTGACGGAGGGCGCCGGCGCGATAACGACATGTTTCGATTCGTCGGAAAGGGCGTCCCAGACAAGTTTCGTATCGTCTTTTTCGGTGAGAGCGCCTGTCGGGCAAGCCGCGACGCACTGTCCGCACGCGATACAGGAGGTTTTTGCAAGGTGCATATCGAAAGCGCAGCCGATATTTGTGTTTATACCTCTTTCGTTAGCGCCGATAACGCCCGCGCCCTGTGTATGCTTACAGACCGCAACGCAGCGGCGGCAGAGGATACATTTGTTGTTGTCTCTGATAAGGTAATCGTTTTCGTCTTTGTCGAATTCGGGCTTGAAACCGTCGAATTCGCCCGCGTTTTCGATTCCGTATTCAAGAGCAAGAGTCTGCAGTTCGCAGTTCTGGCTTCTTGCGCAGGAAAGACACTTGCGTTCGTGGGTCGAAAGAAGAAGTTCGAGAGTCATTTTTCTCGATTCTCTTACTTTTTCGGTGTTGGTAAATACTTCCATACCCTCGTTTACGGGGTAAACGCAGGAGGCAACAAGGCTTCTTGCTCCCTTGACTTCGACAACGCAGATACGGCATGCGCCGATAGCGTTTATGTCTTTAAGAAAGCAGAGGGTGGGAATTTTGATACCCGCGAGATTTGCGGCTTCAAGGATAGTCGAACCCTTGGGCGCCGTTACGGGCATTCCGTTTATTTTAAGATTTATGTCAGCCATCACTTTTCCTCCTTATTTCTTGACGATTGCGTGGAACGCGCAGTTGTCGATACATACGCCGCATTTTACGCACTTTGTCTGGTCGATCGTATGCTGCTGCTTGACCGCGCCGGAAATAGCGCCGACGGGGCAGTTTCTTGCGCATTTCGTACAACCTTTACAGGTGTCGAGAATCTCGAAATGAACGAGTTTCTTGCAGACGCCCGCGGGACAGGTCTTGTCCTTGATGTGCGCGATATACTCGTCTTTGAAATATCTCAGGGTGGAAAGTACGGGGTTCGGAGCGGTCTGTCCGAGTCCGCAGAGGGCGTTTTCTTTTATGTAGTAGCAAAGTTTTTCCATTCTGTCGAGGTCTTCCATGGTGCCTTTGCCTTCGGTTATCTTTGTAAGAAGTTCGAGAAGACGTTTTGTTCCCACACGGCAGGGCGTACATTTACCGCAGGATTCATCGACGGTGAATTCGAGGAAGAATTTCGCGATATCGACCATACAGTTGTCTTCGTCCATGACGATAAGTCCGCCGGAACCCATCATCGAACCGATAGAAATAAGGTTGTCGTAGTCTATGGGAATATCAAGGTGTTCCGCAGGGATACAGCCGCCCGACGGACCGCCGGTCTGGGCTGCCTTGAATTTCTTGCCGTTCGGAATTCCTCCGCCTATCTCTTCGATAACGGTGCGGAGAGTCGTTCCCATAGGAACTTCGACAAGTCCGGTATTCGTGATCTTTCCGCCGAGCGCGAAAACTTTTGTTCCCTTGCTCTTTTCGGTACCCATGGAAGAGAACCATTCCGCTCCGTTGAGGATTATCTGCGGGATATTTGCGTAAGTCTCAACGTTGTTGAGGACCGACGGCTTCTGGAAAAGTCCTTTTTCGGCAGGGAAGGGAGGACGGGGTCTCGGTTCTCCTCTGTGACCTTCGATGGAAGTCATAAGGGCTGTTTCTTCTCCGCAGACGAAAGCGCCCGCGCCGAGACGTATATCCATATCGAAATCAAAGCCCGTTCCGAATATGTCTTTACCCAAAAGACCGTATTCGCGAGCCTGTTTTATCGCTATCTGCAAACGGTGAACGGCAATCGGATATTCCGCTCTGACGTAAACGTAACCCTGATTTGCGCCTATCGCGTAACCTGCGATAGCCATTGCCTCGATAACTGCATGGGGGTCGCCTTCGAGAACCGAACGGTCCATAAACGCGCCGGGGTCGCCCTCGTCGGCGTTACAGCAGACAAATTTCTGATCCGCGTCTTTTACGATGTTTCTTGCAAGCGCCCATTTTCTTCCGGTCGGGAAGCCCGCGCCGCCGCGTCCGCGAAGACCCGATGCCGTAACGACGTCGATAACTTCTTCCGGAGTCATTTCGGTAAGGACTTTACCGAGCGCCTGATATCCGTTCATACCGATATATTCTTCGATATTTTCGGGGTTGATAACGCCGCAGTTTCTCAAAGCAACTCTCTTCTGCTTTGCATAGAACGGAGTTTCGGAAAGGGAAACGGCGTGAGCGGTCTGCTCGGCAGCCTCTATTTCAGCCGCTTCTTTTGCGTTGTGCGGTTTGTAGATGAGTCTTTCTACGGGACGTCCCTTGAGGATATGCTCGCTTACTATCTCCTGCACATCTTCAAGTTTTACCATATTGTAGAAAGTTCCCTCGGGATATACTATCATAATGGGACCGAGAGCGCAGAGTCCGAAGCAGCCGGTCCTTACGACCTGAACTTCGTCTGCAAGTCCCTGTGCGGCGATTTCTTTTTCGAGAGAGGCCGCGATTTCCATACTCTTTGAGGAGGTGCACCCTGTACCTCCGCAAATAAGGATATGAGAACGAATCATTGTTTACTCCTCCAAATAATTATTTCGTAGCGGTCCCTATCGTGTATTCTTCGACAATTTTTCCGCCTTTAAGATGCTTTTCGACGACTTCCTTTGCCTTTTCGGGAGTCATCTTTACGTAAGTTGTCTTGTCCTTGCCGTTTTCGTATACTTCGACGACGGGCTCATACTGACATATTCCTATACAGCCTGTCTGTGTTACCATAACGGAATCGGAAAGTCCCGCCTTCGCGACTTCCTCGACGAAAGCCGAAAGAACGGGGCGCGCGCCCGCGGCAATTCCGCAGGTCGCCATGCCGACAACGACTCTTACCGTGTCGTCCGCACCCTCGCGGATAGCGACTTTTTTCTGCATCTTTTCTCTGATAGCAGCAAGTTCTGCCAAACTTTTCATTGAAAAAACCTCCATATATATTCAAATTAAATATTATTATACGCTTCTGTAAGATAATCCTTTATCCAGACGAGAACTTCGGGTTCCGAAAGAGAAACGTCCCCCAAAATCTGCCTTATTTCCGCTGTTGAAAGGCGTACCTTTTTTGACGGCGCAGTGTGCTCAAAAACAAAATCCCTGTCGGGGTCTCCCTGAATGAGGGTGACGACCGAACCCACGATATCTCCGAGCGGCGTAAAATCAATACTTTTCGTGTCGAAAGTCGCCGTAACGGTCGTTCCGCGGTCTTCTCCCGATGTCTTTGACTCAATACCGACGCTTCCTCCCGTCTGCTCTGCGGCAAGGATAAGAAAAGGGATACCGAGTCCTACTTTTCTTGTTCTGCGCGAAGTGTAGAACGGATCGGAAACGGCTTTTACGGTCTGTTCGTCCATTCCGCAGCCGTCGTCCTTTATTTTCAGCGTCAATATGCCGTCGCTGTCTTCATTTATATATATACCTATATTTTTCGCTCCCGCCCGAACGGAGTTTTTTGCGATGTCGAGAACGTTAAGAGACAGTTCTTTCATTCTTTTCTCCTGCCGAGTTTTTCTATCAGTTTCAGTCTTACTCCTGCCGAAGAATAAGGTTCGTCGTCGATCTCGACGGAATTTTCAGCCCCCGAAATGCTCCAGAGGTTATGCGCGTCGCTGCAGGAAAGAACTTCAAGCCCGCGAAGGGAAGAATATTTTTCCGTGTACGGCGGTATATTTTCCGAAGAATTGAATTCGCAGCAGGTGAAACCCGGTTCGGGAGGAATATCTCCGAGTACCGAGATAATACCGTTTGCCTCTCTGTCGACGTGCGCGGGGTAGATAAGACCTCCGCGGCTTCTTACCTCTTTTACCGCTTCTTCCGTTGAAAAAGAGGTGGCTGAAATAAGAAGAATTTCTTCGGTTGCTATAATTTCGTCGTTTTCTCCGTATATAAACTGATTTCCGAAAATATCGGGTCTGTTTTTAACGGGCAAAAGTCTTTTGTGAATTTCGTCGCCGAACGCTTCGGCTGTCTCAAGTTCGGGGAACAGACATATCAGATGAATGTCCTCCGACGTCGTCAGTTCGACCCCTCCGACGGGGACGATCCCGTGCCGTCTGCAAGCCGCAAAAAACGGTCTCAGGTTTTTACAGGAATTGTGATCGGTGAGCGCCATTATTCCGAGACCCGAAAGAGCGCCCATTCCCGCGATGTTTTCCGGCGTCATATCGTCGTCGGCGCAGGGGGAAAGGCAGGAATGAATATGAAGATCGTAAAAATAACGGCTCATTTTATGAGACTTGCGATCTCCGCGCAAAGAGCAAAAGTGCTTTTTGCGCTTCGGAGGATATTTACGCCTTCGGCTTCCGCCTTTTCAAGGGTTTCTTTGTCGATATCGGAGTTTTCGGCGAGAATAACGCAGGCGACGTCTCTTAAAGAGGCGACCGCGACTACGTTTATGTTTGACATTATAGTCACCCATGCGTCGCCCTCTTCCGCTCTTCCCATGACCCAACTCAGAAGATCTCCCGCGTATCCGCCGTTTATCTTCTTTTCGCCGTCGGGTAAAACGAGAGATTCAAGCCCTGTTTTGTCCATCAGTTCCCGAACATTCATAAAAGACCTTCGTTTCTTTTCAGCAGTATTATGCAGTCCCTCATTTCCGCGTTTCCCTTTACGATGTCCTCCGCAAATGCGCGGCAGGTGGGAGAACCGCAGGACCCGCAGTCGAGTTTCGGCAACTCTTCGCATATCTGCTGAATTTCAAGCATTTTCTGCATAGCCTCCGCTTTGTCGTCCGATAAACTGTTTACCGGAGTGTATTCGAGAGGCTTTGTCCATAGGTATTCTTTTCCCGCTTTTTCAAACTCTTCGTCCGAAATAACGCCGCTTTTTTCGATAACGTGGTTTCTCGAAACGGGGAGATAACGTTTGAGCGACTGAAGCCTTGCTTTTGCAATGTAAGGATTTTCAACCGTCAGCGTTCCTCCGACGCAGCCGCCGTTGCAGGCGTTGAGTTCGATGAATTCAAGCGAGGAAATGTTGTCGTTTTCTATTTCGTCAAGTACCTTTATCGCATTTTCTATACCGTCAGCTGCAAGATATCTGTCGTTGAATAGGGCGGTGGCTTCGCCTCCGGTTCCTGCCCAGCTTATTCCGATAAGCCCTGTTTCGGAAATCATATCCGGAACTTCTATTTTGTTCATTTCCGATATCAATCTGAAATAAACGTCGCTCATCGAAAGCACGGCGTCGATGTCGCTTTTTGCAACGCCGAGTGGCCGTCTTGCATAACTCACTTTCGCGGGACACGGCGATATGAAGAATATGCCGATGTCTTCGGGTTTCAGGTCCTTATGCGTTTCCAGAACTTTTCTGCGCGCTGTTTTCGCCGCTATCTCAACGGGCGGAAGAACGGGCAGAACGTTCTTGTAAAGGCTCGGAAACCTGTTTTTTATAAGTCTTACGATAACGGGACAAGCCGAAGAAATAACGGGTTTTTCTATCCCGTGTCTTTTTATGTAGTGACGGGTGTACTCCGATACGAGTTCCGCGGCGCAGGAAACTTCGTAAACGCCGTCGAAACCGCAGTGTAAGAGAGCCGTCAGTACAATGTCTATATCTTCAAGATTGTCAAACTGTCCGAAAAGTGCGGGGGCGGGGAGAGCTACTTTGAATTTGTAGCCGTTTATCGTATCGAACGCGTCAAACTGCGCTTTTTTCGCATTATAAGGGCAAAGCCTTATACATTCGCCGCAGTCGATACACCGTTCCGCGGTTATCACCGCTTTTCCGTCCCTTATTCTTATCGCTTCCGTGGGGCATCTTCTCAAACAATGCGTACAGCCCTTGCATTTGTCCTCCGCAAGAAGGACCGAATGGAATTTTTTGTCTTTTTCCATTGGCTACCTCCGTTTTTGCGTGTCAGAGTCTGACCTCCATGGTTATTTTCGTCCCGACGCCGACAGCCGACTGTATGTCTATACTGTCGGTGTATCTTTTCATGTTCGGAAGACCCATTCCCGCGCCGAACCCGAGAGAACGGATATTGTCCTTTGCGGTGGAATATCCCTCCTGCATCGCGAGTTCGATATTTTCGATACCGGGACCCGTGTCTTCGAGAACTATGACTATCTTTTCGGGGTAAACAAGAACGTCGGCGGTGCCTCCGTTCGCGTGTATTACCATGTTGATCTCGCCCTCATACATCGCAATGGATACTCTTTTTATGATGTCAGGGTCAATGCTCAACTGTCTTAAAAGTTTTTTGACTTTGACGGAGGCTTCTCCCGCCGAGGTGAAATTGTCGCCGTCGACGTCAAAATGAAATTTTACCGCGTCAGTCATGTTTCGTCTCTCCGCCGCGAAGTCCGTTTTTGTAGAGCGCTCCGCATGCCGTGAACATTCTTTCGGCTGTCGAAAGAACGACTATTCCCGCGTCTCTTGCAAGTTCGAGAATATCTTCGGACGGCATTTTCCCGCGGACAAAGACTATACATCTCATATCCATCATTTCCGCCGTCCTCACGACCTGGGGATTGACGAGCCCGGTGAGAAGCACCGCCTGCTCTTTTACAAAAGCGAGGACGTCGCTCATCATATCGGAGCCGCAGGCGGATTTTACATCGTTTTCAAGCAGGGCTTCTCCGCATAGAACTTTGGCGTCAAGCAGCTGTGCGATAGTGCTTATTCTCATTTTGAATTCCTCCGTTGCCTGTTCGGAATCAGTATTTTTTAAGTATATCGGGGATCTGATCCGCCGTTAATTTTCCGTAAACGTCGTCGTTGACCGTCATGACGGGAGCAAGTCCGCAACAACCTATGCATCTTGTCGCTTCAAGCGAGAATTTTCCGTCGGAAGTGACCTCTCCGCTCTGAAGACCGAGTTCGGAACATACTTTGTCGTATACCTCCTGCGCGCCTTTGACGTAGCAAGCCGTTCCGAGACATACGCCGATCTTGTACTGTCCTTTCGGGTTAAGCGCGAACTGCGTGTAGAACGTTGCGACTCCGTAAACTTCTTCGATAGCGATACCGAGATCGTCGGCTATCATTCTCTGTACCTCTATGGGCAGATAACCGTATATCTCCTGCGCCTGCTGCATGACCGGCATGAGCGCTCCCGGCTGATCTTTAAGTCTTGAAGTAAGCTCGTGGAGTTTCGCTTCCTGCTCGGCTGTTCCCGCAAAGGGAATTTTGCAGATTTTTTCTTTTGCCATTCTGTTTTTCTTCCTTTCTGAAAAGTCGTGGGAAAGATTCTCCATAGACCTTTCCCGATACGTATACATATAGATAATACTCTTATCGATAACCATATAGATAATATATATATCTATTGCATTAAAAAGATTATAACACAACAGGAGCGGTATGGGAAGTAAAATAAAAAAAATGTTGTTTTTTGTTTGAAATTTGAGAGAAATATCTTCACTGAAACGGCAAAATCCGAAAGCGCGTTCCCTTTTTGCGTACTTCCGGATTTTATAATGCAAGCCGCTGCACGGCGATGAGCCTGCCGACGACTTTTATTTCGTTTCTTTTTTCTTTTTTACCGTTTGCCGAAGTTATGAAAAAACCGTCGGGCAAAAATTCCGCGAGGACGGTCTTTCCCGTGTTTCCGTCGTCTATCATCGCGACCTCTCCGCTCTTTATCCTCGACGTCTTTCTGAATATCAGAAAATCTCCCGGAAGACAGCCTTCGGGCAGAAATCCGTCGGACGACGCTTCCGCCGCGAAAAAACCGTCGCCCCGAAATTGCGAAGAGGGGAGCCAGAGGTGAAAAACGGTTTTCTCTTTCGGAAAAGAGGTTCCGTCCGAGTCGAAAATATCGGAATATACCGGAACGGGGACGGCTTTTCCCCTGACTCTTTCCGCGGCGGGCGAAATGCTTCTTTTTTTGCCGTTTCCGCAGGAAAGAAGACCGTCTTCTTCGAGTTTTTTTGCGTATCTGTAAGCAGTCGACGGAGAAACTTTAAGATGCGACGCGATTTCTCTTACTGTCGGACTTGTGCCGTGTTTTGCGGCAAAATCCTCGGTAAAACGTATCAGTTTCTGATATTTTTTGTTTCTGTTCAACATAAAATTCCCTTTTCGAAAAGGTTTTTCGCTTTCAGGATTATTGCGACGGTCTTTCCGTCCTTTATCTCACCGTTTTCCGCCATTTCATAAATTTCGGAAAGCGGAAGTCTTATTTTTTCGATGAATTCGTCGGGGTCGGGAGTTCCTTTTTTGAAACCCGTTATCTTTGCGGCAAACATCGATATTTTTTCGTCACAGTAGCCGGGCGTCGGGTAAAATTCTCCGAGAAAAACAAGATTATCGCAAAGAGCGTCTATTTCTTCGTTGAGTTCTCTTTTGGCGCTTTCTTCGGCGCTTTCGCCTTTTTCGCAAAGCCCCGCAACGACCTCGGTCGTATATTCGTCGAAGGGATATCTGTATTGTTTTACAAGATAGCCGTATCCGTCTTTGTCGTATGCAAAAACGCAGACCGCGGGACGGTGCCTTACGACTTCTCTTTCGACTTCCATACCGTTTTCAAGGCAAACCCTGTCCTTTTCCACATTCATTATTTTTCCGCTGAAAATTCTTTCGGAACTTATCTTTTCGGGTCTCATCGTATCACACTCCTTTGCTATTTTATCATATTTCGCCATAAATGTAAATAGGATAAACGGGGTGAAAAAAATGTCTTTTTCTTTCTCTGAATTCGTCAAAAGTACCGAAAAGCGCAATGACGTTTTTACGATCGGCAGAAGTTGGCTCGGAAACGGACTGTATGTTCTTCTTTCGGGAACGGGCGATAAAAAACTTCTGGTATGCGGCGAACTTTCGGCAAACGACGGAGATGTTGCGGAAATGATGTGCCGCCGTTTTTTCGGAGAGGAAAAAGGCGGGGCTTTCAATCTTCCGAAGATATCGGCGAGGACTTCCGTCTTTTATCTTCCGTTTCCGAACCCCGACGGCACTTGCCTGCGGCTTCGCGGCGAAAATTTCGTAAATCCGTTTTCCGAAAGGATAAAAAGGTTTGTTCCCGACGGCGATTTTTCCCGCTTTACGGCAAACGCCCGCGGTGTTGATATCGACCGCAATTTTGCGGCGGGACGGCGCTTTTCGGAGAAAAACGGACCGTCTTTTTCGGGGTATTGCGGCGATTATCCCGAAAGCGAAAAGGAGACCGCGGCTCTCTCGTATTTTTGCCGAAAAGAAAATTTTGACGCTGTCATTGTCGTCGAAAAAGGCGAAAACCCCTGTTTTTCCTCTTCGGGTTTTTCCGATAAATTCGGCAGGATCGTCTGCGGTTACGGAAATATCCCGATAAAGCCGCGCAACTACCGCGACGGAAGTTTCCTTCTGTGGCTTGAAAAGTCGGAAGTTCCGACGGTGAGGCTCTGCATCGGGTCGGACGCAAGGTCGGAAGAACAGTTTTTTTCGACCGTTATGCTTACCGCCGCCTCTTGCTAAAATAAAGAAAATATGCTAAAATGATGTCGAAAAAAACAGCGGAGGCATAATATGTTCAAAATTCTTATCGCGGAAGACGACGCCGAACTGCGGCAGCTGTTTTCGCGGGTGCTTACAAAAAACGGCTATAACGTAAAAGGCGTTTCGAACGGCAGGGAAGCCCTCGACTGTACGGAAAACGATTTTTTCGACCTGATAATTTCCGATATAATGATGCCCGAAGTCGACGGATATGAATTCGTCAGGCTTTTGAGGGATTGCAACGACAAAACCCCCGTGCTGATGATAACCGCAAAGGACGCATTCGACGATATGCGTCAGGGGTTTGATTCGGGAACGGACGATTATATGGTAAAGCCGGTGAACGTCAATGAAATGGTTTTGCGCGTCGGGGCGCTTCTCCGCCGCGCGCAGATGATAAACGAGCGCCGCCAGACCGTCGGGAACACCGTCCTTGAAATGGATTCGCTTACGGTCGTTTCGGACGGAAAAACGGAGATACTGCCGCAGAAAGAATTTATGCTTCTTTATAAAATGGCTTCATATCCGGGAAAAATATTCACGCGGCATCAGCTGATGGACGAGATATGGGGCTACGATAACGAAAGCGACACCCATACCGTCGACGTGCATATAGGACGGCTGCGCGAAAAATTCGGAGACAGCCGCGACTTTAAGATAGTGACGATAAGAGGGGTCGGATACAAGGTGGTAAGACTGTGAAACTGCTGAATTTCAGAAACGGACATACAGGAAAGACGGGACTTCGCCTGAGGCTTACACTTCTTGTCTCGGCGGAACTTCTCGTCAGTATTGCCGTTGCTGTCGGACTCAGCGCCCTGCTCCGTACATACGTTCCCGGTTTCGGGGATATTCCCTCGGTCATAATAATGTTCGCAATATCGGTAACGGTCGGATTTTTTGTTACGGGCGCTTTGTCGAGAATGTTTTTTTCTCCGATAGAAAAACTCGGCGGCGCAATGGAAAAGGTTGCGGAGGGCGACTTTTCCGTAAGGGCGGAGACCCGTTCGAACGCGCGCGAGATAAGGGAAATATACGACGGGTTCAACCTTATGGCAAAGGAACTCGAAGCGACCGAAATTCTGCAGTCGGATTTCGTTTCAAACGTTTCGCACGAATTCAAAACGCCGATAAACGCGATAGAGGGGTATTCCACGCTTTTGCAGGGCGGCGAAAATCTGACCGCGGAACAGACGGAATACGTTGAAAAAATAATATTGAATACGAGAAGGCTCTCTTCACTTACGGGAAACATTCTGCTGCTCTCGAAACTTGAAAATCAGTCTATCCCGCCCGAAAAAACGGCGTTCAGCCTCGACGAACAGATAAGACAGTCGATAGTTGAGTCGGAGCCTGTCTGGGACAGAAAACAGATAGAATTCGACGCCGAAATGGACGACGTCGTCTTTGTCGGCAACGAAAAACTGCTGCGACACGTATGGGACAACCTTATCGGCAACGCCGTCAAATTCAGTCCCGTCGGCGGAAAGGTCACTTTGCGGCTGAAAAAACGTTTCGGGAAAATAATCTTTTCGGTCGGGGACGAAGGTCCCGGTATCCCTCCTGGGGCAAAGAAACATATTTTCAATAAATTTTATCAGGCAGACCCCTCGCATAAACAGGAGGGGAACGGACTCGGACTGTCGCTTGTCAAAAAGATTCTGCTGCTTGAGGGCGGCAGTATAAGCGTCGAAAATAAGGAAAAGGGCTGCGTTTTCACCGTTGTTTTCGAAAATACGTGCGAAAATCAACAAAAATTGACAAACAGTTGACGATTTGTTGCAAATAATATGATATGATATGTAAAAAGCGAAAGGAAGTTTTTTATGAACGAAGTAAAAAAACCGAAAAAACCTTTGATATTTTACTACGCCATAGTTGTTGCGGTGATTTTGCTCCTAAATCTTCTCGTTTTTCCGAGCGTGCTTGAGCGCCAGGTCAAGGAAGTCGATTACGGCACCTTTATGACCATGATAGATAACGGAAATATCGGTAAAGTCGAGATAGAGACAAATCAGATAGTTTTTACCGATAAAGGAGATACCGCCGTATATAAGACGGGTAAAATGGACGACCCGACCCTTATGGAAAGACTCCACAAAGTAGACGGCGCCGAGTTCTCAAGCGAAATAATCGAAGAAACGTCGCCGATAGTCGCGTTTATTGTTTCATGGGTTCTTCCGATCCTCATATTTGTCGGGCTCGGGCAACTCCTGTCCCGTTCGATGATGAAGAAAATGGGCGGCGGCGACGGATCCATGATCTTCAATATGGGCAAAAGCAACGCGAAAGTCTATGTAAAGAGTTCCGACGGAATTAAATTCTCCGACGTCGCGGGCGAAGACGAGGCAAAAGAAAATCTTTCGGAAATAGTCGAATATCTGCACGACCCCTCCAAATACGGTGAAATAGGCGCCTCAATGCCGAAAGGCATTCTGCTCGTAGGCCCTCCGGGCACGGGTAAAACGATGCTTGCAAAAGCGGTCGCGGGCGAAGCGAACGTTCCGTTCTTCTCTATGAGCGGTTCGGAATTCGTCGAAATGTTCGTCGGTATGGGTGCGTCGAAAGTCAGAGACCTCTTCAAACAAGCGAAGGAAAAAGCGCCGTGTATCGTCTTTATCGACGAAATAGACGCGATAGGTCAGAAACGTGACGGAAGAATAGGCGGCAACGACGAAAGAGAACAGACCCTCAACCAGCTGCTTACCGAAATGGACGGCTTTGAGGGCAATACCGGCGTTATCATTCTTGCCGCGACGAACCGTCCCGAAACTCTCGACCCCGCGCTCACGCGTCCCGGAAGATTTGACAGAAGAGTTCCCGTTGAACTTCCCGACCTTAAAGGCAGGGAGGAAATCCTCAAAGTTCATGCAAAGAAAGTCAAAACAGAACCGAATATCGACTATTCGACCGTCGCGAGAATGGCTTCCGGCGCTTCGGGCGCGGAACTTGCGAATATCGTAAACGAAGCGGCTCTCCGCGCCGTCAGAGCGGGCAGAAAGGCCGTCACGCAGTCGGACCTCGAAGAAAGTATCGAAGTCGTCATAGCGGGTTATCAGAAGAAGAACGCCATTCTTACGGATAAGGAAAAGATGATAGTTGCCTATCACGAAATAGGACACGCCCTTGTCGCCGCAAAGCAGACGAATTCCGCTCCCGTTCAGAAGATAACGATAGTGCCGAGAACGTCGGGCGCTCTCGGTTATACAATGCAGGTCGAAGAGGGCAACCACTATCTTATGAGCAAGGAAGAGATCGAAAACAAGATAGCGACCCTGACGGGCGGACGCGCGGCGGAAGAAATTGCCGTAGGCTCAATTACGACGGGCGCTTCGAACGATATCGAACAGGCGACAAAACTTGCCCGCGCGATGATAACAAGATACGGTATGAGCGAGGAATTCGGAATGGTCGCTTTGGAAACCGTGACAAACCAGTATCTCGGCGGAGACACTTCTCTTGCATGCTCGGCGGAAATGCAGAGCGAGATCGATAAAAAGGTTGTAGATCTCGTAAAGCGCCAGCATGAGAAGGCAATCCGTATCCTGACCGAAAACCGCGGGAAACTCGACGAACTCGCGCAATATCTTTATAAAAACGAAACCATTACGGGCGAAGAATTCATGTCTATTCTCAATGCCTGACGGATTTTGAAGAAAGAGCGGTGCATCTTTTGAGTCGCACCGCTCTTTTGCGTTGATCTTTCCATGGAATGCGGTTCGTAACACCGCCGTTTTCGGCTTGTAGCGATATCGGGCGTTGGTTTTTGCAGTGATGAGAAATATATTATACTCTTTCCCGTTTTTCAACTATTGTTGAAGTTGAGTTGAATTACAGTTGCGTTTTTCGGTGTATAATCTGACCGAAAATGTCAATTTATGTCGAGAGGTATCAATATGTCAAAAGCTTATGTTTTTTACAATCCGATTGCAGGTAATTTCAGCTGCAAAGATAAAGCGCTGTCCATAAAAAAATTAGTTGACGACGAGGTCGTCTTCTGCGATATGACAAACGAAGAGGAATATCGCCGCGGACTTTCGTCTCCCGAGGGTAACGATTACATGATCGTCTGCGGCGGCGACGGAACGCTCAACCGTTTCGTCAATTTTACCGCAGATATGGATATCCGCTGCGACGTCTATTATTTTCCGCTCGGTTCGGGCAACGATTTCGCGCACGAAATGAACAGGACTTCGGAAGATAAACCGTTTCTTATAAACGAATACATAAAAGATCTGCCGACCGTTACCGTGAACGGCAAGAATTACCGCTTCTTAAACGGTGTCGGCTACGGAATAGACGGCTACTGTTGCGAGGTGGGGGATAAACTCCGCGAAACTTCTCCCGGAAAACAGATAAACTATACTTCGATAGCGATAAAAGGTCTTCTTTTCCATTATAAGCCGACCGACGCCGTAATCACTGTCGACGGTAAGAAATACGAATATAAGAAAGTATGGCTTGCTCCGACAATGAACGGACGGTTCTACGGCGGCGGAATGATTCCGACCCCCGCGCAGAAAAGAAACAGCGGAACGCTTTCGACCCTTGTCTTTCACGGCTCGGGAAAACTCCGCACTCTTATGATCTTCCCGTCGATATTCAAAGGCGAGCATATAAATAATCCGAAATATGTCGAGGTCCTTGAAGGCAAAAACATAACCGTCGAATTCAAACGTCCGACGGCTTTGCAGATAGACGGCGAAACCATTCTCGGAGTTATGTCGTACACTGCGTCGGCGTATTCGAAAGTTCCCGCGACGGTCTGAGACCGAAAAAAGATAAGGAAGTATTGTTTCAAAACTTCGCCTTTCGGCAAAATAACGCGTTAAAAACCCCCGGATATGCGGCAGCATTATATCCGGGGTTCTTTTCAGTCTATATCTGAAATTTCGGGGTCAAGTCCCGACACGACGGCGTCTCCGGAGGTCGGCGTTACGGTTATTCCCGCGGCGGCGATCTTTTCGACGTCTTCAAGCCAAAGAGAAACGGTGACGGCATCTCCGTTTTTGAGCGACGAATATTTCGACATCGGCAGGCTTACGGTTATCTGTTTTGTCTGTCCGTACTGTCCGTCGGGGTCGGGAAGAGTAAGCGTCGCGGTGTAATTCGGAGCGGAGCCCGAAACCGTCATTTTGATACTTGATATTCCGAAAACGGAATGAGAAAGAACGATGGTCGTTTCACCCGTCATTATCGAAGCCGTTCCGTTGCCGTCCGTTCCCGTAAAAGAGAATACGAGGTTGTCGAGCAGGTTTACCGTTACGTTGTCCTGGAGTCCGTCAACGGTGTAGGTCTCGGACGTCTGCGAAACGGTGATCCCGTATTTTTCAAAGAAGGAAAAATCGTCGGGGTCGACAGAAAACGTGACCTTGTCTCCGTTTGAAAGTCCGGAAGTTTCGGACATCGTCGGGTAGACAGTCTCGGTCGCGGTGCTTTCAAAGGCGTCCGTTCCGTTTCCGCTCGGTTTGAGGTAAGTGATCTCAAATTTGATATAAATATTTGCCGAAGACGCGTTTCCGTCGGCAAGCGCCGAAATCTTTATTTCTTTGACCGTCGCCGAGGGGTCTTTTACCGTCTTCGTGACTTCTTTTGCCTGTGCCGCTAGCCTGCCATTGCCGTTAAACCCGGTAAACGTCGGGGTAAGGCAAGTGAACGGGTCGAGGTCGGAGAGCTTTCCGAGAGACGCGCAGTCGGTGCCGATAACCAGTTCTTTTGTAATATTTTCACTCTTGAGCGTAAATCCGTATTTTTTGAAGACTTCGGGGTCGGCTTTTATCTTTACGACTATTCTGTCTCCGTTTTTAAGATTTCCCGAATATTCGCCCGATGAAAATTCGACGTTTGAGGAGATCGCGTTTTCTATAACGGTGGCTTTTGCTATGTAGTCGTAATAAACTTTAAGTTCTGCTTCCGTCGTTTTGTCTCCGTCGGGTATTTCGCCGAGGACGTCCGTCAGAAGTTTCGTGCGGTCTACGGGCGTTCCTTCGATATACCCGCTGCCGTCATAACCCGAAACGGATACCTGTATATAATTTTCAAGGTCGAGCGTTTTGTTTTTCGGCATACATAAAAGAACGATAAGCGCGATTATTCCGATAAGAAGAACGGAGCCCGCGGCAATAAGCCACCCCATATTCTTCTTGAAAAAGTTCTCTTTTTTCGCCGGTTCGGGGGGTGTCGGCTCTCCCGCGCCGAGAAGTTCTTTTCTCATTTCGTCCGAAAGAACTATCGTTTTCGCCGTGGCTTCGGCAGTTTCGGTTTCGGCTGTCTTTTCTTTCTCCGGCGTTTCTTCGGGGGCGGTTTCCGCTTCCTCTTCCTCCGTCTGATATTCTTTATTTAACGGATTTCCGCAATTCTGGCAGAAATCCCAATCGTCGTTTACTTTCTTACCGCATTTTTCACAAAACATAATAATTCTCCCTTCTTCTTTTTCACTATTATACACGAGCCCGCCGGTTTTGTCAATATGCCGAAAATATATGTCAACCGTGCGGTATTCTACTGTCGGTAGAGTCAAAAAACGCTGCGGTAGAGCGTGAGGCTGCCGCAGTTTACACCGTCGGATATTCAGTATATTCCGAAATCGCTTCGGTGGGTGGACTTTTTTGTATGCGAATGATAAAATTTATGTATCGAAAGGAGAAATACAATGAAACAAACGATTAAAGAAAAAATATCAATACCCGAATATTCTTTGGGAGAAGAGCTGATGAACGCGATAACCCACGGCGTCGGCGTTCTCTTTTCCGTCGCGGCGCTCGTCCTTTCCGTCGTATTTTCCGCAATACACGGCAACGCATGGGCTGTCGTCGCTTCTGCGATCTACGGGGCTTCCCTTATAATTTTATATATGATGTCGACGATGTACCACTCTCTTAAGGTCAACAACGCCAAAAGGGTCTTCAGGATCCTCGACCACTGTACCATATATTTTCTGATTGCGGGAACATATACTCCGTATACCCTCGTTTCTCTCAACGGACCAGTCGGCTGGACGCTTTTCGGTATCGTCTGGGGCGCGGCGATCCTCGGAATAGTTTTCAACGCTGTAAATATAAACAAATTCAAGATAATTTCCTATATAGCGTATATCGCGATGGGCTGGGTCATAATCTTCGCTTTCAAGCCTCTTTACGAAGTCATCGGTTTCGGGGGCGTCGCGTGGCTTCTCGGCGGAGGCGTTGCGTATACCGTCGGCGCGGTGTTTTACGCCTTCGGAAAAAAATGCAGATATATCCATTCCGTTTTTCATATTTTCGTTCTGCTCGGCAGCGTATGTCAATTTATTTCGATATTCCGCTACGTTATCTGAACCGCATAAACACAGAGAGGGAGAAGTCTTGGCTGAGGACTGATAAGGAAGCATTGGTTTCTCACAGTAAAATTCCCCGTATCTTTGTCCAAAGCCTCGCAAGGCGTCAGCCTTGCTGCATTTTGAACTTCGATACAAGAAATTTTACTCTGCTACGAAACTGCATAGCACTTCAAAACAAGATTTTCGAGTGCAAGAATAGGCAAAAACCCCGGATAATGCTGTCGCATATCCGGGGTTTTTAACGCATTATTGTGCCGAAAGGCGAAGTTTTGAAGCAATACTTCCTTATCAGTCCTCAGCCTTCGGGCTTCTCTCTTTTTTATTATTTGTCAAGAAAAAGATATTGACATTGCCGTTCTTTATTGTTATACTTATAATGTATATTTGTTTATATGGAGGGACGCGGATTGAGAGTTGTCGGCGGAGAAAAAAGAGGGTTAAAGTTAAGAGAAATGCCCAAAGACGCAACCTGCCGACCGACGCTTGACAGGGTGAAAGTCGCGATGTTCGATATAGTTCGCTTTGAACTTTCCGGAAAGGCTCTCGATCTTTTTTCCGGAACGGGTCAGATCGGTATAGAGGCGATAAGCAACGGCTGTGAAAAGGCTGTTTTCTGCGATAAAGACCCGGTTTCGCTCCGTATCACGAGGGAAAACATAAAAAAAGCGGGCTTTGAGAGCCGTGCCGAGGTCCTTGACTGCGACTATAAGAATTTTCTCCGGCACCGGGCAAAAAAAGGCGAATTCAAAATAATTTTCCTCGACCCGCCTTACGAAACGCAGCTTCTCGAAAAATCTCTTATCTATATCTCCGACGCCGATTGTCTTACGAAAGACGGTGTTGTCGTCGCCGAAACTCTCCGGGAAAGGGAAATGCCCGACGAAGCCGGAAGCCTTGTAAAAACGAAATCCTATGCTTACGGGCAGGTCGCGCTGCATATCTACCGCAGGAAAGAAGAAAATATATGAAAGTAATGGTAACCGGCAGTTTTAACCCGATAACGAAGGGGCACGAAGATATCGTTCTGCGCGCCGCCGAAAAATTCGACGAAGTAATTGTCGCGGTCTTTAACAATGCCGAAAAAAAATACGATTTTACCCTTGAGGAAAGGGAAGAACTGTGCAGAAAAACCTTTGAAAAAATAAAAAACGTCAGGGTCGTTTCGTCCGACGGTATGGTAGTCGATCTCTGCCGCCGTGAAAACTGTTTTTCGCTGCTGCGCGGGATCAGGAACGGCGGGGATCTTGATTACGAAATATATATGCGGGACGCAAACAATTCTTTCGACAGCCGCTGTGAAACATTTTTCCTGCCGGCAAGAAGGGATCTTGCGGAATGTTCGTCGTCGGCAGTAAGAAAGCTGATTTCCGACGGAAAGGATTTTTCGCCGCTTGTTCCCGAGGGCGCCGTTTCCGTACTTTACGGAATTTTGAAAAGGAGGGGTATTTACAATGAAAAACAATAACGGTTTTCTCAAAACCTTAAAAGACCTTGAAGATTTGATGGAGGAGTCGGTAAGCGTTCCTTTCGTAAAAAATAAACTTATGATAGACGGAGACAGGCTTAAGGCGATGATCGACGAACTTCGTATGAGCCTGCCTATCGAAATGAGAGAGGCGCAGAGCATTCTCGACCATAGGGAAAAACTTATGGAAAGAGCGGAAGAAGAAAGTTCGGCAATGGTGGAAAGAGCGAAAAAAACTTCCGAAACGATGCTTTCAAAAGCAAGAAAGAACGCTGCGACGATAATTGCGGACGCCAAGGAAGAAGCCGCAAAACTTATCGATGAACAGGCAATACTCTCAATAGCCAAAGAGCGCGCCGAGGGAATCGTCGACCGCGCAAGGAACGATTCGGTAAAAATGCGTAACGTCACGGTAAATTATATAGACGGAATAGTAAACGACGCATATAAGTCTCTTGAGAGAGCGCTGAATGCGGTCGAACAACTCAAGGAAACGTACAGCGATGACAAAGAACAAAAGTAAATTCGTTCTGACGGTCGTTTTCGTTCTCGTTTTTGCTTTGTTTTTGTCTTCCTGCTCGTTTTTCTCAATTCCGGAAGATGAAAACAGGGGCGACGACGGAAAACAGGACGAACCGGAAAAGGAAAAGACAGAACTTACGATCGCTTATTTTTCAGGGGAAAAAATCGACCCATATACAGCGACAAACCGTGCGAACAGGTCGATCATCGGGCTTTGTTACGACGGACTCGTCTTTCTTGACGGAGATAAAAAGGCGACGGGAGATATAGCGACTTTTGAGACCGACGGCTCGACGGCGACTTTTGTAATAAAGGACGGCGCGCGTTTTTCCGACGGCTCGGCGGTAACTGCGGACGACGTTCTGTATTCTTTCGACAGGGCGAAAGCCGACGGTTCGATATATGCTTTCCGCTTTTCAAAATATATTTCTTCATGGAAGAAAACGTCTGCAAACACCGTTACCGTAACTTTCAAAACTAAAAATATATACAACGTAAATCTGTTTGATTTCCCGATAATCAGGAAGAATTCACAGGGCGCATATCCCGACGGGTCCGGCAATTACCGCATTTCTTCGAAAGACGGTCTTCTTTATCTCGAACTTAACGACAATTCCGAAAAAGCCGACGGTTCGGAAATAAAGATAATCAAACTTACCCAGATAACCGACGCGCAGGACCTGAATTACAACTTCAATTACGGAGTTATCCATGCGGCTTATGCCGATCTGTCGGACGGTTCGCAGAGGTATAAGGGAAACGTCGAACTCGTCACCTTTATGACGAACAGTCTTGTCTATGCCGTCGTCAATAAATCGAAGGGATACCTTTCTTCAAGCGGCGTTTCTTCGGCGATAAGCCTTGCTCTCGACCGCAAAAAAATATCCGCCGATATTCTCGATTCGCTCGGAGACTGTGTCTGGCAGCCGTTCAATCTCAACTGGTGCGAACTTAAGAATAAAGATATAAAAAAGGATATTTATTCTTCTTCCGAAGCTCACTTGCTTTTTGAGGCGAACGGACTTACTCTCCGCGGAAGAAAGAGGACGCATTACGGAAAAGAACTTTCCCTTACCGTGATATGCAACAATGAAGACAGAACGAGGGTAAGAATAGCGAACGCCGTAGCGGACGGGCTGAAAGAAGCGGGATTTTCGGCAGACGTCGTTCTTTATAACTGGAACGACTATCAGAAGGCGATAAACGCGGGAAATTACGATATATATATCGCCGAAACACATATCCCCGATAATTTCGATATAAGATATATGTTTACCGACGGCGCGGTGAACACCCATTCTGGTGTGTCTTCCGCTTTTTTTGCCGCTCTTGACGGTTTTTATGCGGGAGACTTAGACGCGGCGGCTCTTCTCTCGGCGTTTAACGCCGATATGCCGTTTATTCCTCTTTACTACAACCGCGGGGCGCTCGCCGTCAACAGACTTGTTTCGGGAGATTTCAAGCCGACCGAGGCTGATATCTTCAACGGAATCGAAAACTGGACAATATCGGAGTAACTATGATAAAAAATATACTTTTTGACCTTGACGACACTCTTTTCGACTTTCATGCGGCGGAAAAACAGGCGATCAAAAGAACTTTTGAAACGCTCGGCGTTCCGGCTACGGAAGAGGTTCTTAAAAGATACAGTCAGATAAACGCCGAACACTGGAAAATGCTCGAAAAAGGGCTTATAACAAGAGACGGAGTAAAAGTCGGACGTTTTGAAAAACTGTTTGCCGAAACGGGATACAGGGTATCTCCCGAAGAAACCGCGGCGCTTTACGAAAACAATCTTTCACAGGGACATATCTTCATTGACGGCGCGGAAAATCTGCTTTCTTTTCTTTACGGGAGATACCGTCTCTATATTGTTTCGAACGGTTCGGCAAAGGTTCAGGACGGCAGAATAAAAAGTTCGGGAATAGCAAAATATTTTGAAAATATTTTTATTTCCCAGAGAGTCGGTTTCGATAAACCGAATAAAGAATTTTTCGACGCCTGTTTTTCGAAAATACCCGATTTTTCGTCCGATGAAACGGTTATAATAGGCGACAGTCTCTCGTCCGATATAAAGGGAGGAAAAAACGCGGGCATAAAAACCGTCTGGTTCGATCCTTCGGGAAAAGAAAGCGACGGCGATGTCTTCCCCGATTTTACCGTTTTTTCATTGTCGGAAATACCGGCTCTTATTTCGGAAATGTAATATTTCATTCACCCTCGCATAGTAATTTGTGAGGGTGATTTTTTATGTACCGATTCAGCGAATTCAAATGCAAAGAAATAATAAACTCAAGAACCGGCGTAAGAATGGGGTTTGCCGACGACGTATTTTTCGATCTTGAAAGCGGAAAAATCTCTTCTTTTTCCGTTCCCGCAAAACCGCGGTTTCTTTTCTTTTCCGGCGAATGTTATATGATACCGTTCGGGGATATAGAAAGGATAGGCGACGACGTTATAATCGTTTCCGCAGAACCGCGCAAATGCAGTACGAAAAGCGAAAGAAGCTTCTGGGAACGGTTATTGTCATGGTTTAAGTAAGAAAGCAGGTGATTTTTTTGAAAAGATTTATTTCCGTAATTCTTGCAGCGGTTTTGCTGCTTTGCTCCGTACCCATGGCAGCGTCCGATACGGGAGAAAATACAGAAAAAGCCGCCGCGGCGCTCTGGGATTATCTCGATGTTTCGCGTTTCGGCGAAAAAGCCGTACTTTCGGCAGATATCAAGCCCGAATTCGATTTCGCAGTAAAGTCGGTATGTCTTATTGAGGCGAAAACGGGAACGGTCCTTTACGAAAACGACAGCGACGTCCGGTATATGCCTGCAAGCGTAACAAAAGTTATGACTTTGCTTCTTGTTTTTGAGGCGATCGACGGCGGTAAGATAAAACTGACGGACGAGGTAACGGCGTCTTCCCATGCGGCGGAGATGGGCGGAACGCAGATATATCTGAAACCGGGGGAGACGATGACCGTCGAGGAACTCATAAAGGCGGTCGCCATTCCGAGCGCTAACGACGCGGCGGTTGCCCTCGCGGAATATGTCGCGGGCAGTGAAGATGAATTTGTGCGGCAGATGAATGAAAAAGCGAAAACGCTCGGTCTTGAGAATACGAACTTTACGAACTGCACGGGGCTTTTCGACGATGAAAATCACTATACCACGGCGTACGACATCGCGATAATGAGCCGCGAACTCATAAAACACGAAAAGATATTCGATTTTACGACGGTCTGGCTCGATAGCCTGCGCGACGGCGCGTTTACCCTTGCAAACACCAATAAAATGCTGCGCACTTACAACGGTATGAAAGGACTTAAAACAGGCTTTACAAAGGCGTCGAAATACTGTTTTTCGGGCGTTGCCGAACGGAACGGTATGACCCTTATCGTTACGGTAATGGGGGCTGACAGTTCCGATATCCGTTTTTCCGCGTCGGCGTCGCTCCTGAATTTCGGATTTTCGAATTTTGCGGTTGCAAAGAGCGGAAAAGCCGATATCCCCGATATTTCCGTCTCCAAAGGTAAAACAGACAGCGTTTCTCTTCTTTCGGATACCGATTTTTCGCTTGTCGTTCCGAAAGGATGGGAAAAGGAACTGTCTTATGAAATTTCCCTTCCCGAAAGCGTGACGGCGCCCGTTGTCAGAGGCGAACAGGTCGGGGTCCTTACTTATAAACTCAAAGGTGAAACCGTCAAGACCTGCCCGATAGTTTGCGCAGACGACGTCCCGAAAGCCACGGTGTGGGATTATTTCGCGGAAATGGCGGAAATTCTGTTCGGATAAAAACAGAAAAAGCGCCTGATAATGCGACAGCATTATCAGGCGCTTTTCATCGGCAGTCGGTTTATTCGTCAAAAAGCGCAAACCCCGCGACCTCCGTTGTCGGCAGGGAAAAGACTATCGTTCCCGCCTTTGTTTCGGGTCCCGCTTTTTTCAGGATTTCTTTCATTATTTCGGATTTCTGCTCCGATAACGACACTATAAGAATTATTTCTTTTTCTTTTGCAATGGAGATATTGTAAAACCGTTCGTCCTCTTTCGAGCCCGTACCTTTGCCGTGAAGAACCGTGCCTCCCCGAGCCCCCGCGCTTCTTGCCGCGTTCATTACGAGATCGGTATTTCCCTCGTTTGTTATTGCCACGATAAGTTCGTAAGCACAGAGCGTCGGCGGCGTGCGCTTTCCGTCATGATTTTCTCCGTTAAGATATGCCAAGGTTATTCCTCCTCCTACGCTTTTTATCGGAACCGCGACGGTTATTCCGTGCCCGGGAACTCCGATATGAAGATATTTTTTCTGCGCCGAGATCAATTCTTCGGTTTTCTTGCCGTCGGCGACCGTTATCATGATTCTTTTTTCGTTGCTTTCTATTCCGAGAAGATCAAGCATACTTCGGACTGCGGTCCCTTTCCCGATAACAGAGGACAGGAGCGGCAGAGAATGTTCTTTCAGTATATCCGAAAGAATTTTTTCGGAAGCCGGGTTTATTATTGATATTATGCAGTTCATGCGGCTGTTTCCTCCCAAAGTTCGATGATTTCGAAGTCTCCGTATCCTGCTTTTGTTTCAAGACGGCGTTTTGCCGTTCTTTCGGATATGAAACCTACGATCTGTATTGATATCAGCGGCATCATCGCGACCAGAGCCACCGTCCCGAATGCGTCCGAAACCACGTTTCCGCCCACCGAAAAACTTGCTCCCATCATAAAGCGGAGCATGAAAGTCGCGGTCATCGGTCCCGAGGCGACGCCTCCCGAGTCAAATGCTATCGCGGTGTAGATATCGGGGACGAAAAATGAGAGAATGAGCGATATTGCGTAACCGGGAATTATAAACCAGAAAAGGGAAATTCCGGTAAGCACTCTGACCGCGGCAAGAGCCATGGCGGCGGAGATCGCGACCGACAGGCTTATTTTGATGGTCTTTCCTTTGATCGCGCCCGCGCTCACGCTCTCTATCTGTTTTTCAAGGACTCCGACTGCGGGTTCGGCGGAAATTATAAACCAGCCCAAGAGAGCGGACAGGGGAATTATAAGATATTTCGTAAAACCGTCGGAGAGTAAAATGCCGAGATTTTCGCCGAGAGACGAGAACCCGACGTTGACTCCCGTTAAGAAAAGCACCAGACCCGTATATGTATAAACAAGCCCGATAATTATTTTTGTAAGTCTTCGTTTGGAAAGTTTCAGAGTAGAGACCTGAAAGATGAAAAAGATAACAATGATAGGCAGCAGCGCAACGGCGGTCTCCGCAAGATAATCGGGAATTGCCGAAATATAAGATCTTCCGATATGTACTGTCGTCGGGAAAACCGCTGTTTCAAGGGCGGAAACGTCTCCCGCGCCGTTATAGAAAAATCCGAGAATAAGAACCGCCAATATGGGACCTACCGAGCAGAGCGCAACAAGTCCGAAACTGTCGGCTTCCGCACTTCTGTCGCTTCGTATGTTCGCGACGCCGATACCCATTGCAAGAATAAAGGGAACTGTCATCGGTCCCGTCGTGACTCCTCCCGAGTCAAAAGCGATACCGATAAAATTTCTGTCGGTAAACGCAGCGAGAATAAAGATCGCGGCGTAACATATAAAAAGGAGCAGCCGAAGACTCGTTCCCGTAAGGATACGGAGCATGCAGACCGACATGAAAAAGCCCACGCCCGCTCCGACCGTCAGAAGAAGTACCGCGCTGTCGATATGCGGTACGGTTTTTGCAAGCACCTGCAGATCCGGCTCTGCTATCGTTATCGCAAAGCCGAGAATGAAACTTACAAAAAGGATAAGAGGCAGTTTTTTCGTCTTTGTCAGCGCCGTACCTATTTTACTTCCTATCGGCGTCATGGACTGTTCCGCGCCGAGCGAAAAAAGACCCATTCCCAGAATTATAAAGACTGCGCCTATCAGAAACGAAAGCAGCAGGTCGGGGGAGAGGGGAGCGACGGTGAGCGACAGTAAAAGCACTATGATAACTATCGGCAGGGTCGAAAGCGCCGCTTCTTTTATTTTATCGGCTATTGCCGTATGTATTTTCGTTTTTATCACATTGTCTCCTTTTTTCTTGCTATCATAAGTATTTTTTTTCGGAGCCTTGCATATTCCGCAGCGTCTTCGGCTCCCATTTTTTCAAGGATATCCGAAAGTTTTTCCTCCGCCGCAGCGGTCTTTTCCGATATGAACTCCCGACCTTTTTCCGTAAGAGAGATAAGGATTGCTCTTTCGTCTTTGTCGGAATGTTCTTTTCTGATAAATCCTTTTTCTTCAAGATGACGGAATAATGCCGAAACGCGGGCAGTGCTTACTTTCATGGTTTTGCTTATCTCCGACGGGCTTGACGGAGGGTCTTTTTCAGACAGAAGCCTTAACGCAAAGTACTCTCCCTCCGAAATTTCCGAAAGCGAAATTCCTATCGGTAAATGTAAAAAGGCTGCCTGCACCGCAAGCAATTCCCTTGCAATTTCATTATAATTCATTCCGTTACTCCTATTTTATTAACACTGTTAACTAAATTATAACACAACTTCGCAAAAAAATCAAGCGCAAAAGAAAAATGAGGGAAAAATCCCTCATTTTACCCATAATTTATAAATTGCGAGCGCATAAATCTTCGCAAGGTCGGTGAATGCTTTGACCGAGAGATATTCGTCGGCGGAATGCATATTGCCGCCCTCTTCGGGGTTCTCTTCGTCGATAGGTCCGAATGCAACGCCGCGCCCCTTGAAACATTTCGCGTAGGTTGCGCCTCTTGCCGCGATAAAACGGCTTTTTTTGCCTGTTATTTCTTCGTAGCACTGAGCAAGATTCTGCAAAAATCCGCTGTTTTCCGGCGTATATGTCGCTTCGAGGAGATCGCAGCGGCGATATTCAAAACCCGAAAATTCCGCTTCCTTTTTCAGTTGCTCTTCGATTTTATCGGCAGGCGCCTTTATCGGCAGACGCAGGTCGAGAACGATGCTCTTTTTGTCTGCGGTTTCGTAATCGCACATTCCGACGTTTACCGAGAGTTTGCCGAGGATATCGTCTTCGCATGCAACGCCGAGTTTCTTTCCCTCGGTATCCTGCGAAAAATATTTGATCAGAGTTGAAATGTATCCGTTTTCCGATTCGTTTTCGGCGAGCAGGAGAGAAATTATTTCCGCCGCCTTTATGCAGGCGTTTTCTCCTTTTTCGGGAACGGACCCGTGAGCGGAAAGTCCGTAAACGGTAAGACAGAGAGACTCTTTGTCAAAATAATATTCGATATCGGTCTTTTTGTAACTTCTTGCGGCGAGCGCCGTTTTTACCGCCGACTGCTTTTCTTTCGGAACGGAAAGCACCGCTCTGCAAATATCCGGAACGGAATTTGCCGCCGTTCCTCCATGGAACGATTGCAGTTTCAGCGTTCCCGTTTTTCTGATATTTTCGGCTTCGAAACTCACCTGCAAAACGCCCGCTTCGGCATTTATTATCGGGAAAGAACTGTCGGGGGTCACGGCATAGTCGGGAAGTCCGTGCTTTTCGATATAGTCGGCAAGGTCGCTCATTCCGTTTTCCTCGTTGCCGCCGAGAATGAGTTTTATCCGTGCTTTCGGGCGGAAACCGAGTTCTTTTATCGCTTTTAACGCATAGAGAGCCGCAATCGACGGACCCTTGTCGTCAAGAACGCCTCTTCCGTACATTTTTCCGTCCCGTATCGTCAGTTCGTAAGGGGGGCTTGTCCAGCCGTCGCCGGGAGGGACGATATCGACGTGTCCTGCTATATATACTTTTTCGCCTTTTGAGGGGCCGAAAGTAATTTCGGTGCAGCTGCCCATGTTTTTGGCGTTAAAGCCCATTCTTTTGGCAATATCGGCAACAGCGTTCAATGCGTCGTTTACGTTTTTTCCGAAAGGCAAAATATCGTCGGGCGCTGCGGCGACGCTCGGAATTGAAACGAGCGTCATTAAGTCCTTTATCATATTCTGCCTTTGCAGGTCGATATAATCGTTGAACATCTCAAAGTTCCTTTATTTTCAAGAATTTTGCGTACTTTTCAGCCCATATACCGGCGTCTTCGGGAAGATATTCCTTAACGTCGCTTATCTGCTTTCTTGCGCTTTCAATGTCTTTTATTGCGCCTTTGGCAATCAGCTGAACGCTTATATTTCCTATCGCGGTCGCTTCAACGGGACCCGCGGTAACTTTTTTGCCGGTCGCGTTTGCGGTGAATTTGCAGAGGTTTACGTCTTTAACACCGCCGCCGATAATATGGATAACGTCGATTTTTCTGCCGAGAATTTTTTCGAGCGCATCAATATAATAACGATAGGCAAGAGCGAGACTTTCGAGTATGCAGAGCGCCGTCTGCCCCTTGCTTTCGGGCGTTTTCTGGTTCGTCCTTATGAGAAAATCGTCGATTCTCTTCGGCATATTTCCCGGAGCGACGAATTCCGAACGGGTCGGGTCGATGTAAACGTCGGCGCTCTTTTCGGTCTCGAGCATTTTGTCTATATCCTTAAAGGAAATGTCTTCGCCCTCGCGTATCCACTGTCGTCTCGTCTCCTGCATGAGCCAGAGCCCCGAAATATTTTTGAGAAAACGGATAGTGTTTTCAACTCCGCCCTCGTTTGTGAAGTCCTCCGCAAAACTGACGTCGTTTATTATCGGTTCGTCGAGTTCGGCGCCCAAAAGCGACCATGTTCCGCAGGAAATAAAGCAGCTGCTTTCTCCCTTTTTGATGGGAGCGGCGGCGACGGCGGAAGCGGTGTCGTGGGAGGCGGAGGCGATGACGTCTATTCTGTCAATGCCGAGTTCTTCGGCGATCTCCGCCGAGAGTTTGCCCTTTACGGTGCCCGGTTTTACTATTTTCGGCATAATTTCTTTCTTTATACCGAGTTTTTCGAGCATTCCGAAATCGTAATCGCGTTTTTTTGCGTCGAGAAGTTCGGAAGTCGACGCGATAGTATATTCAACGCTTTTTTCTCCTGTCAAGAAGTATGCGAGAAGGTCGGGGATAAAGAGAAGAGTTTCCGCTCTTTCGAGGAGTTCGGGTCTCTGCAGTTTAAGGGAATAAAGCTGGAAAATCGTGTTGAAATCGTTGAACTGAAGTCCTGCGGCTTTATACATATTTTCTTTTCCGCAGACTTCAAAAGCCTTTTCTTTTACGCCGACGGTTCTTTTGTCGCGGTAGTTTACCGGATTTTCGAGAAGTCTTCCGTCTTTGTCGAGAAGACCGAAATCAACGCCCCAGGTGTCGATGCCGATGCTTTCGATATCCCTGTGTCCTGCGGCAACGCATTTTGAAATGCCTTGTTTTATTTCGTGGAAAAGCCTTAAAATGTCCCAATAAAACGTTCCTCCGACCATTACGGGGTCGTTCGAAAAGCGGTGGACTTCCTCCATCGTTACTTTTCCGTTTTCGTAAATCGCGACAATGGCTCTTCCGCTTGACGCTCCGAAATCAAAAGCAAGCACCTTCATATTTGTTTCCTCCGATTACCAGATTTTGAAATTGTCGTTTACTTCCGCGACTTCGGCGTCGGTCATCGGAGATATCTCCGTTCCCATTCTGTATGCCGAGAGAACGCTGTTTGCGCTGTATTCAAGAACTTCCATTCTGTCAAAGACCTGCATTAAGCTGTTTCCGACAGCGATAGCTCCTTCGTTTTCAACGAGAACGACGGGAACCTGTTTGCCGATAACGTCGGAAATTTCTTTATAATCGCCCATTGCGGTGTAGGGAAGTTTCTTGACGTCGTGAAGCATTATGTAACTTTCGGGAATAAGGCGGGAGTCGAAAGGTTTTGAAGCGGTTATCGCAAAGGTCGCCGCATAAGGCGGTTCGGAAATGAATATTGCCTCAACTTCGGGGTGAGTTTTGTAGATGTGTCTGTGGAGGTCTGCGTCTCTTGCGGGAAATTTGCCCGATTCCGCTTTTCCGTCCCTGACTTTTACGATATCGTCGGGTTCGAGGTTCGCTCTGTCGGCTTTGTGCGGATTTATGATAAATTCGTCGTCGCCGAGTCTCTTGGAAAGAGTGCCGAACGAGGCGTTTACCATATTCTGACCGTATGCGCGCTTTAAGAATCTGCAAATATCGGCGCGCAGGTCTATTTCTTCGTTCGTCGGCTTTTCGGGAGCGAAAAATCCGAATTCATAGGGTTTTCTTTCGGCGTGCCTGCCGTTTATTTCGTCGGCAAGACCTATTGATGCCGCGTTTATCTGCATTCTTGCGCAGTAATCGAGTTCTTCGAAAAGAGAAAAAGCGGTTTCGAGGTCTTTTGCTCCGACGACCGCTCCGTGCGCGTCCATCATGATAAGGTCGTAGCCCTTTGCGAATTCTTTGGAGATGATGTCTCCGAGTTTTTTGCTTCCCGGAACAGCATAAGTCGAGGTCGAAATATTGCTGCAGGCGGCTTTCGTATGTGAGGTGAGGTTTGTCAAAGGAATATTTCTTGTTATCGCGTATGCGACGAGTGCCGGCGGGTGAGCGTGGACGATCGCCTTGATATCGGGACGGAGACGGTAAACGTTGCTGTGAAACGGGAGTTCGCAGGAGGGTTTGTGCGGACCGATGATCTGTCCGTCGGGAGTAACTTTCATTATATCTTCGCGGCGAAGGCTTCCTTTGTCGATGCTGCTCGGAGTAATGAAAATATTTCCGTCGTCGTCCATCATCGAAATGTTTCCGCCCGAAACGGTCGTGAGGTGGTTGTAGTAAACGCGGTTTATAATGTCAAGCACCTGATCCGCGGGGTGTTTTTTTGTGATTTTCATTTTCAGACCTCTTTCTTTATAAAAAGCCGCCGCGTCTGTCCGACACGGCGGCTACCGCCTCGGCGGTGATTATTTTCCTTCGATCTCTTTGAGTGCGTCTTTTCTTGAAAGGTTGATTCTTCCCTGGCTGTCTCTTTCAAGAACCTTGACCCATATCTCGTCGCCTACGGAAACAACGTCTTCGACTTTTTCGACTCTGTTTTCCGCAAGTTTGGAAATGTGGACAAGCCCTTCCTGTCCGGGAGCAAATTCAACGAACGCTCCGAAAGACATAAGGCGGGTGACTTTTCCTTTATATATTGCGCCGATCTCGGGTCCTTCGACTATCGTTTTTATAATGTTCAAAGCGGCTTTGCCCGCTTCGGGTTCGATATACGAAATGAATACTGTTCCGTCGTCTTCGATATCGACTTTCGCGCCTGTGTCGGCAACTATCTTCTGAATTACTTTTCCGCCCGAACCTATAACTTCTCTTATCTTATCAGTCGGAATGGAGAGGGACATGATCTTCGGCGCAAATCTCGAAAGTTCCCTGCGGGGAGCGGGGATAGCCTTGAGGATTACGTTGTCGATGATGTAATCTCTTCCTGCTTTTGTCTGTTCGAATGCTTTTTTGATTATGTCGTAGGTAAGACCGTTTATCTTGATATCCATCTGAATGGAAGTGATACCTTTTTTAGTGCCGGCGACTTTGAAGTCCATATCGCCGAAGAAGTCTTCAATGCCCTGGATATCAACCATCGTGAGCCATCTGTCCGCGTCGGTAACGAGTCCGCAGGAGATACCCGCAACGGGAGCTTTGATGGGAACGCCCGCGTCCATAAGGGCAAGGGTCGAACCGCAGACGGAACCCTGGGAGGTCGAACCGTTGGAAGAAAGAACTTCCGAAACAAGTCTTATAGCGTAGGGGAATTCTTCTTCGGACGGAAGGACCGGAACGAGGGAGCGTTCCGCAAGCGCGCCGTGACCGATCTCTCTTCTGCCCGCGCCCCTGGAGGATTTTGCTTCGCCGACAGAGTAGGGAGGCATGTTATAGTGGTGCATATATCTTCTGGTTTCTTCTTCGTCGACGCCGTCGAAGATCTGCTTTTCGGAAATGGGGGCGAGGGTCGCTATGGTGAGAACCTGCGTCTGACCTCTCGAGAAAAGCCCCGAACCGTGAACTCTCGGAATAAGTCCCGCTTCAGCATAAAGCGGACGAATTTCTTCAAGACCTCTGCCGTCGACTCTCTGATGATCGTCGATGAGCATTTTTCTTACGATCGTTTTTTCGAGTTTGTATATAACGGCGCCGAAATCAGCGTCTGCGTCGGGATATTTTTCAGCGAAATGTTCTTTTATCTTTGCGGTAACTTCCGCCATGTTTGCGTCTCTTACTTCTTTGTCGTCGGTGGTGAGAGCGGTTTTGATATCGTCATAAGCGAAGTTCTTTACGTCTTCGTACATTTCTTCGTTTACGCCGATGTGGGTATATTCAAACTTCGGTTTTCCGATCTCGGAAGCGATGTCGGCAACGAATTTAACCAGTTTTTTGATTTCCTGATGCGCGAAAACGATACCGTCGAACATTACGTCTTCGGGAATTTCGTCGGCGCCCGCTTCGATCATTACTATCTTGTCCGCGGTTCCTACGACGGTAACGTTCATTTTGGATTTTGTTTTCTGTTCTGCGGTCGGGTTGATGACGTATTCGCCGTCGACGTATCCGAGAAGAACGCCTGCGATAGGTCCGTTAAAGGGAATATCGGAAATCGAAAGGGCAACGGACGTGCCGAGCATTCCCGCGATAACGGGAGCGCAGTCGGGATCGACCGAAAGAAGGGTAATGCTTACGACGACGTCGTTTCTCAGATCTTTCGGGAAAAGCGGACGGATAGGTCTGTCTATCATTCTCGAATTGAGGATGGCCTTTTCGCCGGGTCTGCCTTCTCTTCTGTTCCAGCTGCCGGGAATTTTTCCGACGCTGTAAAGTTTTTCTTCATAATCGACTGCGAGAGGGAAGAAGTCTATTCCGTCTCTCGGCTGTTTCGATGCGGTTGCGGTAACGAGAACGGTGGTGTCGCCGTAGCGGACGACGCAGGAACCGTTCGAGAGCCCTGCGAATTTGCCGGTTTCGACAACAACTTTTCTGCCGGCGAACTCTGTTTCAAAAGTTCTGTAATGTTCGTAAATGTTCATATTTTTCTCCTTTTGAGAACGCCGCAGCCTACTTTGTTCAGCAGTTATCAAAATCTTCAAATGTCGGGTTGAAAACTTTGGTAACTGCAAAAAAACTACGGCGTTTCTTCTTTTTAATTTGTGCGAAAGGACAAGAAATATGAAATTCCTTGTCCCGTACACGTTTTTGCAAATTACTTGCGGATATTCAATTTTTCGATTATCGCACGATAACGATTGATATCCTTCTTTTTCAAATAATTAAGCATGTTTCTTCTCTGACCGACCATCATGTAAAGTCCTCTGCGGGAATGATTGTCCTTCTTGTGAACTTTAAGGTGTTCGGTAAGATTTTTAATTCTCTCGGTGAGAATTGCGATCTGAACCTCGGGAGAACCGGTGTCTGTTTCGTGAACACGGTTTTTCGCGATTATCTCGTCCTTAACTTCCTTAATCATTTTTTTCACCTCCGTATAAAATATTCGCCGCAATTCAAGGCAAACAGTCTGGTGAACTTCTGCCGTCCTGAATTCGGTATCCTACATATTGTAACATAAATCCGACTCTTTGTAAAGTATATATTGTGAACATTTGGCAAATTTTTTTATTTTTATCCTATTATATGAAAAACAGACCGCGAAATACGGTCTGTTTTTTGGAGATTTTTTGTTATCAATACATTCCGCCCATTGCTGCGGGGTTAGCCGCGGGTGCGGGATTCTCTTCTTTCTTGTCTGCGACAAGAGATTCGGTTGTAAGAACCATGGAAGCGACGCTTGCCGCGTTTTCGATTGCGGAACGTGTGACCTTTGTCGGGTCGACGATTCCGGCGTCGAACATATCGCAGAACTCTTCGCTGTATGCGTTGTAGCCGTAGTTCTTCTTGTCGGAATTCTTGATTTTATCAATGATTACGGCACCTTCGATGCCTGCGTTCTTCGCTATCTGACGGATAGGAGCTTCGAGAGCCGAAAGAACTATCGAAACGCCGGTCTTTTCGTCGCCTTCGGTTTCGTCAAGAAGTTTTGCGACTTCGTTATAGGCGTTGAGGAACGCTACGCCGCCGCCTGCGACAATTCCCTCTTCGACAGCCGCTTTGGTTGCCGCAAGAGCGTCTTCGATACGGAGTTTCTTTTCTTTCATTTCGGTTTCGGTCGCGGCTCCTACTTTGATAACCGCAACGCCGCCTGCGAGTTTCGCAAGTCTTTCCTGAAGTTTTTCTCTGTCAAATTCGGAAGTGGTGTTTTCAAGAGCGTTTCTTATCTGCTGAACGCGTGCTTTTATAGCGTCGCTGTCGCCGCAGCCGTCGATGATAATGGTATTCTCTTTCTGAACTTTGACCTGTTTTGCACGGCCGAGCATATCCATCGTTGCGTTCGAGAGTTCAAGTCCGAGTTCGGAACTGATAACTTCGCCGCCGGTAAGGATAGCGATATCTCTGAGCATTTCCTTTCTTCTGTCGCCGAAGCCCGGTGCTTTGACGGCAACGCAGGTAAATGTTCCTCTGAGTTTGTTTACAAGGATTGTGCTGAGTGCTTCGCCCTCGACGTCTTCTGCAATGATAACAAGTTTCTGCCCTGCTTTGACGATCTGTTCGAGGAGCGGGAGAATTTCCTGAATGTTGGAGATCTTTTTATCGGTAATAAGAATGTAAGCGTCTTCGATGACTGCTTCCATTTTATCGGTATCGGTCACCATGTAGGGGGAGATATATCCTCTGTCGAACATCATACCTTCGACAACTTCGCTGTAAGTTTCGGCGGTCTTGCTTTCTTCAATGGTGATAACTCCGTCGGAGGTTACTTTTTCCATTGCTTCGGCGATAAGTTTGCCGACTGTTTCGTCAGCCGCGGAAACGGTCGCTACTCTTGCGATATCGGCACTTCCCGAAACGGCTTTGGCGTTGGATTTTACTGCTTCGACAGTCTTTGCGACTGCTTTCTGTATGCCTTTCTTAACGATCATCGGGTTTGCGCCCGCGGCGATATTTTTCATACCGTCGGCGATAAGCGCCTGAGCAAGCAGGGTTGCGGTGGTCGTTCCGTCGCCTGCAACGTCGTTTGTCTTTGTCGCGACTTCCTTGACGAGCTGAGCGCCCATATTTTCAAACGGGTCTTCGAGTTCGACTTCTTTTGCGATGGTAACGCCGTCGTTGGTTATCAGCGGCGAACCGAATTTCTTGTCGAGAACTACGTTTCTGCCTTTGGGTCCGAGTGTTATTTTAACGGTATCGGCGAGTTTGTCGACGCCTCTCTGCAATGCTTTTCTGGCGTCTTCGCCGTAAAGAATTTCTTTTGCCATGATAAAAGACCTCCCGTCCTTATTCTACGATAGCAAGAATGTCTTCCTGCTTTACTATTGTATATTCTTCTCCGTCGAGTTTTACCTCTGTTCCGGAATATTTGCTGGTGATTACTTTGTCGCCTACTTTAACGTACATTGCGACTTCGTTTCCGTCGACTTTTCCGCCGGGGCCTACCGCGACAACTTCCGCGAACTGCGGCTTTTCTTTTGCCGAGCCTGTAAGGATAATGCCTCCTTCGGTTTTTTCTTCCGCTTCGACGAGTTTTACTACGACTCTGTCTGCCAAGGGTTTGATCGTCATAACGAATTTCCTCCTTTTGTATTTTGAAAATGTTTTGACTTTTTCGGTTTTTGGCACTCTTGTGTGTTGAGTGCTAAAAATTCTGTATATATATTACAACGCAACCTTTCGGTTGTCAAGAGTTTTTTTGTCATTTCTTCCAGGTTTTACAAAAAATTCAAAATTTTCTGACTTTGCCTGACCAAAGGTTTTGCGAAAAGTCATCGATATAACAAATATCTTCCGTAAAACGCTCTTGCAATTTGCGGTTTTATATGCTATAATACAATTTACAATGTGATAGTTTTACCTTTTATATTTATCGGAGAATCTTAATGAACAAAAATACCAAAGAAAAAACACCGAGCGCGGCAAAAGCCGGTTTCAAAGAATCGGCGATATTTCTTCTTGTCGTGACCCTCTGCACCGCTATTGTGTATGTGACCGAAAGTCCGGTTCTCTATTTCCCGATGCTTGCCGTCGCTTCCGCATTTTTCGGAACGGCAATGCACAGGGGAGGGCAGAGCCTCGGGCTTATTTATTGCATATTCGTCGCGGCGATCCTTTTTCTTTTAACAAACGATATATGGCAGACCGTCGTGTATGTTTCGGTCTTCCTGCCGGCGGGAACTGCGTTTTTTATAGGGCTTTCGGCGAAAAGATCCCTTAATTCCTTCGTCGGTTCCGGGTTTATCGCAACGACCGTCACCCTTGTTTCGGCGGGACTTATTTATGTTTTTGAAAACAGCGATCCTTTTTCTTTCGACATTGCTCTCGCGCCCGTTTTTGCCGGCATTAAAGACGTCCTCGGCGAAACTTTCGACGTCCTTGCGGCAAACGGTATTTCCGTTCTCGGAATGAGCAGGAGCGAATATGTTTCTACTCTGTTTTCCCGGATGCTGACGACGATCCCGGTCATTTATTCGGTTTTGTGCCTTTGCAGTATGCTTCTCGGGTTCGTTATCGCAAGAAGTATGTACGCCGCGAAATTCGGCAAAGACCCCGAAACGCTCAAGTATTTCGGAAAGGTCAGGGACTTCAGGGTCAGTCTTCCCGGCGGAATATTCTTTCTTATCGCCAATATCGCGTATCTTTTGAGCGACGGCGCGGGAGAACTTGCGTTCTGTCTCGGAATTTTCGTTTCGGTAATGAACTATGTCTTTGCGGTCGGGGGAATTGCCGTACTTATGAGTTTTATGTCCCTTAAAGAAGTAAAAAGACCGCTCCGCGTAATAACCTGTATCATAAGTGTTCTTCTGTGTACTACGGTAGTTTCTAATCTTTTCTCGCTTGTCGGACTTTTCGACTGTTTCTATAACACGAGGACCCGTATGAGCGGCAAGGGAGGCAATCGGCTTTGAGAACGAAGTTTTACGAAAATCTGATATTGCGTTTTCACTATATCCTCATTCTCGCGATGCTTACGGTCGCGTTCTTTATGACGGATAAAAAACAGGTCGTTACGGTGTTTTTCATTGCGGCGGCGGTGTACGCGATATTTTTCGAAATTTACTGCTTTCTGAAAAGAAGGGCGGCAAGGCGGCTTTCGAGAAGCATTGTTTCAATGCTCGATATGACGTCCCAGAAGCGAATCGACGATTTTCCGATGTCGCTTATGGTCACTTCTTCCGACGGAGAGGTTCTGTGGTATAACGAGCGCCTTATCGACGCTTTCGGCGAAGAGGAGATACTGTCTCTGCGCAACGTCAAGGAACTTGACAGCGGTATTCTTACCTCTTCCGTCACAAAAATAAGCTGGAACGGCAAATATTTTACCGTTTTCGACGACAACTTTGTAATAAATTCGAAGGAACTCAATATTCTGTATTTCTTCGACACTACCGATTTTTACGAATTGCAGAGGAAATATGAATTTTCTCGGCCCGCGGTGGCTCATTTGCTTATAGACAACTACGACGACGTCTTTTCTCATATAAGGGATATCGACAAGGCGCAGGTCACGGCGCTTATCGACGAGGCGGTATCGAAATGGGCGGCGTCTTCAAACGGTATAATACGCCGTATCGAAAGAGACAGATATCTGCTGATATTCGAAAAGAGACATCTTGTTTCGATGATAGACAGGCGTTTCGATATTCTCGATATTGTCAGGGAACTCAATATCGGAACGAAAGTTTCGCCGACGCTCTCCATAGGTATCGGGCTCAGCTCCAAAGGTTTTGCCGCAAATGAAGATTTCGCCGAAACCGCTATCGATATGGCTCTTTCGAGGGGCGGAGACCAGGCGGTCATAAAGACCGATTCGGGCTACGAATTTTTCGGCGGAAAATCCGCGGGAACGGAAAAACGTTCGAAAATAAAGGCGAGAGTCGTAGCTTCCGCTCTGTCGGAAATGTTCAAGGAATGGGATACCGTAATAATCACGGGACACAAATACTCGGATATGGACAGTCTCGGAGCGTCTGTCGGTATGGCGAGAATAGCGCAGCATTTCCGCAAGGACGTTTACATAGTTATCGACGAAAAAACGACTATGGCGACACCTCTCTTCGAAAAACTCAAAAAAAGCGGTTTCTTTTCCGATATATTCATTTCACCCGACGATATCGACGTAAAGATTACGAACAATACCGCCGCCGTGATATGCGACACCCACAGACCGGAAGTTGCGGAGGGGTACGACTCTTTGCGGCTTGCAAGGGACATCGTCGTCGTCGATCATCACAGGAAAAGTTCCGACTATATCGACTCTGCGTCGATAATGTTCCACGACCCGTCGGCGTCTTCCGCCTCCGAAATGGCGACGGAACTCGTCCAGTATATATGCGACGATGAACTTCTTGCGTGCGAAGCCGAAGCTCTGCTTGCGGGGATTATCCTTGATACCAAGAGTTTTACTCTGAAAACAAGTTCCGCAACGTTCGACACTTCGTCGTATCTTAAGAAAATGGGAGCGAACCCCGTAAGCGTCAAACTTCTGTTCCAGACGGATAAGGAAACGTATAAACACAAAATATCTTTGATGCAGAAAGCGGCGATATACCGCGACGTGACGGCGATTGCGGTATGGACCGACCCCATTCCCGAAAACATAAAACTGATAACCGCGCAGGCGGCGGACGATCTGCTGAACGTCGAAAAAGTCCAGGCGGCGTTTACTCTGTTTGAAGACAAGGCGGGGATAAATATTTCCGCAAGGTCTCTCGGTTCGGTAAACGTTCAGGTGATTATGGAATATCTCGGCGGCGGCGGTCATCAGACCATGGCGGGCACTCTTATAAAGGATATGTCGCTCGGAAAAGCCGTCGACGAACTGAAAAAAGCCATTGACAAATATATAAAGGATATGAAGATATAGAAAGGAGTAAATTATGGAACTCATTCTCACAGCCGACGTAAAATCCCTCGGCAAAAAAGGGGATAAGGTAAAGGTCTCGGACGGATATGCAAAAAACTTTCTTCTTCCGAGAAATCTCGCAATAGAGGCGAACAACGCGAACCTCAACAACCTCAAAGGTAAAAACGAAGCGGTCGCTTTCAAAAAACAGCAGGAAAAAGAAGCCGCCGAAGCCGTCAAAAAGACGATAGATGGCAAAACCGTCGTTCTTAAAGGAAAGGCGGGCGAAAACGGCAGACTTTTCGGCTCGATAACCACAAAAGAGATCGCGGACGGAATAAAAGAAACTTTCGGCGCGGACGTCGACAAGAAAAAAATAGTTATGAAAGACCCGATAAAGAATTTCGGAACTTATGCGATCGACGTAAAACTTTATCCCGCAATAGTTGCAAAAATCACAGTTTCTGTAACCGAATAATTATTTCAACGGTGGTAGATCATGGAAAATAAAAACGCGGAATTCCTTTCCGATAAAAGGCTTCCTGCAAGTACCGACGCCGAACAGGCGATCCTCGGCGGAATCCTTCTTGACCCGGAGAGTATATCAAAGACTTTCGGACATCTGAAAAAAGACAGTTTTTATATAATGAAGCACCGTCAGATATTCGAATGTATGCTCGAACTTTATAATCTTTCGCAGCCGATAGAGGGTCTTCTTCTTATCGAAAAAATGCGGGAAAACGGCTATTACGGCGGCGACGAAGATAAGAAATATATCCTTACGCTTGCCGAAGCAAGCTCCGCTATCAGCAATATCGGTTACTATATAAATATTGTAGAGGAAAAGGCAAAACTCCGCAGTATAATAGATATTTGCGGAACGGCTGCGGATATGTGCTACGATAATTTGGATTTCGCCGAAACCATCGACTATGCCGAGCAGAAACTCTTCAATCTCCGCAACGGGAACTCGACCGACAGAATGAGAAGACTCGATTCGGTCGTCAGGGAGGAAATGGATAACTTAAAGGAACTTGCAAGCGACGAATCGGGCAAATTCGAACCGATAAAGGTCGGGATAAGTTCCGTCGACAATTTCCTCGGCGGTTTCAATAAGGGAAACCTTATAATCCTTGCCGCCCGACCGGGCGTCGGAAAGACTTCCTTTGCGCTTAATATCGCGTATAATATCGCCGCGTCTTCACGCTATAATCCGAGAAAGAGCGTCGCGTTCTTTTCTCTCGAAATGTCGAATTCCGAACTTTCGAAAAGGGTCATTTCAAGCACTCTGCATATCGACAGCGAAAAACTCCGTCTCGGAACTCTTGAAGAAAGCGACTGGGACGATCTTTACGATTTCTGGCACGACACTCTGCCGAACGTAAACTTTGTAATGGACGATACTCCGGCGATAACCGTTCTCGATATCAAATCAAAACTCCGCAAAATAAATAATCTCGGACTTGTCGTAATCGACTACCTTCAGCTTATGAACAGTTCGAAAGCCACTGAGAACCGGAATTCTGAAATTTCGGAACTCACCCGTTCTATTAAACTTATGGCAAAGGAAATAGAGGTTCCCGTCGTTTTGCTTTCCCAGCTTTCGAGAGGGGTCGAAAAAGAGGACCGTACTCCGCGTCTTTCAGACCTTAAAGATTCGGGTGCTATTGAGCAGGACGCCGATATAGTTATGTTCCTGAGCCGACCGATGGGGGCGGATACCGAAGCGAAAAATCAGAATGTCTGCGAAGTGCTTGTCGAAAAGAACAGACACGGAAGCACGGGTAAAATCACTTTGCAGTGGGACGGTTCGCATACGTCTTTCAAGGCGCTTTCCTACGAGCCTGTTCCGGAGATGTAATGTATGACTTCGTTTGAAAAGAAAATCTATTCTTTCTGCCTTGCAAACGGGCTTTTCGAAAACTGTACGGGAGTCGTTCTTGCGGTTTCGGGAGGCCCCGATTCAATGGCGATGCTCCGCTTTTTCATTAAAAACAAAAGTCTGTTTTCTTTCCCGTTTCTCTGCGCGACGGTCGATCATTCGATAAGAAAAGAGGGCAGGGAGGAAGCGGCTGCCGTCGAAGAGTATTGCAAACGGAACGGCGTCGTTTTTGAGGGACTGAAAGTCGATATTCTGAATACCTGCCCGAAGAACGTTTCGACCGAAACTTATTCGCGCGAGGTCAGATATTCCTTTTTTGATTCCCTCCGCGAAAAATACGGATTTTCACATATTGCGACGGCGCATACGTCCGACGACAACGCCGAAACGGTTCTGATGAATATTATCAGAGGAACGGCGCTTTCGGGACTTTGCGGGATACCGCCTCTCCGCGGCGATCTTGTCGCAAGACCGCTTCTCTGCTGTGAAAAAAAGGAACTTATCAACTACTGCGAAAAAGAGAAAATCGGGTTTTTTACGGATAAAACAAACAGCGAAAACATATATCGCCGCAATGTCGTAAGGAATGTTATTATTCCCGAACTCGAAAAGGAAAACCCCGCGATAAAAAAGTCGCTCAACAGGCTTTCCGTGACGGCGGCAACCGACGAAAAATTTATTTCCGACGAGGCGAAAAAGGCTTTGAAAGAAGTCTCTTTTTCCGACGGAAAAGCCGAGATACCGCTGGTTTTCGGCGAAAAGCTTTCGAAAGCGGTCTTGACGAGAGTTATCCGCTCCGCATTCTTTTCCGTTGCCGGAAAGGAACTTTCGTTTGAGATGACGGAAGATATGTATTCGCTCTTTACCGAGAAACAGACTTCCGACAGGATATTCATATTCGGGTTTGAGGCTCGCAGAAAATATTCGTCCGTCGTTATTTCGAAGCCCGACGCCGGCGAAAAACAAGTTTTGCAAATAAACGCGAAAATAAACACAGAAATACCATTTTTTGATGGTATAGTGAAAATCGTCGAAAAAAGAGACGGCGAAAAGAAAAACGCCGATTGTATTTTTCTTGAAAACACCGACGGGCTTATCCTGAGGAACAGACGGGCGGGCGACGTTTTAGGAATCAAAAACGGAACAAAACCGCTCAGGCGAATGTATATAGATAAAAAGATTCCGTCCGACATAAGGGAAAAACTTCCCGTACTTGAGCAGAACGGCGAAATTCTGTGGGCGGCAAAAATCGGCGCCGCATATCCGCACAGGGCTTGCGGCAACGGCAATTTTTGTGAAATAATATTTGATATATCTGAATAATAAGAAAGAGGAAGGAAAAAATTATGAGCAAAATAGATGTTTTTATATCCGAAGAGCAGATACAGAAAAGAGTTGAAGAACTCGGTGAGGAAATAACGAAAGAATATTCCGCGCCCGACAAAAACCTTCTGCTCGTTGCCGTGCTCAAAGGCTCCGTCGTCTTCATGGCAGACCTTATGAGAAGTATAAAATGCAAATGCGCCATCGACTTTATGGCAACTTCAAGTTACGCTTCCGGAACGGTCTCTTCCGGAAACGTCAAGATAATCAAAGACCTCGACGTCAACCTTTCGGAATACGACGTCCTTATCGTCGAAGATATTCTCGACAGCGGATACACTCTCTCGAAACTTATGGAAATTCTTGAAACGAGAAGTCCGAAATCCCTTCGTCTCTGCACTCTTCTCGATAAACCCGACAGAAGAAAAGCGGACGTTCGTCTCGATTTCAGAGGCTTTACGATTCCCGACGAATTTGTTATCGGCTACGGGCTCGACTATGACGAAAGATACAGAAACCTTCCCTATATCGGAATACTGACCCTTGACGCCGAATAAAATAAACCCGGATACGACCGACACTACGAAAACAACAGGAGGACCCGAAATTTGAAAAAATTCAGAGGCACGGTTTTTTATATAGCCGTATTTGTTCTTCTAATAGTCGTTGCTTCTTTTCTGTTTACCCAGGCTTCATCAAAGCCCGTAAAATATTCGGATCTTGTAAATCTTTTTGAAGAGGGCAAGGTCAGAAGCTTTGAAATAAAGGACAGGACCCTCATTTACGCTACATGGGCGGATAACCCCGACGCAACGAAAGAAATAACGAAAAAGTCCGAATATACGCTTTACAGCCCGACATGGTTCATGGAAGAGATAAAGCCCTATGTCGAAAAACAGCTTGAAGACGGGACTTTGCAGAATTACGACCTTACTCCCAAGGCGGAGACCCCGATATGGGTTTCGATTCTTCCGTATATCTTCCTCGGCGGAATTCTGATCTTCTTCTTTTTCTATATGACGAATCAGATGAACGGCGGCGGAAAGGGCGCGATGAACTTCGGCAGGGCGCGTCTGAAAAACGGAAACACTTCGAAAAAGAAAGTCACCTTTGACGATGTCGCGGGCGCTGACGAAGAAAAAGAGGAAATGTCGGAAATTGTCGAATTCCTCAAAAATCCGAAGAAATTCCTCGATCTCGGCGCAAGAATTCCGAGAGGCGTTTTGCTTGTCGGCGCTCCCGGTACCGGTAAAACATATCTTGCAAAAGCCGTCGCGGGGGAGGCGGGCGTGCCGTTCTTCAGTATTTCGGGTTCGGATTTCGTCGAACTTTACGTTGGCGTCGGAGCGTCGCGCGTCCGCGATACTTTCGAACAGGCGAAAAAGAGTTCTCCCTGTATAATCTTTATAGATGAGATCGACGCTGTCGGACGTCAGAGAGGCGCAGGCCTCGGCGGCGGACACGACGAAAGGGAACAGACCCTCAACCAGTTGCTTGTTGAAATGGACGGCTTCGAAGAAAACGAAGGAGTTATCGTAATGGCGGCGACGAACCGTCCCGACATCCTCGACAAAGCGCTTCTCAGACCCGGACGTTTCGACCGTCAGATCGTAATAACCCTTCCCGACGTTAAAGCGCGTCTGCAGATACTCGAAGTACACGCCAAGAAAAAGCCGTTGGGAGACGATGTGGATCTCGAGACCGTTGCGAAAACGACTTCGGGATTTGCTCCCGCCGATCTTGAAAATATCCTTAACGAAGCGGCTCTTCTTGCCGCAAGAAGAAAACGCGATAATATTATGATGTGCGATATCGAAGACGCAATGCTTAAAGTCGTTGTCGGCGTCGAAAAGAAATCGCGTAAAATTTCCGATAAGGAAAAGAAACTTACCGCATATCACGAAACGGGTCACGCGATAGTCAGCAGCAATCTTTCGTCGCAGGACCCCGTTCATCAGATATCCATTGTCCCGAGAGGCGGCGCGGGCGGCTATACCTATTATCTTCCGAAAGAGGATAAGAGTTATATGTCAAAGAACGAAATGATCGAGGGGATCGTTTCTCTTCTCGGAGGACGCGTTGCGGAATCCATATTCCTTGACGACATATCGACCGGAGCCTCGAACGATATCGAAAGGGCGACCGACATTGCGCGAAATATGGTCACGAGATACGGTATGAGCGACCTGCTCGGTCCGATAGCTTTCGGAAATCCGAACGAAGAAGTCTTCCTCGGAAGGGACTTCGGTTCCCAGAAGAATTATTCCGACGAAGTCGCTTTCGAGATCGACGAGGAAATAAAGAAGATAATCGACGGCGCTTATAACAGAGCGAAAAACATTCTTGCCGAAAACAGCGAAAAGGTCCACCTTATAGCGAATAAACTTATGGAGACCGAAAAACTTTCGGGAGAAGAATTCCGCGAAATGTATTTCGGAAAAACCGAAGAAAACAAAACTTCGGAAGAACAGTCCTCCGAAACGGAAGATCCTTCGGAAACAAACTGATAATTCACAATTTGTTCACGAAAAAAGTATTGAAAATATCGCCGGCTTATGCTATAATATATAGGCTGATGTGAGTCGGCGACATGCTGGTGTGGCTCAATGGCAGAGCAGCTGATTTGTAATCAGCAGGTTGTTGGTTCGACTCCGATCACCAGCTCCAT
>CAKSTW010000006.1 GCA_934501435.1 uncultured Eubacteriales bacterium
TCAGTTTTCAAAAAACCTTGCAAAATCAAGGGTTTACACCAAGGTGGTATGAAACGGCGAAGTAGATTTTGAGTCCGGCACGTCTGCCTATTCCATCACACCGGCGTGTCACGCCTATACAGAATAACATAAACCCGACAAAAAAGCAATAGAGCGAAAAATAAATTTACATTTTTTTTGAAATAGAAGTTTAATTTTCGCTGTCGTCGGAAAGATATTCTTTTTCAATATAAACAGGTCGGTTTTTGCTCTGAACGTAAATTCTCGCGATATATTCACCGATAATACCCAGAGCTATGAGCTGAACTCCTCCGATGAAAAGCAGAAGTACGACTATCGTCGCGTATCCCGGAACGATTATCGGCTGAACGAATTTTTCGATTATGACCACGATCATATAAATTATTGCAGCCGCCGCGGAAAGAAAGCCCGCAAACGTCGCAAGCCTGAGGGGAGCGACGGAAAAGGAGACGATTCCGTCGAGAGCGTAACCGAAAAGCCCCGGTTTCGACCAGGAAGTCTCTCCCGCATGCCGTTTTTCGGCTACATAAGGTATATAATATGTATTGAACCCGACCCAGGAAAACAATCCTTTCGAAAAGCGGTGATATTCCGGCATCTCAAGCAAGGACTCCGCGACGTTCCTGCGGAAAGTGCGAAAATCGCTTGCATCCGATCTGAAACGCACTGTGGATATATTATTTATGATCCCGTAAAAACATTTCTTCAAAAAGGCTGAAAATCTACCCTCTGTTCTTTTGCTTTGATATGCCGCGACCGAGTCGTAATCGGAATTATTATCAAGAAAAGAAACCATATCGACAACGATTTCGGGGCGTTGCTGCAGGTCGGCGTCGATAACGGAGACATATTCGCCCGTCGCCCTTTTGAGTCCCGCGTATATTGCGGGTTCCTTGCCGAAATTTCGCGAAAAATTTATGAGTTTTATTTTACAGTTCGTATTTTTGTTCTTATTATATATCTCTTTCAGTGCGTTCCAAGTTCCGTCTTTGCTTCCGTCATTTATAAAAATGATCTCGAAACCGGAAATTTTTCCGTCAAAGACTGCCGTACATGCGTCGAAAAACGCGCCTACGTTATCCTGTTCGTTAAAACACGGAACGATCAAAGACAGTTTCATGAATTCAAACATACTCCTTTGCAAATTCCAAAACAAATCATAATATAAAAAACTGCGGTCATCAAGGTCCGTCAAATAAGTCGGCCGCCGTTTTTTCTGAACTCTTTCGCCTGTTCTGCGGTCGGCCAAGTAAAATACCTGCCGTTATCCGTATCGTTGCGGACTGCCCGGACTTTTCCGTCGGAGATATCGCATATTGCCTCAACCATAAGATCCCCGCCGAGTTCCTTGGTCTTTTTCATCAGCTGAAACATCGTTTTACAATCGGAAATATCAATACTCCCCTGTCTGATAATATCGCCGTCGTCTATTTTTGCGCTCATATAGTGAACGGTCGCGCCGCCTGTCTTTTCCTTATTGTAGATATACCAGAAAGACGGCAGACAGCCTCTGTAATCGGGCAAAAGTGATCCGTGAACGTTTATAACTCCGTATTTCGGTATTTCGAGCAACTCCTTTTTTATTATCTGCGGAGCGGAATAGGAGATTATAAGATCGGGAGAAAGTTCCCGTATATGGGAAACAAAGACCTTATCATTGCTGTCGTTTATTACTCTGTGCGGAATTTTCAGAGCTTTTGCAATGTCTTTTACCGAACAAAAACCGTTATGAAGTCTGTATCCCGAGATTCGGTCCGCATATTTCTGAATTTCGCGCCATACGGTCTTCATCCCCATTTTCGCGCACTGAAAAAACCCGAACCATTTATAATAATCTCCGAGTTTATTATCAAGCGACGACTTACAGTCCACTTCTGCAATTTCGATTATATCGCATACTTCAGACGCTTTGCAGATGTTACGCGGAATAAAAAATCTGTCGTTCTGAGTCATTACGGCAACTCTCAGTTTATCCGACATTTATGTATTCCTCCGTTTCAGAAAGTTTTTCCGTTTCGGCGTACTCCGTAAGTTTCGCAAATATCTTATCGGGTTTTCTGCCGAAGACCGACGCGAAAATACACTCGACGGTCCACAGAATGATTTTTAAGTCAAACCCCGCGCCCATATGCAAAGGATAGTATGCCTCAAGTTCTCTGCGGGCAGGCAGGACGAGTTTTTCATAATCGGCAGAGTCTTCGACGGAATCTCCGTATATGTAATCATACAGCGCCGCCGGTCCCGTAAGTCCGGGTCTTACGGTGTTTGCAACGGCATACTTTCCCTCGCGCATAATTTCGACCTGATCTGTACTTGCCGGTCTCGGACCTACGATAGCCATATCTCCCGAAATAATATTCAGAAGCTGCGGAAGTTCGTCTATCTTCAGTTTTCGGATAAATGCTCCGAAAGGAAATATTCTGTCGGTATCGGCTTTGAAACTCGCTTCGCTCTTTTCCGTTTCGGTCTTTGCGACACGCATACTGCGGAATTTATACATTCTGAACTCCCGCCCGCGATAGCCTATACGTCTCGCTTTATAGAACACGGGACCGGGATCCGATATTTCGGTTCCGATAACGGTGATAAGCCAGAGCGGCGACGTTATGATCAGGGCAAGGATTGCTGCCGTAAGATCAAACGTTCTTTTAAAAAAACGGTACATATCCGCTCCTTATACGCGGCGAAAGACGCACTCAAACGCTTCCGCATAAAGACATCCGGACTGCGCTCCGCGATATGCCGCAAGCCCCGTCAAAGCCTCGACGGAGCGTGGGTGAGGATACTCCCTCATCACTCCTTTATACGCCGCCATAGCCCTGAGTTTTGTTTCTATCCCGTCTTTGCCCGCTTCCGCAAAATAATTCGGCGTAAATCTGTTCGAAGAAGAGTCAAGAGACCATTCGGTCGAAGACGGAACTTCCATATACAAAACAAGTTTCAGAGGCGGAATGCCGGGTTTTCTCTGAAAAAGCCGCGAAGCCGTCTGCGCGGCATAACTTGTCATTACATGATCGTTATTTGTATCCGACGGGTGGTGCGTGATTATCGCGTCGGCACCGAAATCTTCTATGCAGCTTTCGATAAACCGAACGAGTTCGAGGTGAGGAACCGTATTCATCCGGATATTCGGAAAATCCGCGGAATAACATTTTGAAACTCCGAGAATATTCATTGCTTTTTTCCGATCGTCGGAAAGCGTTTCGGAAACGTTCGCTCTTGCGTCAACTCCGCTTACCATTGTGCAAACGGCAACGGCGTTTCCCTCTTTGACCAGTTTATGTATAAACGCGCCCGCGCCCAGGACTTCGTCGTCGGGATGCGCAGCAACAACAAGATAATTCATAATAATCCGCCCTCAAAATTCAAACTTCAATAATATATATTATAGTACAGTAAAAGCGGAGAATTGTCAAGAGGAGCCTGTTGTAAGAAAATAAACCGAAAAAAGTAAAAAACCGGCAGACCTGTTACGATACCTGCCGATTTTTTGCGCCCGCGCTCAACAGAGACGCTTTTCCGGTTTTATATCCATACACGAACAAGCGCGGTATTGGACTTTCTTTCGCAATATACCTCACTTCTCCGGTATATATTTTGCTGACGCAAAAGAGATATTGTTCGCCATGCTCACAGAGATATTATGTTCACCGCACACTCGCTTCGTTCTTCAGGAGGTTTTCTCATAGCAGATGCAACAGAGGAAAGCAGCATTGTAATCACGGAAGAAGCCGCAATAAAGGAATCTATAATGTTTCTTTAGAAACATATTGAAATTATTCTCCTCTGATGGTATAATAGCAGATGATAAAGACCGAATATGCAGATGGGGGTGATTTTAGATGAAATCCGAACAGTTTAAGACCATAGTCCGTGCCTGCGAACAGGTGGAGGTTGATTGGGCAAATGTCAGTGCTTTGATTGCATCCCTTGGTCCCTCTATCAATGACATCTACGAAGACGGCACAGTCCTCTCCGAACTATACATGGATATAAATGCTTATAAACAAGGGCAGAAACTCCTTGAAATTACCCGCATTTTTCTTTCTTTAGGGTACGACGTCCACGCGAATGACGGCATGAACGGCGGAGAGTGTCTGAAAAACCTGTGCTGGTCTTCTTATGACGGCTTTATTCTTGAAATTGCCGAATTGCTTCTTGATGTGGGAGCCGACCCGAATTACAGTTATTCCGAAGAGTCGGAAGAGTACGGTTTACTTGATGACATTTCATGGAAGCTTGACTACTGGAATACCGGAGAACACCTTGAGGCGAACCTTTTTGAAGCGTATTACAGAATGATCGAACTAGCCCAAAGCGGTGAAGATTATCATGGCATCAGAGACGTCTTTTCCTGCGTTGGGAAACAGATAAGCAGGATTGAGAGGCTGTCGCTCTTTCATCAGGAAGCCAACGACAAACGCAAAGAGTTTTATATTATATGGTGTGACAGTACGCCGCTGGTCGTATCCGAAAAGGCAGAAGTCTATGTTGATCCCTCCGTCAATCGTTTTGATGCGCATTGGGAAGACCTGTCTGACCGGTATCACGATTTGATAGACAGCAGAATTACAGATTTCTTATACATGGATTCTTCTTCCGCGCAACTTGTTTTGGATGGAGAGCGCTCACTTGTAATCATTGAAGATGAAACCGGTGAAGAACCTTTTCTCCATTTAGCGGAAGCGGAGTTTCAGCCGGAAACATTTCTGAATGAGAAAAGAATAATTGGACTATACTTTTCTACCGGAAAAAGCTATTCGGATAGTTGTCGGAGTTATAAAGAAGACTCCGTCCTGATCAAAACTGATTCCGGAAATTATATGCTGTATTCCGAAGGTGAGGATAATTCGAAGCACCGGATCAGGGCGCTTGGGATTGGGATGCTCCATTCCAAAAGAATGAATCGAGATCTCGCATGCCGTGAAGTATATTTTGTTGAGTCGTTCTATACCGGCGATTCACTTTCCGGTCTCCATTTTCTTTGTGACGGAAAGCACCTTTATCTTACGGTAACCAAATACCATGAAATCACGATGGTTTTGCTTGAATTACCAACAGATCCCGCTGGCATCGGTTATTATTCTGATCCTTTTGAATGTATGAGGATCCGGTTCGGTAATCACTCAGAGACAGGATTTACGAACCTATCTTTGGCGGAAGATAAACGAGAACTTTTTGAAATGGAGAAAAACAGATTGCTGGCAATGCTTAAGCACGGAGCTATAACAAAAGAAATGTACGATCAAGATCTTCAGGATCTGATTAAACGGGTTGAGGGTAAGTGATGGAATATTTTAGCATTGATTTTGATTTCCTGTCTGAAGACATCTACGATGGCTTTGTCGCAGATTTCATCCGTGTATTAGAAGAGTACGGACTGTCTTTCAAGTGTGGGGATCGTGACGGTGCAGGCAAAACGCTATCGGAACTGACCGATATCCTCCAGAAACAATTGCAGGAACAAGCGGAATTCTCGGACAAATACTATCAGCTGATTTTCTCGTTTGAAGGTTTTTCCGATTTAAGGGCTTACTTTCCTGTCGATTACAGAGGTGTCCGCTTTAGTATTATCATTCCCGAGGAAGATTTTGCGGACAAGTATGCGACGGGATTACCGAGCGATAATGCACGAAAAAACAGAAAAGCAATGAACAAGTTAAAAGCACTGGCTGTGCACATATGGGAAAAGACAAACGTACGCTGCATACAGACTGCATGGGAGTGGTCCGATGTTCCCTGCATGTATGAAGATATTAGAGACCGAAATAGTTTGCCGCAGGTTGAACCGTTTGCAATTCTCCCCGCATCGGATTATCCGGCAATGACGGCGTCTGTTACAAAGCGCCTGCCTAAAAACGGTATTGTTGTTGAGGATGAATCCGTGTGGAAGTACGCTATGTAAATTCCGGTTTGAGAGGCTGAAATAGGTAAGCAGAATGAAAATGTATCCGATCGGCAACTTAGAAACCATTGATATCGTACAGCACTTATTGATATGAAACTGTAATCTGCAACAACCGAGAGCCCCTCGGTTCAGAATTTTTCTTGTAGTCTGACGTCCGGAAATAAAAAAACAGTCAATTTTAACGGTTTTCCCGGTGTTTTAGGGCAAAAATATAGGATTGCCGTCTTGTTAAAAAACAGCAATCCCATTATGGTGGAGACGGAGAGGATCGAACTCTTGACCTCTTGAATGCCATTCAAGCGCTCTCCCAGCTGAGCTACGCCCCCGAATATTGAATTGGTGGAGACAGCGGGGCTCGAACCTGCGACCTCTCGGATGTGAACCGAACGCTCTGACCAGCTGAGCTATGCCTCCGAAAATATCGATACCGTATTACGGTAATTTTCAGTAAAAAAACAAATAACTCCCATACCTGAGTACGGGAGTTATGGTGGAGACGGTGGGGATCGAACCCATGACCTATGCGTTGCGAACGCATCGCTCTCCCAGCTGAGCTACGCCCCCGTAATTCCCGTTTTGGCGGTAAAAATCAACAAAAAATCCGTTTTTCGATTTTCACACAACAGATCTTGCCGATCCGCCGATCGTTTTGCTGAAAAAAGCACTTACCTTCTGCAAGTGCTTTTTTCATGGCGGAGAAAGAGGGATTCGAACCCTCGAACCGCTTCTGGCGGTTACACGATTTCCAATCGTGCGCGCTCGACCAACTACGCGATTTCTCCATAGCGTTTCGACCTGTATATTATACTACAAACCGAAATCTATTGCAATAGTTTTTTTGTAAACTAAATGTGAAATATTGACAACCGTCATTCACTCCGATTATCGACCGTAAGCATATTGAGTTTTGACCAATGCCTCATTTCCTTTGTTGTTATTACAGCCCTTTTTCGGCATTTTCGGTTATCATACGAACCATTTCGCGCGCGGCGACCGAAAGCGGCTGTTCCCTTCTTTTTACAAGACAGACAAAGCGTTCGGGAATTTTTTCCTCAAGTCGGATTTCTTTTATGTCGTCCTCTCCTTCAATCATTTCTTTCGGCAGAAAACCTATTCCGAGACCCGCTTTGACCATCGGGATTATCTGGTCGGAAGTTCCGGCTTCCGTTTCGGCACGGTAATTAAGGCCGTGTTCGGCAAAAAATTCGGAATAAAACGCATAGGATTTTGTTCCGTGTCCGAGAGATATCATCGGGAAAGACGCCAACTCGGCAAGAGAAAGTTTGCGTCCCTCCGGGATACGGAAATCGGAAGAGCGGACGGCGACTTCTCTTAACGGTTTTATTCTGATCTCTTCAAGGGACGAATAAGTCTCGGTCGGAGTTGTCACTACCGCAATATCGGCATTTCCCCCGACGATCTCGGACAAAGCCTGCGGGGTCGAATGATTGCTTATCCGAAGCCTTATTCCGGGATATTGCTGTCTGTACTGTTTAAGTACGGGCAACAGAAAACATCTGAGAGCCACTTCGCTTGCGGCAATAAAAACGCTGCCGTTCGTCATGTCGCGACTTTCCGAAAGACGGGTCTCCCCCTCTTTGATATTTTCAACGGCGACTTTTATCCGTTCGTAAAGAATTTTTCCCTCAGGCGTAAGAAAAACGCCCCTGTTCGTTCTTAAAAACAAAGGACAGCCGAGCGCCGCTTCAAGATTTTTGACTGTACGTGTAAGATTCGGCTGATTGTTCATAAAGACTTTCGCGGCATGGGAAAAATTTCCGTATTTCGCAACGTAGTAAAAAACTTTGTACCAATCGTAACTGATATCCATAATTCTCTCCATACAAAAATCATATACAAACTATATTAAATAAAGATTTTACATATATCACCGAATAGATTATAATATATATGAATAAAAAAGTCAAGTGTGGTGATATAATTGTATAATCCGTCTCCTTTGAAAGTGATCAAAATCAATTCTCCCGCGGACAGAGCCGCCGAGAGGTTCGGCACGGCGCTCTTTATTATTCTTTCGGGCGGATTTCAGGACGCCTACACTTATTGCGTCAGGGACAACGTTTTTGCAAACGCCCAAACGGGAAACATCGTGCTTTTAAGCACCGCGGCATTCAACGGAGATATGGGCGGAGTCGTTAAATATCTGATTCCCGTCTCCGCTTTTATTCTCGGAATATTGGCAGCCGAGACAGTACATGTAAAACTCGGGAAATCTGAAAAATTCCATTGGAGACAGGCAGTTCTCCTTGCAGAAACCGTCATACTTTTTGCCGTCGGATTTATCCCCGAAAATCTCAACTATCTTGCAAACGCCGCGGTCTCGTTCGTCTGCGCGCTGCAGGTACAGTCTTTCCATAAGATACGGGGACACGCTTATGCAAGCACGATGTGTATAGGAAACCTGCGAAGCGGAACGGAAGCCCTCTGCACCTATATCAGAACCAAAGATAAAGTCATTCTGCAAAAAGCCGCGACTTACTTCGGCGTAATTCTCGTTTTCGCGATAGGAGCGGGGCTCGGCGCTGTGTTGTCCGCAAGTCTCGGAAACAAAGCCGTCTGGATATGCTGTGGGCTGCTGACGGTAAGTTTTGCGGTAATGTTCAAAACCGACAGATAAAAAAAGAAGACCTCTCGGTCTTCTTTTTTTATCGTTTTCTTAAAACTATTCTGATAAAATTGAGATATTTACATGCTCCGGCGTTTATCGCCGCCCTGTCGCCGACCGCGTATTCGTTATCCTGAAGTATCCAGTCATGCCAGACTTCCTCATTGCTTTCCATCTCGGAAATATCAACGATTTCGGAATCGTCCGATGCCGAAACAATATCCGTCCAGTAATCGACATCGTGAATATAGTCAAGTTGTTCGGGCGTCCAGGAAAGAAGCAGTTCTTCCGGCAGAGAATTGTGAATATCTTTTTTCATTCCGGTAATGCAAAGATATATATAACTTCCGCTTTTTAAGAAAGGCAGCAGTTTTTTATCGAGAAATTCTTTGTTCCTGCCGAAATAGTTATATGAATCAACGCATACGAGAGCATCGAAAAACTCTCTTTCAAAGGGCATATTTTCCGCATCGGCTTTTACGGGAATTATCCTGCTTCCGTCAAGTCCCTGCCGCCTGAAAAATTCCGCATTTTCCGCAGGGTCGCTCCACAGATCCGCGGCATAGACCGTAAAACCGTATTCCTTTGCCATAAAAACGGAAGTAAGCCCCATACCGCTGCCGAGATCGCAGACTTTTTGCCCCGGAAGAATTTTGCAGTCTTTCAGAAGTTCTTCCGTGAGTTTTATAGGATTTGGTCCCATAATTTTTGACATCAAATCATTATATTTTTCGCTTTTTGTATATTTCATTTTTTCCTTTCACGTCAAATGCTTTTCGAGTTGCTTTGCAAATCTGTCGACATAACCGTTAAAGGAGTCGATTATCTCGTCCTTATTTTCCGTTTCGTCGTAAATATCGTAAAAAAGATACATCGGCGAATAGAATTTAAGCGCAAGCTGAAAAGCATACGACTCTTTCTTTTCTTCAAAAACGCCCTTGAAAATATCTTTTACGTAAAGAAGAGGTCCCGAAGAGAAACACTGCGTATAGAGTTTTCCCATTTCGGGGTCTTTGTATCTTTCGACCGAAATAAGTCTGCGAAAATGCGACGCAAAAGGGTCGGTCGTCCAGTATACAAACTGTGCTTTCGTGTATTCGCAAAGTTTTTCTACCGAAGAACGCCTGTATGCTTCCGCATCATTTTCATATAGGTCTTCCGGCATTGAATATTCTTCCGCGCGTTTTTTATCTGTTTCCGTCATTTTTTTTACTATTGAATCAAAGATATCACGCTTGTTTTCGTAATGCTTATACAACGCGCCTTTCGTTATTCCGACTTTTCCCGAAATATCGCTTACCGAAACCGCGTCGTATCCGGCAACCGAAAACAATTCAAGCGCCGACTCCAGTATTTTTTCTTTAGTGTTGTTCATAATTTCCTCCGCATAAAAAAGTAAACGATTGTTTACTGTAAATATTATAGTAAACAATCGTTTATTTGTCAAGAGTTTTAATATATATTTTTTTATTCTTCGATAAAAAGAACGCCGAGAGTGTCTTTTCCGCAATGAGAAAGGATAGTCGATCCCGCAGAAGTTATGATAACTTCGTCAAAATAGTTTTTCTCAATGAGAAGATCTTTTATCATGTTGGGCAATGTGTCTTCCATACAGGTGTGAGTAACAAAAACTCTTTTTTTGCGAATTTTCATGCCGACAGACGCAAGTCTGTCTTCCGCATATTCCTTAAGGACGTTTGCAAGAGGGCCTCTGTACTTTTTACCCGGCTGCATTGCGCCGTCTTTTACTTCGATCGAAATTTTCAGTTTAAGAAGATTTGCGCCGAGAACCGCGACTCCGCTGCATCTGCCGCCTTTTTTCATATAATCGAGATTTCCGAGAATGAAACTTGCGTTTACCTTCGGAATAATATTTTTGATTTCCTCGACAGCCTCTTTCGCGGTCTTCCCCGCCGCTATCATATCGGCGAGTTCAAGGACGACATGGCCGCTTCCTGTAGAGAGATTTGCGGAATCGACTACATATACGTTCCCGACTTCCTCCGCCGCTTTGACGGCGTTGCTGTAAGACGATGACATCGAAGCGCTTATATTGACATGAATTACGGTATATCCTTCATCAACGTATTTTCTGAATATTTCCGTATATTCGTAAATGGTAACAGCGGAAGTTTTCGGCAGAACTTTCGTTCTTTCTACATAATCGAATATCTGCTGAGGAGTAATATTTACGCCGTCGGTATAAAGTTCGTCGCCGAGGTAAACTCCGAGAGGTATTATTTCTATATTATATTTTTTTACGAGTTCTTCAGAGAGATCACAGGTACTGTCAGCCGTGATTTTGATTTTTTCAGCCATAAAAATGTTCCTTTCCGTTTTTTTCTCTGCTATTATACAGGAAAAATACGGAAAAGTCAATAGGAAACAAAAAAACGACTTTATTGTCAAACATATTGAAAAAAGACGAAAATACTGATATAATATTCTCAATATGACATAAGGAGATAATTTATCTTGAATAAGGAACAGTCAGAGGCGGTTGCCGCCGCCGAAAAAAAATTAGCGGATAAATTTGAAAAAATAGACCGCACGGCGACCTTTAACACAGAAAAAGTGCTTCGCGCGTTCTGGAATGAACAGATTTCCGAACCTATGCTTCACGGGACAACCGGTTACGGCTACGACGACAGAGGAAGAGACGCCCTCGACAGGGTGTTTGCCGAAGTTTTCGGCGCGGAAGACGCTCTGGTAAGGCATAATTTCATTTCGGGAACTCACGTTATCGCAACGGCGCTTTACGCGATCCTCCGCCCGGGAGATACCCTCTATGCGGTAACAGGAGACCCTTACGACACATTGCTCGAAACGATAGGCGTATATAAAACGTCGGACGACCCCGGTTCCCTTGCCGATTTCGGCATAAAATACAGAAAAACGGAATTAAAAGAAGACGGGTCGCCTGATTTTGAAGAGATAAAGAAAATCCTTTCCGAAGACAAAACCGTTAAAATGGTTTTCATTCAGCGTTCCCGCGGTTATACACAGCGCCCGACACTTTCTCTTGAAAAAATCGAAGAAATAACAAAAGCGGTAAAAGAAGTTTCGGACGCCGTAATATTCGTCGACAACTGCTACGGAGAGTTCGTATGCGAAAAAGAACCGACGGAGATCGGCGCAGACCTTATGGGCGGCTCCCTCATTAAAAATCCGGGCGGCGGACTTGCGCTTACGGGCGGATATATCGCCGGAAACCGTGACCTTGTCGAAAAATGCGCTTACAGACTGACAGCCGTCGGTCTCGGCAAAGAGGGCGGAGCAACTCATTCGCAGTTGAGAAATATGTTTCAGGGCTTCTTTATGGCGCCCCATACCGTCGCTCAGGCAAAGAAAACAGCCCTTCTCGCCTCTCAACTGTTTTACGACGCAGGTTATAAGGTGTCCCCTCTTCCGACGGAAGACAGCGAAGATATAATCCAGACCGTCGTTCTCGGAACGCCCGAAAAACTCATTGATTTCTGCAAAGGGATACAGGCGGGCGCGCCGATAGACAGTTACGCCGTACCGGAACCCTGCCCCATGCCGGGATATGCCGACGAAGTAATTATGGCGGCTGGCGCGTTTGTTTCGGGAGCGTCGATAGAACTTTCGGCGGACGCTCCGATGAGACCGCCTTACAGAGTATATTTTCAGGGCGGACTCACATACGAAAGCGGGAAAATAGCAATCTGCAAAGCCCTTGAGATGCTTCAGAGAAAAGAGGCTGAATAATGGATTTCACCGAACTTACAGAATTTCTCGACAGAATAACGGTCGATCCGGGTGTTCCGGGCGTAGACTGCTCGGTATACAGAGACCACAGAGAAGTTTACAGACATTGCGCAGGCTATAAAGACGTCAAAAACGGGAAAAAAATGCAGGGCGACGAAATTTTCAATTTCTATTCCCCCACCAAGATACTTACCGCGGCAGCGTCGATGCAGCTCGTCGAAAGAGGACTTATAACCCTTGAAACTCCCGCTTATGATATCATTCCCGAAATGAGAAGAATGACATACCTGAAAAATGTCGGCGGCAAAAAAGAGATATGCGAAGTAACAAGACCGATGACTGTACGGCACCTCCTTTCAATGACCGGAGGATTCGATTATGATATACATAAAAAAGAGATCGAAGATGAAAAAAAGAGGACCGACGGAAGATGCCCGACAGTCGAGACCGTAAAAGAAATCATAAAAGCGCCTCTTCTTTTCGAACCCGGAGAGCATTGGAATTACAGTCTCTGTCACGACGTTATGGGCGCGATAATCGAAATCGTTTCGGGTAAAAAACTTTCGGAATACTATAAAGAAAACATTTTCGATCCGCTCGGAATGGCCGAATCGGGTTTTTACAGAGATCGGTCGAAAGCCGACAGATTCGCGCATCAGTATTTTTATAACGATGAGACAAAACATGCCGACGAAATGACAATGGAAAACGACCATGTGTTCGGAACGGAATACGAAAGCGCCGGAGCGGGACTTATTTCGACGGTAAACGACTATATGAAATTTGCGGAAACGCTGACAAACATGGGAACAAGTCCGGACGGGACAAGAATTCTTTCCCCCGACTCGGTAAATGAGATCAGAAGAAACCAACTCACCGAAAAACAACTTCCTGACGTCGACTGGACCCAACTTAAGGGCTACGGTTACGGTTTCGGAGTACGCACTCTTCTCGATCCGAAAAAGGGCGAAACGCTCAGTACTGTCGGAGAGTTCGGCTGGAGCGGCGCTGCCGGCGTTTACGTTTCGATGGATCCGACAAAAAAGATAACCGTCGTTTATGCACAGCACATGAGAAATAACCTTGAGCCGTATATTCACCCGAGATTGAGAAATCATATTTACGCAGGATTTGAAAAATGAGGAGCATCGCTCCTCATTTTTTCCGTCCCGAAAAAATAATATAATTGCGTGTTTTTATCAGAATTTACGGTTTTTGGCCTGTCCGGCTTTCAGATGAACGGTTACGGAAAATAACAATTCCTCCCAAAGCGCCAAAAAGATAAACAGCAATATTATCCGGGCAAGGCAGATACGAAGACAGAAAGAAGTCCGGGGCAAAGCCCGGACTTCGTTTACAGATCTGTTTTGCTGAACTGAGGACATTCTCTGACAAAATAAGAATCGACAACGTTTCCCTCGTCAGTCAGATAGTCGTACCTGTCTGCCGACCAGCCTTCAACGGGGATAAAACTTTTCATCCACAGACACGAAACGCGGCGGCATCTCCAACACATCGACTCTTTGAAATTTCGGTTCGAATCTCCCGATTTTTTCTTTTTCATACAGCGTCCAAAAGCTCCAGTCTGAGCCCCGCCAACCGCCCGAGCAAACTTTTGCTTTTTTCCTTTTTTATATTGTAGCCGTTTATTCTGAAAACGTCCCTGTTTTTATACGGATAAAGTTCCGCTTCCGTAACTCCGATAAAATCGGACATTTCCGAAAAACTGTAAAATTTTCTGATACCTCCGGCATAAATAAGTACCCAAACCATAACGATACCGTCCTTTCTCCGCTCTCACCGCGTTATCAGCGTGAAAACGGACACCTTTTTCCCGGAATAGTCGCAGATCCTTTTTCCGATGATCTTAACTTTTCCGTTATGAATAAGTTCGTTCAGACGCGGCGCCGAAAAGTTTCTCTCCGTCGTAGGAATATATCCCTTATAATACATTCCCACCGACACCTCCTTTGCGGTAAGCCCGTCGGGATACTCTGCCAGCATTTCACAAACCTGTTTTTGTCTTTTTGCGAAATCTTTTTCGTAAGATTCCGGTTGCGTTGAAAAACTCATGATCTGACTCCTTTCGATCCGGATTTTCATACGCCTTATATGTATTTCCCCGAAATTACCCCGAACAGCCTCCTTTCGCAATTTTTATTATTGACAATAATTGATATTTATGTTATAATTTTCCCACGTCACTCCTGCTTACAAATACATTATAACTAATTTTGCTAACTTTCGCAAGTGGGTCTGTGCTACTTTTAATTATTTTAGTAAAAAATGAACAAATAACCGGGTCAATATTTGTCGGTTTTTACCAAGAAGGAGAATTTTATGTTTTGGGATACGTTCCTATCGCTCTGCGCCGACAAAAAGGTATCGCCGACAAGAGCCTGTAAAGATATGGGGCTTTCAAACGCAACCGCCGTTCATTGGAAAAAGGGAGCGATACCAAACGACGGAACGGTCGCAAGAATCGCCAAATATTTTGAAGTTCCGCAATCGGCGCTGACGGACGGGAGCAGTCTGAATGCCGATTCCGAAAAGGAAAAACTTTTTATAAAACTTTTTAACGACGCTCCGGAAGAAGACAGAGTTTATGTGATACAGGTTCTTCAAAAGCTTCACGATCTCCGAGAAGAAAGGAAATAGTCTTGTTCTTTTCTTCCTCGGAACATTCCGAAAACAAGGTCTTTGCCTGATTTGTTTTTTCCTTTTTATCCTGCATAAGAAAATCCTCCGGCATTAAAGCCATCGTTCGGGCAGAGAAAAAGCAAACATTACGGTTCGATAAATTTCTTTTTCTCCGCATCCCTGCCTGTACATTTCGCGACTGCTTTCATTATATCACAAAAAGTGAAATATCTCAAGGTTAAAAATCGACAAATATCACTGTCGATTTTTGGATAATATGCACAAAAAGTCCTCCGATTTTGTCGGAGGACTTAATTTTAATGCAGTTCAAACGGAATTATTATTCAAATATTCCGTCTTCAAATTCTGCGACAGCAAGCATGTGAAGCGCGCGGGAACAGGAAACATAAAAAAGACTGTCTTCGCCGGAAAATTCTTTTCTCCTGTCAGCGACGATTACGGCGTCAAATTCAAGCCCCTTTACAAGATAGGACGGAATTATGACGTTTTGCCCGGGAGAAACGGAGTCGTCTTCTCCCACAAGATATACTCTTGCCTTTTTTTTGAGTTTTTCGTAAAGTTTTTCGCAATCGGAAAAACTTCGGCAAATTATCGCGTTTGAAAGGTATTTTTCATTTTTGAAACCGTCGAGAACGGCGGCGGTCTCTTCAACCGAAGAAATTTTCACAAACTCGACGGGATGCCCGTTTCTGTCAAGGTACTTTATATCACGGTTATCGCTGCAGGCGTCGATTGTTTTCAGGTAATCGTTGATCTCTTTAGTCGATCTGTACGACCTGTTAAGACGGTAATATTTGATCTGTTTTTTCGGGAAAAAGTCCACGATATTTTCTATTCCGCACCCCTCGGGATTTGTTTTCTGGCTGACGTCTCCGAGAACGGTAAATTTCGCACCCGTGAAAATTTTTGAAAGCAAGACATAAACGACAGCCGAATATTCCTGAGCCTCGTCGACGACTATCTGCGAAATTTTATGATACGGTCTTATGTCTCCGCGCAGATATTTAAGATACGCCATCGGGAAAAGATCTTCGTAATTCATACGCTTTTCCGCGAAATTCGCCGCACATTCATCGTAACATTCGGGAATGAGTTTTTTCACGGTCGCAAGATATGTCTGCCTGATATTTACGTTTCCGAAAGCTCCGTTTATCGTATCCGTAACGGAAGAGACCACTCTCTTCCATTCCTTTTCTTTTTCGACCTGTTCTTCGAAATCGGTAAACCGTATGCTTCCGCCGGATTCCTGCTGAAGATCGAAAAGCCATTTTTCGAGATATTTGTCCTTATACTCGTTTTCGATATCCTGCAAAACAATGCTTAAAATCTTATTTTTACGCATTGACGGATTATAATTTTTGAAAATGAGTTCGTAATATTTTCTGAATTCATCGGCGGAAAGAATCATATTTCCGTCGAATACTATATCGCAGTATTCGGTATTGTACTGCCCCTGCGAAAGAAAACAGCGTTCGAGTTCCCTGCAGAATTCAAGGCTTCCCTTTTTGCTTTCACCCGAAGGACAGACTCTTCCGAGGTGTCTTTCCATACAGTCGGCATATCCCTCTACCGAAACATCGTCGAAAAACTGCGTAAAGAATTCATAAAAGCCCTGCTGCGTGACTTTTTCTTCTCCGAGTTCGGGCAAGACGTCTGCAATATACGAATTCCAGACATTGCTCGGAGAAAATATTATAACGTTCGACGATGAAAGCGTATCTCTGTTATGATAAAGAAGATATGCGATACGGTGTAGAGCAATGGATGTTTTTCCGCTTCCCGCAACGCCCTGAACAAGAAGAAGGTCGCAGTCGTCTTCTCTGATTATTGTATTCTGCTCTTTCTGAATCGTCGAAACAATGGTTTTGAGTTTAAGGTCGGCGCTCTTGCCGAGTTCGTCCTTCAATATGTCGTCTTCGATCGCTATATCGCTGTCAAACATATATTTAAGTTTCGAATTTTCAATCTTAAACTGTCGGCGGAGAGAAATATCCCCGAAAATTCTGCCCATGGGGCTGTCGTAGAACGCCCTGCCTATTCCCTGATCATAGAAAAGAGAGGAAATATCGGCTCTCCAGTCGCATATAAGGATATCTGAGGTGTCGGCGTCGATAAAAGACGACTGACCGATATAAAATTTTTCGGGATCGCTTCCATCTTCGGTAAAATCTATTCTGGCAAAATACGGCGTTTTCTTTTGCCGCGAAAGTCTGTCCTCCTGCTGACGCAGTCTCTCAAAACGCGCGGTATCGTTCTGCTCGTTCTGAGTTATCTGCATGACCTCCTGCATTTCGGTCGACGGATTAAGCGAGCCGCGGGAAAAATCTTCCCAAATACGGCTCCGTTCCTCGACGATACGGCTTTTGAGTTCGGAAGTCGCCGCCCTGTTCTGAGAAAGAGATTCGGAAATTTTTCCGACCGTAAATTTAAGTTGTTCTTTTTCCTTTGCAAGCTCTCTGACTTCCATTGCGACGCCTCCTTTACAAAAACAAATTTTATTAAGTATACCACAAATACGGAAAAAAGTCAATAAGCAAAAAAAATGCCCCACAAACGTGGGGCAATAAAATTTATTTTTTGAAAAGAGGTCCGAAGTTCTGGCAAGCCCTGTAATCCTGTCCCTCTTTATCCATTCCGAAAGCGTTCCATGCCGCCGGTCTGAATATTTCTTCCTCGGGAACATTGTGCATACAAACGGGAATACGGAGAATAGAGCAAAGAGTGATAAGGTCGGCGCCGATGTGTCCGTAAGAAATCGCACCGTGGTTTGCACCCCAGTTGTTCATTACGTCGTAAGCCGATTTGAAAGAGCCTTTACCTGTGGTTCTCGGAGTGAACCATGTGCAGGGCCATGTCGGGTTGGTTCTTTCCATAAGAGTATGGGAAACTTCGTCGGGAAGATTTACCGTCCAGCCTTCGGCGATCTGCAGAACAGGTCCGAGACCTTTTACAAGATTAAGTCTGATCATAGTTGCGGGCATCTCGGCACGGGTCGTAAAGGAACTGGAAAATCCGCCACCGCGGAAGTTATCAAAGCCCGCTTCGCACCATACGGTAGCGTCGGTCATCTTCTTGATGTCTTCGTCGGTGACTTCCCACCACTTCTTCATAAGGTGGTTGCCGTCTTTGTCGGTTGCTTCGCCGCAGGCGTCGAGGCAGGCGGCTCCGGAATTGAGAAGATGGATAACGCCGCCGTTTTCTTTCGCAACACCTTCGAATTCATAGCCCGTTACTCTCTTTGTCGCTTCGGGAGACCAGTATGTACGGACGTCGGCAAATATCTGTGCTCTGCCTGTAAGCAGTTTCATAAAGAGCATTCCGAGACCGTTCAGAATATCGTTTTCTGTTGCAAGGATATACGGCTCTCTTGCTCCGTTATGGTCAAAAGTGGAGTTGAGAAGAGCCTCGGGATAGTCGCAGTTCGGCCAGTGGTCGGTCCACTGTCTCTGTCCCTGGAAACCTGCGGCAATGGCGTTATGTCCGACCATTTCCTCTTCAAAGCCTTCGGGAAGATCGGGGTTTCCGTTCATAAGGTCTTTGATTATGCAGTACATCTTAATGATGAATTCCCACTGCTTATCTTTCTGATCTCTGTTGAAACGAACGAAGTCGGGGTTATCGTCTCTGCCCTCTTTGCAGTGTTCTTTCGCCCATTTAAGAGCCTTTTCATACTCTTCTTTGTTATAGATTCCTTCTTCCATACGGCGGAGAATTTCGACTTCGTCGATAGATTCGACTCTCATTCCGAGATAATCTTCGACAAACGACTGATCCATTATGGAACCGCCGATACCCATGGTTACGGAACCTATCTGGAGGTAGGATTTGCCTCTCATTGTCGCGGCAGCGACAGCGGCTCTTCCGAAGCGGAGAAGTTTATCTTTTACGTCATCGGGAATATTCGTAACGTCGTTTATATCCTGAACTTCGTGTCCGTAGATACCGAATGCGGGAAGCCCTTTCTGCGCGTGAGTTGCAAGAACAGACGCAAGGTAAACGGCACCGGGTCTTTCGGTTCCGTTAAATCCCCAAACAGCCTTAATGGTATGGGGGTCCATATCCATGGTTTCGGAGCCGTAACACCAGCAGGGAGTTACGGTAAGGGTTATATCGACGCCTTCTCTGCGGAATTTGTCCGCGCACGCAGCGGATTCGGGAACTCTTCCGATAGTGCTGTCCGCAACAATGACTTTTACGGGTTCGCCGTTCGTATAGGTGAGGTTTTCCTCGAAAAGTTTCTTTGCCGCAAGAGCCATTCCCATGGTCTGGTCTTCAAGGCTTTCGCGGAGTTTCATCGGGCCGCGGCGTCCGTCGATTGTCGGTCTTATTCCGATTACGGGCATGTGACCGCAGTATCTTGATCTTTTTTCTGACATTGTCTGTCCTCCTTATTTATTATTTTTCTTTTTTATGTATCGGCTGTATAAGTCTTTTCTTCTTTCTTTCGTTATAAGAAGAGACTGTTCGAGCCGCCATTTTTTTATGTTTGCTTCATGACCGCTCAGCAGAACGTCGGGGACTTTGAGTCCGTCAAGTTCTGCGGGTCTCGTATACTGAGGGTATTCCAGAAGCCCGCTTGCAATACTTTCGTCTTCGTAACATTCGCTTGCGGAAAGCACTCCGTCGACCATTCGCGAAACGCAGTCAACAAAAACCATAGCTCCGAGTTCTCCGCCCGAAAGGACGTAGTCCCCGATCGAAATTTCCTCGTCAACAACAGCGTCGAGCGCTCTCTGGTCAATCCCCTCGTAATGACCGCACAGAAGCGTGATATTTTCTTTTTTAAGAAATTTTTTCGCTCTGTTCTGTGTGAGTTTTTTACCTTTCGGAGAAAGATATATGCAGTAGGTATCGGGAACTTCCGCTTTGATCTGCTCAAAACACTCCATGACCGGCTTTGCCTGCATCACCATTCCCATACCTCCGCCGTACGGATAATCGTCGACGTGACGGTGCTTATTATCCGAAAAATCGCGTATATCGTGACATTTAACGGTAATAAGTCCCGCCTTGCGCGCCCTGCCGATAATGCTCGACATTAAAAACGCATCGACTTCCGTCGGGAAAAGCGTCATTATATCAAATCTCATAAGTCGAAAAGTCCCTCAAGCGGTCTGATCTTCATTGTTCCGCCTTTGATATCGGTAGAAACGATACAGTCCTTTATCGCCGGAATATAACGTTTTACGGTTTTCCCGTCCCCGATTTTTTCGGTAAGTTCGTAGACGTCGTTTGCACCCGGCTGTAAAACGTCCGATATTTCGCCGTAGAACTTTCCCGTATCCGCGTCGCGCACCGAAATTCCGATAAGGTCCGAAATAAAATATTCGCCCTCGTCAAGAGAAAAAGTATCGCGCGGAACGGAAATTATACGGTTGCGGAATTTTTCGGCGGCTTCGGGAGTATCGACGCCATGAAGTCTGAAAAGGATATTGTCGCCGTGAAGTCTTGCCGCGTCTACCGCATAAGGCTCTCCGTCGATAAAAAGTTCTTTGACCCCGAGCAGGCTTTCGATATCCGAAGTCCATAAAACCGCTTTAATATCGCCTTTTATTCCGTGAGTATTAACGATTTTTCCTGTTTCTATCAAATCCATAAGCGTTCCGATGAATATAAAACCGAGCGTCAGCCGGAAAAACCCGGACAACGCTCCGTTATTATAAAATATCTATGTTTATCTTTTTGCCTTCCCTGTAAGCGGCAGCCTTGACGATACAGCGCAAAGCCTTTGCGACTTTACCCTGTTTTCCGATAACAAAACCTTTGTCGTCCTCCGCAACGGTTACGTTGTAGACCGTCACATCGTCGCGCATTTCGCCCTCTTCCACCTTGACGGCGTCAGGGTCTTTGACCATGTGTTTAATAATATAAAGAATAAGATCTTCCATAATTTTTTTGCCTTTCGTTCGTGAAGCCCATATTCAGCTTGGAAAGGCAAACCTTTCCAAGCCGTCGGAAACTTCAACAATCAGAGAATTCCGCTGTCTTTGAAAAGTCTTTTAACGACATCGGTGGGCTGAGCGCCGTTCTTGAGCCAGGTCTTCGCCTTTTCGCCGTCGATATTAACAGCCGAAGGCTCTGCAAGAGGATTATAGGTGCCTATTTCCTCGATAAATCTTCCGTCTCTGGGATAACGGGAATCCGCCACTACGACACGGTAGAAGGGAGCCTTTTTCGAACCCATTCTGCGCAATCTGATTTTTACTGCCATTTTGTTCACCTCTAAAATTTTTCTTTTATATAAAACGGTATCGCCGTCTCATAGCAATTATTTTTTCTTTTTCTTTTTGGTTTTCTTTTTGGAAATGCTGCCGAACCCCGGTACTCTTTTCATCATCGTTTTCATCTGTTCGAACGATTTGAGAAGTCGGTTTACATCTTCGACTTTAAGTCCGCAGCCCGCCGCTATTCTCTTTTTGCGGGAGGAATTGATGATTTCGGGGTTCTCTCTTTCGGCGGGGGTCATCGAAAGAATTACCGCTTCGGTGCGGCTTATCTGTTTTTCGTTTATTTCAGCCCCCTTAAGCGCCTGTTTGTTGACGCCCGGCATCATTCCCATTATCTGGTCGAGAGGTCCCATATTTTTGAGCTGCTGCATATTGTCGAGAAAATCATTGAGATCCATTTTGTTCTTTCTGATCTTCTCTTCAAGTTCCAGCGCTTTTTTCTCGTCGAAGGATTTTTCCGCTTTTTCTATAAGGGAAAGAACGTCTCCCATTCCGAGAATTCTCGAAGCCATTCTGTCGGGGTGAAAAGGTTCGAGATCTCCGAGTTTTTCGCCCGTACCTATAAACTTTATGGGTTTTCCCGTAACGTATTTAACGGAAAGCGCCGCGCCGCCTCGCGTATCGCCGTCGGTTTTGGTGAGAAGAACGCCCGTTATATCAAGTTCTTCGTCAAAACTTTTCGCGACGTTCACGGCGTCCTGACCGGTCATTGCGTCAACGGTAAGAATGATTTCTCTCGGTTCGACAGCCGCCTTTATATCTTTGAGTTCCGTCATCAGCGCTTCGTCGATATGCAGACGTCCCGCCGTATCGAGAAAGACCATATCGTAGCCGTGGTCTTTCGCGTGGCTTACCGCTTTTTTCGCGATAGTTACGGCGTCGGTGCCTTCAGGCATCGTAAAAACGGGAACTCCCGCTTTTTCGCCCATTACCTGCAGCTGCAGAACAGCCGCGGGACGGTATATATCGCACGCCGCAAGCAGCGGTCGTTTGCCCATATTCTTAAAATAGAGCGCGAGTTTTGCGCAATGGGTGGTTTTTCCCGCGCCCTGAAGACCGCAAAGCATAACGACGGTCGGAGGCTTTGACGCAAAGCGTATCTTATCGTTTTCGCCGCCCATAAACGAGGTGAGTTCCTCGTTTACTATTTTAATTACCTGCTGCGCGGGGGTAAGGCTTTCGAGGACGTCCGCCCCCGTCGCTCTTTCCGAGACCTGCGCGACAAAGTCTTTTGCGACCTTGAAGTTTACGTCGGCGGAAAGGAGCGCCATACGTATTTCACGCATTACTTCCTTTACGTCCGCTTCGGAAAGTTTGCCGCGGCTTTTCAGTTTTCTGAATATATTTCCGAGTTTTTCGGAAAGGCTGTCAAAAGCCATTTCAAAAATCTCCTTCAGTCTTTGAGTATTGAGTCGAAATCTGCGAGAATAGCCGTCAGATCCTTTATGATCTCGGCGGGAAGATATTTCCTCTGGGCGTAATCTTTTATTTCCTTAAGGGATTCCGCCGCGCGCCTTATTTTATCGTTCGTATCGGTCGTCTTGGCAACGACTCCGAGTTGTTCTTCCATATTCAGAAGAAGTTTTTCACCTCTCCTGATATTGTCCCAGACGCCCTGTCTCGTGATACCCGTCTGTTCCGAAATTTCCGAAAGCGACAGGTCGTCCTGAAAATAGAGGTCCATGGCGGCAAACTGTTTTTCGGTAAGTACTTTACCGTAGCAGTCAAGAAGCAGAGCCATTTTTACTCTGTCGGTTCCCGACGACGTGTCAACCTTTGCCATACATTTCCCCCGTTTCTTTTTTATTGCTGTAAAGTAAAACATCTTTACAGCACGTCTATTATACCACAAAATAACGATTTGTCAAGGGCTTTCGGCAAAAAAATCCCGTTTTGTCAAAAATTACTGAAAGACATATACTGTTAGTGCAATGCCCATACAAAATGCGAAAGGAGAAAAAACGCACAAATGCCAGACAGAAACAATAATTGCCGTCAGAACGATCTTCGCGAATCCGTTTGCATTGATGCAAAAAGAGTATATGACTGCTGTAAGGACCGCGACTGCGTCTCCGATGCCCGGGTATATTTCAATGCGGAAGACCAGTCCGTTCTCGACTCGTCAATTTCGTTAAAGCCTATTTCCGCGGAAATAATTTTCACTTATATCGACGTAGAGCCTCTCCAGTTCAACAAAGGATTTTATACAGTCGACGCGCGGATATTCATTAAAAGCTGCTACGACGCCTATACGGGACTGAGCCGCCCGACAAGAATAGAGGGACTTACCGTATTCGATAAAAGAGCCATTCTTTTCGGCAGTGAAGGCAACGCAAAAACATATTCGTCCCTTTATATGGAAAACTCATACGACATACCTCTGCCGGTCGGAAACAACATGCCCATTGCGGCGGTCGAAGTTCTCGATCCGATACTGTTATCGACAAAGATCGGAGACTGCTGCGACTGCTGCGGATGCTGCGCCTGCGACGTAAACAACCTGCCGGGAAACATTCTGACGAGTTTCAACGGACTTGTCGACGGTTGCGGTTCAAAGCGTCTCTATGCCACTTTCGGGATATTCTCGATAATAAGAATAATGCGTCACGTCCAGATAATCGTCCCGTCTTACGATTTCTGTATTCCCGAAAAAGAATGCTGCGGTCCGTCCGAAGACGATCCCTGCAATCTTTTCTACAAAATGTGCTTCCCCGTCGAAGAATTCTTCCCGCCGAAGCTCGCCGATTTCGACAACTGCAGCAAATAAAGACTCTCGGGGGAAATTCATTTCCCCCTCTTTTTTTTTGACAAAAACTCCCGGACTCTTGACATTATCGCATATATGAAGTATAATATATAGGATTATAATTATATAAAGGAACAGTATGTAAATGGAACTTGAACAGATACTTTACAATGTGCAGAAACCGACATGGTACAGCGGCGGCGAATACGGAGCCGTGGTTAAAAACAAAAAAGATGTCAACGTTCGTTTTGCATTCTGTTTTCCCGACCTGTACGAAATAGGAATGTCCCATCTCGGAATAAAAATTCTTTACGACTGCTTAAACAAAGTCCCCGATATATGGTGCGAAAGAGTTTTCATGCCGAACGACGATATGGAAGAGGAAATGAAGAAAAACAATATTCCTCTTTTTGCGCTCGAAAGCAAGGACAGCATAAAAGATTTCGACTTTATAGGCTTTACGATACAGTATGAAATGTGCTATTCGACGATTCTCGAAATGCTTTCCCTTGCGGGAGTTCCTCTTCTTTCAAAAGACAGAAAACAGGGCGACCCGATAATTGTAGGCGGTGGTCCATGTACCTGCAATCCCGAACCCGTCGCCGACTTTTTCGACCTTTTCTCAATAGGCGAAGGCGAAAACAATCTCGTCGAACTTGCCGAACTTTTCAAAAACTGCGGGAAAGACCGCGAAAAATTCCTTGATGAAGCGGCAAAAATAAAGGGCGTATACGTTCCGTCAAGAAACAACGCACCCGTTCAGATGCTCAAAATAAAAGACCTTGACAGCGTGAGTTACCCGTCAAAATTCGTCGTACCTTACGCGGGAGCCGTTCACGACAGGATAATGCTCGAAATAATGAGAGGCTGCGTCCGCGGCTGCCGTTTCTGTCAGGCGGGCTTTATTTACAGACCTTTCAGGCAGAAAAAACCCGAAACTTTAATTAAACAGGCGATAACGCTTGCCGAAAATACGGGTTATGAAGAAATTTCCTTAACTTCCCTTTCGACAAGTGACTATGAAGAACTTCCGAAACTCTGCGACGGGCTTCTCGAATACTGCAAACCGCGCAGAATAAACCTTGCGGTTCCGTCGCTCAGGGTCGACAACTTTTCAAAAGAACTTCTCTCGAAAATTCAGGAAACAAGAAAAAGCGGGCTTACTTTCGCTCCCGAAGCGGGAACGCAGAGACTCCGCGACGTAATAAACAAAAACGTAACCGAAGAAGAGATCGAAAGAACCTGTAAAATTGCCTTTGAGGGCGGCTGCTCCTCGGTAAAACTCTATTTTATGATAGGGCTTCCGACAGAGACCGACGAAGACATCAAAGGGATTGCGGATACCGCGCAGAAAATAGTAGACATATACTATTCGCTGCCGGACAAGCCGAAAGGAAAGGGCGTAACCGTAACGATAAGTCTTTCGACTTTCGTTCCGAAACCGTTCACGCCGTTTCAGTGGGAAGAACAGATTTCTCTTGAAGAAATACACAGAAAACAGATGTACCTCAAGAGCCTTATAACCTCAAGAAAGATAAAACTCAACTATCACGAGGGCAAAACGAGCGTCATAGAGGGCGTTTTTGCAAGAGGCGACCGAAGACTCGGGAATGTTCTGCTCTCCGCTCACGAAAAAGGTTCGAAACTCGAAGCGTGGGACGAGCATTTCAACTATGAAAGATGGCTTGAATGTCTTGCGGAAAACGGACTTACCGCAGAGGAATACACCGGAAAAAGAGCCCTCGACGCAATTCTCCCGTGGGAAGTCATAGACATCGGCGTTACGAAAGCGTTTTTCAAAAAGGAAAGAGAAAAAGCGTATGCCGGACAGACCACACCCTCCTGCAAAATTAAATGCGCAGGCTGCGGAATTACGCGTATATGCAAGGGGGACGTCTGCAAATGATAAGAATAGTTTTCAGAAAAACAGGTTATCTCCGCTATATTTCGCATCTCGACCTGCAAAGGACCATGCAGAGGGCTTTGACAAGGGCGCAGATCCCGCTTTGGTATACGGAGGGATTCAATCCTCACCCGTATCTGTGTTTCGCGTCTCCCCTGCCCGTCGGAGTAAACAGCGTTACCGAAATGTTCGATATCAAACCCGACGCAGAGAACCGAATGGCGGTCGAAGAAATAAAAGAAAGACTTTCAAAAGCGCTTCCGGAAGACCTCGGAGTGACGGACGTCTACGAAACAGATACGTCTCTTAACGATATTGCGTTCGCCGAATACACTTTTTCGGTGGACAGCGAATTTTCGGCTGATTTTGAGAAATTTTTCGACAGAGACAGAATTCCCGTAATAAGAAAAACAAAACGCAGCGAAGAAGAGATCGACCTGCGCGAAGAAATGAAAAACATAAAAAAAGAAAACGGAAAAGTCACATTAACTCTTCCCGCCGGAAACGAAAGAGCGATAAAACCGCTCCTCGTAATCACGGCATTCAGAGAACTTTGCGGAAACGATACGGGGTATTTCATAACCAGAGAAAAATTTTTCAAAAAAGACCTGACACTGTTCAAATAAATTCAAGGAGAAGATATTGATGACAACGGAAAAAGCACAAATCGCAGTAAACCAACTCTTAAAACACGCAGAAAAAGAACTTTCTCTCAAAGCGGAGGACAGAATATATATCCTGAACGCGCTTCTCGACCTGCTTTCTCTCCCCTCGCCCGGAGCGGAAACTCCCGAATATTCCGACGTTCAGACGGAAGTTATAGACGTCCTTGTCAATTATGCGGTCGAAAAAGGGATAACGACTCCCGAAGAAAGACTGCTTTTCGAAACCAAAATGATGGGACTTGTAACCCCGATGCCGTCGGCTGTCACTGCGGAATTCGAAAATATCAGAAAAGAATCGGGCGTTGAAGCCGCGACCGATTGGCTTTACGAACTTTCAAAAAGCAACGATTACCTCCGTATGTGCGACATAAACAAAAATATCAAATGGAGACACAGCGGAAAATTCGGCGATATCGAGGTCACCATCAATCTTTCAAAGCCCGAAAAAGACCCGAAGCAGATCGCTCTTGCGTTAAAGCAGCCGAAAAGCGGATATCCCGCCTGCATGCTCTGCCCCTCGAACCTCGGCTACGCAGGGAACTTAAATCACCCGGCAAGACAGACCCTGCGTTTTGTACCCGTAACGCTGACAAACGAAAGTTGGCACCTTCAGTTCTCGCCTTATCAGTATTACACCAAGCATATTATTGTTTTTTCCGACGAGCACAGACCGATGACCGTCTGCGAGGCGTCACTTAAGAGGCTTCTCGAATTCACCGATAAATATCCTCACTATTTTCTCGGCTCAAACGCAGCATTGCCTATCGTCGGAGGTTCGATACTCACTCACGACCACTACCAGGGCGGCGGAAAGGTCCTTCCGATGTTCGACGTCGGAACGCGCGCCGAATATTCGTCGAAAGACTTCCCCGAAGTCAAGATCGAAATTGTAAACTGGTATAACAGCGTCGTCAGAGTTTCGGGAAAATCGGAAGAAAAAGTTCACGCCGCAGCGACAAAAGTGCTTTCCGCATGGAAAAACTGGTCGGACGAAAGCGTTGAAATAATTGCCAAAACGACAGCGGAACACAATGCGATAACCCCGATCGCAAGAAAAGAAAACGGCGTTTATATCATGGATATGATACTCCGGAACAACAGAACCGACGAACGCCGTCCTTACGGAATATTTCACCCCGAAGAAAAACTTCACAACATCAAAAAAGAGGGTATCGGAATAATTGAAGTAATGGGTCTTTTCATTCTTCCCGGCAGACTCAAAAAAGAACTCGAAGAAGTCGAAGAATTCCTCACGGGAAAAAGAAAAGCGGACGACAAGTCTCTTTCGGACGAAACTTCGCCTGTTTTCAAACACCGCCAAATGATCTCGGAACTCATTTCCGAACACGGTTCGTCTCTCTCAAAAGAAGAAGCCGCCAAAGCGGTCACAATGAAGGTAAACGGTATTTGCGAGCAAATACTTGAATATACTGCAGTTTTCAAAAATAACGAAAAAGGACAGAACGCATTCAACAGGTTTATGACGGAAGGTCTCGGCCTTAAGAGAATGTGATCTGAGAGGAAAAGTAAAATGGAGATAAAAAAGGCTGTTATTCTTGCGGCGGGACTCGGAACAAGAATGCTTCCCGCAACGAAAGCCATACCGAAGGAACTGTACCCGATAGTTGATAAGCCGGCGCTTCAGCATCACATCGAAGAACTTGTAAAGAGCGGCATCAATGATATTCTCATTGTTATTTCGAGAGGAAAAACTCTTATAGAAGATCATTTCGACAACGCGCCCGAACTTGAAGAAAGACTTCTCAAAGGCGGAAAGACCGCAGCGTATAACGAGGTCAAAAGAATATCCGATATGGCAAACATCATGTATGTCAGACAAAAGGATATCACGGGGACCGGCGACGCGGTAAGAATGGCGAGAAACTTCACGGGCGACGAGCCTTTTGTCGTAATGTACGGCGACGACGTTATCATAAATGACGAATACCCCGTAACCAAGCAGCTTATGGACGTGTATGAAAAATACGGAAAAGGTATCGCGGGCGTTCAGGAAGTTTCACGGGAACTTATCCGTCAGTATTCGACAATGAAAGTCGGACATCTTGAAAAAAATCTCTATGAGTTGACCGATATGATAGAAAAGCCGAAGGATGAAGAGATAATTTCCCTTTTCACGATACTCGGAAGAATAGTTCTCCCGTCGAAGATATACGATATTCTCGACAAAACGCCCTTTTCTAACGGAGAACTTCAGCTTACCGACGCGATGAAAACACTTGCGCAGACCGACGGAATGATCGCGGTCGACTTTGAGGGAAAACGCTACGATATGGGAAACAAACTCAGCGTTATGCAGGCTCAGGTCGAAAGAGCGGTCGCGCACCCGGAAATCGGCGAAGATTTCAAAGCATATCTGAAAGAATACGTAAAGACTCTTTAGTCAAAAAGCAACCCCGTATGTCAAAAACATACGGGGTGTTTTCGCTTACACGGAATTCCGGTTTTTTTATTCGTCGTCGGGATCTTCCTGCGGGAACAGCAGGTCGATCATTTCCGCGTCAAACTTATCTTTTCCGTCTTTGCGGTTTTCTCTGCTCTTCCTGTTTTTCCGTCCGGAAGTTTCGTCGTCATCAAATATGAAACTTATATCGGTATCGTCCTCTTCGTCGGCTGCTTCCGTCTCCGAAGAGGGTTCCTCAACAGATATTTCTTCTTCCAACACGGGTTCTTCGGTTTTATCTTCGAAAACGAACTGTTCGGGTTCTTCAATATTCTCCTCCGGTCCTGCGGCAATTTCATCGGGCAAGGTCCCGGAAATCGTTTCCTGCTCCCCTTCTTTTGCCTTTTCCTCTTCCGCTTTCATAAGAAGCATTTTTTCACGTCTGCGAGCCGCCGCACGGCGTTTTGCCGCAAGCAGTTTTTTATACGATTTTCCTGTTTTTACATAAAGAATAAGGAATATTATAAATAAAAGCAGAAAGATTGCCGCCGCTCCCGAAACACCGTAAAATATCCATTTTGCATATTCGGGATATTCGGTCGTCGGCTCTTCGTCAACAGCCGGCGTTTCATCTTTTTTGACGGAAACTATCCCGTAACGCTGGAACGTACCCTCGGAAATATCATAAACATAAAATCCCGCTTTTCCCTCCGAATTTGCGGCGTAAACGACGTAACTTTCGGGAGATGCGGTTCTGTCGGCGGGCGAAAAACCGTAAAACGATATTTCTCCGACAGTAATATATTCTCTGACATAGCCTTCGGGGGGCTGCATATTTTCAGTCGCATTAAGCACCGTATAACCGAAAGTTTTTCCTGTCAAAGTCTGCATTGCCGAAGCAATTCCCGTAGCGACATTATAGTAATAAAAGCCTGCCCCGTCGTCGGACGTAAGATAAACGGCAACGTTTCCATCGGTGTCGGGAAACGTTATTGCCTGAACCTTTTCTTCACCTATCGTAACCTCCGAACGTTCAAACCCTGCGGGAATTACCGAATCTTCGAAGTCCGAAACGGTAAGTTCTTTGTTGTCGGACGTTTTGACCGTTATTTTCCGGGGTTCTTCGGGGTTGGGAGTCGGCGTCGGATCGGGGTTATCGGGATCGGGATTCGGCGCGACAGCAGCCTCCGCCCTTTTTACGGTTATAATATAGGTTTTCGTATTTCCGTTTTCGGCTGCGACTCTTACTTTTACGGTGTTGCTTCCGACGGAAAGTTTTGTATTTCCCGAAACGGAATATTTTGCCGCAGAATGGTTGGTTTTTGCGGAAATCGCGATACTTGTAACGCTGTTCGCTACCGAAACTTCATATTCGGTTCTCGAAGAAGAAAACGACGGAGACAGTTTTCCGGGGCTTACCGAAAGCGATTTCAAAGTCGCGTCGGAAGATGCGACAGGCTTCGCTTTAACCGTAACAGTTCCCGATACGGGAGAACCCGAAAGTAAATCGCCCTGTTCGCTGCTTGCGGTACATTTGGTAATTTTTACAGAGGAAGAGCCTACTTTTTTCGGCTTGAAAACGATCGTTTCCGAATATACGGCAGAACCCGAAGTTCGATAGTCAACAATAGAAATCGAACCGTTCGAAACCGTCGGAGAAGAGCCCGAATATGAAACAAATTCAAGACTTGAAGCGTCATATTGGACGGTCAGGTCAACACCGGCAACGGCAACCGAAGATTTTATCGTTACAGAAACATTGTTTCCTTCCGTAACAGTCGGGCTGCTGACGGAGAAAGACACATTCGCCGCAAAAGTGTTTACGGAAAATATCAGAGCTGTCAAAAGCACCGTTATGATAACGGCTGATATACATTTTTTAATATTAGTTTTAAGCATAATGTCCTCCGTTACTGAACGATTGCTTTAGTTCCGAGCAAATGGTTTCTTATTAAAATTATATCGTTTATCATTATCTTCCCGTCGCCCGAGACGTCGGCGGCAGCCGCAAACGCTCCCGACAATACCGACGTTCCGAGCAGATGATTCCGAAGTTTTATAATATCGTTTATCATTATTTTTCCGTCGCCCGACGCGTCGCCTTTTATTAAGACGGTAAATTTCTGATATTCGCTGCCGTCAAGTCTATACACTGCAACCGTGTCTCCCGTTGCGACGGCTGACGTCTCCGTTTTTCCTACAACCGCAACAGTTCCGTCCGAAACCTTTATTTTTGAAAGAAAAGCGGAAACGGTCAAATCGGGAGAAACTCCGCGAAGAATTCCGTTTTCGTCCCTGTAGAAAATCTCAACTTTCGGTTCAGCCCCCTGCGGCTCTTGACGGGAAATAATGACGGTATAGGTTCGTACCGCACCGTTTTCCGCGGCGACGGCAACGTTTATTTCGTTTGCGCCGTAGTTAAGAGAAACGGTTCCGGCTCCTGTGATTTTTGCTTTTCCGTCATAAGCCGTTGCATTGACAGTGACTGTCTCCGTTGAGGACGGAACGATAAGGCTGTATTCATACCTATCCGTATTGAATTCGGGGCCTATACTGAAACCGTCGACGGAAAGGGAGGAAAGTTTATTGTTCGGAGAGCCCGTCGCCGTCGGTTTCTGACAGACATTTTCGGGCATATTTTCATAAACGGGTATGTAAAATTTCAAAACTGTATGTCTTGCACTTTCGGGATATCCGAGAGCAAAAGCCTGTCCCTCCGAAAGAGAGGAACCGACATTCGTCATATATTGAAGTCCGAGAGTGTAATTTTCACTTATTGCAAAACGGTTATTGTAAAAAGTTCCTGCGCCGTCTTTTCCGTAGTTTCTGTTAAACCATTGCGCGCCGCCGAGAATGGCTTTATATCGGGTATTCCACGGTCTTCCGTAGCTTCCGCTCCCGCCCGCGTAAATAAGCCCGTTGACTATCGCGGAGTTCCCGTCGTGAGCCCATGCAAGGATATTATAAAAATTAAAAAGATTTTCATAGCCCTCGACCGTACCCGAAACGCTTCCCGACTCCGTTGTTCCTATTTCCTGCTTTATCTTTGCGGCAAGGACGTAAGGGTTGACGTTTGCCTCTTTTCCCGCTTTATAGATGGCATCGGGATAATAAAGAGGTTCTTCGTCTGTATCGGTGACTGTTTTTGAAAGAAACGTTCCGGCAACGATCTTTTCGATACCGGAAACCGTCTGGGCATCGTCGAAGCCCTGTCCGAGAAACTGAAAAACTGCGTTTCTGTCAAGAGAATTTCTCGGATCGAGATAATAGGCGATAATTTCTCTTGACGCGGCATGAAGTCCGTAGTCAAAAGACGACCACTTCCCCGTCGTCCAGTCATAAGCGCCGGGCTGGGTCGATTTCCAGGAAGACGGAGACGAAGGGTCGACAAGACTTACGCCGAGCGAATATTCCGCGTCGATACTTTTCTCCCAGTCAAGTCCCTTTTTAACGGCGACAAACTGCCATTCCGGATAGTAATAATGCAGTCTTCGCAGATATACTCTGTAACTCTCGGGGAAGCCCTGTGCCTCAAGGTATTTTTCGTATTCGGCGTCAGCGGGCACATCGACGTCGACATAATCGGCGCGGACATATCCCGTATAAACCGTTCCATTAGAGCCCCACGCATGTATCTGATACCACAGAACGCCGTTTTTATCTTCTTTTTCGCCGATGATTTCGATTTTTTCTCCGTTTTCGACGTAAGCAACTATTCTGTTTGAAGTTCCCGCATCCGCCCTCATCGGAAGTCTGTATGTAACGGGTTGAATATTCATAGTTCCCGTTTTGACTTCATAAGCCGAGAAAACAACGATGAAAGACATAAGAAAAGCCGTCACGAGAACGAGACAGACAAAAGAAAAGAGACGGTTATTCTTATGATACTTAACCATATAAAACCGCCTCCTCAAAAAACCTCAATATATATTTATCATATCAAAAAAAAGGCAAAAAGTCAACCGAAAAGGAGATTTTGCCACAAATTGACATAAAGAAATCCTCCGAACTTCTTCGGAGGATTTCAAAGGTTTCAAATCTTATTTGCTTGCTTCTTCAACAGCAACCGCACATGCGACGGTTGCGCCTACCATCGGGTTGTTGCCCATTCCGATAAGGCCCATCATTTCAACGTGAGCGGGAACGGAAGAAGACCCTGCGAACTGCGCGTCGGAGTGCATACGACCCATCGTGTCGGTCATACCGTAGCTGGACGGACCTGCAGCCATATTGTCCGGGTGGAGAGTACGTCCGGTTCCGCCGCCGGAAGCAACGGAGAAGTATTTCTTACCGTTTTCAACACACCACTTTTTATAAGTACCTGCAACGGGGTGCTGGAATCTGGTCGGGTTTGTGGAGTTACCTGTTATGGAAACGCCGACATTTTCAAGTTTCATTATAGCAACGCCTTCGGGAACGTTATCCGCACCGTAGCATCTTACGTCCGCACGGGGACCGTTTGAATATGCTTTTTCGGAAACGATAGTGACTTCTTCGGTATAGGGATCGAATTTGGTTTCAACAAAGGTAAAGCCGTTGATTCTCGAAATGATGAAAGCGGCGTCTTTGCCGAGACCGTTAAGGATAACGCGAAGAGGCTTCGTTCTTACTTTGTTTGCGTTAAGAGCGATTTTTATAGCGCCTTCTGCCGCAGCGAAAGATTCGTGGCCTGCAAGGAAGCAGAAGCAATCGGTGGATTCGGAAAGAAGCATTGCGCCGAGATTTCCGTGTCCGAGGCCGACTTTACGGTTTTCGGCAACAGAACCGGGAATACAGAAAGACTGAAGTCCGATACCGATAGCGGCGGCGGCGTCAGCGGCTTTTACGCAACCCTTTTTAATTGCGATAGCGCAGCCGACGGTGTATGCCCAGACAGCGTTTTCAAAGCAGATAGGCTGAGTTTCGCGAACGATTTTATCGCAGTCGATGCCTTTTGCAAGAGTTATTTCTTTACATTCTTCGATGGAAGATATGCCGTATTCAGCGAGAACCGCATTTATTTTGTCGATTCTTCTCTCATAGTTTTCAAATAAAGCCATCGTTCCTACCTCCTTATTCCTTACGCGGGTCTATGTATTTAGCGGCGTCGTCAAATCTGCCGTAGTGACCCATAGCCTTGTTGTAAGCGGTCGTCGGATCGTCGCCCTTCTTAATGAAGTCGGTCATTTTGCCGAGAGAAACGAATTCGTAACCGATTACCTGATCGTCTTCGTCAAGAGCCATTCTTGTGACATAGCCCTCAGCCATTTCGAGGTAGCGAACGCCTTTAGCCTTGGTTCCGTACATTGTACCGACCTGGCTGCGGGTTCCTTTTCCGAGGTCCTCAAGGCCTGCGCCTATCGTAAGACCGCCTTCGGAAAACGCGGACTGTGATCTGCCGTAAGCTATCTGAAGGAAAAGTTCTCTCATAGCGGTGTTTATTGCGTCGCAGACAAGGTCTGTGTTGAGCGCTTCAAGAACGGTCTTTCCGGGAAGGATCTCGGAAGCCATAGCCGCCGAATGAGTCATACCGGAGCAGCCGATAGTCTCGACGAGCGCTTCTTCGATAACTCCGTTTTTGATGTTGAGAGAAAGTTTGCAGGCACCCTGCTGAGGCGCACACCAGCCGACTCCGTGAGTAAAACCGGAGATGTCGGTTATCTGCTTTGCTTCTACCCATTTACCCTCTTCCGGAATGGGAGCGGGACCGTGTTTCGGTCCTTTGGCAACAACGCACATTCTCTGTACTTCTTGAGACAATGCATAATTTTCCATAAAATAACTCCTTTATATTATATTACTTGTATTATACAACATTTTTCGACGGTTTTCAAGAGTGAAACTTGCCAAAAATCAAAACTTTATCGAACTATATTTCCGAAGTTTTCGGCGCGGGTCTGAATTCCTCTTTGCGAACCATACGTATTTCCTCATAGGAAAAATCACCGTCGGGCTTTTGAGTCCGGCTGTTTCCGTCCGCCTCAAATCCGCAGACTTCGAAATAATATTTAGCCCTCGTGTTCATTTTCGGAACCCACACAACGGCATATTCGTGTTTTGCGCTTTTTACGGCTTTACGGACGTATCTGAAAGTCCTTTTTCCGTATCCCTTGTTCCAGTAAGCAGGCAGAAAATACATATCGGAAATTTCGGACGCTTTTCCTGCAAGGTCTTCGTCCTCACAGTCTTTTACGGTAAACATTCCGACCATAACGTTATTGTAAATAACGACGAACATTTCGTCCCTGTTTTGAATTATCGCTTTCTGATAAGCAAAGTACATTTCCTCAAAATCAGTCGAACGCTCGATATATTCCGCGGGAAAAACTTCGCCGTAAGATTCCCTGAATGCGTTCATCTTCGTATACGCCATTTCTACGGCGTCGGAAACTACCGCCTTTCTGACTTTGAAACTCATTTTTTCTCCTTTTCAAGTTCCGGCAGGGACAGAGCCGCGCCGAGAGCCGTTGCGTATTCCGCATATTTGGGAATTATGAAATCCACGCCGTGAAGTTCTTTTATATCGTCGAAGTATTTCTGCGCATCGGGAACGGCGGTAAGATTTCCGCAAAGGACAACGTTTTCGGTATCGTCTATCCTGCAGGCGAACACCGCCATCATTCCGATAGTCTGTAAAATCATATTTATAAGACCTTTTGCAATATCGCTCTTGGTCGCGTAATCGGACACCTTGCCGAAATTCGCGGCAGTCGTATAATCGGGCATATCGGTAACGCAATTCTGCGAAATATCCCCGACGGTAAGGTCGATTTTCGAAAGGTCGCCTTCTGCGGCAAGTTTCACTATCGAATCAAAATGTCTCACATGAATAAACTTCGAGGAAAGTCCAAGAAGAGTTCCGCCGCCGACGCCCGTACCGCCGATACGCTCGATATTATCTTTGTCTGCCTTTATAAACGACGTGCCCGTTCCCATACTTACGATAATTGCGCTGTCAAGACCCGAAAGATAAAGTCCGCCCTTGCCTATCGCGTCGAACTCGGAAACGCGTCCCGTTTTTATCCCGTAAATATCTTCGGCAATAAAAGACGAGCCGACGCCCGTGATCATTATTCTGTTGACAGAAGAAAGATCAAGTCCGTTTTCGGTTATATATCTGCCGAAAGCTCCGTAGACAGAAGTCTTCGGATCGTTTGCCTTAACCTGCATAGGGGGCATGATCTCCGAATCCCTGACCGCTATTATCTTTGTAGTAGAACCGCCTATATCTATTCCTATAACCGTCATACAGACCCTCCCGATATTTTTTATGTGTTCAGTATAAACTCAAAATGTAAAATTTTCTACACCCAAAGCCTTATTTTACAATATAATCACACTTTATTCATTAAAATGAAAAGAAGACCTCTTCCGAGGTCTTCAAAATTGCCGGTATCGGTATTCAGTTACTTTCCGGATCTTACGACGTAAACCGTTCCGGTTTTTCTTCCGAACCTGTTGCAGTCGTAAGTCGAAGGCAGGAAAATATCAACGATATTTCCCTTTATCGCTCCGCCGGTATCCATTGCATAGGCATACCCGTAAACAAAGCCGTTATCCATAACGATATAAAGCTTTGAGAAGAGCGGAATGACTTTCGGGTCCACCGCGACAAAACCGACTCTGGTCTTTTGTCCGGTTGCCGTCCCCCCTCCTCCGTCGTCTCCGGGACCGTACGCCGTAAATTTGACGTTATCGATCTTCTTTACGTATTCGGAAGGGGCTCCGCCGCTCGTATCGAGCAGGTTAGACGCGTCAATATAAACTTTTGCAGAAACAGGTTTTTTAACGATCTTTTCGCTTATCACGGACTTTTCGACGGCTTCGCCGTCAACGAACTTTGTCCTTGTTACGATCTCTTTTTTGCCGTTTGAGCCGGGGGTTTCCGTCCCGACCTTATTTGCGAACGTCGCATAAATAACTTTTACGGCTTCCGTCTGATAAGCGACGGTTTCGTAAGAAACAACGTCTTCGTAATAAACTCTGTTAATGCTTACTACCGAATCTTCGGTAAGAAGAGTGTCCGAAGAACAGGACACTGAATCTTCTTCTGAAAGCACGATGCCCGTGCTGTTTATCAAATCCATTGCGGTCGCATTGTCCGAATATCTGAAAGATTCGGTATAATACTTTCCGTCAACATATAGATGCGCAAGGAAAGTCTCATTCTGGCTGACCGGAATGTTTTCAATTTGCTCGTTTTGAACTGCCGGCAAATTATAAGGGTTGGGATCAGTCGCCGTTTCCCGGGTCTCGTTTGCAAACAGAAGAACACTGCAAACAAAAACAGCAAGAAGGACGACGGTGATCCCCGAAACAATTGAAATTTTGATTTTGAATTTTGACGAATCTGTATTTTTTGTGTTTTCGGTGAAAATTTCTTTTTTCATTAAATGACACCACCATATTTCTTCCCCCGAAAGGGAATTCGTTCGGAAAATAAAGGAAACCTCGGTATGTGCTGATTATTCTCCCTGTTTTTACGGATTATACAATAAATGTAAAATTCCGTTTTTCCGTTGCCGAAATCAAGAAAATCTGATGTAATGGCAAATGAGCCATTCTTACGATCACGATCTGATTAAAGCAAATATTCCGATAAACCCCGAATTCCCCTTTTTCAGGGGAATTCGGAATAAAACAGATATATTAAAATGTGTTTTGAAAGAGAAAAAATTATCTCTTCGAGAACTGAGGAGCACGACGTGCGGCTTTGAGTCCGTACTTCTTTCTTTCCTTCATTCTCGGGTCTCTGGTAAGGAATCCCGCCTTCTTGAGAACAGGTCTGTATTCCGCTTCGTTTACCTTGAGAAGAGCTCTTGCAAGTCCGTGGCGGATTGCGCCCGCCTGACCGGAAACGCCGCCGCCGACAACGGTACATTCGATGTCGAATTTGCCGTTTACGTCAAGAGCGTTAAGGGGCTGACGAACGATAAGTTTAAGAGTGTCAAGACCGAAGTAATCGTCAATATCTCTGCCGTTTATCGTGATTTTACCCGTACCGTTGTAGAGTCTGACGCGAGCAACAGAATGTTTTTTTCTGCCTGTTCCGTAAAAATAGGGTTTCTTAGGTGTATACATTATATTGCTCCTCCTTAACCTTCATATACTTCGGGTTTCTGAGCCTGATGATTGTGCTCGGGACCCTTGAAAACTCTGAGTCTGGAAAAAGCGTTTCTGCCGAGAGAGTTGTTGGGGAGCATGCCTTTGACGGCGAGTTCCATTGCAAATTCGGGGTTCTTGTCCATAAGAATACCGTATTTGACCTCTTTCAGACCGCCTACCCAGCCGGTATGATGTCTGTAATATTTCTGTTCGGCTTTAGCACCGGTGAGGATCGCTTTTTCGGCGTTGATGATTATAACATGATCGCCGCAATCCTGATGCGGAGTATAAGTAGCCTTGTGTTTGCCTCTGAGCAGAACGGCAGCTTTATCGGCAACTCTGCCCAACGGTTTGTTGGCAGCGTCGATAATATACCATTTACGCTCGATGTTGCCGGGATTTGCCATAAATGTCGACATTTTTATTTCCTCCGATTAAAAGTTTATTTTCACAACGCGAATATTATAACACAAATTTTTCTTCATGTCAATACCAAAATCCGATTTTCTTCGAAAAACAATTCGAGTACTTCGTTTTTCTTCATTTTTCTCCGTTTTTCTCGCTTTTATTATATATGAAATGTAAAAAATTCAAATTTTGATTTTGCAGAAATTTAAGATTTTCAGCGTTTTTTGCGTAATTTTTCCGCAAGAGCCGCGTCGGGAGTCACTACGGCGGTCCTGTATCCCTCGTAGACGACCATTCCGGGTTTTGCGCCGTTCGGTTTTTTTACGGAGCCGACTTCGATATAATCGACCTCGGTTTTCCCTCCGTTTTCCGCAACGCCCGAAAAAGTGGCTGCAATTATCGCCGCCTCGTTAAGGGATACGTTTGAATATTCCCTGCCCGAACACAAAAGCACCGTATGGCTTCCGGGATAATTTTTAACATGGAACCAGATATCGTGTTTATCCGCAAATTTTGTCGTCAGCCAGTCGTTCTGCATATTGTTTTTTCCGACAAGGACGGGAATGCCTTCGCTCGTTTCGAATTCAGCAGGCGAAAACGCCGTTTTCTGTTTTTTGACGTTCTTCGTATTTGCGGGCTTTCTTATATAGCCCTCTTTTATGAGTTCGTCCTTTATTTCCCGCAGATCGGACACGTTTTCCGCAAGAAGAAGAGACGAGCGCACGCTTTCAAGATAACGGAGTTCGTTTTCCGCCGCGGGGATTTCACGGGAGAGCATATCTTCGGCGGTCTTCAGCTTTTTATAGAGTTTATAATAGTGCTGAGCGTTTCTTGTCGCGGAAAGCGACGGATCGAGCGGCACGGTGATCTCCCGCATATCCTCCGAATAATAATCTGGCAGTCTTGCGAAAGTCGCTTTCGGAGAAACGGCGGCGATATTCGAAAAGAGAACGTCTCCGTAATGCTTGTATTCATCGGCCTTTTTGCAGTTTTCGAGTTCCGAGCGTCTTGCGGTTATCTTTCTTGAAACCCTGCTTATCAGCGTATTTACCGCACGGGTAAGATCCGCCGAATGACGCCTTATGTGTTCCGCCCTCATTTTCTCGGCAAAAAAAGCCTCGACGGTTTCGGAGGGAGAGGAGTATTCGGTTATTTTTGCGGAATTTCCGTACTGCTTTATCGGAAAGCAGTAAAAATCGACGGGCTTTTCGGCAGAAACAGCAACGCATTTATAGTTCCCGTCTTTTATATTTTCGGAATGCGCCGACAGAAAAGACTGCAGTTTTTCTTTTTCCGCACAGGAAAAATCACAAAGCCTTTTATCGGTGGTATCCGTCGCGTAAAAAACCGCTTCCCTAGAAATAAGAGAAGAAAAGCCGGTAAAATAGAAATTCAAGACTTTGTCCGCCCTCTCGTCCGACGACCAGTCGGGAGAAAATACGGGGTCTGCCGTTATGTCCTTTCTGTCCTGTGACGGAGGAAGTTCGTATATGAGTTGCGGCAGAAACTGCCGTTTTGACGAAACGGAAAAATCGACCTGCTTTATCGCGTCATAAATAACGCCGTTGCCGTCGGTGAAGATTATATTGCTGAAACGCCCCATTATTTCGACGATAAGCCGTCTTTCGACGGTTTCGTACATCTCGGTGCGCGATTCAAAATCAATTATAATAACACGGTCGAGTCCCGCCTGTCTTACCGACGTTATCCTCGAAGAGGAAAGATGTTTGCGGAGCAGCATGCAGAAATTCGGCGCGACTGCCGGGTTTTCCTTACCCGCATTTTCCGAAAGATAAACAACGGGGTGAGCAGGGTCGGCAGAGACTGAAAGTTTGACGTGTTTACTGCGTTTTCTTGCCGGAGCATGAAGAGAAATAACTATCTCGTCACGCTCGGGCTGATTTATTTTTTCGATTTTCGCCCCCTGCAACTCTTCGTTGAGTTCGCGCACAAGGGCAGAAAGAAAAATACCGTCAAGAGCCATTTTTATAAACTAAACAGAAGCGGAAGCTCCTTATTCCTTTCAGAGATAACAAATTCAATTTCGGGAAAACGTTCCGAAAGTTTTTTGCAGAGAACGGGCACTACAACATTTTCGGTAGCAAAATGCCCCGCCTCGATAAGATTTATCTTCTTTTCCGCGGCATACAGAAAATGGTTGTATTTCGCTTCGCCCGTAAGCAAAGTATCCGCGCCCGCAGAGATCGCCGCGTCGACGCCGTCGCCGCCCGAGCCGCATACAACGGCGATCTTTTCGCAGAAATCACTGCCCTTTACATAACGGACGGAATTTGCCGAAAGTCTTTCTTTTACGAGTTTCATAAAAGCCTCGGTCTTCATCTTTGAGATACTGCCCGTTCTTCCTATCGGACAGCCGTCGAGAAACATTTCCGAAACGCCGTGAATTCCCAAAATGTCGCAAAGGCAATCGTTTACGCCGCCTTTCGCCATGTCGAAGTTTGTATGAGCGGAAATAACGGAGATATCGGATTTTGCAAGTGTATACACCGTATCTTCGGTTTTAAGACTGCGCAGAGGGTTGAAGATAACGGGGTGATGCGAAACGATAAGGTCGCAGTTTTTTTCTTTCGCTTCCGAAACCGCTTCGGGGCTCACGTCAAGCGAAACAAGCACCTTTTTCGTTTCCGTTTCTGCGTTTCCGACCAGAATTCCGACATTGTCGAAACCCATAGCAGTTTCAAACGGTGCAAATCCGTCGATAAAATCATAGATATTTTTTACCGTTGTCATATACTTTCCTCCAGTTTTATCATTTCATTCCGCACTTTTTCTATCTCTTCTTCATCGGAATGTTTTTTCCCCGATTCCCGTCTGCCTTCAAGCGCCTTGTCGAATTTTGAAATATATCTTCTTATATAATCATGCAGCAGACCGTTTTTCTCGGAGAGAAGTGCCTCTGAAAAATACTCGTTTATCTCTTGATAAATGCGGCTGTTTTCGGTCTTTTTCGCCTTCATTACCGTGTATATTTTATCTTCTTCTCCGACAAGGGTCTCTCTGATTATCTCAAACCCCGAAAGATAAAGACTTTTACGGAGTTTTTCGGCACCGGTCATCGGAGACAGAACAAGAGTTGCGTTTTCGGGCAGTTTCGCGCTGCCGATAATCTCGGCGATAAGTTCTCCGCCCATTCCGGTTATCGAAAGACAGTCGTAGTCCGTCGGGATATTTTCGGTTCCGTTTCCCAAAATGAGAGGAACTCTTTCCGCCTCTTTTCCGAGGTAAAAAGCGACGTTTTCAGCGGCTTTTTTCAGCGGACCTTTCCGAAGATCGGAAGCGTAAACCTTTTCGGCTTTTCCCGTAGCGACAAGATAGATCGGGAGTTTTGCATGATCCGTTCCGACATCGGCGACCGTCCCGCAGCCGCTTTCGGATATAAAATCCGCAACAAGCGCCAGCCTCGGCGTGAGTTTTGGTATTTTCATGTTTTACCGTCCGTTCAAAAAAGAGGCTGAATCAGCCTCTTTTGACTATTTTATTTCGGGAAGAGACGCCGCCGCGATCGACTGCCCGACTCTGCGGTTGGACTCGTCGGGAAGATGCAGCTTTATCTTCTTCGCAAGTTCGGGATATTCTTTTTCAAGAACCTCCGTCGCTTTTTCGAGAATAGCGTTTCCGCCTTTTCCGGAAGTAACTCTTCCGAGAATAAGAACGTGTTTTATATCGTAGAACATCGCATAATATGCGACGGTATATCCGAAATAAACGCCTATCGTTTCGAAAATGCCTTCGGCACGCTTGTCCCCGTCTTCATGGAGTTTCTGAACTATCTTGAGTTTTTCGGCGGGAGAAAGGGCGTCGTCAAGCGCAATACCTGCTTCTGCGGCAAGTTTTATAACGCCGTCCTGCGAGAAATATTTAACTCCGCAGCCGTAATCGCCCGACCATTCGTCGACCATTGAGTCTTCGTTATAGTCGCACGGAACGAATGCAAGTTCATTGAGCCAGCCGGTAATGTTTCCTGCCCCGTCGACATATCCGCCCGCTTCGCTCGTTCCCATCGCAACGCCGAGAACGCTGTTGTCGTCGAGGTCCATTGCACCCGCGAGAGCCGTTACGTCGCCGTCGTTTGCAACTTCGACAGGAATGTTTTCACCGAGTTCCTTTGCCACGTCAAGATACATATTCTTAACTTTCTTATCGAAATCTTCGTCGGAAACCTTTAAGAAAAGAGACGCGACCATTATTCTGTTGTCAACATAAACGCCCGCGGAGGAAACGCCTATCGCGTCGACTCTCGGCATATAAGACGCCGCCGTTTTCATTGCGGTAAGGATTCCGTCGTAATGATACTGAGGATCGCTCGTCGTTTTCGGGAACCAGACGACCTCTTCGGAATAAACGGGCTCGCCGTCTATGACCGCGGAAACTTTTCTGTCGCTTCCGCCTGCGTCAAACCCTATTCTGCAGCCGGAAAGATGTCTTCCCGACGGGTTGGTGTTTTCCTTTGTGACGGGAGCGTTTTCAAGAAAAACGATCTCAACTTCAAAAGGTCTTTCGTAGACGCGTGCCATAAATCCTGCGTCAAAAGCGCGCAGTCCGCCGACTTTATATGCGTCTTTTATGAAGTTCCCGATTTTTTCGGAACCCGCAATTATGATTTTATAACCGCCTTTTATCCAAAGGAGCGTTTTTATAATTCTTTCGGCAAATCTGATGTTTTCCTCGTCTTTGCCGGTGTTTTCGGGGTAAATGACCGTTTCGTAAGCGGAGACGAATCCCTGATTTCTTTCAATTCCGATAACGAGTTTGGTGCCGCCCGCTTTTTTTGCGCCCTCGGTAAATTCCTCGACGACTTTCGCCATCGGCGTAAATTTTTTATCGTAAACCGTAGATACTTTAAGTTCCATTGTTTTCTCCTATGTCCTTTACTTCGTTACCGTAACTTTGTTAAGACCTCTCGGAGCGTCGGGGTTTCTGCCCTTTACAGCGGTAAGGTTGCAGGCGAAAAGTTGTGCGAATATGGCGAAATAGAAAGCGGCGACCGCGTCCGAACCTTCGGTATCGGGTATTTTGAAAAAGACGGTTCCCTCTTTGAGGAGTTCATCGTCGTCGGAGATCATGCAGATATCCGCGCCGACGCCCTTGAGTTTTTCTATCATCGCCTTGCTGTCCTCTTTTACGGAACCGCCGGGAACATACATAAACACAGCGGTTCCTTCGTCAACCATTGCAAAAGGTCCGTGGTGGAAGTCTGAAATAGGATATGCCTTTGCTCTGACATAGTTTGTTTCCTGAATTTTGAGCGCCGCTTCCATTGCAAGAGGATAGTTATAACCTCTCGAAAGGACGAAGCAGTCGTTCATAAAACGGTATCTTTTGACAAGTTCCGCAACGTCGGCGTTTCTGTCAAGAACTTTTTTGATGTTTTCGGGGATCTTTTCAAGATCCGCGATAAGTTTTTTATTGTCCGCCCACATGGCGACGAGGTTTGCGATTATATAAAGTTGAGAGCCGAAAGTCTTGGTTGCCGCAACGGATTTTTCAAGACCGGCGTTGCAGTAAAGGTGGAAATCCGCAGCGGAAGCCAAAGGAGATTCAAGGGTGTTGGTGATCGTTAGAGTAACGGCGCCCGTAGCTTTTGCCTGTTTCATTACTTCAAGGACGTCCGCCGCCGCTCCCGACTGGGAAATTCCTATAACAAGCATATTTTTGAAGTTTATTTTGCCGCCGTAAATTGTGATTGCGGAAGGAGCTGCAAGTCCCGCTGGGATACCGACCATTGATTCTATAAGATATTTTCCGTAAGTACCCGCATGGTCGGAAGTTCCTCTTGCCGCGATATAAACGTTGGTGATCTCCTTTTCTTTAAGTGTTTTGACGAGGGTCGCAAGCGTTTCCCTGTTATATTCGAGACATCTCTTAAAAACCTCGGGCTGCTCGAAAATTTCCTGCTGCATAAGTGTCATTTCGTATTCGCTCTCCTTTAATTTATGTAAATTATTTTTTGAAAAACAAAGTATAGACTATAAATCCGATAAATCCTGCGAAAAGAAGTCCCATAAAAATAACGGTGCCGATGATTATTCCGTCCCAAACGTCGCCCGAAGACGCGTCTTTGTTCTTTTCTTCCTCTGCGGACGGAGCGATTCCGCTCATGAGATTTTCTATTTCTTTTTCTGAAATTTCCTTATCGGAAATATAGATTTCATCGACGACTCCGCAGAAAAGAGGATCGCCTTTATAACAACTTTTTCCGACGTAATTGAAGTTCGGAGCGATCGTCGTAAGATCTATTTCCGTTTTCTTTTCCGCGACAAGATCTTTATCAGAATAAACTTTAACATGACCGTTTTTTACGGTAACGGTAAGCCTTTTCCATTCGGAAACGGCATTTACTTTTATCGGTATTTCTGCGGTCTCGCTGCCGTCGGAAATACAAAGTTTCATTCCGTCGGTCCCGTTACCCATATCAAGATAAATATACGATTTCGGGTCGGAGACGGAACTGTCCTTATTTGCAAACGCAAACAGTTTCTGATTCCGTTCGTTTATCGAAGACGGCGTTGTCCAGTTATACGCAATGCTCACCGTAAGCTCGGAAACCGAATTGAGAATATCTTTCGGGTATCTGACGTAAGCGGTCTTTCCGTTGAGATTGAGCCCGTATTTATACTGTCCCTGAACGAGGCTTGCGTTCCTTATCGTTGCGGAAACCGCACCGTTATAATCTTCGCCCATAAACGAAGCGTCGTCAAATGTCGTTCCTACGTATCCGTTTATCGCAGCGGTATCGGAAAAGGCGTCTTCGAGTTCGTCGGTCTCGTCGGCGTCAAGGTTGACGTCTCCTTTATCCGGGTTGATTTCGCCCGTATCCGGGTCGGGAAGAACTTCGCCTACAAAACGCTCGACTCCGTAATATGACATTTTGCGGATATCGCTGTCGCTCATAACTTTCGACGAAACATAAATATCGTCGATTATCAATCGCGCGGCCTCTCCCGAAGTAATTCCGGAAATTATCTTAAACGAATTGAGAGACAGCTCCGAAAGACTTATGCCCGAAGAGAAAGAAGCGACCGATTTTCCGTTGACATAAGCAATAACGTTGCCGTCGGCAGCAAACGTCAAAGCAAAATGCACCCATTTGGAATTTATATCGGAAGAAGAAAAACTTTCACGCTTTGTCTGTCCGCCCGAGGACGTGTATTCGAAAAATCCTCCGCCGGAAGAAAAAGGCGAAAAGACAAGTTTTCCGTTTTTGCCCGTAAATTCAAAGAAGTTTGCGGAAGTTCCGGATCCGCCGACATTCGAAACAAAGCCCGCGACGGTAAAGGAGGACGCCGACGAAAGCAGCCCTCTTCCGAGCGACATATAGTAAGTCGGGTATATGCCGTTTCTTCTGACAAGCCCCATACCGTATTTGCCGCCGTGAGCGGTCGTATCGACAGGAGCAAGTTTCGTCGCGTTATAAAAACACGCCGCGACGCCGTTGAGGTCGGAATCTATCTTGAATCCGTTATTGAAAGTATACGCCGACCACTTGAAGTTTTCAATGGGCTTTACGTTTATTCTGTCAGAGGGCTTTACCCAGCTCGGATCGATAAATTTCAGAAAATCCTCGATTGCTTTTTCGGAAAGATTTTTTATCTCGGAAGACGTCAGAACTTTGGACGCAACGTAAATATCGTCGACGGTGACCGAGGACGGAAATTCCGCGGAAGACGCCCCGAGAGACGAGAGTTCTCCCGAAACGGTCTTTTTTTCGACTTCCGAACCGTTTATGTAAAGAGAGACGGAGACTTTACCGGAAGATGATTTTGCGGTGAGAGTTATCATCGTGAATCCGGAAGAAGACGGGACCGAATGGGAAACGGTCTCGGCAGAGCCGCCGAGATGAAGGGATACTGTAATCTCCGAACCCGACTGAGATATTTTTATATAATTCTTACCCGAATTTCCGACCGCGGAAAAGATTTCGTTTGACGAACCCGCAGTTGCCTTAAGCCCCGAAAAAGCGGAAGAAACCGCGGAAACTTTTGAACGGAGAACGTCGTCGGACGAAGAGAGAGACGACGAAAGCTCCGATATTGCGGAGGATACCGCGGAATAAGACTCTTTTGTATATATTTCTCCGTCAAGGTCGGAAAAACGTTTTTTGAACTTTCCAAGTTCGTGTTCCGCCTGCTTTTTATAATCTTTATATTCAAGAGAATCCTGCTTTTCAAGGAGGTTTGCGACATTATCCGAAACTGACGAAGAACCCGAAGATACGGCGGCGGAAAGCGACGAACGGGCAGCCGCGAATGCCGAAAACGAACTTTCGGTATATTCGCCCCCGTTTATTTTCTCCGCAGCCGAAAGAACCGTCGCAGCCTCGGAAACGGTATATATTTTAACAAGAGCGTTTTTCGCGGATACAACGTTTTCAATGCCTTTTACCACCGTTGAGGAAGACGCCCCTCCGTCGAGCGACTGCTGCAGATCTCCGACAGCTTTCAGAAGTCTTTCAACGGAAGCTGCGGTATATACCGAAGACATGGAGGAGACCTTGTCCTGAAGAGTTTCTATCAACCTCTTTGCGTTGGAATACGGAGCAGAATCGGAACTTCCGGACGAAAGCGTCGTCCAGAAAGAAAGAGTAAGGTCGTTTTTACCCGCAAAAAGAGCAGGATCGAGTTTTGCTCCGGAAGAGGAGGCTTTTCCGCCGTTTCTTCCCGTTACGGTATTATAATCGCCGTCTCTCGGCAAAAGCGGGGTCGTCCCGTCTCCGACGTCGAGAAGCAGATTCTCATATTCAAAATTATATGCAGACTGAGAGAAATTTTTTGTTTCCTCCGCTCTCATGACCGTCGGCAAAAATTGTATAAAGCCGCTGAAGACGATGATGAACGCGACAAAGAAAGCGAAAAATCTTTTCGGTATATTTCTCAAAATGTTTTCCTCCTTTTTCAAGGCGATAAAGCAGTCTATACATTATGTATTATACAGTAATATACATATAAAATCAATAGAAATGCCGAATTTGTAAAACTTTTTTCGTTAAAAACCGGATATATAAAAATTCCGCAGCCGAAACTGCGGAATTTTGGAAATTATTTGTGTTTTCCGAGATATGCCTCTTTGACCTGTTCGTTTTCGAGAAGTTCTTTTCCCGAACCTTCAAGGATTATATCTCCCGTCTGGAGAACGTAGCCCTTATCGGCGATCTGGAGCGCCATATTTGCGTTTTGCTCAATAAGAAGAACGGTTATTCCCTGCCCGTTTATCGTTTTTATGATATTGAAAATATCTTTAACGACAAGAGGTGCAAGACCGAGAGACGGTTCGTCCATCATAATGAGTTTCGGACGGCTCATAAGCGCTCTTCCTACGGCAAGCATCTGCTGCTCGCCTCCCGAAAGAGTCCCTGCAAGCTGCCAGTGTCTTTCTTTGAGACGGGGAAACAGCGAATAGACATACTCTATGTCTTTCTGAAGGTTGTCTTTTCTGAGATACGCGCCTATTTTCAGATTTTCAAGAACGGTAAGGTTCGAAAAGACCTTTCTTCCTTCCGGAACAAGAGTTATTCCTTTTTTAACTATTTTATCGGGAGAAAGCCCGTATATCTCCTCGCCGCAGAAAGTAACGGACGCATTCGCCGCGGGAACGATGCCTGCTATTGTACGGAGAATAGTCGATTTTCCCGCACCGTTAGCGCCGATAAGAGTTACTATCTTACCTTCTTCGACGCTGAGATTTATGTCGTTTACGGCATGAATTCCGCCGTAGGTCACCGACATATCTTTGATTTCAAGAATATTACTCATCGTCGGGCACCCCCAAATATGCGTCTATAACATGCTGATCGTTCTGAATTTCGGACGGAGTACCTGCGGCAAGCAGTTTACCGAAATCTATAACGTAGATCCTGTCGGAAATATCCATAACAAGGTTCATGTGATGTTCGATAAGAAAAACCGTAAGATCGAATTTTTCGCGTATCATACGGATAAATTCGGTAAGTTCCTCTGTTTCCTGAGGATTCATGCCCGCGGCAGGTTCGTCGAGCAGAAGAAGGGACGGTTTTGTCGCTAGAGCTCTCGCTATTTCAAGATGTCTCTGTTTTCCGTAAGGAAGCGCCGTTGCTATCTCGTCTTTGACATCGACAAGATCGACGAGTTCGAGAAGTTTCAGACACTCTTCGCGCATAGCCTTTTCTTCTTTATAATTCAGTTTGAAAGTTGCCGTAAAAAGATTGCTCTTTCTGCGCAGATGCATTGCGACAAGAACGTTTTCAAAAACGGTCATCGACTTGAAAAGTCTGATATTCTGAAAAGTTCTCGCCATACCGAGTTTTGTTATCTTATCCGGAGTATTTACAATAACTTTTTTGTAAAGTCCGTCGTTTTCTCCGGCGTAAGTTTTTTTCATCTTGCCCTTGGGGTGGTTTTCGGCGACGACTTCGCCGTTGAAAAGGATTCTGCCGTTTGTCGGTTCGTAAACGCCGGTTATAGCGTTGAACGCAGTGGTTTTTCCCGCGCCGTTGGGCCCTATAAGAGATACGATCTCGCCTTTGTTGACCTCAAGAGAAAGGTTGTTGACGGCGACGACTCCTCCGAACTGCATCGTTACGTTTTCGACTTTAAGAACGGGATCACTCATCGGAGCCACCTCCTTTTCCGACCTTCTTTTTGGTAAACGACCGTTTTATTTTTTCATAAACGCCCACAACCGAAAGTTCGCGCGTTCCCATAATTCCTTTTCTGAAGAAAAGGACGACGATCATAATGATTACCGAGAAAACGACCATTCTGAAACCGTAACGGAGAAGCGGAACTTTGAAACCGCCGATAGTCGTTTCAACATCGAGAAAACGAAGCCACCATTCGCTGCTTCCGTAAAAAAGGAATGCGGCGATAACGCTTCCGGTGATACTTCCGACGCCTCCGATAACGACAACGAGAAGAATTTCGTAGGTCATCGTGGTCGTATATGTAGTGGCGGAAACGGTGGTGTTGCACATCGCAAGCATTGCGCCGGCAATTCCCGCAAAGAACGAACTGATGACAAAAGACATCTGTTTGTGTTTCGCAAGATTTATACCCATCGCCTCAGCTGCGACTTCGTCGTCTCTTATCGCCTTGAAGGCTCTTCCGTAAGTGGAATTGATAAGAAGAACGATAACAGTGATACACACCGCCGCGATCAGAACATAGGGCATTATTCCCTGAAGAACATTGAAGTTTGACAGAGGGTCGGGACCGTTGGTCAAAAAACCGAGGTCCGCGGACTGAACGATCGTTTTGATTATTTCGGCAAAGCCGAGGGTCGCTATCGCAAGATAGTCGCTTTTAAGTCTCAGGACGGGAAGTCCGATAAGGTAAGCGAATAATGCCGCAACAACTCCGGCAAGAACGATAGCCACCAAAATCGGAAGACAAAATCCGATTATGCTGTCTCCGTAATTTCTGAAAACGGTGTTTTTGAACTCGGACGGAATAGTAAACATCGCATAAGTATATGCACCGACAAGCATAAAGCCCGCCTGACCGAGAGAAAAAAGTCCCGTAAAGCCGTTAAGCAGGTTCATCGAAACCGCGGCAAGAGAAAACGTCGCGACCTTACGGAGAACGGAAAACCACATCGACGTCGGGTCGACAAAAGCCTCAAGCAAGGTTATTCCGACAAATAACAGCGCGATAAAGCAAAGATTTGCGACTGTTTTACGGTTCTTGTATAAAAAGTTCGTTTTTTCCATATTTACACCTTCTCCGTAACTTTCTCGCCGAATATTCCGGTGGGCTTAAATATAAGCACGATTATAAGCAACGCGAAGGTAAACGCGTCGGTGTAAGTCGAAAGATTTGCGAACTTCGCAAGGTTTTCGACAATACCGATTATGAAAGCGCCGACGACCGCTCCGGGAACCGAACCTATTCCTCCGACAACGGCGGCAATGAATGCTTTAAGTCCGGGGAGAGCGCCTGTCGTAGGCTTTATGCCGGGGCTCTTTGTAAAATAAAGAACCGAGCCGACAGCGGCAAGAAACGCACCGATCGCAAAGGTTATACTGATAACTTTATTGAGTTTGATACCCATAAGCTGCGACGTCTCGAAATCTTTGGAAACGGCTCTTATGGACATACCGAATTTAGTGTGGTTTATAAGATAGATAAGCACGAACATAAGGGCGACGGCAACAAACGGAGTAATGAACGTGACAAGTTTGTCGGAAACGCCCAAAACCTTGACTCTGTCGCTGATGACAGGAATTTCCGGATACTGTTTGTCAAGACCGCCCGTTATATAACTTACGAGATTCTGCAAAAGGTACGAAACCCCGATAGCCGAAATCATTACCGACATCCTCGGAGCCTTGCGAAGCGGCGAATACGCGCATTTTTCTATCAGATAGCCTATAAAAACAACAAGGACTACCATTACGGGAATGGATATCCAGATAGGCATTGCAGGAAACGTTGCGGTAAGATATATGAGCGTTATTCCCGCGACCATAAACAAATCGCCGTGAGCAAAGTTTATGAGGCGCAGAATACCGTAAACCATAGTATATCCTATCGCTATAAGTGCGTATTGTCCACCTACCGCAAGACCTCTTACGAGATAGGGAAAAATATTGCTCATAGAAAAATTAACCTCTTTTTTTAACTGCATTGCGGCGGGTATTAGTACCCGCCGCAAACAAAACAGCAAGATCTGAAATTATTTTGCGCTGATAAGAGAAAGTGCGAAGTCCGCCATAACGGAACCCTGGAACGGGTCGAGGAAGCAGGTACGGAAGTAGAAGTCCTGTCCTTCGGTAACCGCGGAGTTCGTGCAGGAAACGCCGATTGCGGGAAGACCTGCATCTGCAAAGGTGGAAGCCGCGGCGATGGAAACGCCGGAGCCGTAAGAGCCGAGAGAAACGAGCGCGTTCTGGGCAACTATTGCGGAAGCAGCGGAAACTGCCTTATCTTCGGACGATGCGTTGTCGCTGACATAAAGTTCGATCTTATATTCGTTATTGCCGATCTTGATCGTCGGTTTGAGAGAATTTGCGTAACGCGCGCCGAGAACTTCCTGTTTTCCGCCCGCAGCGTTGTCGCCGGAAGTCGGCTCGTAAACGCCGATAACTATTTTCTTGTTTGCGGTATCAAGCGCTATACCCGATTTATCGTAAGCGGGAGCGGTTCCCTGATCAGCGTTGTTTTCAACAGTCTGAAGTTTTACGAATTCGAAAGCGGAGCCGTCTGCCTTTGCTTTCTTTATGTATGCGCTGGATTTGATAGCGTCGCCGTTTTTGTCGAATTTTATTTCGCCGGTGACAGCCTCTTTATAATCAAGAGCCCAGAGAGCTTTTGCCACGTCTACGGAAGTAAGAGCTTCGCCCTTTTCCGCCGCTGCCGCTTCGATTGCGGCATACGCTACGTTATATGCATCAAAGCCGAGCGCGGAAACCGCCGCGACTATGGTGTTGCCGCCGTTTTCGGTCTTGAGAGCATTGTCTGATTCAAGCCAAGCCTTGAAACCGGAAACAAATTTTGCGGCATACTCTGTGGTAGAGTCGTTTTCGTCAAAGAAAGTAGAGCAGTATACATCAAGACCCGTACCCTTTGCAGCATCGAGAATAACGGAAGATTCCCATGTATCGCCTGCAAGAATGGGGATTTCTATTCCGACGTCAGCCGCCTGTTTGATAAGGTTCGAGGCAACGGTGATAGAGTTCGGAGCGAAGATAACGTTCGCTTTCTTGTCTATTGCTTTCTGAATGTAAGCGGAGAAGTCGGAAGTATTCTTCGGGAAAGATTCCTGAATAACCGTTCCGCCCGCTTTTTCAAAAGCAGTCTTGAAACTGCTTCCGAGTCCCTGCGAATACGTATCGCCGGTTTCGGTAAGGACATAAGCGACTTTTGCATCGCTCTCTGCGTTTTCGCCGCAAGCGGCAAACAAGGCGCAGACCATGATCAACGAAAGAAAGATTGCTAAAACTTTTTTCATAAAAACATTCCTCCATAAATTTATTTGAAAAAATTATATCATATACAAAACGGAAAATCTATATATTTTACCAAAAAGACACATAAAATTCACTTTTTATGTGATTTATAAAAAGAAAAAACCGCAACTTTACAGCTGCGGAAGCAAAATCATGCTTTTTTCTTTTTGTTTTTGATAAGCAGGAACGCGCCTGCGGCAATAATGAGAACCACAATTACCGTAACCGCCGTATAAAGCATAAAGTTCGGGGCTTCGACCTTATCGGAGACGGTGAGTTTGAAATCGACCAGACGGACGGCTACCGGCAATGTTCCGCTGTCGGTGGTCTTATCCTTGCTTAAAGAGATCGTATAATCTCCGTTTGCAAGTTTTTTGCCGACATTTATCTCGCCCTTTTCATCGGTGATGTAATCGGCGGAATTGAAAACGACCGGAGCATCGGTTATCGGAGATTCATATTCTCTGATGACTTCACCTTTATCTCCGTATTCTTTTTCGATACTGTAAAAACGTATAACTCCGTCTTTTGCCCTGCTCGAATCAATAAGGGTATATTGGGACGGATAGTCGGCGTAATAAAAAACGATCTTATCGCCGTCCTTAAGCACTATATCCGAAATTCCCGAAGACGCAACAACGTCGTTTACCGCAAACATCCAACCGTCGTATCCGCCGAAAGAGCCTGCGACTTCCCCGTTTATATCGTTGATATAACCGTCTTCGATACCTTTCATCTCAAGTTCGGATTCCTGCTTGTCGACAAGTAAAAGAGCGTCTTTTAACGTCACCGTATCGGTTGTATATTTGACGTCGACTTCTTTATTATACAGGGTTTCATTTACGCCCTCAATCCTGAGCGATATTTTTATCGAATTTTCCTCTTCTTCAGCGCCGGAAACAAAAGAAAAACAGGAAAAAACCAGTATTACGGCAATCACCGCAGAAATAATTTTTTTCATAAACCTCTCCGTTTTTTTATTTTGAAAGTACATAGATTATACCATTCTTCGAAGATATTGTCAAGGGAAAAAACGCACCCGAACGGGTGCGTTTTTTCCAACCAACACTAATCTATCTCAACTTGGAGTAGTCAATCCTTTTTGTCGCGGCGTTTGCCGCCCCTGTTCCACATGAAAATAATGAAACCGATACAGGCAAGTGCAAGAACCGCAAGTCCTGTGTAAACATAGAACATCGTATCTGCCGTTACGGGAGGAATAGTGTCTATAATTTCAAATTCTGTTGCCGTTGACAAACTCTGCATCGGATTCACCCCTTCCTGCAAATAAATTGTAACATATTTGCAAAGAAATTTCAAGGGGTTTTTGTGTATATTTTGTGAACTTTATGAAAACTTTCAATTTTTTGTCGTAATTACTGTTATGACAAAACCGTCGCCCAATATTCAAAAACTCCCACACTGCAACAAAAATTGAGTATCGACCCGATTATAAATGTGACATTATGACGAATAAAGAGAGTACAACTCCGAATAAATTCCGCCTTTATTTATAAGTTCCGAATGAGTCCCTTTTTCTTCAATGCCGCTCTTGGTAAGGACAACGATTTCAGAAGCATTTTTTACGGTGGTGAGCCTGTGCGCGATAATAAACGTAGTCCGTCCCTCGGCAAGAGTTTCGAGAGAACGCTGAACTATCTTTTCATTTTCATTGTCAAGCGCGGACGTCGCCTCGTCGAGAATAAGAACCGGCGGGTCTTTGAGAAATACGCGGGCGATCGCAATTCTCTGCTTCTGACCGCCCGAAAGTCTGACGCCGCGTTCTCCGACATCCGTATCGTAGCCGTTTTCGAGTTCCGAAATGAAACCGTCGGCGCCCGCCTTTTTCGCCGCTTCGACTATTTCTTCAAAAGTTGCTCCCGGTTTGCCGTATTCGATATTTTCGCGTATCGTCCCGCCGAACAGATATACGTCCTGTTGAACGACACCTATATTTTCGCGAAGTGACTTCTGCGTTATTTTTCTTATGTCTGTGCCGTCGAGCATAATGCAGCCGTCGGAAACATCGTAAAAACGCGGAATAAGACTGCAAAGAGTGCTTTTTCCGCCGCCGGACGGTCCGACGATGGCGACGGTCTCCCCTCTTTTTACCTGAAGGTCGATATGTGTAAGCACTTCGCCCGAGCCTTCCGAATAAGAAAAGGTAACGCTGTTAAAGGAAATATCCCCCTTAACATTTTCGACTGACACTGCATCGGGGCTGTCGGTTATCTCTGCGGGAGTATCCATAATTTCCGTGTACCGTTGAAAACCCGACAGTCCGCGCTGAAACTGTTCGGTAAACTGCACTGCGCGGGATATCGCATTGAGAAGCGTCGAAATATAAAGAAGAAACGCAACGAGATCCGAAACTTCGATGCTGCCGTCCGTTATGAAAAGAGAACCGAAAAGAACCGCCGAAAGATAAACGAGCCCGTCGAAGAATCTCACTCCGCTGTTGAATATTCCCATATAGCGGTAAGTAGATTTCTTGATATCAAGAAACTTTTTATTGTTCTTCTCGAATTTTTTACGTTCTATTTCTTCGTTCGCAAATGATTTGACGACCCTGATACCTCCGAGGCTGTCTTCGGCGTTGGCGTTTATCTCCGCTATCTGCTCTCTCTGCAGCCTGAACGCCTTTCGCATTTTTCCGTTATAAATAAAGGAAAACGCGATCATAAAGGGGAGCATTGCGAAAACGACCGCCGTAACTTTCAGGCTTATCGTCGAAAGAATAATGAAGGAGCCTATAATTTTCACCGCGGCGCTGAGAAATTCTTCGGGGCAGTGGTGCGCAAATTCCGCAATGTCGAAAAGATCTGTCGTAAGCCTTGACATAAGATATCCGACCTTGGTATTGTCGTAATACGAAAACGACATCTTTTCGAGATGTGAAAACAATTTCGAACGCATATCGGTTTCGATCTTCGACCCCATGACATGACCGCAACAGGAAATATAATAATTGAAAAACAGGTCAAATATCCTTAAAATAAGCAGCAGCGCCGACGAAGAAAGGATAACGGACAGATCAAGTCCCGAAGAAGAAAGTCCGTCGTTCAGTATATGACGGACTATCATCGGAAAGGAAAGATCGACGCCGATAACCGCAAGACAACAGAAAATATCGGCGGCAAACGTATATTTATAAGGTTTATAATAAGAAGAAAACCGTCTTATCAGACTGAAAGTGTTCATTTGACGTTCTCCGAAAACAACGTTTCAAGTTTGTTTTTCGAATTTATAATATCCGAAATATCCGAATAGTTTTTTGAATAGACTTCGGTCATATAGACCCCCGAAAAGCCGAGACTGTCAAGAGTATGTTTTATACTCAAAAGGTCGCGGGAGCCGCAGCACGGCAAAAGGCAGTCTTCGGTTTCCGTCGCGTCGTTTATATGAACCATATTTATGTTTTTCATTACTTTCGCGATCTCTTCCGGGTCTTCGCCGCTGCGTCCCGCCTGCTTTATATCGAGCGTAAAGGTTATCTCATCGCCCAATATGTCAACTAGAGACTTAAGATAATCTTTCTTTCCGCAAAGGCATCTTCCGACATTTTCCTGAGAAAAGACTATCCCTTCCTTTGCGGCGGCGTTTTTCAGATCAATATAAGTTTCCGCATATCTTTCGGGCGAAATCGCAACGTTCTGCCTGAGAAACGCGCCGTGAAACTGAAAAATACGGACTCCGAGTTTTGCGACCTGATGAAAGATACGTTTATATATCTCCATACCGTCGTCATACCGCCTTTTGTAGTCGGAAAAGAAATACTGAGGTTCCGCAAAGGACGTATAGGGGTGAGCGGATACCACGGCAATACCGTTAGCCTCGGTAAACGCCTTTATTTCCGATATAAAAGAGTCGGAATACTCGCTGTCCGTATTAAAAAATATTTCCGTGTTTTTGTAGCCTGTTCTGACGATTTTTTCAAGAGACTTTTCAACCGTCTCCGGATAAAAGCACGCCGTTGAAATTCCGAATTGCATAAATACTCCCGCGCTATCGCTTTTTAACTTCCGAAATATGTACCCCGAGATAGAGCGTAAAAGAAAAAGCCGAACAGCCGATCGCGTCTCTGAAAAACAGAGAAAGGCTCTCGGTCATTTCGAAAGAAAATGCCGAAAGTGAAACGATCACGCAGAAGATTACGGCAAACGCCGCTGCAAGAAACGTATTCTTTGCGATCTCATGGGTTATTTTTATCTTTTTCATTAAATCGCCTCCGCCGTAATTATAACGGAAGACGAATGTGAAAACAATATATAAAAAAAGGAAATCCAAAGCCGCCGTAATGAAAAACATTACCGACGGCTCTTTTTTTCTTATTTACGGCGTTTATCGCCTGACCTTTTCAGGTCTCTTAAATTTTTGTTTCCGGCAAATTTCTCATCGCTTTCCTGTTTGAAGCGGCTGAGCATATCTTCAAAGGAAACTTCTTTTTTCGGTTTTCTGAAAGATTCTTCCTTTTTCTCTTCCGAAACCGCTTTCTTGATTGAAAAATTATACCGGCCTTTATCGTCGATATTGATAACCTTTACCGAAACGTCCTGTCCTTCGGACAAAAAATCCTTGATTTCGGAAACATAAGCGTCCGCGACTTCGGAAATGTGGACCATTCCCGATTCCCCGCTCTCAAGTTTGACAAAAGCGCCGAACTTCGTCAGTCCGCTGACTTTTCCGTTATAAATTTTGCCCACTTCTACGGACATACGGTTTTTTCCTCCAAATCCCCTGTTCTCAGTTGCCTGTTACGTCTTTATAAATCGTCTCGTCGTTCTTTGCATAGCCGTTGTCCTCCGCGATAATACGGTAAACGTCGTCTTTACCGTCGGGGTCTTTAAGCTCCTCATTGAGAGAGGCCTGTTCGTTATTTTTTAACTTCTGCTCGGTTATCGCCGAATTGAGTTTGTCAATCTCGGCATTTTTCGACGCGATATCCGGAAGGAATTTTCCTATACCGGTGACGACGCAGATAACGAGAATTACAGCAAGCGCTATATTAAGAAGTTTCGTTTTCACTTTCCTTTTTCGCAGAAAAATTCTGCTTATTACCTCTCTTTCCTTTAATTTTCAGAGCCGTCTTTTTAAGTCTTCCGTAAATAAAGTTTCCGACCGTCAGGTAATATAAAGAGAACCCCGCCGCGCATACGGCGACGACATACAACCTGATTTCTCCGTCCGCAAATAAAAAACAAAAAACCGGAAATTCAACGGCGCAAACAATAAAAAACAGAAGATCCTCGGCAAAAACAGCCGCAGGACCATGATCGAATACGACTCTCAGTATCCTGAAAAAATCATATTCAATTCCGACAATAAAAGAAAATATCAAAGCCGCAATAAAAAGCGACAACTGAGAAACGACCGAAAAACCCATCAGCGGAAAAGTCTGGTCAAAAGACTTTCGTTTTTTTTCTCACGTTTTTCAACGTAGGAAACGGAAGAAATAAACCCCTCGACGGTCGCCTCCTCCGTTTCAAGCGAAAGTTTCGCAAGATGAAGGTTTTTGCCCGTTATCACTATTCTTCCGAGGTTTGTTATCAGGGCGGCGCAGGTCTCGTCGAAACTCTCCGAATCCGTAACCCCCGATAAATAAAGTTTTTCTCTGTTTTCAAGAACGATATTGCCGGATATCCTGCCGTCCATTCTGCTTCCTCCCGTAAAAATATTCTACACAATAAATACTGTAAAAAGGAAGCAAATATGACAAATCAGAGGATAATTCTGTACATCTCCTCTGCCCTGTCCTTTGTTGTGTACTCGGATATTTTCATTATCTCGAATTTCACGGTCTTGTTTCCGAAAGTTATCTCTACGACGTCTCCGACGGAAACGTCTTTCGAGGGCTTCGCGGGTTTACCGTTTACCGAAACATGGGAAGAAGCGCACGCCTCGTTTGCGACGGTGCGGCGCTTTATAAGCCGTGAAACTTTAAGAAATTTATCTAATCTCATAAATGCAGTGAATATTTCAGGCTGTCCTGAAAAGATCAAAACAGCCTGTAATTTTCCGAAAATAATTATTTAACAGCGTCTTTAAGACCTCTGCCTGCCTTGAATACGGGAACTTTAGATGCGGGAATAATGATCTTTTCAGCGGGTTTCTGAGGATTGCGTCCTTCTCTTGCCGCTCTTTCGCGAACTTCAAAGCTTCCGAAACCAACTATCTGAACCTTATCGCCTTTGGCAAGAGCCGCAGTGATAGCTTCAATTACTTTGTCAACAACGATGCCGGTGTCCTTTTTGGACATTCCTACTTCTTCGGCAACAGCCGAAACCAATTCAAATTTGTTCATTTTTTATTCCTCCGTAATTTTATTATTATCCCTCTTTTAAGGGCCATGAACACTATTTTTCCTTTTGCTCGCGGATAATCTCCTCGCAGCGAGAATAAAGAAGTTCCTCGCCGTCAAGCCCCTCGTTCTGGAGAGCGGCGCAGGTACAGAACAAAAGATCCGTAAGCGCTTTTTTCCTATCCGAAGTTTCCCTTAAGGAATTCGCCGCGGCGGTTATACCGTCGAAAGCGACGTTTTCGTCCTTTTCCATGACTCCGGCTTTTCTCGCGCGTTTTATTATCTTCTGGGTTCTCATAAGCGCGGGAAGAGATCTTGCGACAGCCTCAAGTTCGTCAGCCGCGGAGACCTGATGTTTCTCGGTCTTTTTGAGAGCGTCCCAGTTTTCGAGGATCTCGGCGGAATTCTTTACTTTGACGTCGCCGAAAACATGAGGGTGACGGTATATCAGTTTTTTGCATATCCCGTCGCATACGTCGTCGATACCGAAGTCTCCCTCTTCCGTCGAAATACAGGCATGGAAAACGACCTGCAAAAGCACGTCTCCGAGTTCTTCGCAAAGAAGTTCGGAATTTTCCGTATCTATCGCCTCGACAGCTTCATAGACTTCCTCTATAAAACCCCGGCGTATGCTTTTATGGGTCTGTTCCTTATCCCAGTCGCAGCCGTTCTCGCTTCTCAGCACCGAAACTATATCGACCAGATCTTCGAATTTGTAATTGTCCTTAAATGCGAAATTACAGTTCATGGCTATATTTTACATAATTTTTCGACAGTTTTCAAGGGCTTTTTTTCATTTTTGTGAAATTTCGTAAATATCCACAAAAATCAATACACCCAAACGCAAATAATAGTGAAATATATACAATAAAAAACAAAAAAAATGAAATCAAAAAACTCAAAAAGTGCGGCAACCGCAAAGAAAAACAGTAAAAAAACGCAATGACAACAAATAACGCCGAGGCAGATGACAGCGCGGGGAGGAAAACATTACCGAAAAACGAGGTCGGTCTTCCTGTACTTTTACGAAGAAAAACAAGGTTGAGGATCAGCATTACGGGGTAAGCAAAACCGGTCGAAAGAGGCGCTCCCGAAACGTTTACTTCAGGTATTCCGACGAGTATATACGTAAGAAAGATCTTCACCGCAGCCCCCACCGCGACCGAAAAAACGGAAAGATGGGATTTTCCGACGGAATTCAGCGCCGCAGCGGTAACGTTTGTAAAGCCGACGGGAATAAGCGCAAAGGAAAGCGTCTTAAGAAGCGGGACCGCAACCGATACGCCGCCGGGGTCGCCTCCGAAAAGAATCGAAAGGACGTCGTCCGCCGCAAAAAACAGAAAAAACGCAGAACCGAAAGCAAAAACGGACGTAAAACGGAAGGCTTTTGAAACGGTTTTACGAAGTTCTCCCGTTTTTTTGAGAGTAAAAGCCGAAGAAACGGCGGGGACAAGGCTTGTCGAAAGGGAGACCATGATAAACGACGGCAGATTAAAGACGGTCTGCGACATATTGGCATAAGCGCCCCAGAAGAGTTTTGCGGTCTCGGTATTCATATATTCCTTCATTCGGCTCATCACAAGAAACGAATCTATCGTTCCCATAAGGCTTGAAGTCACGGCAGAAAGGGTCACGGGCAGCGTAACCGACATAAGCGAAGAAAAAATTTTGCCGCCGCTGTCCGCTTTTCCGAAAAATCCGGAAACGGTTTTCTTATTTTTTTTAAGAGAGTATGCGATAAGCATATACAAACAGGAAAGAACGGTTCCGACAGTAACACCGCAAACAGCTCCTCCGACTACCGTCTCCTCGGGATACCCGCCTTTATGCAGAAAAAAAGCAAAGCCGTACCCGAAAACAAGTTTGGAAACAGCCTCGATAATATTCGAAACGGCAGTCGGGACCATATTCCCGAGCCCCTGGAAATACCCCCTGAATACAGAGACCGCAGACACGAAAAACACTGAGGGCATTATCGCCGCAACGGAAAAATACGCCTCTTCGCTGTTCATCAGGACCGCTATCGGTTCCGCAAAGAGAACTCCCGCAAACGACAGGATAAATCCTATTGAAGTAAAGAAGAAAAATGCCGTCCCGACGGTCCTCCGGACAGATCTGTAATTTCCCAGAGCGTTATATCCCGAAACAAGCACTGCAATTCCCGTCGGAAGTCCCGACGTTGAAATTGCAAGAAGCAGAATGTAAACGCTGTATGCAGATGAATAGTAACTCATCGCCGCCGAGCCGACAAGGTTTGTAAGAGGTATTCTGAAAAGAACTCCGACCGCCTTGACTATCAGTCCCGAAAGAGAAAGAATAAACGCTCCGCGGAGAAAATCCTGTTTTTTCGCCGTCAAAAAAATCAACTCCCGTACAATAATATATGTACGGGAGCCGGAATATTCGGTTTTTTATTCGGTAAAGAAACGGTACATGATCTCGGTCGACTTTTCGATCGCAAGTTTCCTGAACGTCGGGAAGTCGACGGGAGACGACTCGTTTGCGTTGTCGGAAATTGCCCTGACTGCGGCAAAAGGGATTTTGCAGAGATAGCAGACATAAGCGATAGCCGCTCCCTCCATATCGCAAGCCGAGGCGTTGTAGTCGGTATAAAGAGCAAGAGCCGCTTCTCCGTCGGCAAGAAAAGAGTCTCCCGTCGCAATTATTCCCTTTATGCAGTTTTCGGCGGGATAAACGCTTTTCACTATTTCAAAAAGTTTATCGGCAAGGTCTTTATCCGCATATATCGTCTTTATTCCGAGTTCGTCAAGTTCGGTCTTTTCCGTTCCGAGAGGAGAAATGTCGAAATCGTACTGAATAAAGCCGGAAGAGATACATATATCTCCGGTCCCGACCCCGGGTTCGACTCCTCCCGCGATCCCGAGATTTATTATTCTGTCGGGTTTATACATAACCACTGTCTCCGCAGCGACCATGGCGGCGGCGACCTTCCCCGCAAGGCAGACGGTAACAATTATTTCATTATCGCCGATTTTTCCGTAATAAACGTCCGCCCCTGACGCGAGCTTTTCTTTTTTCTTAAGACGAAGCCTGTCTATAAGTCCCTGGGCTTCGTCAAACATTGCGCATATAACAACTGTTTTCATAACCATTCTCCGTTCTTTACCGTGTATTTTATCACAGTTTTTCCGCACAGTCAAGAATTTTACAGAAAAAACAAAGTTTTTCCTTGATTTGGCATTTGTAATATGTTATTATAAATAAAACAACGCTATGGGAGATAATTATGAGAAACGTATTTATGCCGGCGGACATTCTCCTGCCGAAAGATAAAAGCAAAATGACGGAATGGAGCGTCGTCGCCTGCGACCAGTACACCTCGGACAAAGAATACTGGAACAGAGTGGAAAAGACCGTCGGAGACGTCCCTTCGACATTGAAAATCACTCTGCCCGAAATATATCTCGAAGACGGCGACGTCGGAAGCAGAATAGCAAAAATCAACGAAACGATGAAAGAATACGCAGAAAACGGCGTTTTCGAAGAACATAAAAATTGTTATATCTTTACGGAAAGAACGCTTGCGAACGGAAAGACAAGAAAAGGTATAGTGGGAAAAGTCGATCTCGAAAAATATGATTTTTCGGCAGGCTCGCAATCCGAAATAAGAGCGACCGAAGGCACTGTTCTCGAAAGGATACCGCCCCGCGTAAAAATAAGAGAAAATGCGTCCCTTGAACTTCCGCATATAATGATCTTAATCGACGACGCGGAGAACACCGTCGTCGGAGAAGCGGAAAAAGCAACCGACGTCTGCTACGATTTCGACCTTATGGAAAACGGCGGACATATAAAAGGGAAACTCATTGACGGAAACGGTGATATCGCGAAAAAGATAGACGCGGCTCTCGAAAAACTCGAATCCGAGGGAGTCTTTACCGAAAAATACGGCATTTCCGGCAGGAAACCGCTTCCCTACGCCGTCGGCGACGGGAATCATTCTCTTGCAACGGCAAAGACCTGTTGGGAAGAAATAAAAAAGGCGGAGCCGTCGTCCCCCGCGCGCTATGCGCTTGTCGAAATAGTGAATCTGCACGACGACTCTCTCGAATTTGAGGCTATCCACAGAAACGTATTCGAAACGTCTCCCGAAAAAATGCTTGCGGAACTCGAAGAATATTTCGACTGCAAACCGCAGCCGGTTCCTTTCGAAAAACGCGGCGGAAGACAGTATTTTACGTTTTTGACAAACAAAAGAGATTATTTCTTTGAGATAAAAGATCCGACGAAAAATCTTGCGGTCGGAACGGTTCAGGAATTTATCGACAGCCGTAATTACGGAAAGACGGACTATATCCACGGAGAAGACGTAGTTCGCAAAAATCTTTCGGATACGACAGTCGGATTTCTTTTCGACACAATGAAAAAAGAAGAACTGTTCCCGACGGTAATAAAGGACGGCGCCCTCCCCCGCAAGACGTTCTCGATGGGACACGCCCACGACAAGCGGTTCTATCTCGAAGCAAGAAAAATAAAGTAAACGGACGGAATTATGGAATTCAACGGACTTTCCGAGGCGGAAGTAAAAAAACTGACGGCAGAAAAGAAAACGAACAGAAGTTCGGTTCAGAAAACAAAGACCGTTGCGGACATTATAAGATCAAACGTCTGCACGTTTTTCAACCTGATCTTCGCGGTTCTTTTCGGACTTATCCTTATTACGGGTCAGATAAAGCACACGGCATTCATTTTTGTCGTCGTTTTCAATACCCTGATCGGCATAATCCAGGAAATACGGGCAAAAAGGACGATAGACAAACTTTCGATCCTGAACGCCGCGAAGGCCTCCGTTATACGGGACGGCAAAAGTTATCTTATTGATACCGAAGACGTTGTCGAGGGCGAAACCGTAATTCTTTCGGCGGGAGAACAGATATATGCCGACGGTGAAATAATCGGCGGGAAGATAGACGTAAACGAAGCTCTTTTGACCGGAGAAGCCGACGACGTAAAAAAAGAGACCGGAAGCAGGGTGCTTTCCGGCAGCTTTGTCACTTCGGGGACCGCATACTGCAGGCTAACCGCGGTCGGCGACGCAAGTTTCGCCGCAAAAACCGTTTCCGAAGTTAAAAAATATAAAAAAGTTTATTCGGAGATAACCTCGGCGTTTGATAAAATAATCAAAACGGTCGGAATAGCGATTATTCCGCTAGGTCTTCTTCTGTTTTTCAGACAGTGGCTTTCGGTAGGGCTTGACCCTCTTTCATCAATAGAAAAGACCGCCGCCGCGATAATCGGAATGATACCCGAGGGGCTTTATCTTTTAACAAGTATTGCTCTTGCGCTGAGCGTTATAAAACTCGGAAAGGCAAACGTTCTCGTTCAAGACCTTTACGCAATAGAAGCCCTTGCGAGAGTAGACGTCCTCTGCGTTGACAAAACGGGGACGGTCACAACGGGAAGAATGACGGTCAGGAAGACCGAGGATTTTTCCGGCGCGGATATTTCCGGAATAATGCAGAATATTGCCGCGGAGTCGCCTGACGAAAACTTCACGGCGGCAGCGCTTTCCGAATATTTCGGAAAAGAAAAAACGATGACCGCCGAAGCGAAAATACCGTTTTCTTCGGAAAGGAAATGGGCGGCGTACATATTCGGCGGCGAAACGTATATCCTCGGCGCCCCCGAATTCATCTTACACGACGCCGCAATTTCGGAAAAGGTAAATAAATACGCCGAAAAGGGTTACAGAGTCCTGCTTCTGGCAAAAGGCGAGGTCGGGGAAGAGAAAATACTTTCGGCAGAGCCGCTGTCTCTTATAATAATCGAAGATATTTTGAGAGACAACGTAAAAGAAACTTTCTCGTTTTTCAGGGAAAACGGCGTTGAAATAAAAATGATTTCGGGAGACGACCCGAAGACCGCGTCGGAGATCGCGCGGAGAGCCGGAATTTCGGGATATGAAAATTACATAGATCTTTCCGACCTTACGGAGGAAGAAGTAAAGGCCGCCGCGGCGGAATACAACGTTTTCGGAAGAGTAAAGCCCGAACAGAAAAGAATAATAGTTCAGGCGCTCAAAGACGCGAAGAAAACACCCGCGATGGTCGGCGACGGAGTAAACGACGTTCTTGCGTTAAGAGAGGCGTCCTGCAGTATCGCAATGGCGCAGGGAAGCGAAGCGGCAAAAAGAGTATCGAACCTTGTGCTTATGGATTCGGACTTCAACTCCGTTCCGAAGATAATTTTCGAAGGTCGGCGGGTAATAAACAATATTTCGCGGTCCTCTTCCCTGTTTATAGTAAAAACGCTTTATTCGATCGCGATAACGTTTTTGCTGCTGATTTTGCCTTTTGCCTTTCCGTACGAACCGATACAGCTTACGCTTGTAAGCACTGTAACGATAGGATTTCCGTCCTTTATTCTGGCGCTTGAACCCGACACCGGAATTATAAGGGGCAATTTTATAAAAAACACTTTTGCGAAAGCCATGCCGAGCGCCGCCGCGACCGTTCTTTCCGTCATTGCGGTCCTCACGGTATCTTATTTCACAAAAGCAAGTCACGCCGAGACCGCGACCGCTTCAATACTCATTATGGGATTTATCGGGTTCGTGACCGTTTTCCGCGCCTGCAAACCGTTCACAAAATTAAGGAAAGCAATGTTTGCGGCGATGACCGTGATTTTCGTTTCAGTAGCCCTGATATGCGGCAGATCGGTGCTTGAATTCGCACCGCTTCCGAATTCCTTACTCATAACCGATATAATTTCGGCGGCGATCGCCATACCCGCGATCAATATTCTTTATTCGTTTATAACCCGGATTTTCGGTAAAAAGGAGAAAAAAAAAATGACAAATGAAGTTCTGGAAAACATCAAAAACAGAAGAAGCGTAAGAAGTTATTCCGACAGGCCCCTCGAAGAAGAAAAACTTTCGGCTATTCTCGAAGCGGGAACTTTTGCCGCAACGGGAATGGGAAAGCAGTCGCCTGTCATCGTTGCGGTCGAAAACAAAAAAGACCGCGAGATTCTCAGGAAACTGAACGCCGAAATAATCGGAAACCCCGACTCCGACCCGTTTTACGGAGCGCCCGTAGTTGCGGTCGTGCTTGCGGATAAAAACATAAGAACGCACACCGAAGACGGAAGTCTGGTCATCGGTAACCTGATGCTCGCGGCGGCGTCTCTCGGAGTTTCCTCCTGCTGGATACACCGCGCCAAAGAAACTTTTGAAACGCAGGAAGGTAAGGCGCTGCTGAAGAAGTGGGGACTTTCCGAAGATCTCGCCGGCGTCGGAAACTGTATTCTCGGATACGCCGCAGGACCTGTTCCCGAAGCAAGACCGAGAAAAAAGGATTATATTAAAATCATAAAGTAATTTTTATCAGGCTGAACAAAACGGCTTTTCGGCATAACGACAAAGGAACCGCAGTGATTCTGCCAAAGTCGGGACGGATTCAGTCCGTCAAAACCGATAAGCGTTCGATTCTTCTCCGCGCAAAAAGGACCCTTTCCGAAAACGGAAAAGGTCCTTTTTTATATCTGATTTTCTATTCCTCCGCCGCGCCGTTTTTATACTCATCGGTGAATTTATAGGTATAGTAATGCGGTAAAGCGCTCGGCGTATGAGTCGAGCAAAGAGTATTCGCATATTTCGACTTGCTCTTCGTCGAGAGCGCCGGCAGGTAACCTTCGGGGATAGTGTAGGTGTAGACAGGCAGGGTATTATCCTTATAAAGTATCTGATAACTGCTGAGCGGCGGACATACATATTCCGCGTCTTTTACTTTCACATAAGTCCCTTTGAAATAACGGGTAACGTCGCGGAAGGTAACAAGTTTCGCGCTCGGACAGTTTTCGTGCGCTATCTGTCCCGATGCAGTGCAGACATACAACTGATGATGCACATCGCAGGTCTCGGTAGGCTCTGTTCCCGCCTTGAATTTACCTGTTCTTACCTGGTTTCCGTATGGATCGCTCGAACAGTAAGGTCCTGCAAGTTTGCCGCTGCACGCACAGTAGGTAGCAGTCACGATACCGTCCGGTTCGGAAAAGGATGAAGAGGAAATATCCGCGGCTTTATATATCTGCGTCATAACCTCTTTCCACATTTTGACGTGTCCGGCATTCTGAAGTTCCGCAGGCTGGTCGTAGCCCCACCATATACCCGCAAGATATTCGTTCGTATATCCGATAAACCATCTGTCGACGAAGGACGTCGTCGTTCCCGACTTGCCCGCGACCTGAATATTGCCCATTTTCGCCTGTGCCGAAGAGCCGACGAGGTTTTTGAGAATATCGGTAATTATATACGCCGTCTGCGGAGAAAAGACGATACGTTTATCAACGCTTCCGTCGTAAAGTATTTTTCCGTCGTGAGTCTCTATCTTGGTGACGTATCTCGAATCGGAATAAACGCCCTTGTTCGCGAAAACGGTATAGGCGGAAACCATTTCTCTCATTGTAAATCCGTTCGTTACGGCTCCGACCGAAAGAGGCGCGTAGTCTATCTTATCCGCTTCCACAAGATTTTTAATTCCGAGCATGGTCTTCATAAAGTCATAGGAAACGTCTATTCCTATTTCCTTGAGGAGCTTTGCGGGCGGAGTGTTATACGAATGGCTGAGCGCCGATTTGATATCCATAACGCCGTTGTAGACACGGTCGTAGTTCACGGGCCACGGGGTATATTTTCCGTTGTTTTCGTTTATACGGAGAGGAGAATCGTCGATTGCCGACCCCTCCGTTATAATATCGTTTTCAACAGCGTAACCGTAAACGGAAAGCGGCTTTATCGAAGAACCGGGCTGACGTCTTGTCTGAGTAACTCTGCTCAGGACTCTGTTTTCGGTCTTTTTGCCGCGTCCTCCGACGACAGCAAGCACATCTCCCGAAGAGGGATCCATAAGCTGCATTGCGACCTGCGGCAGAATGTCGCCGTTCGAAACTTTCGGGTAGTTATTCTCGTTTTCGAAATAGTCTTCCATTATCGTCTGATATTCGACGATACACGGAGTATATATGCGGAGTCCTCCGGAATAAATATAGGAGACGGCTTCTTCTTCGGTATATCCGAGTTCTTCTTTTATAATGTTCTTTGCTTCGTTGAAAACAATATCCGAATACCATGACATTACGGAAGAAACAGTGCTTTTTACCGAACGGTCGCGAAGATTGAGTTCTTCTTTTGTGAAGGTGTTGAACTCTTCTTCCGAAAGATAACCCTGCGTATACATTTCATAGAGAACATTGTTTCTTCTTGTCTTATTCGCATCGGGGTTCTTATAAGGTTCGATATAGGACGGCGATTTCGTTATGGAAACGATCGCCGCACATTCCGTCACCGTAAGATCTTTTACGTCTTTCCCGAAGTAGTATTTTGCGGCGGCATATATCCCGTTACAGCCGTTTCCGAAATAGGCGGCGTTGAGATAATACTCGATTATCTGCTCTTTACTGTATTTTCTCTCAATATACAAAGCGCGGAGAATTTCCTTGACCTTTCGCATGGAACTCTTCTCGTTGTCTTCGGTTATGACTTTTATAAGCTGCTGGGTAAGAGTCGAACCGCCCGCGAGGTTTGAGGTACTGCGCCCAGTAACTTTATACAGAAGATATTTCGCGGTCGCGCGGAACGTCGTTATAAAGTCGACGCCGTTATGGTCGTAAAAACGTTTATCCTCGATCGAAATAAGCGCCTTGAGAAGGTAGTCGGGCATATCGTCGATACTCGTCCAGATACGGTTCTGTTCGTTATACAGAGACTGATACTCGACGTAATCTGCGCTGTTAAGACTTTTGGCATAGACGACCGTGGTATAATCCATTTCGAGATTTGCGAACTTGTCGTCAAGCGACGGGTCGGTATAAGCGTAGATCACGGTCGCGGCAATTCCGCACATAAGGACGATCATAGCGACGAACGTAAGCACGAAGATCGCGACGATATTTCCGACAGAAATTCCGAAACGGCTCCAGCCCGTTCTCTTTTTTCTGTATTTTTCCGGGTCTTCTTTCCAAAGAACGACGTCGGGATTTTTCGATTTCAGGAGTTCTTTATCCGAAGTTTCTTTCCTTATCTTGGCGTTGACTTTGGCTCTCCCGAAACGGGCGCGTATCTTTGAATAAAGGTCTTTGGTAAAAGTTGAGATTTTTTTCCATACGGAGACGAAAAAATCGCCTATCCTGGAAAATATTGTAGGTCTGTTGTCTGATTTCAAAGTTTTTTCCTCCGAAGCGGAACCGAAAAGAGGTTCCGAATTAAGAAACACCTTTTTATTCTTATACAGTATAACACATTTTTTTCCTTTTGTAAAGAGCAGAATTGTAAGATATACGTTATCAAAAGACATCTTACCGCATAGTTATTTATATCGGAGGTGAGATGTTGAAAAAGCATAATTTTATTTACAATCTGCTTTTTGTTTCCCTCACTTCGGTTTTTCTCGGAGCGCTTTCCCTTGTATTCCGCTTTTACCTTGCGGAAACGATAACGTCCGAAGGCGTCGGAATTTATCAGCTTATAATTTCGGTATACGCGTTCGGCGCGACGGCGGCAAGTTCGGGGCTTTCCTTTACGGTAACGCGGTTTGTTTCGGAAGCGCTTGCCACGGGACGGGAAAACGGCGTAAAAAACATTTTGCGGGGAGTTTTTATCTTTGCGCTCTTCCCCTCCCTTGCCGCAACTTTTTTTCTGTTCTTTTTTGCGGACGGCGCGGCGACGCTGCTTATAGGAATACCCGAAACCGCCGCCTGTCTCCGGATACTTGCCTTTTCTTTTCCGTTTATGGCGGCAGCCTCCTGTTTTTCGGGATTTTTCGTCGCGGTAAGAAGAGTTCCGTTTGCTTCGGCGACCCAGATATCCGAAGATCTTTTTCAGATCGCCGTAACCTTTATCCTGCTCTGGATATTCAAGCCGAAAGACGGAATTTCCGCCTGCGTTTTCGTCGTTATCGGCTGCACGTCGGCGGAGATATCCGCGGCGTTCGTTTCCGCGCTTCTCTGCAGAAAAACAGAACTCAAAACGTTCGGGAAAGAGCCGTTCAGACTTTCCGTCTGCACATCGGTCGCAAAAACCGCGTTGCCTCTCTCCTTTTCCGCCTGTCTGCGCTCCGCGCTTTCTTCCGCGGAAAATCTTCTCATTCCCGTAAGTCTGCAAAAAAGCGGAATGACTAAAAGCGCGGCGCTGTCGGCTGTCGGAACGGTAAAAGGGCTTGTGTTCCCTCTTATATGTTTTCCCGCGGTGTTCGTCACGGCTTTCGCGCGGCTTCTGCTCCCGGAGATCGGAGACTCAAGAGCTGTCGGAGATACGGTAAAAATAAGGAAATCGACCGATTCCGTTTTATCTTTTACCGTTGTTTTTTCGCTCCTGCTTGCGGAAGTTTTTTTCCTGTTTTCGGACGACATAGGAATGTTGATATATAACGACGCCGAATTTTTCACAACGCTTAAAATCCTGTCTCCGCTTATTCCGTTCATGTACGCCGACTGTATCTGCGACAGTATCTTAAAAGGGCTCGACATGCAGATGACGGTAATGAAATACAGCATTACCGAAGCGGCTCTCCGCACCGCAGCGGTTCTTCTTCTAATACCGAAAATCGGTTTTTACGGCGTGATAATAACCGTGTATGCGGGGAACGTCGTCAATTCCGTTATGGGAATAATCAAACTGAAAAAAGTCAAAGCGTCGACTTTGCCGTTCACAAAAAAAATCGTTCTGTCCCTGATACTTTTCTCCGCAATTCTGCTGCCGCTCACTTTTATTATAAAAAAACCTTTTATGAGTATTTTTGCCAAAATATCCGTAATATGCGCGGGAAGTACGGTATGCGCGATCTTTGCCTTCCGTACGGGGCTCATATCGAAAGCCGAAAAGGGCGAAATGAAAAAACTTTTACTTAAAAGATGAAAAAATCCCGCCTCGGCGGGATTTTCTTCTTAAAATACGGTCTCTATCAGCCGGTCGGAACATTCGGGCGAATAAACGAATCTTTTTATGTTCCCCGAAGTTATAAAATAATTGAGTTCTTCGGTCTTTCTTTTGACGAAAAACGAATCTATAACGCTGAGTTTGACCTTCATCTTTTCGGGGATTATGTTTTTTATGTATACGGTCGCCTGCTGCCCCTCTTCGACGTTCGGGGTGTATTCGGCAAGTCCCGCAAGATTGGGCGACAGTTCTATGAATATTCCGTAGGTCTCAATAGAGCGGATAACGCCGCAGACAGTCTGCCCCACCGAAAATTCCGATGCGTTTTCGCTCCATGTTCCGAGAAGTTCCTTATGCGTCAGGTCAAAGCGTTTCTGCTCGCGGTCGATATCCTTTATGCAGACTTTTATGTTCTGCCCCGGATAAAATCTGTCTTTCGGGTGCGAAATACGCGAAACCGAAATATTTTCTATCGACAGCAGTCCGACTATCCCGCACCCTATATCCGCAAAGACGCCGAAAGGCTCGATATGCGTAATTTTCGCGTCGATAACGTCCCCGGGACAATAATTTTCAAGCATATACTCAAGAGCTTCCTCCTGCGCCGAACATCTGTCCAGAAGAAGTTTTGTCGGGTCGTTTTCATACTGAAACGCAATGACCTTGAACGCGACCGACTTATTTACCCTGCTGAGTATCGCAATATCCTTTGTCTCTCCCTTTTTTGCGCCCGCGGCGGAAAGATATCTCGGAATTATCCCCGTATATTTTCCGAGACTCACGGTAAGATTTCCGTCGGAATCGCATCTGACCGCCCGCCCCTCGATTATTTGTCCCGTAAGCAGCGCCTTTTCAACGGCTGAATGAGAATAGGCGGGTTCGGCGCCGTCGAAGCCCTCCGGTTTATATTTCTGTATTGGCATTTCATACTCTCCTTTTTATTCAGGTCTGTGTTCAAGAATATGAAAACGCCGTCATTTTTATACACAGTGTTCCTATTTGTTTTAATAGATGATATAAATTTCTGACACAAATTTGATTTATACTTTGAAATATGATATAATAACAAAAAAGGACGGAGGTATAACATGGCAAAGAAAATATACGTCGTTGACGACGAGCAGAACATAAGAGAAATAATATGCTCCTATCTTAAAAAAGAGGGCTTTGAAACAAAAGAATTCGTAGACGGCGAAAGTCTGCTTGCCGAGATCGAAAATTCCGATTATCCCGATATGTTCATAATAGATATTATGATGCCCGGAATTTCGGGTTTTGAACTTTGCAACGCCATAAGAAAAAAGGAAAACACACCCATTATCATAGTTTCCGCGCGCGACGAAGAACTCGACAGGATCCTCGGCATTGAAATGGGCGCCGACGACTATCTTATGAAGCCTTTCTCCCCCAGAGAACTTGTCGCGAGAGTAAACGCAATCTTCCGCAGAATAGACGGAAACGGCAGAGAAATAAAGGCGACCTTACCCGAATGCCGCGATATCAAGATATATCCCGAAGAAAGACGTATCGTCAAAGTATCGGAAAAAGCCGAAGAAGACATAGCGTTCACCGCCATGGAGTTCAACTTCATCTATTTCATGGTAACGAACAAAAACAAAGTCTTCAACAGAGACCAGCTTCTCCAGCAGATCTGGGGATACCAGTATACGGGAGAAGACACAAGAGCCGTCGATGACCTTGTAAAGAGAATAAGAAAGAAACTCGACGCCGCAAATACCGAATTCTCGATAGAGACGGTCTGGGGTTACGGGTATAAAGTCACCGACGCTTCGGCAAAACAGTAAACGATCGGTCACGTCATGAAATTCGGAATAAGAAAAAAAATAATTCTGTCCTTCTTTCTCGTAATTCTGATAATGTGTTCGGTAACGATAGTCTTTATCCGATTTTTCGCGGTAGGCTATATGAACAGCGAAGCAGGCAATATCCTGAAAAAAGAAGCGACGGAATTCGCCGATATTCTCTCCGACACCGCAAACACCGACTACTCGATGGGAATTCTCAAAGCGAGATTCGATACGAAGATATATTACTTCAACTATTCGATGTATCTGCTCGACGCAAACGGCCATATTGTGGCAGGATACAACACCGACGGAATAAATGCGGAACCTCCCGAACTCAACGCGATCTTTGAAAACAACGTAACACAGCCCGGTTCGAAAGTTATCACGATAGCAAAAAAGGATTATTCTTTCTATATCAAGCCCATAATAAACTTTTATACCGGTAATATCGTAGGATACGTCGCGCCGTTCTATTCGGCAAAGCCCCTTATAAACGACGACGTCCTCGTCACGTTCTGTATTTTCACGGTATGTATCGCCGCGTTTTTCTCGATAATTCTGGGATGTCTGCTCTCCTGGCCGCTGACAACGAACATTTACAAGCTCAAAAAACGCACAAAACTCATTGCGGAGCGTAAATACGACGAATATATCCCGATACGCTCGAACGACGAATTGAAAGAACTTTCGAACAGTATCGAAGACATGGTCAGAAACATAAAGGAATACGATCTCGGACAGAAAACGTTTTTACAGAACGCTTCCCACGAACTCCGCACGCCGCTGATGTCGATCCGCGGTTATATGGAGGGTATTTCCGACGGTGTTTTCGATTACGATAAGATAAGCCCGGAAATAACGGCGCAGATAGTCAGACTCGAAAAGATAGTCGAACAGATACTTTATCTTTCCAAGATCGAAACGGCTCACGTTATGGATTTTGAAAAGATGAAGATATCCGATCTTTACAGTGAAGTCGAAAGCAGAGTCAGAGGACTTCTCCGGGAGAACGGAAAAGAACTTGAAATAAAGCCTTACGAAGACGCGGACATCTCCGTCGACGGGGACAATTTTGCCACGGCGATAACAAATATCATCTCAAACTGTTCGAGATATTCAAAGGAAAAGATCGTTCTTGAAACAGTTTCCGACAGAAAGACTCTTTTAATAAAAATTTACGACGACGGACCGGGAATTCTTCCCGACGAACTCCACCACATTTTCGAAAGATTTTACAGAGGGAAAGCCGGGAAACACGGACTCGGACTTTCGATAACAAAGGCGATCGTACAGTCCCACGGCGGAAACGTGGAGGCAAGGAACCGCACCGAAAACGGAATAATCACGGGCGCGGAATTCACGATATCCTTACCACTGAAAAAATAAAAAAACGGCCTCGGAAATTTTTTTTCCGAGGTCAATTTTTTTATGATTTGAACATTTTCTTGATCTTTTCTATCTTGTCTCCGATAAAGACAATGTTTTTGTATCCGACGATATAACCTATCCCCGCGCCGACCGCGCACAGAAGGTATATTACCGTAAAGACCGTCGACGAGACCCAGAGGTGAGACATATTTCCGCCCATGGTCTGCGATATGTCGATATCGGGAAGAAACATACTGACGGCAAAAGACACCGCCGCCGAAAAAACAACTTTTACGACGCTTATTATTATAACGAAAATATTTTTCGACTGCGTATCGAAAAACATCGGAAGATAGTTTACGATAAGCAAAAACGCAAGAACTATTCCCGAAGAAATAAAACCTTTCGCCCTGTTCTCTTTAATGAGACCTATCTCGACCCTGTTCCTGTCCCTGACGCCCTCGTTCCACATCGTAAGAACGAAGAAATACATCAGCATTATAAAATAAAATACGGCAAGTACGGGACGGAGAACGTTCGGCGCCATGCTCGAAAGCGGATAGGACATAAACGCAAGCACGCAGACGAGAACGACTCTCGCAAAAAGATAAAGCGCGCCCTTGAGCGTAAGAACGACGTCTTTTGACATATTATCACCTCTTATTTTATTGTAACAGAAACAGAACCGAAAATCAACCGTAAAAAGCGGCATTTTAATGAATTAAATTATTGACTTTATTTTTTCGGTATGATATACTTAAACATATATATTATCTCATATAATGCCTTATGGGGTGATATTATTGAGAAACCGAAGACCTAAAAGACTTATTTTCTTTACGGTGATTTTTGCGGCGTCTCTCATAATTTCGGCAGTCGTCGAAAAAAGGGCGATACCGTTGCTTGAATATTACGCAAAAGCCCAGGGCGCTTCAACAGCGTCCGAAATAATAAACGAAACGGTTGCAAAAACCGTCGAAAGCGAAGACGGAGAGGCTGTTGTCTCCTGCGAAAAAGACGGGGACGGAAAGATAAAAACCATAAATATCGACGCCGAAAAACTCAATGTGCTTAAAGCAAAACTTACGGCAAACACCGTTAAAAGTCTTCGGAAAATCGAAAATTCGGATATTGAAATTCCCGTGGGAACGCTTACCGGTACAGGGCTTTTTTTCGGAAGAGGGCCGAAACTCAGGCTGAAACTCATTCCCGAAGGAGAAGTCCGCGGCGATATAGAGACCGACTTTGTTTCATCGGGCGTAAACCAGACGCTTCATCGGATATATTGGAGGCTTGACACCGAGTTTTTCGTCATTCTGCCGGACAAAACGGTGAATTTCGAAGTAAACGAAAGGTTTTTGCTTTCGGAAACGGTAATAATAGGCGATATTCCGCAGGTATATTTCCGCAATCAAGGAGACTGAAATGCAGCAGAAGATAAAAGAACTTACCGAAAAACTCAAATATTACAGCAAAAAATACTACGTTGACGACGAACCCGAGATATCGGATTACGAATACGACATGCTTCTGCGCGAACTTTCGGCGCTCGAAAAGGAATATCCTAAATTCAAACTGCCCGACTCCCCCACGGAAAGAGTCGGCGGCGAAGCGATAAAAGAATTTTCACAGGTCGCGCATGCGGTAAAAATGGAAAGTTTACAGGACGCTTTTTCGGAAGACGAAATACGGGCTTTCGACGAAAAGATAAAATCGAAATTCCCCGACGCAAAATACGTCGTCGAATATAAAATAGACGGGCTTTCCGTCTCCCTCGAATACAGGAACGGGATATTCGTCAGAGGAGCGACCCGAGGCGACGGCAATATCGGCGAAGACATAACCGCAAATCTGAAGACAGTACGGGATATTCCGCTTGCGATCGATCCGTCCGTTCCGTATCTTCTCGTCAGAGGCGAAGTGTATATGCCGAAAAAATCCTTTGCCGCGCTGAACGAAAAAAGAGACGAAGAAGGGCTTTCCCTTTTTGCAAACCCGAGAAACGCCGCGGCGGGCTCTTTACGACAGCTCGACAGCAAGATAACGGCGGAAAGGAACCTCGGTATTTTTATTTTCAACATTCAGGCGTCCGACGGATTCGATTATAACAACAGTCATAAACAGGGGCTTGAAAAACTCAGAGCTCTCGGATTTACCGTAAGTCCGGAGACTCCGATATTTTCCGATATCGAAGACGTTATCGCCGAGATATACGCGCTCGGAAAACGCCGCGCCGAGTTGCCTTTCGATATTGACGGAGCGGTAATAAAAGTCGATGATATAACCGAAAGACAGGCTCTCGGCAGCACGACGAAAGTCCCGAAATGGGCGATCGCGTTCAAATATCCACCCGAACAGAAAGAAACGGTCCTCCGCGAAATAAAAATAAACGTCGGAAGAACGGGAGTCCTCACTCCCCTTGCGGTTTTCGACCCTGTTGTCGTCGCGGGCAGCACCGTAAGCAAAGCGACTCTTCACAATATTGATTTTATAAGGCAGAAAGACGTCCGTGTGGGAGATACGGTCGTTATCCAGAAAGCGGGCGACATAATTCCCGAAATAGTCAGCGTAAAAAAAGAAAAACGTCCCGAAAATTCCGAAGAATTCAAAATGCCCGACGTCTGCCCCGCCTGCGGCGAAAGAGTTTTCAAAGATGAGGACGGACCTTTCGTCCGCTGCATCAACGGTTCGTGTCCCGCGCAGACTGTCCGCAACATAATCCATTTCGTCTCAAAAAGCGCTATGGATATAGACGGACTCGGAGAAATGCAGATAGCGCGGCTTGCCGAACTCGGAATAATAACCGACGCGTCCGACCTCTATTTTCTGACCGCGGAAAAGCTCTCGAACCTTGACAGATACGGCGAGAAATCGATCTCAAACCTGCTTGAAGCGATCGAAAGATCAAAAGACAACAATCTTGACAGGCTCATAAACGCTCTCGGAATAAGAGAAGTCGGCGAAAAAGCCGCAAAAATTCTTGCGGCACGGTTCGGAAACATCGAAAACCTTGAAAAAGCGACCGTCGAAAAACTTGTCGGAGCCGAAGACATCGGACCCGTTACGGCAGAATATATTACCGAATATTTTTCCGAAAAAAAGAATTCCGAACTTATGGAAAAACTGAAAAAAGCGGGGGTAAACACCGTATACCGCGAAGAGACAGTCGACTCCGGATTTGAAGGACTGACCTTCGTTCTTACCGGAACTCTTGAAAATTACTCAAGGGACGAAGCGACCGCCCTTATCGAGGCAAAGAAGGGCAAAGTTTCGGGTTCGGTATCGAAAAAGACCTCTTTTGTTATTGCGGGAGAAAAAAGCGGCAGCAAAGAAGAAAAAGCTCGGCAGCTCGGTATTCCCGTCATTTCGGAAGCCGACTTTGAAAAAATGCTCGGCAATTCATAAATTTTTTATAACAATCGCTCCGGACTATTGATTTTATACCTCCGTATATGTTAAAATAAATACGGAAAACGCCAGAGAAAACGGAAGGTGACGCCATGAACTTTTGGGATTATATGATTTCGATAATTACCAATATCCAATTTTCGGACATCGTGGATATTCTTTTGCTCTCGATATTTATTTACGTTATTCTGAAATTCGTACGAGAGACGAGAGCGGCACAGTTTCTTAAGGGAATAGTCTTGATTTTCATTCTTTGGTTTCTCACCTCGTGGTTCAAACTTTACGCCGTCCACAGTATCCTGAACCTCATTCTGAGCAGCGGGATCATTGCGATAATAATTCTTTTCCAGCCGGAAATAAGGTCTATGCTCGAAAAATTCGGAAGGCGCGGCTTCAAGGCGTTTTCGAACCTCGGCGACCTTGTAATAACAAAAGAAGGCGACAGCAAAAATCTTTCGATGATAAACGCGATAGTTTCGGCGACCACGAATATGGCGATAACGAAAACGGGCGCTTTAATGGTCATCGAAAGAGATACGAAACTCGGAGATATTGTCAAAACGGGAACGACCATCGACGCCGACCCGTCATCTTCTCTTATTCTGAACATTTTCTATCCGAACACTCCCCTTCACGACGGCGCCGTTATTTTCAGAGACGGAAGAATTCTTTCCGCCGGATGTTTTCTTCCCCTTTCATCGGCGAATATGGAGGATAATCTCGGAACAAGACACCACGCCGCGCTCGGAGTTTCCGAAATTTCAGACGCGATAGTCGTCGTTGTTTCCGAAGAAACGGGAATTATTTCGGTGACAGCCGACGGAAAAATAAAAAGAAGAATAACTCCCGACGCGCTTTCTTCGATTCTCAAGTCCTATCTCATATCCGAAACGGAAGAGAAAAAAGATATACTTAAAACGATTTTCAAAGACCGCAATCCCCTCTTGAAGAAAAAGAAAAAATCTCAGAAAAAGCAGTGAACGGGGATATGATATGAAAATGAAACGCTTTATCGGACGGATTGTCCGTCTTTACAATAAAATAATTCACAGCAATCTGTTTTTGCGGATACTTTCGCTGCTCCTCGGAATTATCGTCTGGTTTTCGATAATCAACGTCGTAAATCCTCAAAACGAAACGGTCGTCAAGGTACCCATACAGATAGATATGACGGGATCGATACCCGAACATTACGGGCTTTCCCTGCTGAATCAAGATGAACCGATATATACGACGGTCAAGGTAAAAGGACCGCGAACGAATATCTTCACCTTTAACAATTCGGAAATCACGGCGACCGCAAATCTTTCGTCGGTAACCGAAGCGGGAACCTATTCGATAGATATTCAGGTCAAAAGCGAAGACAACAATCTTGAGATCGTCTCGGTCGAACCGTCTTCGGTGTTCCTCGAATTCGACAAGATAGTGACCCGCAGTTTTGACGTTTCCCTTGATTTCACGGGAGAAGTCGCGGAAGGTTATGTGATGACCGACAGCCAGGTCTACCCGAAAACCGTTGAGATAAAAGGACCGGAAAACACGGTCGCAAATATTTCAAGGGTATATATCCCCGCCAATATCGAAAACAGGACCGAAGGTCAGAAATCGGCCTCGGACGTTATAGTGGAAAATGTCGACGGAACTATTGCCGACAAGAGCAAGTTTACGATTTCTTCCGAAAAAGTAAGTTACTCCTACGATATTTATTACATGAAGACCCTCCCGCTGACGATCGACCGCAAAAACTATATAGGCGGCGATGAAACAAGTTATACAAAAGTCGAGATCTCACCGCAGAACGTAACTGTTTACGGAGAGAAAGCGGTTCTTGACGCAATGACCGAAGTCAAACTCGACAATGTGATTTCTCTTGATTCGATAACGGGAAAGAGCCAGGCTTACGTCTTTACGCTTCCCGAAAACGATACTTTCTCCTATCTGCAGGGGCAGGACGTTACGGCAAACGTCACCGTTACGTTCGACAACAGCGTAAGAACACAGATATATAAACTTTCAAAATCGAGAATATCGAAATTTGCGTTTGTAAATCTGCCCGAAGGAAAAACAGCGACGGTAAGGACCTCGTCGTTACAGATCCCCGTCCGTTCCCTGTCTTCATACCTGAACAATATTTCGTATTCGATGATAAACGGAACAATAGACTTTTCCCAGAAGAACGATAAGGGACAGTACCTTGTAAACATCACCATCGACACCTCGTCCCCGTACGGAATTACCCAAAGGATATATGTTGACGTAGACTTGTCGTAAATTTAAGGAGACGGTTTTCCGTCTCCTTTTTTGAGGAAATATGAAACTTTTACATAATATACGAAAGCCGATAGAGATATCGGAAACCGAAATATTTTCGGAGATAAAAAAGAAGTACGGGCTTCCCGACCTTACGGAGATGTCGGTATATAAGGAATCCGCAGACTGCCGACACGGAAAAATAAGCAAAGTTTATACCCTTGCGATCCGAACCGACAGAGATGACCCTGACTTTACGGACGTTCCCGAATATTCGTTTCAGGCGGACGTTAAAAATAAAGACCTCAGGGTTCTTATCGTCGGAATGGGACCGTCGGGGCTTTTCTGCGCGAAAACGCTTTCTGATTTCGGGCTGAATCCGACAATAATCGACAGAGGCGCGCCGGTCGAACAGAGAGTAAAAGACGTTGAAAATCTTTGGCAGGCAAACGTTCTGAACCCCGAAAGCAACGTTCAGTTCGGAGAGGGCGGCGCGGGAACTTTTTCGGACGGAAAACTTACATGTCGAAAAAACGACCCCAGAAGCAGAAAGATCCTTTCCGATTTCGTTTTATACGGGGCGCCCGAAAACATAGAAAAAGAGGCGCTGCCGCACATCGGAACGGACTTTCTGCAAAAGACCGTCGTAAACATGAGAAACGACCTTATAAAAAAAGGCGTGAAATTCGTTTATAACGCCTGTATGACAGATATTTCGACAGATGTATCAGGAAAAGCGACCGAAGTAAAGACGACCGCGGGAAGTTTTGCTTTTGACGTTCTTGTTCTCGCGCTCGGCAACGGCTCTTTCGACACATTTTCAATGCTGATGAAGAAAAACATGGCGTTTGAAACAAAACCGATGTCGTTCGGAATAAGACAGGAACATTTTCAGTCGGACGTCGACCGTGCAATCTACGGTAAAGCCGCAGGCAATCCGCTTTTGCCGCGCGCTTCATATTCTTTTTATACACACCTTGATAAAAATACCTGCGTATATACTTTCTGTATGTGTCCGGGCGGAAAAGTAGTAAATTCCTCTTCGCTTGAAGGTAGACTCACAACGAACGGAATGAGCGATTTTTCAAGAGACGGACAAAACGCAAACTCGGCTTTGCTCGTCTCTTTTGCCCCGAATTCCGTATCCGAAGCGCTTGAATTTCAGAAAGCAACGGAAGAAAAGGCGTTCCGCGCCGCGGGAGGTGCTTTCCCCGTTTCGGCAAAAATTACAAAAAAGAGTACGAAAACGAAGGTTTTGCCGACAGTTCTTCCGAATTACGAGTTTGCGGACTTCACCGATATCTTCACGCCGCACTTTATTTCGGCTCTTGAAAAAGGCTCGGATATATTCCATAAAAAGATATTTGCAAATACTGCGTTCGAACGCCCTATATTTACAGCCCCCGAAACGCGCACGTCTTCCCCGCTGCGATTAAAAAGGGATAAAGAAACGTTGAAATCTCTTTCCCACGAAAATATTTACCCCTGCGGAGAGGGCGCCGGATACGCAGGCGGGATAATGTCTTCTGCAATAGACGGAATAAAAATTGCAGAAAAAATTCTGACTTCATATTGAGGGATACCATGAAAAAAACAATATTCGTTCTTCTCCTTGTTCTTTTAATGCTTTCGGGCTGTCAAAAAACCGAAACAAAAACCGAAGAAAAAACCGATCTTCTCGGTTCGGAAATAAATATTATCTGTGACGAAAACAACTGCAACGGTTTTCTCTGGTTTTCTTCCGACAGCAAAGAAGCCGAAGAAATGCGGCAAAGAAAAGAAGTTATTGAAAAAGAATTCAACTGCAAAATAAATATTGTGAACACCGAGACGGGCATCGAGTCGTTCATAAGTTCGAAAACCGCATCAAACGCCACGGGAGACGCCGACATAACTCTTTCCCTTTCGTATTACGTCAGGCGCTGGGGCAAAGCGGGATACCTTACCGATATTGCTGAAATTTCGGACGTGATAGATTTTCCCGACAGTTTCCGCTGGGGAGACGAAAACGACCTTGAAACGACGGCTGTCGGAGGCACGGTTTACGGCGTAATCCCGAAATCGTTTCCCGACAATCTGAAATCGTTTTTCTATTTTATCGTCACAAACGACGCTCTCGTAACAAAAGCGACCGGCATTTCTCCCGATATTTACAGAGAAAACGGGCTTTCGCGCGAAGATCTTGAATTTCTTGTCAAAAACACTTATCAGCCGTCGGAGGGGATATACGGGCTTGACACCGGGCTTGAATCTTTTCTTACGACCTGCATATATTCGGGCGGAGGCTCCGTTTACAATGAAAAAACGGGGCTTCGTGACGCGGGAACGCTCGAAGCGTTAAGCTGGGGAGCGGATTTTCTTGATAATAACAAAGCCGCCGTATATCTGCACGACGATTACAGGGATATGTTTCTTTCGGGTAAAGCCGCGCTTGCGACGGCAGACACCGCGGCAATAACTGACGACATAGCGGACAATACCGAGATCGGCAGATTTTCTGTCTTTTCATTCCCGAAAGGCCCTTATGCGACGGAAGAGACCGCCGCCGGATATATCCATTCCTACAAGCACACGATAGCCGTCCCGAAGATAACCTCCGACGCCGACGCGACGGCTGAAATACTTAACGAATTTTTCGCTCCTCTCTCATACCTGTCGAGCAAAGATGATCTGAAGAAATATTATAAAAACGGAGTTTTCTGGGCGGACGAAGACGTTGAAACGGTCTTCGGAGAATCCGCAAAAGGCAGATACAACTATTGGCAGGAAGGCTTCCACAACATAATGACTAATATCGCCGAAGCGACCGTATCGCAGTCTCCGTCGGCGGCTCTTTCAAGCGCGCTCGGAATAGCGGACAACTCGGTCGAAACGACGATAAAACCGAACCGCGAGGGGCTTAAACTTTATTTCGAATAGTTCATAAAAAGGACACAGAAAAATATTGACAATCATTTCTTTTTGTTGTAAAATGATAAAAAACAGGGAGAATTAAGATGAAAAAGCAGTCAGCAAGCACGAATATGTTTTTTTACTTTTATTACCAGGGCCTTTATTTCGGCGCCGGTTATTTTTGCTGTAAAAAAACATCTGCGTAATTCTCTTATGAATTTGTAAAGTAAACCGATGTTTGTTTTCAGCAGACATCGGTTTTTTAATTGTAAAAAAGGAAAGAAAACAATGAATTTACTTGACGAGGCAAGAAAAGAAATTTCAGCCGCCGACAGAATAATCGCGGAACAGTTCGAAAAACGAATGCGCGCGGTCGAAAACGTCGCCAAATACAAAAAAGAACATTCCCTTCCCGTCTTTGATTCCGACAGAGAAGACGCGCTCATAAAAAAGAATCTCGAATATCTTTCGGACGACGGGATAAAAGATCTTTACGTTTTGTTTCAGAAACAGGTAATGGATCTCTCAAAACAGTATCAATCGACGCTTATTTCGGGACAGAGAATAGCGTTTTCGGGTATTGCGGGAGCCTATGCTCATATAGCGGCGACCAAGATATTCCCCGAGGCAAGGGTCTTCCCCATGCCGAACTTCGAAAAGGCGTACCTCTCTGTCGAAGAGGGCGAATGCGACGCTGTAATTCTGCCGATAGAAAACAGCATGGCGGGCGAAGTCGGAGCAAACATTGATATGATGTTTGCGGGAAGTCTTTATATCACGGGTATTTACGAACTCAGAATTTCCCATAATCTTCTCGCAAAACCCGGAACAGAACTTTCCGAAATAAAAGAAGTCGTAAGTCACACTCAGGCGCTTGAACAGTGCAGAGATTTTATAGAAAGAAACGGACTCACGACAATAAACGAAGCAAATACCGCCATGGCTGCAAAAAAAGTCGCAGACTCGGACGATCGTTCGGTTGCGGCAATAGCAAGCAAGGAGACCGCAGAACTCTACGGACTTGAAATAATAAAAGAGTCCATAAACGAAAACACGAGCAACACGACAAGGTTTGCGGTACTTTCAAGACAAAGACATTCCGACGAAAACAACAGGCTGTTCACGCTTGTCTTCATCGTAAAACACGAAGCGGGCGCTCTCGCGAAAGCAATAGACATCATCGGAGAATTCGGGTTCAATATGCAGATGATAAAAAGCAGACCTCTCCGCTCTTCCCTCTGGCAATATTATTTCTTTACGGAGATAGAGGGCAATCCCGACAGCGAAAACGGCAGAAAAATGCTCGAAAAACTCGGAGAGTACTGCCTTGAACTTAAGGTTCTCGGCTCGTACGGAAAACACATCAAAATCGAAAGTCAGGAAGTTTTATGAATTTGACGGTTGACTTAAAGGAAAGAAGTTACGGAATAACAATAGGAAAAGATCTGCTTGCAAACGCCGGTAAATATTTTGACCTCGGCAGAAATGTTCTTATCGTGACCGACGACAATATCCCGACGGAATATTCCGAAAAGATAAAAAAATGTTCGAAAAACGGGATCATAAAGGTTATTCCGAACGGAGAGAAGTCGAAGTCTTTTAACGGGCTTGAAACGCTTCTCAAAACCATGCTTGACAACGGCTTTTCGCGCAAAGACTGCGCTGTTGCGGTCGGCGGCGGCGTTGTCGGAGACCTTGCGGGTTTTGCGGCGGCGACTTATATGCGCGGCATTGATTTTTATAACGTGCCGACGACCGTTCTTTCCCAGGTCGATTCGTCGATAGGCGGAAAGGTCGCGATAAATTTCGGCGGAGTCAAAAACGTTGTCGGAGCTTTTTATCAGCCGAAAGCCGTCCTTATAGACACCGAAACCCTCTCTTCCCTGCCCGACAGGCAAATCAAAAACGGACTTATGGAAGCGCTGAAATCAGGGGCGATAAGAGACCGCGAACTCTTTGAAATGTTCGAAAACACCGATAAACCCGATATAACGCAGATAATATACAAGTCTCTTACCGTCAAGAAAAAGGTCGTTGAAAACGACGAAAAAGAAAAGGGCGAGAGAATGCTCTTGAATTTCGGGCACACGATAGGACACGGACTTGAAGTCGCCGCGGACGGAAAACTTTTCCACGGAGAAGCGGTCGCTCTCGGAATGTATCTGATATCGGGAGAAGACCTCCGCGAAAGGCTTAAGAAAGTATATATTTCCCTCGGAATGTGGGAAAATCTCAAATCGGTATATACCGACATTATAACAAACAAAGCCGACAGAATAAAATCTGCAATACTCCACGACAAAAAAGCTGCAGACGGCGTTTTCTCGGCGGTAGTCGTCGAAAATATCGGAGACGGAAAAATAAAAAAGATGACGGCGGAAGAAATTGATTCTTTGATAGGGAGATTGAAATGAAAAACACATTCGGACAAAGCGTTGCTCTGACGGTATTCGGCGAAAGTCACGGTCCTGCGGTCGGCGCAATTATCGACGGACTTGCCCCCGGACTTTCGGTAAACGAAGATTTCATCAGGCATCAACTCGACCTGCGCCGGCCTTTCGGAAAAATTTCGACGCCGAGAGTCGAAGAAGACGAATTTGAAATTCTTTCGGGCGTTTATAACGGAAAAACAACGGGAACGCCGCTTTGCATCATAATAAGAAACAAAAATACGCAAAGTAAAGACTATTCCGAACTCGAAAACAAGCCACGCCCCTCCCATGCGGACTACACGGGCGAAATAAAATACCGCGGATTCGAAGACCCGCGCGGCGGCGGTCATTTTTCGGGAAGAATAACCGCGGCTATTGTCGCTGCCGGCGCAATAGTCATCGACGCGCTCAAAAACAAGGGAATAATTATCGGAACGCATATAAAAAGCTGCGGAGATATTTCCGACAGGGATTTTTCCGACCTTTCCGAAGATATAAAAACTCTCGGAAAAGAAAAATTCGCGGTGCTTGACGAAAGAGCCGCAGAAAAAATGATAGAGAAAATCGAAAAAGCCGCAGAAGAAAAGGACAGCGTCGGCGGAGTTCTCGAAACCGCAATTTCGGGACTTCCCGCAGGCGTCGGAGAACCGTGGTTCGATTCTTTTGAAAGCGTTCTTTCGAGAGGTCTTTTCGCCGTTCCCGCAGTAAAGGGCGTTGAGTTCGGTCTCGGATTTAGTTTTGCAAAAACAACGGGAAGTCTTGCAAACGACCCGTTTACCGTAAAAAACGGCAAAGTAGCAACAGAGACAAACAATAACGGCGGAATAAACGGCGGAATAACAAACGGTATGCCCGTTATTTTCAGGACCGCAATAAAGCCCACGCCGTCGATTTTCAGAGAGCAGAAGACCGTCGACATGAAAACGGGAAAAGAAACGACTTTGACGCTTACGGGAAGACACGACCCCGCGATCTTCCACCGCGCAAGAGTCGTCGTCGACAGCATTTCGGCGTTTGCCGCGGCAGATCTTTTGGCTCTCCGTTACGGAACGGATTTTCTTTCGGAGGAATAAAATGGACTTCGGACTTACAGGACACCCTCTCGGTCACAGTTTTTCAAAAGAAATTCACGAAAGTCTCGGACTTTATACCTATGAAATATGCGATCTTCCCGAAAAAAATTTCGCAAAATTCATGACCGAAAAAAAATTCAGAGGGATAAACGTCACGATACCGTACAAACAGAAAGTTATCCCGTATCTTGACGAAATTGACGAGACCGCAAAAGAGATAGGCGCGGTAAACACGATAGTAAACAGGGACGGCAGGCTTTACGGATATAACACCGACCTATTCGGGATTTCAAATCTGATTCTGAAAACCGCTGGAGACATTTCGGAAAAAACCGTTCTTATCCTCGGTTCGGGAGGAACTTCAAGGACCGCGGCGTATGCGGTAAAAGCCCTCGGCGCAAAAAAAGTATATAAAGCGACAAGAAAGCACGATCTTCTCCCCGACGGAGATTTTGAGTTTATAACTTACGATAATCTCGATAAAATCGCCGATATTACCGACATAATAATCAACACGACGCCCGTCGGAATGTTTCCGGACACCGACTGTTCCCCCGTCGATATTTCCGTCTTCAAGAATTTATCGGCTGTCGTCGACGCGATATACAACCCGTTAAAAACAAAACTTGTTTACGCAGCGGAAAGCAGAAATATACCCGCGCAGACAGGGCTTTATATGCTCGTATCCCAGGCGGTAAAAGCGGCTGAACTTTTCACCGGCGAAAAAATTCCAGAAGAAACGTTGAATAAGGTTTTTTCCGATATTCTCAGAAGCAAACAAAACATTGTCCTTACGGGAATGCCCGGCTGCGGAAAAACGACCGTCGGGAAACTTCTTGCAGAGAAAACGGGAAAAACATTTGCCGACACCGACGAACTGATCGAAAAAGAATACGGCCACCCGTCAAAAATCATCAGAGAGCACGGCGAAGAATATTTCAGGGACGTTGAAAGCCGCGTTATTTCCGACCTTAAAAACACCAATGCAAAGGTCATCGCCGTAGGCGGCGGCGCGGTATTAAGAAAAGAAAACGTTGAAAATCTGAAAAAAAACGGGGTCACGGTCTTTATCGACAGAGACATAAACGATATTCAGCCGACAAACGACCGTCCGCTTTCTTCAGACAGAAGTAAACTGAAAAAACTTTACGATACCCGTTATCCGATATATGCCGCGGCGGCGGATATAACGGTTGTTTCGGATAACAATGCCGAAAATGTAACGGATATGATAATTAAGGAGTTTTCAAAATGAAAATAACCGTCATAAACGGAGCGAACATCAACTTCATAGGAATTCGCGAGCCTGATATTTACGGCAAAAAAACCTATAAAGACCTTGTTCTGATGATCGAAAAATACTGTAAAGATCTCGGGATCGAAGTCGAAATATATCAGTCGAACCACGAGGGCGACCTCGTTGATAAGATACAGGATTGCTACAAAAAATCGGACGGTATCGTAATAAATCCGGGGGCTTACACCCATACGAGCATTGCGATAGCCGACGCTTTGAAAGCGGTATCCGTCCCCGCGGTTGAAGTTCATATCTCCGACGTTTCCGCGCGCGAAGATTTCAGGCAGATAAGTTATATCAGAAATATCTGCGTTGCAACTGTCGCGGGAAAAGGGCTTGACGGTTATATCGAAGCAATCGACATCTTGAGGAACGGGAAATGAATATTACGATTTTGCCGTCAAAGGCAAACGGAGAAATAAAGGCTCAGCCGTCGAAAAGTATGGCGCACCGACTTATTGTCGCGGCGATCCTCGCAAAGGGAAAGTCCGTAATAAAAAATGTCGTTATGAGCGAAGATATAGGCGCAACATTGTCGGCAGCAGCGGCTTTCGGCGCAAAATATGAAATTTCGGGAGACAAAATCACCGTAATATCAGACGGTTTTTCTCCTGAAAAGAACGCGGTCGTCGACTGCAACGAAAGCGGAAGCACTCTCCGTTTTCTTATTCCCGTCGCACTTACCGCCGATTTCCCGATAGTTTTTACGGGGAAACCCCGACTTATGGAACGCCCTCTTTCGGAATATGAAAATATATGTAAAAAAGAGAGACTTCTGTTTGAGCGCGGAGACGGAAAAATAACAGTTTGCGGCAAACTGACGGCGGGATACTTCGAAATCAGAGGAGACGTCTCAAGCCAATATATTACGGGACTTCTGTTTGCATTGCCTCTTCTCGGAGGCGATTCGGTGCTGAAAATTCTGCCGCCCGTTGAAAGCCGTTCCTACATTGACCTTACTTTTGAAACTCTCGACCTTGCAAAAATAAAATATGAAAAAGACGGAAACTCTGTAAGAATTTTCAGAAACCGGCAGTATTCGCCGATTACCCAAACCGTCGAAGGAGACTTTTCGAACGCCGCTTTCCCCGACGCTTTCGGGCTTATCGGAGGCGACGTTACGGTTACGGGACTTTCGGAAAACTCAAAACAGGGAGACTCCGTTTACAGAGAATATTACCGCAAACTGAACGGCGGAACACCCGTTCTCGATATCGGAAACTGTCCCGACCTTGCGCCCGTACTTTTAGCGGTCGCCGCCTTAAAAAACGGAGCGACGCTTGAAAATACGGCAAGGCTTCGCTATAAAGAGTCGGACAGAGGAAACGCAATGAAAGAGGAACTTGAAAAGTTCGGTGCCGACATTACCGTTGAAGACAACAGAATAACGGTAAAGAAAGCGCCCCTGCATTTTCCGACGTCTCCCCTTTCGTCCCATAACGACCACAGAATAGCGATGGCTCTTTCGGTTATATGTTCCGTTACGGGCGGAACGATAACAGGCGCCGAAGCGGTAAGAAAAAGTTATCCCGACTATTGGAAAGATCTGGAAAAACTCGGAATTGAGGTAAAATATGAATAAAATAACAGCAGACACCGAATTTTTGATAATCGGTCTCGGCGTTATCGGAGGAAGTTACGCGGAAGCGCTCAGCGCAAAAGGCTACAAAGTAAAAGCGATAACAAAAGAACAAAAAGACATTGATTACGCTTTGAAAAAGAAAATGATTTCCGAAGGAACGACAGAGGTCGATGAAAACATAATAAAAAACGCGGATATTATCATTTTTGCTCTTTATCCGCATATACTGACGGAATGGCTTGAAAAAAATCAGGGGTTAATAACTCCGGGAACTCTGTTAACAGACGTTACGGGCGTAAAATCGGCGGTCGTACCGAAGATACAGGCGCTTCTCCGCCCCGACCTTGAATTTATCGCAAGCCACCCGATGGCGGGACGCGAAAGCCGCGGGATAGAGTATGCCGACGGCAACATTTTCAAGGCGGCGAACTTTATAGTCACCCCGACCGAAAAAAACACGCGGGAAGCAATAGAAATATGCAAAAGGCTCGGAGAAATACTCGGATTTTCGCGGATAAGCGAACTTTCGATCGAAGAACACGATAAAATGATAGGTTTTCTTTCGCAGCTTACGCACTGTATTGCAATTTCCCTTATGACCTGCAACACAAACGACGACCTTGTCAAATATACGGGAGACTCTTTCCGGGATCTTATCCGTATCGCGAAAATAAACGACGAAATGTGGTCGGAACTGTTTTTACTTAACAAAAAATATCTTTCGGGCGAAATCGATATGTTCATAAACGAACTTGAAAAGATAAAAAAATATCTCGACACAGACGACAGAGAAAGCCTGCGCGAAATAATGAAACTTTCGACCAGGAGAAAAATCCAATTTGATAAACACAGATAAACGGAGGAAAGAAAAATGAATTGCGAATTCAAAAGAAAACTGCCTGTACCCATGGAAATAAAAGAAATGTTCCCGGTAACGCACGAAATGTCACAGATCAAAACAAAGAGAGATATCGAGATCGGAGATATTTTCCGTGGAACTTCCGATAAATTTCTTCTTATTATAGGCCCCTGCTCCGCCGACAGCGAAGACCCCGTTATAGAATACATTTCACGGCTTCGCGAAGTCCAGGAAAAAGTAAAGGACAAAATTCTCATCATTCCGAGAATATACACAAACAAACCCCGCACTACGGGCGACGGATATAAGGGAATGCTTCATCAGCCCGACCCTCATGCCGCGCCCGATATGCTTGCGGGCATAATAAAGATCAGAGAACTTCACATGAGAGCGATAAAGGAAACCGGCTTTACCTGCGCCGACGAAATGCTCTATCCCGACAATCACAGGTACCTTTCCGATCTGCTTTCCTATGTCGCGGTCGGAGCGCGCTCGGTTGAAAATCAGCAGCACAGACTCACGTCGAGCGCCATTGAAGTCCCCGTTGGAATGAAAAATCCGACAAGCGGAGACCTTTCGGTAATGATGAACGCAATAATCGCCGCGCAGCACAGCCACACCTTTATTTACAGAGGCTGGGAAGTCGAAAGCAAAGGAAATCCGCTCGCTCATGCGATTTTACGCGGAAGCACCGACGATCAGGGAAGAAACAGTTCAAACTATCACTATGAAGAACTGCTCAAACTCTGCGAACTTTACGAAAGCAAGAATTTGCAGAACAGGGCGGTCATAATCGACGCAAACCACGCAAATTCGGGCAAGAAATATCTCGAACAGATACGCATAAGCAAAGAAGTTATCCACAGCAGAAACCACAACGAAAAATTAAAGAGTTTCGTCAAGGGGCTTATGATCGAAAGTTATCTCGAAGACGGAAATCAGAAACCCGAAGACGGCGTTTACGGAAAGTCGATAACCGACCCTTGTCTCGGTTGGGAAAAGACAGAAAAACTCATCTACGACATTGCGGACAAACTTTAATAAATATACCGCGGACAAACAATGTCCGCGGTATATTTTTTCGCCGTATTACCTTGACTGAACGCAGGTTTTGTGATATAATATACTATGAATAACGGAATTTTGACGAAGTGAGGCAAGGAATGTTAAAAAAGAACGATATTGTTGAACTTACGGTAACGGATATGACCTTCGAAGGTCTCGGAGTCGCAAGATACACAGGCGAAGACCTTTCGGCATTTGTGATATTTATTCACGGGGCGGTCATCGGAGACATTGTCGATTGCAGAATAGTCAAAATTCTCAAAAACCATGCGTTTGCCATAATCGAAAATATAATCTCTCCGTCGGGCGACAGGATTCACCCCGCCTGCCCTTCTTTTTCGAAATGCGGCGGCTGCACATATCAGAATATAAACTATGAAACCGAACTTCGCTATAAGAAAAACTGTATTGTCAACGCCTTTGAAAAAAACTGTCCGGATTATTGCTGCACCGTCGAAGACGTCGAACCGTCGCCATCTGTTTCGGGTTATCGCAACAAAGTACAGTACCCGATCTCTGCCGACGGCAATTTCGGTTTTTTCGCAAAACGCTCTCACAGAATAGTTGATGTGAACGACTGTTTTCTTCAGGATCCGGACTTTGCAAAAATAATAAAGACAACGCAGGATTTCATAAAGAAATTCAATATAAAACCTTATGACGAAACAACCGGGACAGGATTCGTAAGACATCTCTATTTAAGGAAAGCCCATGCGACAGGCGAGATAATGGTCTGCCTTGTAACAACGGGCAGCGGACTTCCGCATAAAGAGCAGTTCACCTCCGCGATCGCGGAAAATAAAAATGTAAAGAGCATATACCTTAACATAAACAAACGCAGAGACAATGTGATCCTCGGCAGAGACTGTATCCTTATATGGGGTTCGGAAACGATTACCGACATACTCTGCGGTCTGAAGTTCCGAATTTCTCCCCTCTCGTTTTATCAGACAAACAGCGAGCAGGCCGAAAATCTTTATAATTTTGTAACCGAAAGCGGCTTTCTGACAGAAAACGGCATTCTGCTCGACGTCTGTTCCGGAATAGGAACAATAACGCTTGCGGCGGCCCGAAAAGTAAAACACGCGTACGGAGTCGAAATCGTTCGTTCCGCCGTCGAAAATGCCGTTGCAAACGCCGCGGCAAACAAGATAAAAAACGCTGAATTTTTCCTTTCGGACATGAGCGAGATCTCCGAGCTGCATGACCTTTTTGCGGTTGGATCGCCGAACGTCGTAACTCTCGACCCGCCTAGAAAAGGACTTACCGAAGAAACAATAGCCGCCTTGAAAGAATATCTTCCCGATAAGATCGTATACATATCCTGCAACCCCGCGACCCAGGCACGGGATATTCAGAGACTTAACGAAGACGAAAAACGCTATAAGATCGAAAGAATAAAGCCTTTCGATATGTTCCCGAGAACGGGGCATGTGGAGTGCGTTTGTTTTATGACTTTGATAAAAAATCAATGAGGAAATCAAAATGAAGATCAAATTTTTACGCTTCCCCGATTTCAAAACAAAAGCCGTAACTTTAAGTTACGACGACGGCGTAGAACAGGACGTTAAACTTGTCGAGATGATGTCCGACTACGGTTTTAAGGGTACTTTTAACCTTAACAGCGGCTGTTTTGCAAAACCCGGAACAAAATATTCCGACAATACCATTTACGACCGCAGACTGCCCGCAAAGGAAGCGATTTCTCTTTACAAAAAGCATAATATGGAAATAGCCTGCCATTCGCAGACGCATACGTTTCTTGAAAGACTCCCCTCTTCTCTGGCTCTTGAAGAGATTCTTTCCGACCGATGTTGTCTCGAAAAACTCGCAAAAATCCCCGTTCACGGTCTTGCGTATCCGTTCGGAACTTATTCAGACGAAACGGTCGCAGCTTTGAAGGCGGCAGGCATATTCTACGCGCGGACCACGGCGTCGAGCGGCAAATTTTCCGTTCCGACCGATTGGTTAAGACTTGATCCGACGTGTCACCATAACGATAAAAACCTGTCAGGTCTTATTTCCGAATTCAAAGACGAAGACGTGGGCGCCGACCCGATGCTCTTTTATCTTTGGGGTCACAGTTATGAATTTGACGCCGACAAAAACTGGAATGTAATCGAAAATTTTTTCAAGTCGCTTTCCGACCGCCCGGACACATGGTACGCAACAAACATTGATATTTACAACTATATAAGAGCCTATGAATCCCTCGATTTTACTCTCGATATGAACTATGTTCACAATCCGTCAGCCCTCGACGTCTATATACTCGTCAAGGGAAACCATGTAAAAATTCCGAGAGGAAAAACCGTTAAAATTTAGGCTCGGAAGGAGATTCCGTGTTTGATAATATAAAAGAGGAAATAAATAATATAAAAGAAAGAGACCCCGCCGCAACCTCTTCCGCTCAGGTTTTCTTTCTCTATTCGGGATTCCGCGCCGTTATGTGGCACAGAGTCGCACATTGGTTCTATAAAAGAAAACATTATTTTATCGCAAGATATATTTCGCAGAGAACAAGACACAAGACGGGTATTGAAATCCACCCGGGAGCAACGATCGGCAAGCGTTTCTTTATCGACCACGGTATGGGAGTCGTTATCGGCGAAACGACCGAAATAGGCGACGACTGCACTATTTATCAGGGCGTTACTCTCGGAGGTACCGGAAAAGACACGGGGAAAAGACACCCGACGCTCGGAAACAACGTATTGGTCGGCGCGGGCGCGAAAGTTCTCGGCCCTTTCAAGGTCGGCGACAATTCAAAAATCGCCGCGGGGGCGGTTGTTCTGAGCGAAGTTCCTCCGAATTCCACCGCCGTCGGAATTCCCGCAAAGGTAGTCAAGAAAGCGGAACCCGCCGTTCCGTCAAAAGATATGGACCAGATCCACATTCCCGACCCGACAGCGATCGAGCTCGAGGAAATTCAGAAAAAAATCGAAGAACTCGAAAGAAAATAAATACAGTAAGAACCTCAGAAATGAGGTTCTTTTTTTATGCAGGTATCCGTTTTTACAAAAAGCGACAGCGGTTATCTGCTATATTATTTATAAAGGACGTGATAGTATGGAATATCAGATAAACAACGGAATATTAAGAATATATCTTTCGGGAGACATCGACCATCACAGCGCGGGAGAAATAAGAAAAGAAATCGACCGGCTCATATTGCAAAGCGAGCCGCAGGAAGTCGTGCTGAATTTCAGAAGAGTTCAGTTTTGCGACAGCAGCGGAATCGCCGTAGTTCTCGGCAGATACAAACTCTCGGTAAGCGAAGGTTTTACTCTCGCCCTTGAAGAACTGCCGTCGTCGGTCGAAAACATATTCAGACTTTCAAAAATCGACAACCTCGTAGAATTCAGAAAAAAGGAGAAAATTTCAAATGCAAAAATCCGTAACTAATTCAATAGACTTTTCAATGCCGAGCAGATCCGTAAACGAAAGTCTTGCAAGAACACTGGTATCGGCTTTCGCAATGCAGGCAGACCCGACAATAGAGGCGATTTCGGAACTCAAAACCGTAATTTCGGAAGCCGTGACAAACGCGATAGTCCACGGATATAAAAACGCAGACGGGATAATACATATCAAAGCGACCCTTTACGAAGACAAAACAATAAAAATCGTCGTAAAAGACAAAGGGGTCGGGATTTCCGACATCAAAAGAGCCATGGTTCCCCTTTTCACAACCGGAAGCGACGAACGCGCCGGTATGGGGTTTACCATTATGGAGACTTTTTCGGACAGGCTCCGCGTTTCTTCAAGAGAAGGCAGAGGCACTTCCGTTTATATTGAAAAATCACTGAAAATAAAATGACGGACAACCTCACGCTCTTAAAAGAACTCGAAAAAGCACCCGAAGAAAACGAAAGTTTACTTATCGGGCAGAATATGGGGCTTGTAAAAGCCGTCGCCAAAAGGTTCTCTTTCAGCGGAACGGAATTTGAAGACCTTGTTCAGATAGGTACGATAGGGCTACTGAAAGCAATCAGGAACTTCGACCCGTCGAGAGGTCTTGCACTTTCAACCTACGCCGTTCCCGTTATCGCGGGAGAAATAAAAAAATATCTCAGAGATAACGGCGCTGTAAAAGTCAGCCGCAGTCTGCGCGAACAGTTTCTGAAATTACAGAGAGCAAAAGAAAAACTTTCGAAAAAACTCGAAAGAAGCCCGACTGTATCGGAATTATCGGAGGAAACGGGTATTCCCGTCGAAGAAATACCGCTGGTATCCGACGCGGGAAGCGTCCCCTGCTCTTTTGACGACCCGATAGGTTCCGACGGCAAGACGACGGTTGCAGACACCGTCAAGGCAAAAGACGGAAACGACCTCGAAAATTTTGCGTTGAAAGAAATAATAAACACCCTGCCCCCGCAGGAGCGAAAAATAATCACTCTGCGCTATTTCCTCGAAAAAACACAACAGGAAACAGCCGCAATTCTCGGAACGTCGCAGGTTCAGATCTCAAGAAAAGAGAAAAAAATACTTGCGGAAATCAGGGAAAAACTCTCCGGCTGACAACTGCCTTTCAAGCTCCACCTCCAAACCGACGCTTGACTTATATATGCTTTTATGATATAATAAATCCACGCGGGTATGGCGGAACTGGCAGACGCGCCAGACTTAGGATCTGGTGTCTACGTACGTGGGGGTTCAAGTCCCTTTACCCGCACCAACAAAAAAAGCACTTGCTTTCGCAAGTGCTTTTTTTGTTATATTCACCTCATGGCGAGCGATATTGCCTTACAACAACAATATAGCCGACTTGGTCGTGTGATAATAACTACGCGAGTGTGAGCGACAATATAATATTCCGGTGAGCAAAGTAAGCAATATCACTTTTGCCACTTGATACTGAATTTATGTGAAAACTTAAATTCATATTCGATGCGAAAAAACCTTTTTATGGTTCTCCCACATATCAGCCATAATCTTTTACAAAGGTTATTTTTTTGTTTTTGCCGCCATGGTCACAATATCTCCGACTCCGTTAAGGACCACGGTCGGGCGGTAAGCGTAAGTTTTAAGGGTCTCTTTGGTCGAAACGCCCGAAAGGACGAGAACCGTAGACATACCGCTTTCCATTCCCGAAATGACGTCGGTATCCATACGGTCGCCGACCATAACCGCCTCGGCGGAATGGCAATGAAGCAGGCGAAGTCCCGTTCTCATCATCAGGGGGTTCGGTTTTCCGCAGAAATACGCCTGTTTACCGGTCGCCATTTCGACGGGGGCTATCAGCGCGCGGCATGCGGGCGCAATTCCCTCTTCGATAGGACCCGAAACGTCGGAATTTGCGCCGATGAGTTTTGCTCCCGCCATAACGAGATTGGTGGCTTTTGTCAGCGTATCAAGAGAGTAGGAACGTCCCTCGCCCACGACTACATAATCGGGATTTACGTCGTTCATGGTAATTCCGGCGTCGTAAAGCGCGTTGAGAAGCCCGGCCTCGCCGATAGCAAAGACCGAACAGCCGGGAGCCTGTTCCTTGAGAAACGCCGCCGTCGCCAGAGCGCTAGTGTAGAAATGCTCCTCTGAGACATCAAGCCCCATACGGGCAAGTTTCTGATTAAGTTCCCTCGGAGTATATCCGCTGTTATTTGTCAGGAAAAGATATTCTTTGTTTTCATCATGAAGCCACTTAATAAATTCCGCGACCCCGGGTAAGATACGGTTTCCGTGATAGATGACACCGTCCATATCACATATAAAACCTTTTTTTTCGTTAAAATCTATTCTTTTCAGCAGATTATCCATAAAATCTTACCTCCTTTGATAACACAATTATACCACCTGTATCGGAAAATTTCAACAGATATTCAAAGGATACATATTTTTTTCATATTTTCCCGTCGGTCTGATATAAAAGGATTTCAAGGATAAGTTTTTCAGCCGCCTTTATCTCACAAAGCCCGTCTCTTATTATCGGTAGGAGAGAGGGTCTGCGTTTCAGACAATGAGCGGCAAAAAGCAGGCGAAGCCTGTTTGCGTTTTCGACAAGTCCGTTGTATTTGTCGGAGAGAAAAGAATCCATGCCGAAAGCCTTTTCGATAAGAGTTATCCTCTCATACATTCCCCTTTTATGCTCCCATATCACGCGCATAAAACGTCTGTCGGTACGGTCGTACGGAATACTTTCGGAAAAGAGTTTTTCAACATATTTTGCGGCATAATCCATAACGACGATGCCGTAAGCGGGGGCTTCCGTATTCGCGGGATATTTTTCGAGAGACGAATCCATGTATTCCCGTATGTTTTCAAGCGCCCTCTTCGGCAAAAATTCAACTTGTTCTTTTGTCGGCTTTACGCCCTCAATATAACCGTAATTCCAGCGGTTCTGCATTGATTTCACTGATTTTCTGAAACTTTCCCACGGCGTTCTGAATTTTTTCAGCAGCCAGCTTTCGTCATAGGCGTAAACGGTAAAAGTCTTATCATTACGGTCATATCCGCATATCATTCCGTCATGATCGAAATGCCTTTCCCCGTAAAAGCTCTTTCCTTTGATATAATAATCGTCGGTGCCGCCGAAACAGACGTAATAGCCGTTATCAATAAGATTTATAATAAGATAATCGGAATATCCGCCGAGATACCGCAGGTCGTGATAAACGCGCGTAAAATACGGGCAGACGTCCCATGACGTGTTTTTGATCCCGATTCGGGGAGTTGTGCAGTCGGTAACCGCAAATTCCCTGTCGCAGGAAAGAATTACGCCCTCGTTAAGAAACCAGTTTCCGATCGACGGATTTCCGGTAATTATCGCCCCGGCTATTGCCTGATTGTGATAGGTCGAATAGAAAGGCTCCGTAAGGGGCAGTTCCGCACTACGCCTCATCGTCCGCAATATATTTTTTCACTAATGAAAAAACATCGGAGACCGTTATCAACGCCGTCGGGTCGAGATCCGATTCGTCAAAAGTTATACAGAATGCTTTTTCGGCTTCTATGAGAAGAGTTACGAGGGCGAGACTGTCAAGAAAAAGATCCTCCTTGAGCCGCGCGGACGCCGTCGGGGACGGTTCGGACGATAAGCCCGTCAGAATATTTATTATTTTTTCTTCCATATTTACACTTCCTTTCGTGTAAATATTTTAGAAAACAAAGCGGAAAATTGCTGTCCTCAATAAAAACGGGTTGAAGAAAAAATTCTTCAACCCATAAATTTTAACCTATTATATTGCCGTCTTTATCAAACACGGGGAGTTTTTCGAGATAGACAAGGTCTTCTCTCTGCTGGGCGTCGCCCTCGGCAAGTATCGCCATTCTTCCCACGATATTTCCGCCCGCTTCTTCAACGAGTTTTTCTATCGCCTTGAGAGATTCTCCCGTTGAAATTACGTCGTCGACGATAAGGACTCTTTTACCTCTTATCAGATCGGCTTCCGCAATATCAAGATAAAGTTTCTGCTGTTTATCGGTGGTTATCGAATTTACCGTCACTTCGAAAACTCCGGTCATATAAAGTTTCGGGTATTTTCTCGCAACAACGTAGGCTTTGTCGCCGTGCTGTCTTGCCATTTCGTGAGCCAATGGAATTCCCTTTGCTTCCGCCGTGATTATGTAATCGTATTCGGGCGCTTTTTTCAGAAGTTCGGCAGCCGCCGCTTCGGAAAGTTTTGCGTTTCCCAAAATAACGAAAGCGCCTATATAAAGATCGTCGGTGACCTTACATATAGGAAGAGAGCAATCTATGCCCGCGACTTTCATCTTGTGATATAACATGATATCGCCTCCATATAGTTTTCAAAAGCATACGCTTTAGTATACATCAAAAAAACGCTTATGTCAAGTGTCACCGGAATTTACCGAATGAATTTCAAAAAAAATGCAACTTTTTGCCGATTAGTATTGCATTATACAAAATATATGGTATAATAGGCATATAGAACTTTTAATATAATTGAGAAGATACGGTTCTCAAGTCTCTACCGGGCTCCGTTATTGCCCGACTATTAAAAGAAAGACTTTCACGGAATAAGTGTTTCGTGGAGGGTTTTTTGCTTTTAATTTTCGGACGGTACGGAAAAGTCGTACCGTCTTTTTTATATTAAAGGAAAAAATTCAGGAGGGAAAACAATGGACAAATTCTTCAAGATCTCGGAACGCGGATCTAACATCAGGACCGAAATTTTTGCCGGTCTGACCACATTCTTTGCTATGGCGTACATAGTAGTCACAAACCCCAATCAGATTACAAGCTTCGACCCGACTCTCGGCGGCGGACAGATCTGGAACTCCGTTTACGTTGCTTCCATACTTGTCGCTACCATCGGTACCCTGCTTATGGCTTTCCTTGCGAAAATGCCGTTTGCTCAGGCTTGCGGAATGGGACTCAACTCATTCTTCTTCGTTTCTTTCATTCTGCCGGAAATCATTAACGGCGGCGACCCGATCAAAGGATACCAGGCAGGCTGCGTAATCATTCTCTGCGAAGGTATTCTCTTCCTTATCCTTTCGTTCAGCGGCATAAGACAGCAGATAGCGACCTCTCTTCCCGAATGTCTCAAAAAGGCAATTCCCGCAGGTATCGGTCTCTTTATTGCTTTCATCGGTTTCAAGAACGTAGGTCTTATCCAGGCAAACCAGTACACTTTCGTTCAGTTCTTCGATTTCCACGGTGCTATCACAAATGCTGAAAGCGCTATGGGCGTATGGACTGCCATAGCTCCCGTTGTTCTCACCTTCGTGGGTCTTATCCTTGTCGGAATCCTCACCAAAAAGAACGTAAAAGGAAGCATAATCATTACCATTGCGGCTGTTACCGTTCTTTACTACCTCACAACATGGACTCTTCCCACCTTCGACTTCGGTCAGATAGGTCAGTCCTTCAAAGATTTCGCGGAAATCGGTATTGTCGGAGTATTCAAACCCGAATCCTGGTCTCATGCATTCGGCGGTTTTGAAAATGCAGGCGTTATCTTCAACGCTATAATGCTTATCCTTGTTTACTGCCTCGTTGATATGTTCGACACTCTCGGCACCCTCTACGGAACTGCTTCCGAAGCAGGAATGCTCGACGAAAACAACGACCCGATCAACGTTGACAAATGTATGATGTGCGACTCTATCGCAACCGTTTCCGGCGCTATTCTCGGAACATCTACCTGTACCACATTCGTCGAATCTTCCGCAGGCGTTGCGGCAGGCGGCAGAACCGGTCTTACAAGCCTTGTAACCGCTATCTGCTTTGCTCTCTGCCTCGTTCTCACACCGCTTGCTTCCATCGTTCCCTCTTGCGCAACTTCCCCCGCACTCATCTTCGTCGGCGTTCTTATGCTTAAGAGCTTCGCGAAAGTTGATATGTCGGATATGAGTTCCGCTATTCCCGCATTCCTCGCACTCATCATGATGCCCCTTACCTACTCCATTGCAAACGGTATCGGCATCGGAGCGATCGCTTACACTCTTATCGCTATTTTCTCCGGAAAATACACCAAGAAAGATATTATCGTAACGATAATCTCCATACTCTTCATTCTCAAATTCATATTCATCACAATGTAATTTGACCTGAATGGTTTAAGCCCCCGGAAGATTTCCGGGGGCTTTTTGTTATCTGTTTCTTATTGCGTCGATGGGTTTCTTCGAGGCGATGCGTTTAACGGGTATATAACTTGCAAGAAACGCCGTGAGCATACTCACGCAAAGAAGGAGCAATATCTGACGTATGCCGAACGACAAAACAGTAATAAGAAGGAACGTCGATTTTCTTATCGCAGAATTTATCACGGCGACGGCAACCGCCGTAACTGCCGAGGCAAAGATAAAGTTTATTGCGGCGATAACGAAACTTTCGGAGAAGAATATTCTGAAAACGTCGTTGCTGCGGGAGCCTATCGCGCGAAGAATTCCTATTTCCCGTTTTTTGTAAGAGATGCTGATGCTTATGAAATTCGAGAGCATAAGCGCCGCGAAAAGCGCGAAGCCGATTCCCACACACAGGAAGACAGAAGATAAAGCCTTAAATCCTCCCTTAAGACCGCTCGTCTGGTTTATAACCGCATTCTCGAGCGAATAAACCGTTTTTGCAGTCGTTTCGGTAAGGTCGCCGTATTGCACAAGCGCTTTGATCTCGTCCGCATTATCAGGCATTTTCCCGACCGCATAAGAATATATCCCACTGTCTTTTTCAATCAATGAAGAATATAATTTTTCGCTGACGAAAAGCGTCTGTCCTTTTTCGTCGGATTCTATTATCCCGACAATTTTCGCGTCTTTATTCTCAACTTTATACTCACCTATCATATAATCGGTTGAAAGCACGCAGGAATTATCGGCTGAAAGAGGCGATTTCCATGAATTATCGAAAAAGACGTCGGACGTTACGACTATTTCATTTTCCGCAAGAGACTGTTTTTCTTCTGACAGCCATGTCACCGACGAAAAATCAAGAGAGGTATCGGGCAGAACGATATTGGGATAAACCCTGAGATCCTTTATTGCGGAAAAAGAAGAGATATAAGGGTTTTTCACGATTTTGGGCTCCGGCTCCGGCATTTTTGCTTTAAGGTTTGAAATAAAGCCGTCGCCGACAAACGCCGCGTCAGAAAGGCTGTAAGTCTTCCGATAATTCAGTTCGGACTGAACCGCCATGCTGTTTATCTGATCTATAAGGTTATTTTCTCCGTTTTCGGAAGTTTCGTTTTTCTTCAGATATGTTTTAAGAGAAACCCCCGTATCTATAATTCCGACGACGGTATACTTCTCACCGCCGAACTCAAACGTCCTGCCGACGATTTCGTTTTCAGTCTGTATGTATTTTGCAAAGACAAAAAGTTCCGAGATATATTTCGAAACCGCGATCTCGTTTTTCGAGCCGTCGGGAAGCCGACCCGAAATCAGTTTATAACCGAGGTTTGCAAGATATCCGTCGTCCGTTTCGACAAAGCCGCCGAAAGCCTGATCAAGTTGTCTGTAATCGTCGTTTATTTTGTTTCCGGAAGCGTCTATCTGCCGCGAGAAATTGAGAAAACCTTCTTCGGGAAGATATACGCCGCGAACCTCAAACCCGACATCTTTTTTAATTGTCTCTATATCGTTGTCGTCAAGTTTTGTATTATAGTGGTCGTAATAAAAACTTTCGGGCGAATAGCATATCCTTTTCGCTTTCTTGAAGCCGGCATAAGTTATCTGCGAATCTTTTATGGACTTTGCGCAGGCGTCGAAATGCTTATACGAACTCATGGCGTCGGAAACTCCGAAAAGCGAAAACGCGATAACGGAGAGTAAAACCGTTACGGCAAGCTTGAATTTTTTATGCTTAAGCCCGCTTACTCCGAGTTTTGCGGCGTCTTTTATGGGAAGTTTCGATTTTATCAGCATGAAGGGGTCTTTCGAGTCGTTTTGTATCGCCGAATTATCTGTCGGAACGGAAGTTCTGCCGCCGTGCTTTCCGTCAAGGGAAATTTCGGCGCCGCTCTTTAATTTGTCTATATATTCGTTAATTTTTATTCTGTCGTCTTCGGTAAGGTGATACCCTTCGGAAACGGTAACCGTTTTTCCCGAGAAAGTCAACGGCGCTTCGGCTGTCGGCTTTTCGGTATAAGTGACGTCGTTTATTATTTTGCCGTCGGAAAGTTCGATTATTCTGTCGGCATATTTTTCCGCGAACTCCCTGTCATGAGAAACAACGATGACAAGTTTGTCGGCTGAGAGTTTTTTAAGGGTGTCAAGGATCTGTTTACCCGTCGCGGAGTCAAGCGCTCCCGTCGGTTCGTCCGCCATTATGATCTTCGGGTTCTTTACAAGGGCGCGGGCTATTGCGACTCTCTGCTTCTGCCCGCCCGACAGTTCGTTCGGCTGTCTTTTCCCGTAGCCGTCAAGGTCGACTTCGCGAAGAATGTCGTTTATTTCCTCATCGGTCGCCTTTCTGCCCTGAAGTTCTATCGAAAGAGCGATATTCGCACCGACCGAAAACTCATCAAGAACGTTGTATTCCTGAAAAATAAAGCCTATATATGTATTTCGGTACGAATCGAAATGTTTTTGCTTAAACGTTTTCGACGAAACGCCCTTTATAATTATTTCGCCTCCGTCGCAGGTATCGAGCCCTCCCAGAAGATTGAGAAGCGTTGACTTTCCGCTCCCTGATTTTCCCAAAAGAAAGACCATTCCTCTGTCGGGAAAATTGAGAGATACGCCGTCAAGAGCCTTTACAGGAACTCCCTTTTTCGGTTTATATGTTTTTGTCAGATTTTTAATTTCAAGCATAAAGCACCTCTATGTAGCCGACGGAAACCGTCAGCCTTCAAATTCTTTGTCTCTTTCTCTGAAAAGAAGAGATATGCACCAAAGTCCCGCAAGTCCTACGAGAGTAAATACTATGCGGCTTATTGCGGAACCCGCACCGCCGAAAAGCCACGCAACGATATCAAAGGAAAAAATCCCGACGCTCCCCCAGTTTATCGCTCCGATGACCGTAAGGCAAAGTGCTATTCTGTCAATTATCATCATTTATATCACCTCGCGTATATTTTTCTCCTTAAATTGAAAAATTATACGCGGATTTTTTATTTGCAATACGCGTTGTATAACGTCAGCACGTCACTGAACCTCGAAAGAGCCGTCGGGCAACCGTAGACCGCGATAATATACTTTTCGCCGTCTTTTTCAAACGCCGCGACAAGACAGTTCCCCGCGCTCTCGGTGTATCCTGTCTTTACGCCTATTGCGTCCGCACAGTAATAATCGGAATCCGGGTCGAGGAGTTTATTCGTGTTTTTCCATTCGTTGATTTCGCCGCTTTCGGACCTCACGGTCGCCCTGAATGTTTTTACGGCTTCGGCTATCGTCTGATCCGACAGCGCGTATTTAGTAATTTTGACCATATCGTAAACGGACGTATAGTGATCGTCGTCGTGAATTCCGTCGGGACAGGTAAAGTGAGTGTTTTCAAGACCCAAAGTCTTCGCAAAACCGTTCATTTCATCGACAAACGCCGAGACCGCCTTCTTTGCGGAAAGCTCCGGGTCGCCCGTTATTTTACGGCCTGCCGCCGCGGCAAGAACGTAAGCGGCGTCGTTTCCGCTCGGCATAAGCATACCTTTCATAACGGAAGCAACTTTGATCTTCTGTCCGATTTTCAGATATGCTCTCGAAGAAAGCGGGTGAATAAGTCCGATCTCGTCGCCGACGGTTATAACGTCGTCGGGAGACAGAAACTGAAGCGCGGTATAGGCGGTGAGCAGTTTTGTCGTGCTTGCGGGGTATATTTTCCCGCCGTTCTCCGTTTTTTCATACAGGGGACGGCTTCTCTTATATGAATAGACTATCGCGTTTTTCGCGGATACGGTAACCGCCGTTTCCGGCTCTGCGGGAACAAAAACTTCGGGGCTTGCAAGTTCCGAATAATAAGCGCCCGAAATAATTTTCTCGGCTTGCGCTTTCGCGGCGTTCGACATTGCGAAAATGATACATACCGAAGTGAGCGCCGCGATAAGAAAGAGGCTTATCGCCGTAATTTTCAGTTGTGTTTTCTTTTTAGTTCTCATTTTTATTCTCCTCGATATTTTCAATTACGGAAATAAGTTCTTCCTTGGTAATTTCCGAACGCAGAAAATCTTTTGCGAAATTTTCGAATTCGGGCAGTTTTTTTCTTGAAAGTTCCTTTATTTTTTCAACGGCGTCGGGCGTGACAAACGTTCCGATACCGCCGGCGGCGGAAATTATTCCGAGCCTCGTCAGTTCGCCGTAAGATTTCGCAACGGTATTCGGGTTTACGCCCGCTTTGAGCGAAAATTCCCTTACCGACGGGATCTTGTCGCCGGGTCTCAAAAATCCGAGAAGAATATACTTTTTAATTTCCTCGGTTATCTGCTCCCATACGGGAAGTTTGCTGAAGGTATTGACCGTAAACAATCCGCTACCTCCTCTTTTCCGCCGTAAGAACCACGCTGTACTCGTCTTCGGCGGTAATTCCGTATTTATTTTTCAAAAGAGCGATCATCTTTTCAGTAAGAAGAATCCCTCCTCCTTTTTCCGCCGTTCCGTCGGAATATTTTATTTCGGGGACGGCATAAAAGGAGTCCGCAGAACCTTTAAGCCCCGTTCCCTTCAGAATATACGAAATATCGTCGGGATCGGTTATCTGCGTGCCGTTTACGGACATTGCGGTAACCTGCGGAACATCTCTGTCGATTATTTTATTGCCGGACGGAAGATATTTCGAGAGGACTTTTTCGACGTTTTCCGTTCTAGGCAGATAAATATTCATAGGCATGCCGTTTATAAAACAGGAAATATAATAATACTCGCCGTCTCCGATATTTTCGAACTCTTCGGCATAAGGAATTATCGCCGAGATAAAGCCGCCTATCGATTCCTTGTCGTAGCCTATCGAGAGAAGGTCGAAAGATTCGGTCGAATATTTCTTTTCGAAGATGCCGCCGAGAAGACTGACGGAAGAAGGAAGGTCTTCCCTGTTTTTAAGCGCGGACAGCGTTTTATTATAATAATCGGCAAACACTTCCTGCAGAGCCGTTTTATCAACAAACACCGCCGTATAGAAATTGAGATACGTCGGAAGTTTCACGGTAACAGCCCCGTCGGCAGACTTCGATTTCGCGACAGCCGAGCGCACGACCTCCGACGGCAGATAACCGCTGCCGGTGAAGTATAAAAGATCGGTATTTTTGCCGCTTGAGATATAAGGTCTGCCTTTTTCGGGAACTTCGGCTTCGGAATTGAAATATTCATATATCCGCGAAAGGTTTTCTCCCGAAAGAGCCGAGCGCCTGACGTGATATTTCCCGTTTACAAAATATATACCGAAAAGCCCCTGCTCGGAATTTCTGCCGTTGACGCGCGAAATAAAAGAAGAACCGCCTTTTTCGGAAAGAGCCGCCGCAAGATCGCTTTCAAAATCGGTCGTTTCCGCAAGGAAAACCTCCGACGGAAGCCCGTGAAGAACGACTCCGTCCTGCATAAAAATAATTTCCTGAGGCTTTTCAGGGAAAGAACGCCAATAAAAATCATTCTTAAACTCTTCCTCCGCCGAAAGATATTCGACAAGAAGAGAAAACTCTTCGGAAGACAGACTTTTCGAAAAACTGCTTCTTTCCGTTCTTTTTTCGGTCTTTATTTCCGCCGTGAAAGAAAGAGACATTTCTCCTGATCCCGGAAAGGTTTCCTTATCCTTTAACAAGTTGAAAAGTCTGCTGCCGGCGGGTATTTCGACAGACACGGTCTCCTGATTAAGGTTGCTGAAAGACAACTGCCCGTACTTAGGGATATGCGCCGTCATTTTAACGACTTCGCCGCTGGCAAAAAAGATTTCGCCTTCGTAACGGAGACCACCGCTCCAAAGCCCGATATAAACCAGAACCGAAACGACAACGGCGACGCCGAAAACGGCGGCTCCCTTAAGGATTTCTTTGCGGAGACCTCTGTTCATCAGAACTTCGCAGAGAAACACCCCCAGGATCAAAAAGAAGAGCAGGAAAACGGAAGAACCGCTGCCGAGCCCGCAGACAAAGACAAAACAGGCGGGCAGATAAATGCCGAACCGCACAAGATCAAAAACGGAGCGGCTCACATAAGGTTCTCCCGCTTTTTCGAATTTCCGTTTTTTGAAAAGAAATTTGCCTGCAAAAATAAGTAAGATCGCAAAAACAAGCCCGTAAATCACTCCGAATACCGAATTGAGCCCCGCCTTGTTATCAGAAATAAAGATATACGGAATTCCGCATACCGACGGCAAAAACGTGGTGCTTTTCCTGAAAAAACCGCCCGTGAAAATTCTGACGGAAAGTTCCAGAACCGCGGGTGAAAGCAGGAATACCGCGGTAAGAATTATATGCGTAACGTATGTTCCCGAAAGAAACGCCGCCGCACAAGTCAGCATAAAAGCCGAAAAATACGCGATAAACCAGAACAGAACCGTAATCAGATATATTTCGGGAATTACGTAAATATTATTTCCGCAGAAAACATGAAGTTCAACACCCGCAAGAAAAGTCATCAAAAGACACGGAATAAAGCAGGCAATGCCTCCGGTCAGAACGCCCGTACAGAATATCGCGGAACGGTTTATCGGAAGAGAGCCCGCAAAATCGCTCTGTTTTTTCGAAAAAAGGAATCGGAATATAAATATGCCGAGAAGCACGGGATAAATATAAACGAATGCCAGAAGTCCGTATGAAAGATCGGAGACTTCTCCGAAAAGAAAGATATACGACGATTTCCTCATATAAATAAGAAAAGACGAGATCAGCATTACTATATTCGAGGAAATAAAAAACGGAAGGATCCTTTTCAGCAGATATACGAAATAACGGCGATCAAAAAAAGCATTATTTTTCGGCATAGCCCACAGCCTCCGTTTCGTAAATAAATATTTCTTCGAGTGTCAGCGGCAGAAAATCGAGTATCAGGGGATTTTTTTGCATAAGTATTTCTCTTGTCTTCTCTTCTCCGCCGCGGACGATAAGCGTATAAACAGAACCGAGAGACGATAATCCGACAATGTCAAGCCCGTCAAAAACCGGTTCTTTTTCGTCTTTGAAAGACACCTGAACCTTGACCATGTCCGTCGTAATGTCAAAAACATCCCCGCAGACTACGGTTTTTCCCGCATGGATTATACAGACTCCGTCGCAGAGGCTTTCGGTCTCCCTGATGTCATGACTCGAAAGAAGAAAGGTCGTATTTTTCCCTTCCGCTTTTTCGTACATCAGTTTTTTGACATAACTGCGCATCACCGGATCGAGCCCGTCGAAAGTTTCGTCAAGGAAAACATATTCGGTATTACAGGCAAGTGCTGCGGCGACCGACAACTGTTTTTTCATACCTTTTGAAAACGATCCTATCTTACTTTCGGGGCGAAAACCGAGATACTCTGTTATCCTTGAAAATTCACCGCCGTCAAAATTCTTATAAAACACGGAATAGACCTGTTTTATATCGGAAACGGAAGAACCTGTCGGGAAATACGCTTCATCGCTTATAAAAACGGTTTTTTCTTTCACTTCAGCCGAGTCAAAAACTCTTTTTCCGTCGATAAGAACTTCTCCTTTATCGGGGGAATATACGCCTGCGGCAAGTCGAAGAAGCGTACTCTTTCCCGCCCCGTTCGTTCCGACAAGTCCGAAAACGCCGCCCGACTTTACGGAAAAAGAAACATTGTCAAGAACTGTTTTTCCGTCAAAACATTTTGTAATATTAAGAAATTCTACCATAATATCCTCCGCAATAAGTGTACTATATCGCTTGGTACACTTATTATAGCAAAAGAAAAAGGCCCTGTCAAGAGCCTTTTATAAATTTTCAGAATTTTTTATGGACGCCCGTAACCGAAAATTCGACCCACTCGGCGATATTTACCGCATGGTCGCCTATACGCTCGAAATACTTTGCTATCATCAGAATATCAAGAGCATATTCCCCGTCCGCCGAGTTTTCGGTAATCATTTCGATAAGGGTCTTTTTGATTTGCGAAAAATCGTTATCCACCACATCATCGTATCTGCAGACTTCCTCGGCAAGTTTCAGGTCTCCGCGGACATAGGCGTCTACGCTGTCGGTCACCATTTTTATCGTTGCCTCCGCCATTTTGCGGATACCGTGACATTCAGCGCCCGTTCTGCCGTTAAGGAAAACGATAATTTCGGCGATATCTTCCGCCTGATCGCCGATTCTTTCCATATCGGTGATCATTTTAAGAGCAGCGGAAATAACGCGCAGGTCTCTTGCTACGGGCTGCTGTTGAAGAAGCAGTTTAAGACATATATTTTCAATCTCCCGCTCCATCTGATCGAGCGCATGTCCCTGTTCCATTGCCTTTTTCGCCTCTGCGGTATTTCCGGAAAGCAGCGCTTCGGCGGCAAGAGCGATAATGCTTTCGCATTCAGCGCCCATCTCCGTCATTTTTTTATTCAGAAGTTCAAGTTGTTCGTCGAATCTGTTTCTCATAATTATCCGAACCTTCCCGTAATATAATCTTCGGTACGCTTATCTTCGGGCTGTGAAAATATCTTTTCGGTCGCTCCGAATTCAACAAGTTCGCCAAGGAGGAAAAATGCCGTATAATCGGAAATCCTGACCGCCTGCTGCATATTGTGCGTAACCATTACGACCGTATATTCTTCCTTTAACTGCAAAGTAAGGTCCTCTATTCTCGAAGTTGAAATAGGGTCGAGAGCGGAGGTCGGTTCGTCCATTAAAAGAATTTTCGGTTTTACTGCAAGCGCGCGGGCGATACACAGCCTCTGCTGCTGCCCGCCCGAAAGTCCGAGCGCGCTTTTCTTAAGTCTGTCCTTTACCTCGTCCCAGATAGCAGCCCCGCGAAGCGCTTCTTCCACTATCGCGTCAAGTTTCGCGCGGTTTTTTGTTCCGTGAGTCCTCGGACCGTAAGCAATATTATCGTAAATGCTCATCGGAAAAGGATTCGGTTTCTGAAAGACCATACCTATATCTCTGCGAAGTTCGTTCACGTCAATGCTTTTGTCAAAGATATCGCGTCCGCCGTAAAACACGTTTCCGGAAATTTTAACGGTCGGAATAAGGTCGTTCATTCGGTTCAGAGTCTTCAGAAACGTGGATTTTCCGCAGCCCGACGGTCCGATAAGCGCGGTGATGCTGTTTTCGGGAATATTTATATTTATATTTTTAAGCGCCTGATTGTCGCCGTACCATAAACATAAATTTTCCGCCGTCATTATATTGTTCATAAACCTCTCCTTTTTGAAAAATGTCTGCCGACAGCCGTTGCCGCCGCATTTATGAGCAAGGTCAGAAACATCAGTATCGCGGCAATAGCAAAGGCGACGCCGAACTCGCCCTCTTCTTTGGCGTAGACGTAAAGCGCGACGGTAAGAGTCGCTCCGGGTCTTGCAAGCCCCTCGAATATTCCGTTAAGGGCATGAGCAAAGCCCGCAGTAAAAAGAAGCGCCGCGGATTCGCCCAGAATTCTGCCGACGGAAAGAATACATCCCGTAACGACGCCGTCGACGCAGCCGGGAAGCACGACGGTACGAATGACCCGCCATTTTCCCGCGCCGAGCCCGAACGCGCCCTCTCTGTACGCCTGCGGCACCGTCTTCAGGCTTTCCTGGGTCGTTCTCATAACCGTCGGGAGATTCATTATAACAAGAGTAAGCGCTCCCGCAAGAAGGCTTGTGCCGAAATTATTCGAAAAAAGAAGCATGCCGACAAGCCCGTAGATTATCGACGGAATACCCGAAAGCGTTTCCGCGGCATATTCTATTACGGAAACGACCTTTTTGTTACCCGCATATTCCGTAAGATAAACTGCCGCGCCCACTCCGAGAGGCAAAACAATGACTATTGTCGCGACAACGATATACAGAGTATTCAGAATGTCGGGCATAATACCTATTTTTTCCGCAAGGATACTCGGTTTTGTGGTAAGGAATTCCCACGATATATGAGGAAGACCTTTTGCAAGAACATAAATAAAAATAAACAGAACAAGAGCTGCGGTAAGCGCTGCGGAAACGAACGTCAGCGCCCGCATAAGATATATATAAAATTTTCGGTTTGCTTTCATTTATCTTTTCTTCTCCCGCTTCAAAAAGAAATTCAGAGTAGCGTTTATAAGCAAAATAAACAGATACAAAACCAACGCTATTGAAAAAAGCGCGTTTCTTTGCAGGCTTCCGGGACTTGAATAGGACATTTCGCTCGCGACCGCGGTCGTAAGAAAACGCACGCTCTGGAAAAGGGACGGCATATTCGCGACGTTTCCCGCTACCATCATAACAGCCATCGCTTCCCCTATCGCGCGCCCGACGCCCAGAACTACAGCCGCCGCAATCCCGCTTTTTGCAGCGGGGACGGACACCCGAAAATACGTTTCGGTCGCCGTTGCTCCGAGAGCAAGGGATGCGTCTTCATACTCTTTCGGAACTGCGTCGAGGGCGGAAACCGAAACCTTTATTATGTTCGGCAATATCATGACGGCAAGAACTATTATTGCCGAAAGAAGCCCCGAACCGTCGGGAACGCCGAAAATTTTTCTTACCGACGGCACGAGCACCAGCATTCCGACGAGCCCGTAAACGACAGACGGAATTCCCGCAAGAAGATTCACGAAACTTTCCATTATACGCCTGACGGTCCTGCTTGCGATTTTAGAAAGAAATACCGCAGTAAAAAAACCTATCGGAACGCCTATAAGAAGAGCCCCCGCCATTCCGTAAACGCTTGTCAGAATAAAAGGAAGAATTCCGAATTTCGGTTCTGCGGCAGTCGAAGCCCATTCCTTTCCGAATAAGAAGTTGAAAATACCGATTTCCTTTATCGCGGGAATGCCCGAAACAATGAGGTATACGGTGATTACGAGGACACAGCCGACCGTAATAAGGCCGAGGATAAGAAACACTCCGTGTACCGTATTTTCAAGCAGTCTGTTTTTCTTCATCTGAATACCTCGATTTATTTTGCGGGAACTGCCCCCGCTTTCGCAATAATGTCGCCCGCAGCGGCGGAAGTGATGTAATCAAAGAACGACTGCGCACTTTCCGAAAGTTTTTCACCCGATCTTGTAACAAGAATAAAAGGTCTCTGTATTACATAACTGCCGTTTTTAACAGTATCTTCGCTCGGAGAGACACCTCCGACGGAAAGCGCCTTTACGCTGTCTTTGACCGCCGCAAGAGACGCATAACCGATAGCATTAGGATTTCCCGCAACCGTCGTTATGACGTCGCCCGTGGAAGTGAGTTCCTGACGGTATTTGCATTTGGATTCCGTACCCGTAACGGACTCAAAACCGTCTCTCGTGCCGCTTCCCGCTTCTCTGCCGATAAGAACGATCTCCGCGTCGTCGCCGCCCGCTTCTTTCCAATTCGTTATTTCTCCGGTATATATTTTCGTTATAGTATCAATATCAAGGTCCAAAACAGGATTTTCGGGATTTACGATAACGGCTATTCCGTCAAAAGCAAGAACCGTGCCGTCAAGCCCCGCCTGTTTTTCTTCGTCTTTGAGATTTCTGCTCGAAAGGCCTATATCGCAGCGTCCTTCTTTTACCGCCTGAATTCCGGAACCCGAACCCGTCGCGTTATAAGTTACCGAAATTCCGGTATCGTTTTCGAAAGCCTCCGCCAAAGCGCCGATGACCGTGCTCATAGAAGTCGAACCGTCTGTCGAAACTCCCGTTTTTCCCGAGGAACACCCGATGAGCAATGCGCAAAGCATTGCCGCAACAACAAGTAAACTGATAATTTTTTTCATCTTTCTTAACATCCTTTCTTTTTTATACAACTGTATTTTACCCTATTGCGGTAAAATTCATAAGACAATAGCTGTAAAATCGAAGTAAAAAATAGCTGAGGACTGATGGGGAAGCATTGCTTCCTTATCAGTCCTCAGCCAATAAAGAATACCGTTTTTTTCGGTATTCCCTGTTTTTTTATTTTGAAGAATCAAGATATCCCTGCAAAAGGACGGCTGCCGCCGCCGCGTCGATCATACTGCGCTGGTCTTTCGCGTTCATATCTATATCGTGGAGGTGCTGCGACGCGATGACAGTTGTGAAGGCTTCGTTTACAAGTTTTATCTCAACGTCGGTACGTTTTGAAAGGAAAGTATGGAAACTTTCAACTTTTTCCTGCATTTTTCCTGGCTTTCCGTCCGTTCTTTTCGGATAGCCGAGAATTATCAGCCCGACGTTTTCCTTTTCTATAATATCAAGAACAGCGTCTTTAAGACGCGTTCTTCCGTATCCCGAAAAAACGCAGTACGGGGTCGCTATCAGACCCAAAGGATCGCTTAACGCAATACCCGTACGCGCTTCTCCGAGGTCTATTGCCATAATTCTCATATATCAGTCAAGAAAGTCCTTAAGTTTCTTGCTTCTGCTCGGGTGACGAAGTTTACGCAAAGCCTTCGCCTCGATCTGTCTTATTCTTTCACGGGTGACCTTAAATTCTCTGCCGACCTCTTCGAGAGTGCGGTTTCTGCCGTCGTCAAGTCCGAAACGGAGCCTTAAAACTCTCGCCTCTCTTTCGGAAAGAGTATCAAGAACTTCGTTGAGTTCCTCTTTTAAGAGCATCTGGGAAGCGACGTCCTGAGGCGCGGGGATATCGTCGTCCGCGATAAAGTCGCCGAGGTGACTGTCTTCCTCTTCGCCGACAGGCGCTTCGAGGGAAACGGGATCCTGAGACACTTTAAGGATTTCTCTCACCTTTTCAATAGGCATCTGAAGTTCTTCGGCAAGCTCGTCCGGCTGAGGCGCTCTGCCGAGTTCCTGCATGAGCGATTTTTCCGCTTTGGAAAGTCTCATTATCGTTTCGACGATATGAACGGGTATTCTTATCGTTCTCGCCTGATCCGCTATCGCGCGGGTAATTGCCTGACGTATCCACCACGTGGCGTAGGTCGAGAATTTATAGCCTTTTGTCGCGTCGAATTTTTCAACGGCTTTGATAAGTCCGAGGTTACCTTCCTGAATAAGATCGAGGAACAAAAGACCTCTTCCGACGTATCTTTTTGCGATAGAAACGACAAGACGGAGGTTGGACTCGTTGAGTTTTCTTTTCGCCTCTTCGTCGCCCTGACTTACTCTCAGAGCAAGTTCGGTCTCTTCTTCGGGGGTGAGCAGCGGGAACTTGCCTATATCGTAAAGGTATATCTTTACGGGGTCGTCGATTATAATACCCTCGGACTGCAAAAACGCTTCCATATCCTCGGGATCTTCGGGAAGTTCTTCGGAATCTTCCTTTTCGATATTTTTAAGTTCCTCGGTCTTTACTTCGTCGTCAAAGTCGTCCTCAAGTTCAATTCCCTGATTGCTCAGGTCTTCGTAGAAAAGAACTTTCTGGCGGGCGTTGAGTTCCATTGAATCAAAGGCTTCCGCGACTTCGTTATAAGTAAGAGTACCCTTTTCCTTACCTTTTTCGAGAAGAGCGCGCATTATTTGTTTCTTTTCGTTCGTATCCATAATTTTCCCCTCATTTATCTTTATTCTTGAGTTTTGCAAGGGTCGCGTTAAAGGAGTCGTCGTCAAGTTGACGGACCTCCTGCAGCAGCGCCTTGTTTTTTTCGGTTTTCAAAGCGGAGGCAAGTTCCGAGATTTTCCCCCGATCGACATCGAAAGACCTTCCGTCGCGGACTTTTGCGGAAAGTTTGCCCATTTCCGTCTCCGAAAGTTCCTGTGAAATTCCGAGCAAAGGTTCGGTTGTCGGGTCTCTTTTTATCGCCGAAACAAGAAGTTCGTAAACCTTTTTGTTGAACTCGGTCATAAAATCGCCGGGAGATATTTCTTTTTCGAAATCGGCGGCATACTGCGGAAAATTCAGCAGGAGAGTTATGATATCGTCTTCGATCTTCATAACCTTGAAATGGGCATTCCGCCCCTCCGCAAACAGGTTTTTACCGAGACTGTCCATCGCGGTCCTGTCGTCTTTTTGCCGCTTGTATTTTGTCGCTTTCTTTATCTGAATATTTACTTCCGCCGTCAGATTTTCTTTAGTGACGCCGAAATCTTCAGCTACCCTGTCTATGTATATTTCCCTTTCGATTCGGTTGTCGAGAGTCGCAAGCAGAACGATTATCTCTTTCAGACACTGCGTTTTTTCTTCCGTAACCGAAAGCTGATATTTTCTTTTTATTGTTTCTATCCTGTAATCCACCCTTGCCTGGGCGTTGGTCAGCAGTTTTTCAAAACTTTCCTTACCGTAAGTCTTGATAAATTCGTCCGGGTCTTTTCCTCCCGTAACGACAATGACTTTCGCCTTAACGTCGAAAGACTTAAGAACGTCAAGTCCGCGCCTTGTCGCCTTCTGCCCCGCCTCGTCGCTGTCGTAGCAAAGATATACATTATCCGTAACCGACTGGATAAGCCTTGCCTGATCGGGGGTAAGAGCCGTACCGAGAGCCGCGACAGCGTTGTCGATACCTGCCTGATGGAGCGAAATGACGTCCATATATCCCTCGCATAAAATAAGCCCGTCCCTTTTCGACGTTTTGGCGTAATTCAGCGCGTAAAGATTTTTACCTTTTTTGAAGACCAGAGTTTCGGAGGTATTGAGATACTTTGCCGGATCGTTAGTCATGGTTCTGCCGCCGAAACCGATAACATTGTTACGATGGTCGATTATCGGGAACATGACCCTGTTTCTGAAACGGTCGAATATCCGGCTGCTGTCCTTTGCACTCACAGAAACAAGTCCGGAGGCTTTGAGTTCTTCTGCCGTATACCCTTTCGACCTCAGGTAAACGGTCAGAGCGTCCCATGAATCGGGGGAATATCCAAGCCCGAAACGGGTTATCGTCCTGTCGGAAAGTTGTCTGTTTTTAAGATAGGAAAGAGCCGCCGCGCCCTCTTTGGAGATAAGTTTGTCGTAGTAAAACCTTGCGGCAAGCCGGTTCATTTCAAGAATACGTTTACGGAGATATGAAAGTTCGCTCTCGTAATTATCTTCGGGAGGAAGTTCCATTCCCGCCTGTTCGGCAAGGAAAGCAACGGCTTCCGCATAAGAAAGATTTTCTATCTTCATTATAAACGTAATGACGTCTCCGCCCGCGCCGCAGCCGAAACAGTAAAAAAGTTGTTTAGTCGGGTTAATGTTGAAAGACGGCGTTTTTTCGCCGTGGAAAGGACAGAGGGCAAGAACATTGTTTCCCCTTTTTTTAAGCTCTATGTAGCGGGAAGCGACGGTTTCAAGATCGCACCTTGACCGCAGTTCGTTAAGAAAATCTTCGCTGAAACGCCGAGCCATACAATCCCTCCTTTCAACATTCTCTATATACTTAATACTGCGAAATCTGACAAAATCCTTGCGAAACATTGTGAATTTTTTTCAAAAAAAAGAGAGACCACAAAGTCTCTCTTTCATATCAGCCTCCGAGATAGGCTTTTTTGATCTTATCGTCGTTGAGAAGTTCGTTTCCTGTTCCGGTCATTGAAATGTTTCCGGTTTCAAGGACGTACGCCCTGTCGGAGATCGCGAGAGATTTTCCCGCATTCTGTTCGACAAGAAGAATCGTCGTTCCCTCATTGTGTATCTCCTTGATAATATCAAAGACCTGATTTACAAGGAGCGGAGAAAGTCCCATCGACGGTTCGTCGAGCATAAGCAGTTTCGGGCGGCTCATAAGCGCTCTGCCGATCGCGAGCATCTGCTGTTCTCCGCCTGAAAGCGTTCCTGCGACCTGATTTTTCCTTTCTTCAAGTCTCGGGAATTTCTTATAGACGTTCTTTATGTCTTCTTTTATCGACGCGCTGTTTTTTCTTGTATGCGCTCCGAGAAGAATATTTTCGTAGACTGTCAGTTCCTGGAAAATTCTTCTTCCCTCAGGAACCTGAGTCATTCCGAGTTCGACTATCTTATGGGACGGCATCTTCGTAATATCCGTCCCGTTATAAGTAACGGAGCCGGATTTTATCGGAATAAGGCCCATAATGCTGTGCATCGTCGTGGTTTTTCCCGCGCCGTTCGCCCCGATAAGGGTTACTATTTCGCCCTCGTTTACTTCAAAACTTATTCCCTTGAGCGCCTGGATGACGCCGTAGTAAACACGGAGGTCATGTACTTCGAGTAATGCCATATCGTTTCCTCCTTATTTTCCGATGTACGCTTCGACAACCTGAGGATTGTTAAGCGCTTCAGCAGTGTTGCCCTGCGCGATGACCGTTCCGAAATTGAGAACGGAGACCTCGTCGCAAAGCCCGGAAACGAACTTCAGGTCATGTTCGATAATCAGGATAGTCATATCGAACTTATCTCTTATGAATCTTATTGTTTCCATAAGTTCGGCGGTCTCGTTCGGGTTCATGCCCGCGGCGGGTTCGTCGAGAAGCAGCAGTTTCGGGTCTGTCGCCAAGGCTCTTGTTATTTCGAGTTTACGCTGTTTTCCGTAAGGAAGATTGCAGGCAAGGTTGTTTCTTTCGTCTTCAAGATCGAAAACGCGGAGAAGTTCTTTCGCTCTGTTTCTCATTGCGGTTTCAGTCTTAAAATGTTTCGGAAGACGAAGCATGCTTACAAAAGGATTGCATTTGAATTCTTCGTGATTGTGAAGACCTACCATGACGTTTCTTATAACGCTCATATTGTTGAAAAGGCGTATATTCTGAAACGTACGCGCAATTCCCTTTTTGTTTATTTCCTGCTGGCTTTTACCCGTGAGGTCTTCGCCGTCGAGGAAAAATTTGCCGCAGGTCGGCTGATAAACGCCCGTTATCATATTGAAAATGGTCGTTTTACCGGCGCCGTTGGGACCTATAAGTCCGTATATCTGATTTTTCTTTATATCAAGGTTGATATGCTGCGCGGCTTTAAGTCCGCCGAAAGAAATTCCGAGGTCTTCGGTTCTGAGAATCGTATTGCTCATCAGTTCTGACCTCCTTTATCTTTTTTATCGGGAACATACGAAGTGTCGGGGGTGAGGTCCGTGGAAAGCACCGCGTCCATATTTATCTTTGTAGGAACTCTGTCCCACATAGCCTCGTCGTCTTTGATATCGGCGGGAGTTTTCTGTTTTCTGCCTCTGAAAAGAGACTTGAAGAAGCCGAATATCCTGTCTCTGACGGGGATAAATGCGGGAGCGTTGTTGAACATTACCATAACGATAAGGATTATCGAATAGATAAGGTATTTAAGCGCAGCAAGGTCTCCGCCGAGAGAAGTGAGTTTTACGTTTACAAAAGTCAGGAGCGCTGCGGAAATAATAGAACCGCTGATGTTTCCCATACCGCCGAGGACGACCATAACGAGAATTTCGATCGAATAGTTATAGTCGAAAGTCGTGTAAACGACAGGGCTTACGTTCGACCCGTACAGAACGCCCGCAACGCCCGCAAAGAATGCGGAAAGAACGAATATAAAGAGTTTGTAATAGGTAACGTTTATTCCCATCGCTTTTGCGGCGATCTCGTTGTCTCTGATTGCCGTAACCGCTCTTCCGTGCTTACTGCGAATGAAGTTCTGAACGATAAAGAGCATTATAAGGACAACGACGAACGCTACGATAAATACGGAAGCGCCGTATTTCATATCGGTCGTTTTGAAGCCTTTTGCGCCGCCGAAAAACGGGAGATTTTTGACTATCGTACGGACGATCTCACCGAAAGCAAGCGTAACTATTGCAAGGTAGTCTCCCTTAAGGCGAAGTGCGGGAAGCCCTATGATAAGGCCGAATACCGCAGCGGAAAGACCTCCGACAATCATACCTATAATAAGAACGATAAGTTTGTTCTGAACTATCGGCAATATCTGCAAAGCGACATAACAGCCGATATTCGCGCCGACGCACATAAAGCCTGCGTGGCCGAGACTGAGTTCGCCCAAAAATCCGACGACAAGGTTAAGGGAAACGGCAAGAATAACGCTGTATCCTATTTGAATGAAAAGGCTCGTGTCGGAGCGGCTCAGGTTTCCCGTATAGAAAAGCGTCGCCGTTATGATGAGAAAAAGACCTACTGCAATATAGTTTATATAATACTTTAATTTGAAACCCTTTTTAGTTTTTCCCATCTTTACACCTTCTCTCTTCTCTTTTTGCCGAGAATACCGGTAGGCTTAACAAGAAGTATCAGAATAAGGATAGAAAACTCGATAGCCGTGGTATACGGAGCAAGCACGGGAACGCTCAAAGAAAGTTTTTCGATTATTCCCATGAGTATACCGCCGATAACGGCGCCGGGAACAGAACCGATACCGCCGATAACGGAGGCGGTGAACGCCTTGATACCGGGCATGGAACCGAGGGTGGGTTCAACGGTCGGTATCTGCATAAGATAGAAAATACTTGCAAAAGTCGCAAGGCAGGAGCCTATCGCAAAAGTCTTGGATATTGTCGCGTTTACGTTGATACCCATAAGTTTTGCGGCGGCTTTATCTTCGGAAACAGCAAGCATTGCGCGCCCTGTTTTGGATTTATCTATAAATACGGTCAGAGCGATCATTATTATTACGGAGACGATAAGCGTAAGGATAGTGGACATATTGAGCTGTGCACTTCCGAAAGAAACGCTTCCCATGTCGACAATCGTTACGGACAGAGGTTTTGCTCCGAAAATCAGCTGAGCGGTACTCTGCAAAAAGTAACTTACGCCTATTGCCGTTATAAGAACGGCAAGCGGGGACGCGCTCCTCAGGGGCTTATACGCGAGTTTTTCAATAAATACGCCGAGAGCCGTACATATAATTACTGCGATTATGATGCTGAGCCAGACGTTGCCCATGGTCGCTATTCCGACGCAAAGAGTATATGCGCCGACCATTATGATGTCGCCGTGAGCAAAGTTGAGCATTTTGGCAACGCCGTAAACCATGGTGTAGCCGAGTGCGATCAACGCGTATATGCTTCCGAGGCTTAAACCGTTTATTATCGTTCCTAACATGGTTTTATCCTCTCTTCCTGAAAATTTTTCATATAAAACAGTATAGGTCGAAGCCTGAAACATCTTCGACCTATACATGACGGTCATTTACAATGACTTAAATGTTATTTGGAAAGATCAACGATAACGGGAACTTTGTTGGGAGCGCCGTTTTCGTTCCAGGTCATGGTGCCGGTAGCGCCGGTATAGGTAAAGTCAGACGAAGTCATGGTCTTGTAAACGATGTCTGCAAGATCTGCAGCCTTGATGTTTACGTCTTTGACTTCAGCCTTGGTCATTGCCGAAGCAATAGCCTTTACAACGTCGTAGGCGTCAGCCGCGAACTGGTCGGGATCTTTATTGTATTTTTCTCTGTAAGCCTTAACGAAAGACGAAACGGTCTCGTCGGTGCTGTTCAGGTCAAACGGAGTGATATATTTTACTACATTGGGAATGCTGTTGGTCTTTATGGAATCCGCAACGCCGTCAAGTCCGTCGCAGCCGAAGAGAACCGCACTGCAACCGATCTTTTTAGCTTCCTGAGCGATAAGTCCGGCTTCGGTGTAGTAGATCGGAAGGAAGATAACGTCGCAGTCTTTAAGCGCGGCAACCTGCGTGGAAAAGTCTCTGTTGCTGTCGCTGTTGAATTTCTGAACACTGTAATCGGTCTTGCCGAGTTCTTTCATTTTGGTTTCGAAAGCATCGAAAATACCGGTGGAATAGGTATCGCTTTCATCATAGATAACGCCTATCTTTGTGTAGGTCTTTACAAGTTCCTCAGCAGCAAGATAGCCCTGGTCGGGGTCGCCGAAACAAACGCGGAAAGCATATTTGTTAACGACAACGTCTGCAGCGGAAGCGGACGGGGTCATAAAGAACAGATTGTCGGCATTCGCTTTGTCTGCAAAAGTAAGACAGGGATTGGTGGTAACGCTTCCGAGAGATATCTGCATACCTGCATCCATAAGGGTGTCGTAAGCGACGCCGGCTTTTTCGGGATCGTTTTCGTCGTCTTTCATGTCGAAATTGATCTTGTAGCCGTTGATACCTCCTGCCGCGTTGATCTCGTCAACAGCAAGCTGAGCGCCTTCCTTGACCGAGTTTCCGTACTGAGCAGCGCTGCCGGTAAGAGGACCGGTTCCGCCGAAGTACCATGTTCCGTCGGCAGTCGTGCCGCCGTTGTTTTCTTTTGTCTCTCCGCAAGCCGCGAAACAAGCCGCAATCATTACGAGAGCGAGAATCATACATACGATTTTTGCTGCATAATTCTTTTTCATTTTACACATCTTCTTTCTTTGTTTTTTTCTATATTAAAATTATATAGACCGGATTTTAAGATTTATCTTCCCATGGATTTTTCCTGTTCGCGTCTGGCTTTTTCGTCTTCCTGCTTCTGCCATTCCTGCGCTTCGAGCCATTCTTTTCTGACTTTGTCGTAGACTTCGTCGGGAATTTCGTAATCGCCTTCGCCCGTGATGGGAGCATGGTATTCGCCCTCGCCCCAAGTACACCAGTAATCATGTCTGTACGCTTCGCGTTCTTCTTTGTTTCTGAAATTCGGAACGTCGTACGGCTGATTGTGGTTACATATCGACTTGTAAGCAAGAATTCCGGGGATAGCCATATCGAGAGCGGAGTAAACGTCGATTATATTGTCAAGTCCGTCTTTCTTGCCCATCATAGCCTCAACGAAGTAGTGAATGGGATAGAAGTCGGAACCGCCGTGACCGAGAGTGTGTGCCGCAAGGTCCGTTTCGACGATGGGTTCGGGAACATACGTCACGTGCTGTTTGCTTATTCTGTCGTCGTAAACGTGAACGGTATGAAGATTTTCGTCCCATCTGTCGGACTCTGCCATTGCGTCTTTACCGTAAATCGAATACCAGATAGCGGCGGGTTCTCTCTTCATATATCCGTGAATGGATTTGACCATGGCGCCGTTTTCCATCTGAATAATTTCCATGGCGCCCTCGGCGGCACGGTAGCCGAGTTTCTGCATTCTTTCGGTCGGTTTGTTTTCAATACCGATAACTCTAACGGGTCTGAGTCCTGTAATATGTACGATAGGACCGAAACTGTGGGTATTGTAGAAAGTCGAGTTGAAACAGTTTCTCCAGTGATTTTTTTCACCGTAAGTAATGTCTCTCCAGATTCCTTCGCAGTCGTGGATATATTCGCCCTCACCGTGAACGAATTCGCCGAGTTTACCCTCTCTGTAAAGTTTTCTCATTTCGGAAGTAGCTCTGAAATAGCAGTAGTTTTCGAGGTAAGCGAATATTTTTCCGCTTTCTTCGACCGCTTCGCAGAGTTCTACGGCTTCGGCAAGATTTTTGCATGGCTGAACTTCGGTCGCGACATGCATGCCCTTTTTAAGGCAACGGATAGCGTAAGGTGCGTGTTCGTGAGCATAGTTTGCAAGGATAACGGCGTCCATATCGTGTTCGATGAATTTATCGAAGTCGGTATACATGGTGACGTTAAGTCCTTTTTCTTCCGCCATTTCGGCGCATCTGTCGAGCAGGTATTCGTATTTATCGCAGATAGCGACAAGTTCCGCATCGGGATATCCGGCAACAGTGTCTATCATAACTCTGCCGCGGCCCGCTCCGAAAACGCCTATCTTGATCTTGTCCATATTTTAACTCGCTTTCATATAAATATTTTATAACAAAGAATATCACATTCAAATAGGTTTGTCAAGGCTTTCGACCGTCTGTCACGAACAATTCAAAAACTTGAAAAAAATTATTCAAAATATTGTTTTAAGAACTGTCCCGTAAAGGATTTTTTGCACTTCGCAATGTCTTTCGGAGTACCCGTCGCGATGACCGTTCCTCCGCCGTCTCCCCCCTCGGGTCCGAGGTCGATAACATAGTCCGAACACTTGATAACATCAAGGTTATGCTCTATTACGACAACGCTGTTTCCCGCGTCGACAAGTCTCTGCAAAACCCTGATAAGCTGATGAACGTCGGCGGAGTGAAGTCCCGTCGTTGGTTCGTCGAGTATATAGAGAGTATGTCCGCTGTATTTTTTCGAAAGTTCGGTCGCGAGTTTGACGCGCTGCGCTTCGCCTCCCGAAAGAGTGGTCGACGACTGCCCTATCTTGATATAGCCGAGCCCGACATCGTAAAGTGTCTTTAATTTTCTGTAAATTACGGGAATATTCTCGAAGAATTTCATACCCTCTTCGACCGTCATATCCAGAACGTCGAAAATGTTTTTGCCGTTATAGCGGACTTCAAGAGTCTCTCTGTTGTAGCGTTTGCCGTTGCAGACGTCGCAGGGAACGTAGACGTCGGGCAAAAAGTGCATTTCGATTTTGAGAATCCCGTCGCCGCTGCACGCTTCGCAGCGCCCTCCCTGAACGTTAAAGGAAAAACGGTTCGGCTTATACCCTCTTGCAAGGGCTTCGGGAGTTCTGGCGAAAAGATTTCTTATTTCGTTAAAGACGCCCGTATAAGTTGCGGGATTCGACCTCGGGGTTCTGCCTATCGGACTTTGGTCTATATTGATTATCCCGTCGATATTTTCAGCGCCGAGAATATCTTTGCATTTTCCGGGAACAAGGTTCGATTCGTTGATCTTTACCATCAGCGATTTATACAGGACTTCGTTTACGAGCGTTGATTTTCCGGAACCGGAGACCCCCGTCACCGCCGTCATGACGCCGAGCGGAAATTCGACGTCGATATTTTTCAGATTGTTTTCCGCCGCGCCGACGACCTTGATTTTTTTATCGGTCACGGGACGGTATTTTTCGGGAATTTCTATTTTCTTTCTGCCCGAAAGGTACATTCCAGTTATGGATTTTTCATTTTTGATAATTTCGTCGCAGGTCCCCGCGGCAACGACCTCTCCGCCGTGAACGCCCGCGCCCGGACCTATATCGACGATATAGTCGGACTGCCGCATCGTATCCTCGTCATGCTCAACGACGATAACGGTATTTCCCAGATCGCGGAGTTTTTTCAGCGTATCGAGAAGTTTCTGATTATCGCGCTGATGAAGACCGATGCTCGGTTCGTCGAGAATATACAGAACGCCCATAAGGGACGAACCTATCTGCGTTGCAAGCCTTATTCGCTGCGCTTCGCCTCCCGACAACGTTGCCGCCGAACGCGCAAGGGTAAGATAGCCGAGACCGACGTTCTGCAGAAACATAAGTCTCGATTTTATTTCCTTTACGATCTCCGCCGCGACCTTCGAGTCTTTTTCCGAAAGTTTAAGATTCGAAATATATTCATAAGCCTTTGTTACCGGAAGAGAACAGAATTCAAACATATTGAGGTTTCCGACCGTAACCGCGCGGGCAACCTCGTTGAGCCTCGCTCCGCGGCAATCCTGACAGAGTTTGTGGCTCATCAGTCTTTCGGTCGCATATCTCGTGTAAAGGCTCGTCGTGCTTTTATAACGTCTTTCGATAGTCGGGATAATCCCCTCGTAGAATTCGTTTCCGTAAAGGATTTCATCAAGTCCCTGCGGATCGAGGTTTTTTATCGGCGTTGAGAGTTTGTCTCCGTATTTTTTCAGGATATCGCCGTAAGTTCTGAGCAGCGACGGATTTTCAAGCAGGCTGCTAAATCCCATTGCCTTTACGGGTTCCTGCAGGAAGGAAAGTTTTCTGTCGGGAATAACAAGATTCGGATCAATGGTATTTATTACTCCGAGACCCGAACAGGTCGGACACGCTCCCATGGGATTATTAAAGGAAAACATTCTCGGAGCAAGTTCTTCTATTGAAATGTCGTGGTCGGGACAGGTATATTTAAGCGAAAAAAGTTGGGTCTCTTCGGTATCGGGGTCCATTGTAAGAACAAGCCCTCCCGAAAGATGAGCCGCCGTTTCACAGGAATCGGTAAGTCTCTTCTGTATATCTCCGCGGATAACAAGTCTGTCGACGATAACTTCTATATTATGTTTCTGATTTTTATTGAGCGGAATTTTTTCGTCAAGGTCGTAGATTATGCCGTCAACCCTTACTCTTACATATCCGCTTCTCTTATACCCCTCGAAATTCTTCTGATATTCGCCTTTTCTTCCTCTGACGACGGGAGCAAGGATATAAACCTTTTTCCCGTCGCCCGATTCGGTTATCCTGTCGACTATCTGGTCTATTGTCTGCTGTCTGATCTCCTTGCCGCAGACGGGACAGTGCGGAACGCCGACTCTCGCGTAAAGAAGTCTTAAATAGTCATAGATCTCGGTAACCGTTCCTACGGTTGAACGCGGATTTTTCGACGTCGTTTTCTGGTCTATCGAAATTGCGGGGGAAAGTCCGTCGATATAGTCGACGTCGGGTTTGCCTTTTCTGTCAAGGAACATACGGGCGTAAGACGACAGAGACTCGACATAGCGTCTCTGCCCCTCCGCATATATGGTGTCAAACGCAAGAGAAGTCTTTCCCGAACCCGAAAGTCCCGTAAAAACGATAAGTTTGTTTCTCGGAATGGTCAGGTCGATATTTTTAAGATTATTTTCTCTTGCGCCCTTTATTACAATATCTTCTCTCATAATTCACCTTATGGTCTTAAGTTTTTTGATCTTATCTCTTATTTTTGCGGCACGTTCGAAATCGAGTTTTTCGGAAGCCTTCCGCATTTCCGCGGTAAGGTCTTCTATCATCGTATTTCTGTCCTTATACGAAAGTTTCTTATATTTCTTTGCGTCTATCGCGTCTTCGTTCTCATTTTCGACGTCGATTATCTGCGTTAAGCCCATCATTTCGGAAACGGGTTTTACGATAGTCTTCGGAGTTATTCCGTGTTCTTTATTATAGGCGGTCTGAATGGCGCGGCGGCGTTCCGTTTCGGTTATTGCTCTTTCCATTGAATCGGTAACGCTGTCGGCATACATTATTACCCTGCCCTCCGCGTTTCTTGCGGCTCGTCCGATTATCTGGATAAGGGACGTTTCGTTTCTCAAAAATCCCTCTTTATCCGCTTCGAGAATTGCAATAAGCGAAACTTCGGGAATATCAAGACCTTCGCGCAGCAGGTTTATTCCGACAAGCACGTCGAATTCTCCCGAACGCAGATCGCGTAATATCTCGATACGGTCGAGAGTGTCTATATCGTGGTGAAGATATCTTACCCTGATATCGAGATCTTTCAGATAGTCGGTAAGAGATTCCGCCATTTTTTTTGTGAGGGTAAGAACGAGCACTCTTTCGTGCTTTTCTATCCGCTTGTAAAGTTCGGTAACAAGGTCGTCTATCTGTCCCTCCGTCGGTTTGACGTCGATAAGCGGATCGACAAGCCCCGTCGGTCTTATGATCTGTTCGACGGTCTGCACCGAATGTTCTTTTTCGTAAGGACCGGGGGTGGCGGAAACGAAAATAGCCTGATTTATCCTGTCTTCGAATTCGTTGAAATACAAAGGACGGTTATCATACGCCGAGGGCAGACGGAAACCGTATTCGACGAGATTTTCTTTTCTTGCCCTGTCCCCGCCGCTCATGCCTCTTACCTGCGGCAGAGTGACATGGCTTTCGTCGACTATCATAAGATAATCGTCGGGGAAATAGTCAAGCAGCGTATACGGAGTTGACCCGGCGGGTCTTCCCGAAAGGATCCTCGAATAGTTTTCAACGCCCTTGCAGTAACCGAGCTGCTTTAAGAATTCGATATCGTACATCGTCCGCTCTCTTATTCGCTGGGCTTCTATGAGTTTTCCGCGTTCCTCGAAATATTTCACCCTCTCTTCCATTTCGGCGATTATCTCTCCGAACGCCTTCTGCATCTGCTCGGGTTCGGCGACATAGTGCATCGCGGGAAAAATCGCGACATAATTCATTTTCGAAATAACTTCGCCCGTAACGCAGTTCACGTTTACTATTCTTTCAACTTCGTCGTCAAAAAATTCTATTCTGACGAGAGTGTCGGTGCTTGACGCGGGGAAAACGTCCAGAACGTCTCCGCGTACTCTGAAACAGCCGCGGACAAGGTCGAAATCGTTGCGGGTAAAACGAATCTTGACAAGATCCGCCATGACCTGTTCCCTGCTCTTTTTCTGCCCGACCCTCACCGAAACGACCATATTTTTATAGTTTGCGGGGTCTCCGAGGGTATATATGCAGGAAACGCTCGAAACGATAATGACGTCGCGCCGTTCAAAAAGAGACGAAGTCGCGGAATGACGGAGCCTGTCGATATCGTCGTTTATACTTGAATCTTTCTCGATATAGACGTCTTTATGCGGAACATAAGCCTCAGGCTGATAGTAGTCGTAATACGAAACAAAATACTCAACAGCGTTCTCGGGAAAAAATTCGCGGAACTCACTGCACAACTGCGCCGCAAGGGTTTTATTGTGCGCAAGAACCAAGGTCGGACGGTTAAGGTTCGCAATAATGTTTGCCATTGTAAAGGTTTTTCCCGAACCCGTAACGCCGAGAAGCGTCTGCTCCTTATATCCGTGCAGAATACCCTCAGTGAGTTTTTCTATTGCCTGCGGCTGATCGCCCGTGGGCTTATAAGCCGAATGAAGAATAAATTTATCCATTTCAAATCTCCGTGAATTAGTACCTTTTATTTTACCACAAATATCACGAAATGTAAATACGAATTTCCGAAATTTATATAAAAAAAGGAGCCTTTCGGCTCCGATTTTTTATGCTTCGGTATAGTTCTTTGCTCTTTCGAACTCGTCCTCGATTTCGGAAGACGGTTTTGCGGTACAAAGAGAAACAACGACTATAACAATGCAGGAAATAAGGAATGCGGGAAGAAGTTCGTAAATTCCGAATACTCCTCCGAGCGGTTTGAGAAGAAGTTTCCAGATAAAGACCATCGAACCGCCGGCGACCATTCCGGCAATCGCGCCCGCCCTGTTCGTTCTCTTCCAGAAAAGTGATAATACCATTATCGGTCCGAACGTTGCGCCGAAGCCCGACCATGCAAAGGAAACTATTTCAAATATTATACTGTTTTCGTTCCATGCAATACCCATTCCGACAAAGGTTATCGCGAGCAATACTATTCTCGAAACTCTCATTACCTGCTTATCGGTAGCGTCCTTTTTGATTATACCCTCAAAAAGGTTCTTTGAAACGGCGGAAGCCGCTATAAGAAGATATGAGTCGGAAGAACTTATTGTCGCGGCAAGAATTCCCGCCATTATAACGCCCGCGATTACGGGGTGGAACAGCAGCTGCGAAAGATGGGCAAATACGTTTTCAGCTCCGCTCTGGGTCGCAAGTCCTGCGTCTGCGGGAAGAATATATCTTCCGAGAACGCCGATAGATACGGCGGCGGCAAGAGAAATGAGAACCCATACGGTCGCTATTCTGCGGGAGCGCTTAAGTTCCGACGACTTTCTTATAGCCATAAAACGGAGGAGAACCTGCGGCATACCGAAATATCCGAGTCCCCAGGAAAGGGTGGAAAGTATAGTTAAAAATCCGTAAGAGGAAGCGTCGCCGAAGAAAGGAACACCTGCGGCGGACTGCTGAACTCCGGCGGCGTCGACAATCGGAGTTGCAGTATGAGTAAGAGACAGGAATCCGGGAATATTCTGCACGTTTTCTATAACTGCACCTATACCGCCCGCATTTATCGTTCCGAAAACAAGAACTCCGACAAGGGCTATTATCATTACGACAGCCTGCATAAAATCGGAAGCGCTTTCGGCAAGAAAACCTCCGAGAATCGTATACAGAAGAACGAACGCCGCGCCGACTATCATCATCGAATGATAGGAATAGCCGAAAAGACCTGAGAAAAGTTTTCCGCAGGTAACGAAGCAGCTTGCCGCGTAAACCGTAAAGAATATTATAATGAAAATTGCCGAAATGCCGAGAATGACTTTTTTCTTTTCATGGAAACGGTTGCTTAAAAAGTCGGGCACGGTTATCGAGTCGCCAGAAACTATGGAATAGGCGCGCAGCCTTCTTGAAATTATAAGCCAGTTGACATAAGTACCGATCGCAAGACCGATAGCCGTCCATGCCGCGTCTGCAATTCCGCACCAGTAAGCAACTCCGGGAAGCCCCATAAGGAGCCAGCCGCTCATATCGGAAGCCTCCGCGCTCATCGCCGCGACCCACGGACCGAGAGAGCGTCCCCCGAGAAAATAGTTTTCGGAATTTGCCTGCGATCTTTTCGCAAAATATATACCGATAATTATAACTATCAGCATATATCCGACCATGGCAAGCAAAACCTGAAGTTTGTCTTCCATATTTTCCTCCTGTGTAAAATGTAATTTTCTTAAACAAAATTATATCATAATTTTAACAAAAACGGAATAGTTTCGGGGCAGATTTCCCGTAAATTTAACAAAAAAGACACAGACGCCCGGTCGGGAGCGTCTGCAAACGGTTATTTCTTTGTTTTCTTCCCGTCTTTTTCGCGTTCGGCTTTTTCCTTTTCATTCTTTTCGGTCCAGTCGTTGAAGAACGCCTCCATCGCTTCTTCTCCGAAAAGCATATCGCTTTCGGCAAGGGAGATAAAATCGTCTCTTTCGAAAATTATATGGTCGATAAGTTCTATACCCATACTTTCGAGGTACGACCTCGCGATCTGGGTTGCGACGATATCCGAATGCGACGGAATAGCAAGCCCCGACGGGTGGTTGTGCGCGATTATAACGCGGTTTACTCCGTGCTGTCTTGCGCGTTTTTCAATATAGACAAAATCAAGTTGTGCGGAAAACGGTTCGCCGGTACTCAGGACGTCGCAAGCCCTGTAACGGTTCTTATCGTCTATATAAATAGCGAAAACATATTCCACGTTTTCGTTTCCGTAAGTGTCGGCAAGATATTCGCCTATATCGTCCGTATACGTCTGTTTTTTGAAATATTTCCGCTTATCTTTGCGGTAATAGAACAGAAGATCGTTTATAAAGGAAAGAATAAGGCTTGCGTGCTCCCCTATCCCGTCGATATTTTCAAACTCTTCTCTCGGAGCTTCGAGAACTCCGACAAGATTACCGAACTTTTCGATAAGGGCTGCGGCCGTAGGTCTTGTATCTTTTCTCGGAATGGCAAGAAAAAGCAGCAATTCGATTATTTCTTCCTCGCAAAGACATCTTATACCGCCGCGGGAATATTTAGCAAAAAGTCGCTGTCTGTGCCCTTCGCCCATATTAAAGCACCTTACTTAAAAATGATTTTGCACGGTCGGTTTTCGGAGAAGCAAAAAACTCTTTCGGGTCGCCGTCTTCGACGACCGTTCCGTCGTCCATAAACAGGACTCTGTTCGCGACTTCTCTCGCAAAACCCATTTCGTGCGTTACTATGACCATTGTCATACCGTCTTTTGCAAGGTCGGAAATAACCTGCAGGACCTCTCCGACCATTTCGGGGTCAAGAGCGGAGGTCGGTTCGTCAAAAAGCATAACGTCGGGGTTCATTGCAAGCGCCCTGACTATCGCTATTCTCTGTTTCTGCCCGCCCGAAAGCTGTGACGGATAGTTCTGCGCCCTGTCGGCAAGTCCGACTTTCGCAAGGAACTCCATAGCGATTTTTTCGGCATCTTCCCTGCTTCTTTTAAGCACTTTTTTCTGTGCGAGAGTTATGTTCTGCAGAACGGTCATATTCGGAAAAAGATTGAACTGCTGAAAGACCATTCCCATCTTTTCACGGTGTTTGTTTATGTTTATCTTCGGGTCTGTTATATCGACGTCTTCAAAAAAAACTTTGCCCGACGTCGGGGATTCAAGAAGATTTAAGGTCCTTAAAAAAGTGGATTTTCCCGAACCGGAGGGCCCGATAACCGCAACTACGTCTCCTGTCTTTATCTCGACGTTTATATCTTTCAGAGCCTTGAGTTTTCCGAATTCCTTGCAGAGATCTTCGGTTCTTATGAGAACTTTACCTGTCACTGTTATGCAGCCTCCTCTCGAGTTTGCGCAAAAGCCATGTAAAAAGCATTACCATTACAAAATAGACAAGGGCGACCGCTATAAGAGGCATAAACGCCGAAAAGGTTCTTCCGCGGATAAGATCCCCTGCTTTGGTAAGGTCCATTATTCCGACATAGCCCGCAACGGAAGTTTCTTTGAGAAGAACGATAAATTCGTTGCAGAGAGTCGGAAGGACGACCTTGAACATCTGCGGGATTATAATGTAGATCATCGTCTGGATATAGTTGAGACCGAGAGAACGCCCCGCCTCGAACTGTCCTCTGTCAATAGCCATAATTCCGCCGCGGAAGATTTCCGAAACATAAGCGCCTGAGTTTATTCCGAAAGAAATAATCGCGACAAGAACGCTGTTGTTTGACGAAGCGAAAATGATGAAATAGAAGATCATCAACTGAACAACGACAGGCGTTCCTCTGAAAACGGCAAGATATATGTTGCATATTCCGTTGAAAAATTTCAGGATAAAATATCCGAATCCGCCCTTTTTCTTCAGCGTTTCTTTATTCTGATCGTATGTAGAGCGGACGGACGAAACGACGATACCTATAAGGATACCGATGATCACCGCAAAAAATGTGATAAGCAGAGTATTGAGAAGTCCGTCGGTGAGCCATGTCCACTTGTTGCCTTTTATAAAGTTCAGATTGAACTCTTTTGCAAGGCCGTCAAACCATTCTTTCATTTTTTAGTCCTTTCGGGAAAAGTTTTAATCAGCGGTAAATCGGCGACAAGAAAATTGCCGCCGATAACCTGTTTATTCGGAATCAAATTATTCTTTTATGTATTTGTTGATTATCTCGTCGAGTTTGCCCTCGTTTTTGAGTTCTTCAAGAGCCTTGTTTACTTTTTCGAGAAGTTCGTTGTTGTTCTTGTTTATAGCGATAGCATAATTTTCATCGGCATAAGCACCGTCAAGAATTTTAAGGCCGTCGTTTTCCGCGACATACGCTTTTGCGGGGTTGTTGTCGATTATAACAGCGGTGATTTTTCCGGAGACAAGAGCCTGAACCGCGGTAGGACCGTCTTTGTAACGGATTACGTTATCTTCGCCGAAACCGTTGTTTGCAGGTTCGTCGGAAGAATAGATATCGCCGGTGGTATCCTGCTGAACGCCTATTTTGATACCTTCTTTAACGGTTGCGGGAGTTTTGTCTTCGTTAAAGGTCGCATAAAATTCTTCAAATTTGGTGTAGGGGCTGTCAGCCTTTACGATAACGGACTGAATACCTTTTGCATAAGAAGTCGAGAAGTTTACGCTTTCAAGACGTTCTTCGTTTACGGTCATACCCGCCATACCGATATCGTATTTGCCGGAAGCGACGCCTGCGACGATTGCGCCGAAGTCAACGTCTTCGATCTTAAGGGTCATTCCGAGTTTTTCGGCGATAAGAGCTGCGATTTCCGCGTCGATACCTTCTATCTCGCCGCTGTCGCCCTTATATTCATAGGGAGGGAAGGTGGCGTTGGTTGCCATTACGAGAACCGGCTTTTCATCCGTCTTGCCGTCGGTTTTGTCATTATCGGCTGTTTTGTTTTCGCCGCAAGCGGAGAAAACGAACATAAGAGATGCAATCATAGCGATCGCAAGAATTACTGAAATTACTTTTTTCATTTTAATATCTCCTCAAATTTATTTTATGCCGATATTATACAACAACTTTTTCAAATATGCAATAGTTTCGTATAATAATTTACAAATATGTCAAAAACAATATGGTTTTATTCATAAATTGCGGTATTTTATTCATTTTATATGCAGTTTTACCCTCTTGACAGAGCGAAAGACTTGCGTTATAATAACATTACAACCGCATATTGATGTCAGCAGGGGTGCTTTCTTTATTAAAGAGGCTGAGACGGAGTATTTCGAACCCTATAACCTGAAACGGATAATACCGGCGTAGGAAGCTTGAACTTTTATCAGTCATTCTTGTCGCCGACAATTGGTAGGCGGCAAGTTTTTTATTTTACAGGAGAGAAAAAAATGCAAAGCAAAACGATTGGCAGAACAAGGAAACTCGTTGAGTGCGCTATTCTCATTGCGATAGCGTCTGTACTCAGCATAATCAAAATCATCGAAATGCCCTACGGCGGCTCGGTAACGATAGCCTCCATGCTTCCGATAATAATTATCGCGTATAAATACGGTGCGGGCTGGGGACTTTCTTCGGGACTCATATTTGCGGTGATCCAGCAGCTTATGGGACTCAAAAACCTTTCTTACGGAACTTCATGGCAAGCAGTGGTCGCGATAATCCTTCTCGACTACATAATCGCTTTTACCGTCGCGGGTCTCGGCGGTGTTTTCAGAAAGAAGATAAAGAATCAGAATACCGCGCTTGTTATGGGAATAATTCTCGTATCGCTTCTCAGATATATCTGCCACGTGATTTCCGGAGCGACCGTCTGGGCAGGGCTCTCAATTCCGACAAACGCCGCTCTTATCTATTCGCTCGGATATAACGCCACATACATGCTCCCCGAAATGATTGTTCTTATTGTAGTAGGTTACTATCTCAGCAGTATGATCGACCTTTCCGAAAACGGAGATTTCAAACCGAGAAATGCGGACGAACAGAAAGGACTTGTTTCCCTGCCCTTCAATATTGCGGGAGGTCTTGCGATCACGGCAGGTCTTATATACGATACCGTCGCGGTATTTTCTCAGATACAGAATGCGGAAACCGGCGATTTCGACGTAACGCTTCTTGCAAACGTTTCATGGATATACGTCGCGATAGTTTCCGCGGTTGCCGCAGCAGTTGCCGCAATATTCTTTATTATAGGTAAAAAGGTAAAGAATTCAAAATGAAAAAATGTTGTATAGTCGGCGGAGGAGATTTTCCCGCAGGCTTTTTCGACAAAACGGAATATGACTTAATAATCGCCGCGGACAGCGGTTGTCTGTATCTTGATTCTTTGGGAATCGAAGCCGACATCTATATCGGGGACTTTGATTCTCTCGGCAAAATTCCTGAAAAAGAAAACGTAATAAAGCTGCCCGTCGAAAAAGACGACACCGACGTTTCCGCCGCTCTGAAATACGCAATGGACAAGGGGTTCGAAAATATTGATATTTTCGGAGGGCTCGGCGGCAAAAGACTTTCTCATACCGTTGCAAACATACAACTTTTGATCTACGCGAAAAAACGGGGCGTCTCGGCGTTGCTTTTCGGAAACGGCTGCAGGGTCAGAGTTCTGGAAAACGAAACGTTAGGAGTAAAGGAAAAAGGAATTTCCGTTTCGGTTTTCGCTCTCGGAAAAAAGGCGAAAGTAAAAGAAACGGGAATGAAATATCCGTTTGACGGATATCTTGAAGAAGAGTTCCCGCTCGGCGTAAGCAACTGCACGGTTTCGGACGACGCCGAAATAACGGTTTCGGACGGAATCGCGCTTATAATAGAAGAAAAGGAAGAGGCTTGACCTCTTCCTTTTTATATTCCGTAAATTTTATTTTCCGAAAAATCCGGTATAAAACAGTCGTCCGCCGACGAGAATTCCTGAACATATCCGTTTTCAAAACCGAGACTTTCGGCAAAATCGGTAACGGTCTTAAACTCTTTTCTCCGCAATCTCCTGTTTATTTCGGGAAATTTTCCGGCGTCCCCCGCAGGTATATACTGACACATCAGACTCAATGTGATATTCTCCGAAAATCTTTCTTTGAGAGCCGATAAAAGTCTGCGGCTGTCGGAAGTGTGCGACGGCAGGACAAGGTGTCTTACGATAACGCCTTTCTGCATAATTCCGTCGTCGGAATATATGTTTTCGGGCTGTTGAAAAAACATTTCTTCAAGAGCCCCGGCGTTCACCTCAAAATAATCGGGACACGCCGCATATCGCGCCGATACTTCGGGCGAAAAGAATTTTGAATCCGCAAGGTAAATGTCAACAAGCCCCGAAAGCCTTTTCAGCGTTTCTTTCTTTTCATAACCGCCGCAGTTCCATACCACGGGAATTCCGAGTTTTTCTTTTACAAGTTCGAGCCCCTCGGCGATTTTAGCCGAAAAATGGGTCGGCGTTACAAGATTTATGTTATGGACGCCCGATTTCGAATAGGCAAGCAGAAAATCGGCGAATTCCGAAACGGAAAACTCCCTGCCTGCGTCTTTCCTGCTTATCTTTGAGTTCTGGCAGAAAACGCACCGCAGAGAGCAGCCCGAAAAGAAGACCGTTCCCGAACCGTTTTTACCTGAGATACAGGGTTCTTCCCAGAAATGAGGCGCGGCTCTTACGATATGAATATTTTCGGAGGAACGGCATCTGCCGAGCCTTGAAACCCTGTCGGCGCCGCAGGAAAAAGGGCAGACATTGCAATTACTCATAGAGTTTTTCTATCATTTCCTTTATTGCGTCGTCGTCTTTGCAGAATTCGTGCTTACCGTCGAAAACGGTTATTTTGAGTTTATCCGGGCAGCCGAGTGCTTCAAAATACTTTTTAGTCTGCGAAAGTGCTTCTCCGGTTGTTGCGTAATCAAAAACTTCGTCGTGGTCACCGACCTGAATATGAAGATATCCCGGAGCTACGAGAGCCGCGATTTCCGCGTCGAAAAATTTTCCGGCAGAGTTGAACCATGTCCAGTCGGGCCAGTTATATTTTATTCTGTCATTGACAAAAGAGCAGGATATGCAGCTTTTTATTCTCCTGTCGCAGGCGGCGGTGAACAATGTATAGAAACCGCCGTAAGAAAGCCCTATCATTCCTATTTTGTCGCCGTCGATATACGGTTTTTCCGACAGAATATCAAGAACTTTCTGCAAAGAATATATTTCAACCGCGGTTATCGAACTTCCGACCTGTTTTAAGTCTCTGTCGAAATCCCATCTTTCGAAATCAAGTTTATATCTTTCGGGGTCCCATATAAGCATCTGCGGCGCGAAAACATGAACGTCGTTTTTGAGGATCCTGCGGGTCATATCGTTGTAGTTTGCCGTATCCCCGTATATTCCGCTGCAGAATTCGGGAGTTCCGAGCCCTCCGTGCTGCGCGATTATAAGAGGTTTTTTATCAATATTATTCACATCAAAATCTTTTGACGTGTCGCCTTTGAGGAAAAGAAGTCCGTAAAACGCATAATTCTCAAAGACATCGGTAAACGTCCTGAAAATAAAAGCGTCGTCGTCTTTTCCCAGATACTCTATTCTCATTGAGGGCTTATGGCTGTCGCCCGTAACAAGCGGCCAGCCGAGCATTTTTTTGAATTCAAGTCTTTCGTTTTCAAGATTGCCGAGATTTTTTGTAAAGCGTTCGACTCTTTCCTTATTTTTTTCCGCCTGTTTTCTTTTTATTAAAGCGGTAAGACCGTCCATATAGTTTTTTCTGTATTCTGAAGCAATATTTTCGTCTTCGGTATAGCGTTCCATTTTATTCCGTCCTTTCGCCTGAATATGATTGATTTTAACACACGGGCGGTTATATTGTCAATATATTCCTGTCAAAAAGAACACTTTTTTTCAAATATAAAAGTATAATTTGCGTTTTATGCCGAATAATAGTTCTGCAACTGAAAAGTTGTCCGAAAATTTACCGCAAAGGAGTGAATAATAATGGCAAACAATAAGAATCTCGTTCCCGAGGCTAAAGCTGCTCTTTCCAAGTTTAAGATGGAAGCTGCGAACGAAGTCGGCGTTAATCTTAAGCAGGGATACAACGGAGACCTTACCTCGAAACAGGCAGGTTCCGTCGGCGGACAGATGGTCAAGAAAATGATCCAGTCCTACGAAAACAACATGAAATAAGACCAATAAACAAATACGGGCGGAAAATTTCGCCGTGGATAAAAGCAGTACGGTTTTCGTACTGCTTTCATCATTTCAAAATCGACAAATATCGGACATTATGAAAAAAATATTGAAAAAAAACGCCGTTTGATATATAATAGGTTGAGAAAAAAGCAAGAAGGAGAACCGTAATGCTCGAACTACAAAATGTTTCGTTTGAAGCCGATACGGATATCGGGAAAAAAGAGATAATAAACGACGTAAGTCTCGTTATAGACGAAAGATTCGTTGCGTTCACAGGTCCGAACGGCGGAGGGAAATCGACCCTCGCAAAACTTATTGCGGGAATTTACACCCCGACCGAGGGCAGGATCTTTTTTGACGGAAAAGATATAACGGAAATGTCGGTCACCGACCGGGCAAGAAAAGGAATAACTTACGCTTTTCAGCAACCTGTGCGTTTCAAGGGGATAACCGTAAGAGACCTCATAACCCTTGCGAGCGGTAAAAAACTTTCGGTTTCCGACGTCTGCACTTGCCTTTCGGAGGTCGGGCTTTGCGCGAAAGAATATGTCGACCGTGAAGTAAACGCAAGCCTTTCCGGCGGCGAACTAAAAAGAATAGAAATTGCGATGGCAGTTGCCAGAGGAACGGAGCTCACCGTTTTTGACGAGCCCGAAGCCGGTATCGACCTCTGGAGTTTCAATAATCTCATCAAAGTCTTTGAAAAAATGTATAAAGAAAAAGGCGGCTCTATAATAATCATTTCACATCAGGAGAGAATTCTCAATATTGCGGACAGAATTATCGTTATTTCGGGCGGGAAAGTCGAAGCGGACGGTAAAAAGTCCGAAATACTTCCGGGGCTGCTCACCGACGGAATGTGTTCCGTCCTCAGGGGAAAGATGTAGGTGGAGATATGGCGCTTGATTTAATTCAGACAGAACTTTTGAAAACGATCGCCGGCATCGAAGGCCCGACAAAAGGAGCATTCAACATAAGACTCAACGGCGGACTTGAAGCAAGAAATGTCACCGAAAATATAAATATCGTTTCGAAAACGGACAAACCCGGCATTGATATTATCATAAAACCCGGAACAAAAAACGAAAGAGTCGATATCCCCGTTCTTCTCACACAAACGGGACTCAACGACCTTGTCTATAACGACTTTTTCATAGGTGAAGACGCTGACGTTACTATTGTCGCGGGGTGCGGTATTCACAACTGCGGAGACAAGCAGGCGGAACACGACGGTATCCACACTTTCCATGTTGCAAAAAATGCCCGCGTCAAATATATCGAAAAGCACTACGGAGAAGGCCCCGGGACCGGAGAAAGGATTCTCAACCCGACGACCGTCGTAAATCTTGAAGAGGGCAGTTATATGGAAATGGAAACCGCCCAGATAAAAGGCGTTGACTCCACTTACCGAAAGACAGAAGCAAAACTTGCTGCAAGATCAAAACTCATTATTCACGAAAAAATAATGACTCACGGCAAACAGGCGGCAGTTACCGATTTCAAGGTCGATCTTGACGGAGAAGATTGCGGCGCGCATGTCATATCACGTTCGGTCGCAACCGAATATTCTCATCAGAAATATATTTCGAGGGTAAACGGTAATAACCGCTGCAACGGTCATACCGAATGCGACGCCATTATAATGGATAAAGCTTCCGTCGAAGCGATCCCCGAAATCGCGGCAAACGACACCGACGCAAGCCTCATTCACGAAGCGGCAATCGGAAAAATCGCAGGAGAACAGCTCACAAAACTGATGACTCTCGGACTTACCGAAAAAGAAGCCGCGGAGCAGATAATAAACGGATTTTTGAAATAATGTTTATGCACCCTTTACAGGGTGCATTTTTTTTGATTATTTTGAAATTGACAAACAAAGACAAATCTGCTATACTTATATCAGAAGCATTGCTCTCCATAATGGGTGTGTGGCTCTTATTGCCTATCCCCTCGGAGTGCAATGTTTCTTTCGCGTACTGATATTTCCGTTTCAGATCCTCGACAAGTTTCTGATATTTTTCGTTTGAAACGATGTCCGCCCTGCTGTCGGAAACATCATCAACGCTTATGGAATATCTGATATCTTCGTTATTACTATCAAAAGTCCCTGCATTCTGTGCGGATTTAATTTGAGTTGAATCCTTTATGACAATACTGTTTCCTCTTCTTTTAGGTTTTCCATTAACAAGGTCGCCGCCCTCATCAAGAATAACAGAATCATAACCGAGTTCAGGATGCAAATCAAGATATTCACAGAGATCGTAGCCGTCAGTCCAATCAGGAAGTCCGCTGTCTTGAATTTCTGTCAATCCATATTCATTCCTTATTTCTTCAAAAATCTTTCTTGCAGCGGATTCTCTGGTATCAAATGGCTTACTCGATTTCAGATAAACATTATACAGACTTTCGGGATTGTTTCTGTCTGCATATCGGTCTGCGTACTCTTTTCTATCTGTGAAATATTGCCATTGTCTGAAAACATTGAATCCTCCGCCATTTTTCGCTCCGTGATAAAATACTTTCGGCGTTCCGTCTTTGTTCAATAAAGCGGAGTTTACTTCTTTCTCGGAATTGAAATCTTTATCATACTTCTTGACAAAATCGTAAATCTCTGACATAATATAGTCAGTAGCGATATTGTCATTTGTGGATACGTCGTGCAGGCTTTGACCTGCGGTGCGCCCGCCGACAGTCGCTACTTTTTCTATATATCGAAGATTGTGAAAAGACCTTTCATTTGTGTGCTTAATGTCCTGATATGCTTCTTCAACCGTAATTCTATACAAAGCAACATTTCCGCCTGTATCTTTTCCGATTGAATAAAGTTTATGGTCGAATGCAATCAAGTCATTCTTTGCGTTGTCGCTGCGGTGTTCGTGAATTTCGCTATCGAGCAATACCGCGTTTTCAATAAGCCCTCTTATTCCGGCAAGACCGTATTCAGAAAGACGTTTCTCTCCTGCGTGGGAAATAGTATTACTTTCGCCCTCTCTTGAAATGCGGATATCCCACCCGGTGTCATTATTGCGGACATTGGAATTATTTTTTTCATTTTGCATATAATCTCTATTGACAACGCTGTTTTTTTCTGTTATAATTGCGTTGTCAGAAGAGTTACTACGAACACTTACAGACGAGTGGGCATTGACAATGAGGTCAATGTACTTGTCTGATTCGTTAGTAACTCTTCTTATATTTTACATTCTATAAAAAGTTGAATAATCATTACTTACACCTATGTCGAATATTCCCACGAGCACCTGTCCGTCAACGATAAAGACCGTTTTATGATAATCAATTCCGTCTTTTGTAAACGGGTATCCTTTTGTAAAATCTTCATTTATATAGTTCATAGACGCAAGAATTATTTCATCAGGAGTATTTGCGGTATATTATAAAAGTCAAAAGACATTAACAGGAAATCGTGTAAATGAGGAAGAAACAGTAAAAAGAGCAGAAAAAAACGGCAAGTATCATTAAATACTTGCCGTTTTTGGTGCACCATCAGGGATTCGAACCCGGGACCCACTGATTAAGAGTCAGTTGCTCTACCAACTGAGCTAATGGTGCGAATAAAAAGAGTGTCGGCATCGACTTATCTTCCCGGGCCGTTGCCAGCCAAGTATTTTCAGCACACACGAGCTTAACT
>CAKSTW010000007.1 GCA_934501435.1 uncultured Eubacteriales bacterium
ATTATACTCTCAACCTAACAAAATTTGTATCGCAATAGACAGAGAAAAAGGCTGGAACGGTATGAAAAATCCTCTGAAACGCTCGGTTTCAGAGGATTATTGGTCGGAGTAGGGAGACTCGAACTCCCGGCCTCAACATCCCAAATGTCGCGCGCTACCAACTGCGCTATACCCCGATAGTTTATTTAATTGTGGTCGTGTAGGTGGTCAAATCTGTGGTCAAGCACATTTTTGACCGCTGTTTTTTGTTTTCCGAACCGTCCGAATTCCGCACGGTTGAAGGGCTTTCTGCAATTTTCGCTTTCGTGCGGTGCGAACACCGTCTATGCTCCCAAACGTCGCGCGCTACCAACTGCGCCACATCTCGGAAGAGCGGGATATCGGCAAAACCGATATCCCGTATTATACATTAAAAATGCGTGTTTGTCAAGATTTTTCGGGGTAGTCTTCCGCTATCCTTGAGAGCAGTTCTCTGAATTCCGCAACGGTCTCGGCGGGAAATTCTATGACAATTTTTCCGTTCATTCCGACGACCCACGAGAAAAACAGCGGGCTTACTATAACGTTTACCCTGACTCTGAAATGACCTTCGTCCGCTTTCAGAAACCGCAGATCGGAGCCGAAACGGTCGGTGATTATTCCTGCGGCGGAATTTTTGCATCTGAGCCAGACCGCTTCTTCCTTGCCGCCGAACATTCCGAAAAATTTTGTCTGATAGTTTTCAATATCAAACGGCTTTTTTGTCTCCGGTATCTTTTCGTCGAGAATTTGCATATTCTCGGTCTTATCCGCGCGAAAATGCTTTATTTTTCCGTTTTTTTCCCTTGCGACAAGGTAATAGTTCTCATTGTCCCACAAAAGACAGAGCGGCTCGGCGACGTAAATTTTCCCGCCGTGGCGATAGACTTTTTCCTTGTTTTCGTCTATGTCGAAATATCGGAACGCGATCATTTTCTTTTCGGCGATAGCCCTGTGAATGTCGTCTATCGAATAATAAACACATTCGTTCATCGTCTTTATGCGGTTTGCGACGACGACCTGTCGGCGAAGGGTTTTTGCCTGCTCTTCGCTTGTCAGTTTTTTTATCTTGGCGATGAGTTCGTCGCTTTTTTTCGGCGTTATGAATTTCGAGGCGGCGACGGCGTCGCAGAGAAGTTTCAATTCCGGCAGCTGAAAATCGCGCGAAGCGAGATAATATCCCTTTCCGTTTTCGAAAAGAATGTCGAACCCGAGATTGCGGAGTTCTTCAATATCGTCGTAAATACTTTTTCTTTCCGCGGAGATGCCGCAGTTTTCGAGATACGAAATTATCTGCGGCAGGGAAACGGGATTTTCTTCGTCGCTTTTTTCTTCGAGAAACTGCAGGACCCGGAATATTTTCCTTTTCTGGTTAGAGGCTCTCGGCATTATTTATTCTTTTCCTTGAAATTGTAAAAGGCTTCCATATAGGCTTCGATCACCTTGACGGCGTCCTCGGAGGAAATTTCGCTGCTGTCGATAATGAGGTCGTAATATTTCATATTTCCCCATTCCCACTCGGTATAGTATCTGTAATATGCGGCGCGGTTTTTGTCCGCTTTTTTCAGGAGTTTTCTTGCCTCATTCTCGTCGATGTTATAATGCTCCGTCGCTCTTTTGATACGGTATTCGTCGCTTGATTTTATAAAAACGTGAAAGGCGTTCGGATCGTTTCGGAGAACATAGTTCGAGCATCTTCCTATAAAAATACAGCCGCCCTTTTTCGCTTCTTCTTCGATAAAATCGAACTGCGCCTGCGCGACTCTCATTCCTATCGGATAGAGCAGCTCGGGGTCGGAAACATACTGATAGGAAGAGCCTCCCGGAATACACCAAAGCGGATTTATAGGCTGTTCTTCATGCTCTTCGACAGCCGTCGTCGTGAGGTTGTTTCCCGCCGCGGTGCCGTCGACTATCTTCTTGTCGTAGTAGTGGAGCCCGAGGTGTTCGGCAAGGAGTTTGCCTATTTCGCTGCCTCCGCTCAAAAACTGCCTGCCGATCGTGATGTTGATTTTGTCTTTCATAAGTATGACCTCGCTTTCTGATTATATTTTACCTGTTTTTTTCGCTGCCGTCAATCGGTTCACAAAAAGTTCACATTTTTCTGCGGGTAAATTTCTGACTGAAAATTGCCGAATACTGTATCTTGACAGAAAATGCCGTTTATGATAAAATTACTGTGTCGAAATTTATCTTTTTGAGGTATATTTTATGAACGAAGATAATATTAAAAGATATAAAAGAAAACTTCTGTCGGTTCTTCTGGAAACGTCCGACTCGATGACTTACGACGAGATAGAGTACAAACTTCGCGATATCGAAGTTCCGTCGGGTTTTCTTAAAAGAATGCTGGAGTCTCTTGAGACCAAGAACATAATCTGCACCGAACCGCATAACGGTGAGAATACATACATCCTGACCCATTTCGGCCGCCGCCGTCTTACCGTTATAATGCAGCGCAAAAAGGTTCAGAAAGCAGCGCGCCGCCGCAAGACGGCAGGGGGAATAGTCGCGCTTGTTCTTGTGCTCGGTCTTCTCGGTTGGTGCATATTCTTTGCGGGCAGAGGTTCAACTCCCGTAAAGCCAGATACGAAAGACCCCGAAACAACGCAGACCGACGGAAATTTTGAGACCCTGACATTCTCTGACGACGATATTTCGGAAGGGTCTCTTATTCTGGTAAACGCTTCAAACGAATATACCCGCACTCCCGACGACCTTGTTTCGGTTTCCGAAAACGTAAAGGACGTCACCGTTTCTTCGTCGTCCCTTATGCTCCGCAAAGACGCGGCGACAGCCCTGAGCGAGCTTGCCGCGGCGTATAAAGCGGAGACGGGCAGAACGGATATCCGCGTATATACGGCGTATGTGAGCCGTGAAAAACAGGCGGAGAACTACAACAATGCGGTGCAGTCGCAGGGAGAAGAATACGCGGCGGAAAACTACCAGAAAGCGGGTTTTTCCGATAACGAAACGGGCTTTGCCCTTTCTTTCGTAGTTTATGCCGCGGACGAGGACGGCGATTATTCCGTCACCGCCTTCAACGGTTCGGAGTTCCAGAAATGGGCTGTCGAAAACGCCGCGAAATTCGGTTTTATTCTCCGTTTCCCCGACGGAAAAGAGGGGGTAACGGGCTTTACCGCGCATAAGTCGTTCTTCCGCTATGTCGGACCCGTCCATGCGACTTATATCGCCGCAAATAATCTTACGCTCGAAGAATACACGGAAGAACTCAAAACTTCGCATATCGGCGAGAAAAACGCGCTTTCCGTCACGGTCGGCGGCAAGGAATACGAAGTCTATTACGTTGCGGGGCTTTCCGTTCCCGTTCCGAAAAACGCCGCGTATACCGTTTCGGGGGATAATTCCGGCGGATTTGTGGTGACCGCCGAAAAAGGCGAATAGAAATGAATATAACGGAATTCGACGAGACCGTATACGATATAGTGCGTTCCGTGCCCGTGGGTAAGGTCGTCAGATACGGAGATATCGCGAAGGCTATCGGAAAAAAGTGCAGCAGAGCGGTCGGCAATTCTCTGCATAAAAATCCTTATTTCGGAGACGTGCCCTGTCACAGAGTCGTTTCGGGAGAAGGCAGACTTGCCGAAAAATTTTCTTTCGACGGTATCAAAAAACAGCAGGAAATGCTTGAAAAAGAGGGCGTCGAAGTCGTCGACGGAAAAGTCGATCTGAAAAAATATCTTTTTGAATTGTAATCGGAGGAAAAATGGTACAGGTTCTATACAATCCGCTGTCAAATAACGGAAAGGGCGGAGAAGCGGTCGAAAAATTGACGCCGCTTTTCCCCGATAAAAAGGTCTCCTTTTCAGATATCACAAAAATAGACGGCATGAAAAATTTCATTTCGGGGCTTGATAAAGAAGACAAACTCATAATCACGGGCGGCGACGGAACGGTCAATCATTTTATAAACGACCTTGACGGAGAATGTCCCGAAAGAGATATTTTTTATTATCCGATGGGCTCCGGAAACGACTTTTTCAACGATATAAAGGAAAAAGCGAAGAACGGGTTTGTCCGTCTCAACGAATACCTGAAAGACCTTCCCGTAATAACCGTAAAAGGCAGAACTTCGTTTTTCCTTAACGGAATAGGCTACGGAATAGACGGTTACTGCTGCGAAGAGGGGGACAGGCAGCGCGCCCGCTCTTCAAAAAAGATAAACTATACCGCCATCGCGCTCAAAGGCCTGCTGTTTTTTTATCATCCGACGAACGCTGTGATAACCGTTGACGGAAAAGAACATAAATTCGGGAGAGTCTTTCTTGCTCCGACAATGAACGGCAGATTTTTCGGAGGCGGAATGATGATAGCGCCCGAACAGGACAGACTCAATAAGGAAAGGACCGTCACGGTCTCGGTCGCCCACGATACGAACAAATTCAATATTCTGCGCGTTTTTCCGTCGATATTCAAGGGCGCGCATGTCAAATATAAGAAGATATTCGCGTCTTTTGTCGGCAAAGACATCACCGTGAAGTTCGACCGTCCGACGGCGCTCCAGATAGACGGAGAGACCGTTACGGGCGTTTCGGAATATTCCGTAAAAGCGGGAAAACTTATGAAAGAAAGAGAAAAACCGCCCATCCTCGTATGAAAACCGCAGTCCCCGATATTTTTCGGGGTCTTTTTGTTGAAAATCTGCTTGATTTTCGTAGTTTATTATGCTATACTGTTTTCCGAAATAGATAAAAAGGGGATTTGTTATGCGAATAGTAGTTGCCGGGTGCGGTAAAATAGGCGTTTCGGTCATTGCAAGCCTTGCCGCCGAAGGACACGACGTCGTCGCCGTTGATTCGGACGACGCGGTGGTCGATGAGATAAACAATATTTACGATGTCATAGGCGTTATAGGAAATTCCGTCGACTGCGACGTTCTTTCGGAGGCGGAAGTGTCGCGCGCCGAGATGTTCATTGCGACGACGGGCTCTGACGAACTCAATATGCTCAGTTGTTTTCTTGCAAAAAAAATGGGCGCGAAACATACCGTCGCCCGTATAAGAAACCCCGAATACAACGAAAAAAGTCTCGGTTTTATGCGTCACGAACTCGGACTTTCGCTTGCCATAAACCCCGAAAGACTTGCGGCGCAGGAACTCTTCAACGTCCTTAAACTTCCGTATGCCGCAAAGATAGAAACTTTCTCGCGCGGAAATTTCGAAATGGTCGAGATAAAACTGAAAAAAGACAGCCCGCTCTGCGGAAAAAATCTTGCGGAACTGCGCGGAAGATACAAGTCTCAGTTTATAATCTGCACCGTTCAGCGCGGCAAGGACGTATATATCCCCGACGGAAACTTTACGCTGGCGGAGGGCGACAAGGTCGGCATTACCGCGTCTCCCGTTGAGATAGGCAGGTTCTTCAAAGAACTCGGAATAATGCAGAAACAGGCGAAAAACATTATTCTTCTCGGCGGAAGCCGCATTGCGTATTACCTTGCGAAAATGCTTACTTCAAGCGGAAGCAGTGTTAAAATAATAGAACAGGACAAAACCCTATGCGACGAAATATGCGAGGGCGTTCCTAAAGCGCTTGTAATAAACGCCGACGGCGCTCAGCAGGAAGTCCTCATGGAAGAGGGGCTCAAAAACTGCGACGCATTCGTCACCCTTACGGGAAACGACGAGTCCAATGTTCTGCTTTCGATATTCGCGGCGTCTCAGAACGTCCCGAAAGTCATTGCAAAAATAAGCCGCACGGAACTTGAGGGAATGGCTGAAAATCTGGGGCTTGACTGCGTTGTCTCCCCGCGCAAAACGGTAGCCGACATAATCGTGAGATATGCCCGCGCGCTTAAAAATTCGCTCGGAAGCAAGGTCGAAACGCTTTACAAACTTTCCGACGGCGCTGCCGAGGCTCTTGAATTCACCGTCGGTCAGGACTTCCGTTCGGGCGGAATTCCCCTTAAAAACCTGCATCTGAAATCAAATATTCTTATCGCGGGAATTATCCGCGGAAGAAAGCCCATCGTTCCCGCCGGCGACGACGTCATTCTGCCCGGCGACAGCGTGGTCGTCATCTCCGCAAAACACCGGCTTGACGATCTTTCCGATATTCTGAAATAATTTCCGAGAGGCTGTTTTATGAATCGCAAAATGATATTTAATACCGTCGGAAAAATCACCGTTCTTGAGGCTCTGCTGCTTCTTCTTCCGGCGCTTGTCTCTCTGCTTTATCGTGAAAGCTGCGTTTTCTCCATTCTTATAGCAGCGGCGGTTTCGGCGGCTGTCGGGGGTCTTTTGCTTCTGGTCTCAAAACCGAAAGACAGGGAAATATACGCCAAGGACGGTTTTGTCATTACGGCGCTTGCATGGATAATCCTTTCGGCTGTCGGCGCGCTGCCGTTCTTTATAAGCGGAGAAATTCCGAATTATATCGACGCGTTTTTCGAAACGGTCAGCGGCTTTACGACGACGGGCGCGTCTATTCTTACCGACGTCGAAAAAATGAGCCGCGGGCTCCTTTTCTGGAGAAGTTTCACCCACTGGATAGGCGGTATGGGAGTGCTTGTCCTGATGGTCGCGCTTTTTCCGTCCGATTCGGGGCGAAGCATACATATTTTAAGGGCTGAAATGCCCGGACCTATCGTCGGAAAACTCGTTCCGAAAGCAAAAAACACTGCGAAGATACTGTATCTTATTTATATAGTGCTTACCGCCGTTCAGATTATCATTCTTTTTGTGGGCGGTATGCCGTTTTTCGACAGCGTCGTTCTGACGTTCGGGACTGCGGGTACGGGAGGCTTCGGAGTGCGAGCCGACAGTATCGCGTCGTACAGCCCGTATCTTCAGAACGTTATCACCGTGTTTATGGTGCTTTTCGGCATCAATTTCAATATTTTCTATCTGATTCTTATCCGCCGCGTAAAGTCCGTTTTCAAAAATACCGAACTCTGGTGCTATCTCGGACTTTTCGTCTTTGCCTCCGCTCTGATAGCGATAAACATTTATCCGATGTACGGTTCCGTTGAGGAAGCCGTCCGTCTTTCGGCTTTTCAGACCGCGTCCATTATGTCGACTACGGGTTATGCGACCGCGAATTTCGATCTGTGGCCGGGACTTTCAAGGGCGGTGCTTCTTTTGCTGATGTTTATAGGCGCGTCGGCGGGTTCGACTGCGGGAGGGCTTAAAGTTTCCCGCGTTATAATGCTTTTCAAAACGATGCGAAAAGATCTGAAATACCGTCTCCACCCCAAGACCGTAAGCGTCGTCCGCTATGAGGGAAAAGCCCTCGATAAGGCGACGGTCCTCGGCGTCGGTTCGTATTTTATACTCTACGCAGTTCTTTTCGTTCTTGTATTTTTTATTCTGTCTTTTGAGCCGTTTTCGATGGAAACGAACATCTCGGCGGCGGCAAGCTGTATAAACAACGTCGGTCCGGGACTCGGAAGCGTAGGTCCCGCATTAAGTTACGCGGGGTATTCGTGGTTTTCGAAAATAGTTCTTTCCCTTGCAATGCTTTTCGGCCGTCTCGAACTTTACCCGATGCTTTTCCTTCTTACTCCGACCGTTTGGAAGAAAAATTCATAAAAAAAAGACCTCGTTTTGAGGTCTTTTTTTCAGTTTATTTTTTTAATATCAAAAACAGATTTTACTCTTCGGTTGTATTCCTTTGTGAAAACGTGGATAATGAGTTCCTCGGTCGATGCAACAAACGCTATTATGCATACGGCGAAAGAATAAGGGGTTCCGAAAGAAAAGGCAAAGGCATAGGGAAGTCCGAAAACGCCCGCACCGGTAAGTTTGTTGAGCCATGTGTGTATCGCCGCGAAACGTTTGTATTTTATCGCCGCGGTGACGTACGCCGCAATGCGGATAACAAGGATGGCGGCGACTCCGTACCATATTATACCGGGAAGCGTCTTTATAAGGGTCGGCAGCATTTTTACTATCATTACCCCGTAGAAAACAAGGTCGGAAATGCTGTCGAGGGTCGCCCCGAAATCGCTCGACTTTCCGAATTTTCGCGCGATCGTCCCGTCGACGACGTCGGAAATTCCCGCAACCGTGTAAATTACGAGAAACCATACCGTTTCAAGCGGAATAAATATAAGAATGAGACAGGCGACTATTCTTAAAGAAGTTACCGTATCTGCAAGATTCCATTTATGCTTTTCTTTCAAGTTTTTTCCTCTTTTTGCGGCTGTTTTTTTTCGAAAACGACCGTCTGTTCTTTCATTGATATTTTTACTGAATATCCCGTCAACTCCTTTTTATACCGTAAAAAAGAGTGGTCGAGCGGAATTCCGGCGATCTTCCCGATCTCTTCAAAGGTGAGAACAGTTTTATCTTTTCCGTTTTTTTCTATATAATCAAATAAGACCGAATATTTCATATTTCGACCTCCACTGTATTATAACCGACGAACAGTAAAATGTCAAGGGGTCAGAATACGACCTGAACGAGAATCATATAAAGGACCGTTCCCGAAATTATCGAAAGGAACGTGTTATGTTTCCATTTGTGCAGCAGCGCCACCGCCGCTATCGCTGTCGCTTCGGGAATTCCGTAGGGATATTTGATAAACGAAACGCCTTTAAGACAGTAAACGACGAGCATTCCCATAAGCGCGAAAGGCAGGACTTTTCCGAGATATTCGACGGGTTTCGGCACTTTTTTCGTAAAAAGCAGGAACGGAAAAAATCGGATGAGCGCCGTGACGACAGCCATTATCGCTATTGTTATGATTATGTAACTATTCGACGGCATCTTTTTTCTCCTCCTTTATTATGAAACGTTTTTCCGCAAAGAGGAGAACCGCTATCGCGATCATCGACGGGATAAGAAAATTTTCCGAACCGAAAATGAGCAGACAGACCGCCGTTACCGCAACGCCCGTTATCGCGGGTAGATGATTTTCGGCTTTTTCCCACTGTTCGACGAAGATAATAACGAAAAGCGCCGTCATCGAGAACTCGACGCCCGTGGTGTCAAAGGGAAGAGCCGTCCCGATAAGCGCGCCGAGGGTCGAACCGATTATCCAGTAAGACTGATTGAGCGCCGAAAGGGTGAGAAAATATTTTTTTCTGTCGATATCGTCGGGAAGCCACGGCGAACATACGAGCGAAAACGTTTCGTCGGTAAGGGAAAAAATGAGGTAAGGTTTTGCCTTTCCCATGCCCTTGTAACGCCGGAGCATCGAAATGCCGTAAAAAAGATGTCTTATATTTACCATTAAGGTCATTATCGCGGTCGTTACAAAAGAAGCGCCGCCCGAAAGCAGGTCGACCGCGACATACTGCATCGAACCCGCATATATCGTGAGGCTCATAACGGGAGCCCACCACCATGCAAAGCCCTTGCTCTGGAGCAGTATCCCGAACCCCGCACCGAGAACGAGATATCCCGCCATTATCGGCAGCGAGGCTTTGAACGCCGCCCTGAAAGTTCTGTTTTTCATATTCTTCTGTCTAAAAAAAACGGGGAAGTATCGGCTGAAGGCTGATAAGGAATTATTGCTCCCTTACCGGTCATCAGTCTTTCCCCGTTTTTCTTTATTTTTCGTTTCTCATCAGTATTTTCATTCTTGTTGCGTGGTCGAGAATTTTCTTTCTCAGTCTTATCGTCTTCGGCGTAACTTCGAGAATTTCGTCGTCGGCGAGGAATTCGAGCGCCTGTTCAAGGCTGAATTTTCTCGGCGGAACAAGCCGCAGGGCGTCGTCGTGACCCGACGAACGGATAGCGGTCATGTGCTTTTTCTTGCAGACGTTTACCGTTATATCGTTGCTTCTTAAAGATTCTCCGACTATCATTCCCGCATATACTTCGGTCTGCGGATCTATGAACATCGGACCCGAATCCTGCGAATTGAAAATTCCGTAGGTCGTCGCCTCACCCGTTTCGTAAGCGACGAGCGACCCGTTTGCGCGGCGCGGAATTTCTCCTCTGAACGGCTGATAACTGTCGAAGATCGAGTTCATAACGCCCTCGCCCTTGGTATCCGTTAAGAATTCGTTCTTATAACCGAAAAGACCTCTTTCGGGGACGATAAATTCAAGACGCGTACGGGAACCGATTTTTGACATGTGCTGAAGTTCGCCTTTGCGTATTCCCATTTTGGACATTACGGCGCCCGTCGAGTCGTCGGGAACGTCGACGATAAGTCTTTCCATAGGTTCGCACATAACGCCGTCTATTTCTTTCATGAGAACTCTCGGCGTGCTTACCTGAAATTCATATCCCTCTCTTCTCATCGTTTCAATGAGAATGGAAAGGTGCATTTCGCCTCTGCCCGAAACCTTGAACGCCTCGGTGGTGTCGGTGTCGGAAACGCGGAGCGAAACGTCCTTGAGAATTTCCTTATAAAGTCTGTCGCGCAGGTTTCTCGAGGTGACGAATTTCCCCTCTCTGCCTGCAAAGGGGCTGTCGTTTACCATAAAGGTCATTTCCATTGTCGGTTCGGAAATTTTGACGAAAGGCAGCGGTTCGGGGGTCTCGACGTCGCATATAGTATCTCCTATCGTAACGTCTTCAATACCCGAAACGCAGATTATCTCGCCTATCGACGCCTCAGTGACGGGGACTCTCTGCAGACCTTCGAATTTATAGATGTTTACCGCTTTCGCCTTGTGAAGAGGTCTGTCTTCGTGGTAGTCGGTAAGCATTATTTCCTGCCCCTGCTTTATCGTTCCTCTTTCGATACGTCCGACGGCGATACGTCCGACATAGTCGTTATAATCTATCGACGAGACGAGCATCTGCAAAGGCGCGTCGGGGTCTCCTTCGGGGGGATCTATATAGTTTACTATCGTGTCGAAAAGCGGCTGGAGATTTTCGCTGCATTCGGGAGTCAGTCCCGCAATACCCTGTCTTGCCGAAGCAAAAATGACGGGGGAATCGAGTTGTTCGTCGGTCGCGTCAAGGTCGAGAAGAAGTTCGAGTATTTCGTCAACGACCTCCGTCGGTCTTGCGTCGGGTCTGTCGATCTTATTTACGACGATTATGACCTTGTGGCCGAGTTCGAGCGCTCTCTGCAGAACGAATCTTGTCTGCGGCATGGGTCCTTCGAACGCGTCGACGAGCAGCAGAACTCCGTCGACCATCTTTAAGATACGTTCGACCTCTCCTCCGAAGTCGGCGTGACCCGGGGTGTCGACAATGTTTATTTTTACGTCTTTATACTGTACCGCGGTGTTCTTTGCAAGGATGGTTATTCCTCTTTCGCGTTCGAGGTCGTTCGAGTCCATAACTCTGTCGTTTACGACCTGATTCTCTCTGAAAACGCCGCTCTGTTTGAGCATTTCGTCAACAAGCGTCGTCTTGCCGTGGTCAACGTGCGCGATTATCGCGACGTTCCTTAAATTTTTACAGATCAAGGTGATTTTCCTTCCCTTATACTAAGATTTATCCAACTTAATCATTTTATTACCGCAAAAAGCGACTGTCAAGGTTTTTTTCAATAATTTCAAAGTTCCTTGACCAACTGTTCAAATTCCGCTTTCGTGACCGTCATATTGAGCGCTTCGACAATTTTCGTGTTCGAAAGGCGTAAAGGAAGCGCAAGTCTTTTTAACAGCGTTCTTTTCTTTTCGACGCAGTTGTCGTTTCCGTAAATACCCGCCGCGTAAAGGTCCGTTTTGGTTATTTTCTCTCCCGAAAATTCGGACGGGGTCGCCCCTGCCTTTTCGAGAGCCGCGCGAATCGCGTCTTTCGGAACGCCCTCAACGCCGAGAAGCCCTTCCGCCGACGGTTTTTCCTTGCGGCTTTCTTTCCCCTCAATTGTCGGGATATAAGCGTTCTTTATATATTTTTTGTCGACGAAACTTTCGATATACTGCCGTATCTTAAAGCCCGCGCCGTCGCTGTCGGTGAGTATTATTATTCCGCGTTTTTTTGCGACTTCCCTTATCCAGAGCCGCAGTTCGGCGTCCCTAAAGATACGGAACCCCCGCGTCGTTATGACGGTCGCGTCGCAGACCTGCTTTATTGCGGTCTCGTCGTATTTGCCTTCGGCGATTATGACTTCGTTTATCCTCATAGTTTCGAAACACATTCCGCGATCAGGCGGTAGACCGAATCCTCCGTTGAAACGGCGGTGCTCTTTGAGGAGATGTCGGCGGCGATACAACATTCGAGCAGCGCGTTTATCTGCCCGTCCGACAGGCGGCGCGCGATCTCGCAGTTTTTCTGCGTCGGATATTCCTTTGTCCCCATTATTTTGCCTATTTCGCTCTGCGTTTTTCGCTCTTCGAGCAATATTTTTGTTTTTGCTATCGTCGCGACCGCGTTTTCTATCGAATAAAGCAGAATAAGGGGATAGGTGTTCATCGCAAGCATCTTTTTGCAGATATCATAGGCGGCGTCGCAGTTTTTAGAGAATATCGCGTTCGTCATCTCATAACTTTTCGCGTCGTAACTTTTCGTCGAAAGCAGGTCGATATCCGCCTGCGAAACGGTTTTTTCATCTTCTTTATAAAAGATGAGTTTGTCCATTTCGTTTTTCAGAAGAAACATATCGGCGGGCACGTTTTTTACGAAATATTCGGCTGTCTGCCGCGAAACCGTAAACCCGTGTTTCGAAAAGTATCCCGATACCCACCGAATAAGTTCGCTTTCCGCGGGAGTGTCGCAGACGACCGAAAGCCCGTTTGCTTTGACGAATTTTTCGAAAGCCTTATATTCCGCCGTGCGCTTGTCGTATTTTTCGACGTCGCAGTATATAACAAGGCACATTTCGTCCGATAAAAGACCCTCTTCTTCCGAAAGAAGAGAAACGACCGGCGACGAAACCGGCAGATCGGTTATTATATAGAGTTTTTTTGCCGAAACGAGCGGCAGGGAGCGGACGTTTTCGGTAAACTCTTCCGTCGAAAGGTCTTTGCCGTCCGCCGTCATCAGGTCGAAATCGTTCCCTTCGGGAAGCACCGCCTTTTTCAGAGAAGAAAGCCAATGCTCCTTAAGGTACGGTTCGTTTCCCGTTATCAGATATATTTTGCGGAAACTTTTTTCCGCAATGTCGTTTTTTAAGAATTCAAGACTCATTTTTATTTAAGCGTGACTATCGTTACGCCCGCTTCTCCTTCTCCGAACGTGCCGAGGCGGTACTCTTCGACAAGCGGATTTCTCTTTAACATCGTGTGTACGCCCTGCCGCAAAACTCCCGTGCCTTTTCCGTGGATAATACTTACAGTTTTAAGCCCCGAAAGGTAGCAGTTGTGTATAAAATCGTCAACGATAGTTTCTGCGTCGAGCAGATTTTCGCCCCGGATATCGAGTTCGCGGGAGACCTGCCTCGAACCTCTTTCGGTCTTCACCGACGGCGTCGGAACAGGCTTGAAATCGGTCTTTACTTTCGGCTTTTCGCAAAGTTCAAGGTCGGAAAGTTTTACTTTCGTGCGGATTATTCCCGCCTGCAATTCGACATAACCTTTTTTGTCGGCGGGGGAAAGGACGGTCGCTTCTTTTCCGAGAGAAACGATTTTTACCGTGTCTCCCTTTGCGAGAGGTCTGTCTATCGGTTTTTTCGCCTGCGGCCGCAGTTTTTCTTCTATTTTTGATTTTTCTTCGTAATCTTTTCTTGCCTTGTCGAGTTTTTCTTTGAAATTCTTTTTGTCTTTTTCCCGTCTTACTTCTTCGAGTTCGTCGAGGATAAATTCGCTTTCGGTCACGGTCTTTTCCCAAAGCGCCCGCGCTTTTTTCAGAGCGTTTTCCGCCTCTTTTTCGGCGTTTTTCTTCGACTCTTCGGCGTCAATACGCAGTTTTTCGCAGTATTCCTCCGCCTCTTTTAACTTGTTTGCCGCCGTCTTTTCGTTTTCTTCTATTTCTCTGCGGCTTATCTCAAGGTCCGCAAGCACCGTTTCGACCCTTACCGTGTCGGAGGATATCTGCTCTTTCGCGTCGGCAATTATCTCTTCGGGCATACCGAGCCTTGAAGCGATGGCAAAGGCGTTCGATTTGCCGGGAAGCCCCGTAACGAGTTTATAGGTCGGCTTTAATGTCGCAAGGTCGAATTCGCAGGAGGCGTTTTCGACGCCGTCGGTGTGAATGGCAAAAAGTTTGAGTTCGGGATAGTGGGTCGTCGCCGCTATTTTCGCCCCTCTGCCCATCAGCGTTTTTATTATCGAAACCGCGAGCGCCGCGCCCTCCGCAGGGTCTGTTCCGCCGCCGAGTTCGTCGAGAAGAATGAGAGAATTGCCGTCCGCGCCGTCGATTATTTTTATGATGTTCGACATGTGCGAAGAAAAAGTCGAAAGGGACTGTTCTATCGACTGTTCGTCGCCGATATCCGCATAAATTTTATCGAAAAACGCAACTGTGCTGCCCTCTTTTGCCGGAATGAAAAGCCCGCATTTCGCCATGAGACAGAGAAGACCCGCCGTTTTTAACGTTACGGTTTTGCCGCCGGTATTCGGTCCCGTTATCATCAGGACCGAATATTTTTCGCCGAGGGAAATATCGGTCGGGACAACGGTGTTTTTGTCTATAAGCGGGTGTCTTGCCCTTGAAAGGCGGATAATTCCGTCTTCGTTTATTTCGGGAAGCACCGCCGACATTTTGTCCGCGAGTTTTGCCTTTGCGAAAAGCAGGTCGAAATAGACCGCAAGGAAATAACTTTGTCTTATTCCGTCGGCAAAGCCCGAAACCTCCTCCGAAAGGGCAGCCAGAATCGCCTCTATCTCGTGTTTTTCCTCCGACGCCAAAAGAGAGAGGTCGTTGTTTGCCGAAACGACGCTCACCGGCTCAATAAAGACGGTCGAGCCGCTTGCCGAGGTGTCGTGGACAAGCCCCGGAATTTCGTTTTTGTTTTCCGCCTTGACGGGGATAACGAATCGGTCGTTTCTTATCGTTACAATGTTGTCCTGCAGATATTTCTGATAATTCGGCGATTTGATATAACTTTCAAGCGACGAGCGTATTTTGTTCTTCGCCTGCGCCGTTTTTCTTCTTATTTCGTGAAGCCGCGACGACGCCCTGTCCGAAACTTCTTCTTCCGACGGGAAATCGGTGAAAATTTTATCTTCGAGATATCTGTTCGACGAAAATTTCGGCAGATAGCCTTTTAACAGACCTTCTTCGGCATGATTCTGCAGATATTCTTCGAGAAGCCTTGAGGTGCGGAGAAGCCGCGCTGTTTTCAGAAATTCGCCTATTGATAAAACCGCGCCTCTTTCCGCTTTTTTGACGCTTTCCGAAACGTCGGTTATCCCCGAAAAAGAGGGGGCGGAGTATTTTTTATATAAAACGAACGCTTCGTCGGTTTCGCGAAGCGCCTGCCTGCATTTTTCCGCCGAATCAAAGGGCTTTGTTTCCTCCGCCGCTTTTTTCGCGGAAGTTGACACGCAGCAGTCGGAAAGCAGCAGCAATATCTTATCAAGTTCGAGAGTTTTTATTTCATTCATTATTTTTGTCGTTTCCTTTCGAGACAAGAGCCTCAATGTCCCTTATCTGCCTGAAACAGTCGAGGGACTGATAACTGCGCTCGGTCACGAACGCAAGGTATTTTTCGGTCAGACCGCCGACGTAAGAGAGAATTTTATCGTCGGCAAAAACGGCATAAGCGCCGAGATTGTCGGTCGAGAGAATGTGGGTGACTATCTTCCGTATCGTGTCGTTTATCTTATAGCCGGGACGGTCTTTTCCGCAGTCTTTACAGTATATCCCGCGGTCGAAGACCCAGATGTCGCCCTCGTCTTTGCCGCAGGCGCAGCATTCCGAAAAGTCGGGCTCAAAGCCCTGATATTTCGCGAATTTGAGTTCAAAGACCATTTTTACGGCGAGAGGGGAGATGTCCTTTTTTTTGCAGAGAACGTAAATTGAGTTTAAGAGCAGCCGCAGAAACATGAATTCGTCGCCCGAAAGCGATTCTTTCGGAAGATACATACAGACTTCCGCGAAATATTGGGCAAGCGAAAGCGCCGAAAGGTCTTCCCTGAGTTCGTAGAAGTTCTCTTTCGGTTCTGCCGTGTCTACGATATACAGCCCCTGTTTTCCGGAACGGTAAAGATCGAATTCCGAATAGGAAAACGGCTGCGTGAAAATAACCGAACGGCGGCTTTTTTTCACGCCCCTGACCAGCGCATCAATCCTCCCCGAATTTGAAGAAAGAAGGGAGAGGATAAGGTCGTTTTCCTTGTACGGAGCGGTTTTCAATACGATTGCGTCAATTTTACTGTTCATTTTCGGCGATGTATTTTTCGTCGTCCCTCCAGCCTTCTTTTACTTTGACAAAACATTCAAGATATACTTTTTTACCGAGAAGTTTTTCCATGTCTTCTCTTGCGGCGGTCGCGGCTTTTTTGATGCCTTCGCCGTTTTTGCCTATGATTATGCCTTTGTGGGAGGCTCTTTCGCAGACGACCGTCGCCATTATTTCGACGAGAGGTTTGTCCTCCCTTTCCTTAAAGGAGTCTATTTCGATATTTATTCCGTGCGGAACTTCGTCGTCGAGCCTGCGGATAAGTTTTTCCCTGAGAATTTCGGAAACAAGCTGACGTTCGGTTCTGTCGGTCGAAATATCGTCGGGGTAATATGCGGTGTCTCCGTGCGCGAATTTTGTTATTTCGTCGATAAGCGGCGAAATATTGTCTTTTTTCAAAGCGCTTAAAGGAACAACCGCCGCAAAATCGGCAAGTTCGGAATATTCCATGATCGCTTTTGCGACGTAGTCTTTTTTTACCGAATCGGTCTTATTTATAACGAGAATGAGGGGAACTCCGTCGTTTTTGAAACGCGTTATAAGTTCCTTTTCCGTTTTGCCGGGGCTTCTCGGTTCGACGACGAGGACCGCGCAGTCGACTCCGTCCACCGCCTCGTTTATGTCCCTTATCATCTTTTCCCCGAGTTTGTTTTTCGGCTTATGTACGCCGGGGGTGTCTATAAAAACAAGCTGTAAATTTTCGCGGTTGTAAATTCCGGTAATTTTCCCGCGCGTCGTTTGCGGCTTCGAAGAAACTATCGAAATTTTTTCGCCGATTATCGCGTTGAGAAGAGTGCTTTTCCCGACGTTCGGTCTGCCTATGATGGTTATAAATCCTGATTTCATCTATTTATTTCCTTTTCTTTTTTTCGGGTAAAAATATAAAAAGTATCGCGGCGGCAATGAATATCGCCGTCAGAATAAGCCCTGTCGGCGCCAGAATTGCCGAAAAAGCACGTCCGAGTTTTTCAGCGTCCGAAAAAATGAAGATCGCCGAAAGAACCGCGAACAAAGCCTTTATAAGGACGGCTCCCGCCGCAAGATCTTTTGCTTTTCTTATTCCCTCGCAATTTTCTTTCGTCACCGTGTCGCAAAGCCTTTCGAGCGAGGTGTTGAAACTTTCGGCGGAAAGCACCGCGGCAAAAATAATGAACAAAACGACCCATTCGGTTTTCGAAACGCCGTAAAGACAGGCGAAAACCGAGACGGCGACCGCGGCGACAACGTCAATTCTGAAATTCCGCTCGGCAAACGCCGAAAATATGCCGCGGAAAGCGTATCCGAAACTTTTTATCAGCGCTTTCATCTTGTTATTCCCATGTCGTTAAGAACTTTTTCCTGTTTTGCAAACATCTCTTTTTCCTCTTCGGGGACTATGTGGTCGTACCCCAAAAGGTGGAGGACCGAATGTGCGGTCAGAAACGCGACTTCCCTTCTGAAAGAGTGTCCGTATTCTTCGCTCTGCGTTTTCGCTCTTTCAAGGGAAAGCGCAATATCTCCGAGAAAACGTCCCTTGCCCTCAACGACGGGCTCGTCCGCAGGAAAAGAAAGAACGTCGGTCGCCCTGTCGATATTTCTGAATTCGCGGTTGAGTTCCCGTATTCTCGCGTTGTCGACAAACGTCACGCTTACCGATGCTCCGTCATTTTCGTGTTCGCTTTCGAGAACCGCCGAAACGACTTTTCTCACGGTCTTTTTCGTCTCGTTTATAACGCCTTTTATTTCGGTCTGCTCATTTATTATTTCTATAATATCTTTTCTTTTCATCGGCAAGTTTCGCTTCCTTTTTCGCCTCTGCTTTTTCGTAAGCCTGAATTATTTTCTGAACGAGCTGGTGTCTTACGACGTCCTTGTGCGTGAGGTTGCATATCTTTATATCGTCGATTCCCTGTAAGATCGAGATCGCGTCCTTAAGCCCGCTTTTTTTATCGGCCGGCAGGTCTATCTGGGTTATGTCGCCCGTGACGACTATTTTCGAGCGGAACCCCATTCGGGTAAGGAACATCTTCATCTGTTCGACGGTGGTGTTCTGCGCTTCGTCAAGGATTATGAAGGAATCGTCGAGCGTCCGCCCTCTCATATACGCAAGGGGCGCCACTTCGATAACGTTCTTTTCGACGTATCTCTGATATGTCTCCGTTCCGAGCATATCGAAAAGCGCGTCGTGCAAAGGTCTTAAATAAGGGTCGACTTTGTTCTGCAGGTCTCCCGGAAGAAAGCCGAGTTTTTCGCCCGCTTCGACCGCCGGACGCGTTATGACTATACGGCTCACCTGCTTGTTTCTCAACGACGTGACTGCCATCGCGACCGCAAGATAGGTTTTTCCCGTTCCCGCGGGCCCTACCCCTACCGTCACCGAGTTTTCGCGGATATTCTTTATATATTCCTTCTGTCCCAGCGTTTTCGGTTTTATCGGTTTTCCTTTTGCGGTAATGCAGATGCAGTCGCTGTCTATCTCGTCAATTTTGTCTCCGTTTCCCTCTGCGACAAGAGAAATAAAATACGAAACGTTCTGTTCCGTTATCGCGTCTCCTCTTTTCGCGCGGCGCAGAAGCCCCTCGACGACTTGCCGCGCTTTTTCGACGCTTTCTTCGTCGTCTCCGCTTATTTTAACGGCGGAATCGCGGGTTATCACCTTTACGCCGAATTCTTCTTCGACGGCTTTCATGTTTCCGTCGTATTCCCCGAAGACCGCTCCGAGAGACTGTGTGTCGCTTACGTCTATGAGTTTTTCCATATATTCTCCTTTAATTTCTGAAAATTTCCTTTTCCGCCGCGATATCCGAAATTACGGTACAGTAATATTTTACCGTAACGCCCTTCGAATCGCGTATTATTTCGGTGTTTACCTCTTCTGCAAAATTTGTTTCGTTGAAGACCCTGAATTTTTCCTCCGCCTCGGCGACGGCTTCCTTTTCCGCCTCTTCGGGAGTTCTTGCCGCTTTGCTTTTTTCGGTTTTATAAAAGACCGTTTTCTCAACGGAGAACGGCAGATATCCGTTTTCTCCGATCTTAAGATGTTTTATGTCGTTTTCTTCTTCGCAAATTTCAAACGGACAACTTCCGACCGAAAACGAAAGTCCGAAAATATTGAAAGTATACGCCGTCTTCTTTTCGCCCGTTCTTTCTTCTTTTTCATATTCGTAAGGGCGGTATGCCGTTATTTCTTTTTCGGTCCGCGCGATAATTTCCGCCTTTGCGTGAACCGTTCGGAAACCGACGTATTTGCTGTCGAAAACGCCGCTTACCAGAAGATCTCCCTTTGCGACGACGTCGTTTTCTTTGCAGAGAGTGACCCCCGAATATACTTTTGCCGAAATGATTATTCCGGGTGAAGACGCAACGATGTTGCAGGGAGAATACTGATCGACCGTCTCAGGCGGCAGCCTTCGTTCGGTCACTTCGACTTTTGCAAAACTGCCTTTAATATTCACCGCGACAAACGCAACGTCGGGAAAATCCCGCAAAAGCAAGAGCTGCAGGTCGTTTATGTCGCCGCGGTGCGACGGTCCTCCGACTTTTACTCCGTATTCCGCAAGTTTTTCCTCGAATTTTTTTATGTCGGTGTTTTCGCAGCCCGTTATTTCTATTTTCCACAAAAACCGCGACGATATGAAAACAAAAGCGAAAAGGAGGAGCGCTCCGGCAAGTATCCCGTATCTGAAACGGTATTTTTTAACGGTGTGCGAAAGTCCGCTTTGCGAAATTTCGGTATATACAAGCCTGCATTTTTTTGCGATCTCCCTGACGTCGCCCGTCTGCCACGGACGGGTTTTCGCCGAAAAAACGTCTCCGTTTCTTTTAATATCCCAGAGTTCGACGCCTTCTGCGGCGGCAAGGGTCAGAAAATCTTCGGGAAAGTCTCCCCACAGTTCAAAGCGGACGGAACCGAAAAGCCTGTCGGTCATAAAATCCTCCTAATCCGTGTAGTCAAGGGTGAAAATTCTGCCCGTGACGACGACGGCTCTGCTTTTAATATCGGATAAAGTAAGATTTTCTCCGATAATCCGCAGGCGGAAGTTTTTATATTTCAGTTTGACTGTCTCGCTCTGATATTCTTCGATTTTTACGAAACCTTCCGCGAAAACGGTGTCTCTTCCGAAAATTTCGACGGACGCTTCGGGATAACGGTCGCTTTTGCTCATTTTTCTCCCTCACAGATATGTTCTCGGAAATATCTATGCGGGAAAAACAGCGAAAATTCTATTCTTCGCCCTTTATAAAGGCAAGGAGTATATTTCTGTAATTGTAATCGTTCTTCACCATTCCGTAAAGATGCTCGCAGTCGGGAATGAGCCACAGTTTTACGTCGTTCTGCTTTTCGGCGGCGGATTTCACCGTCTGAAAAGTGTCCGACGGCAGAATGCCGTCCTCCTGTCCGTAAATGAGAAGAATTTTCTTTCCCGACGTTTTTTCAAGAGTTTCGACGGGGGACGGGTAGGAATAATCGACGGGAGAGACCGCCGGCAAAAAGAGTTTTACGGCGGAATTGAAAAATCCGTTTTGAACGCCCGTGAAATAAGACATACTCTGCGAAAGCAGAGCAGACAGATCGGCGTAAAGACTGTCCGCGATTATCTTTTCAATGCCCTTTTTATTTGCCGTTTCGATGACGGGGGCGGCTCCGAAACCGAGCCCGTAAAGGATTATTTCGCCGTCCGGAATAAGTTCTTTTATCTTATCCGTCACCGCGCAGAGTTCTTCCGTCTCTTCCTTCTGACCGAAAGAATAGCCTTTGCCGTCGGACGAGCCGCTGCCCGTATAGTCGAACATTACGACGTTAAGTCCGTTCCTGCATAAAAATTTTACCGTATGTAAGAGAGAAATATCGTTCATTTCCCTGTTGTCGGAATAGTTGTGGGAAACTATGACGGTCTGCATACTTTCCGAAACGCTGTCCTTATCTTCCTGAGCGGGAATAAACCATGCGGAAATCTTTCCGTTTTCCGTCGGAATTTCAAGACCGTCGAAATAAAGTCCGAGTTCGTTGGGAGTGGAACGCAGCATTTTGCGTTCGGGGTCGTAGACCTTTTTTGCCGCGATCACAGCCGAGACGGTAAAGACCGCCGCCGACAGGAAAAGAAGCGCCGCAAGAATTATACATACCGTTCTGACGATTTTTTTCATATCTTCTTCCTTTCACTATTTCAATATACATTATACTATATATTACAGCCGAAATCAATAAGGAAAAAGGAAAAATTTTGACAAAATTCTATGCTCTGTCTCTTGACAAAGCACCATCTGATATTATATAATTACAGATAATGTTTATAAAAGGGAAAAGGGAAAAAAAGGGATATGAAAAAGATCGGATTCGATAACGAGAAGTATCTGAAAATGCAATCGGCGCATATAAAAGAACGTATAGAAAAATTCGACGGCAAACTTTATCTTGAACTCGGAGGAAAACTTTTCGACGATTATCATGCGTCGCGCGTTCTTCCGGGATTTGAACCCGACAGCAAGATGAAAATGCTTCTCAAACTCAAGGATTCGACCGAAGTCATAATCGCGATAAACGCCTGCGACATCGAAAAAAACAAGATAAGGGGTGACCTCGGAATTTCCTACGACGCCGACGTTCTCCGTCTTATCGACGCTTTCAGGGATCTCGGACTTTACGTTTCGAGCGTCGTTCTCACCCAGTTTTCGGGTCAGTATTCCGCCGAACTTTTCAAAAAGAAACTTGCAAACCTCGGCATAAAAGTTTATCTGCACTATCCCATCGAGGGGTACCCGAACAATATCCCCCTTATCGTTTCGGAAGCGGGCTACGGCAGAAACGAATATATCGAAACGACCCGCCCCCTTGTTATCGTCACCGCCCCCGGTCCCGGAAGCGGAAAACTCGCGACCTGCCTTTCCCAGTTATATCACGAACATGAACGCGGAATTTCCGCGGGATATGCGAAATTCGAGACTTTCCCGATATGGAATATCCCCCTCAAACACCCCGTGAATTTGGCGTACGAGGCGGCGACCGCCGACCTCAACGACCTTAATATGATAGACCCGTTCCACCTTGAGGCATACGGCGAAATGACCGTAAACTACAACCGCGACGTCGAGGCTTTCCCGCTACTGAAGGCGCTCCTTGAAAGAATTCTGGGCGAAAGCCCGTATAATTCCCCGACCGATATGGGGGTAAATATGGCGGGCAACTGCATTTTCGACGACGAGGCGGTCTGCGAAGCCTCCAAAGAGGAGATCATCCGCCGCTATTTCAAGGTCTGCTGCGATAAGGTGATGGGCAACGTTTCGGAAAGCGCCGTGATCAAGGTCGAAAGTATCATGAAACAGGCGGGAGTCTGTCCCGAAGACCGCAAAGTGGTTCGCCCCGCAGTCGAAAAGGCGGAAAAAACGGGCGCACATTCCGTCGCGATAGAACTTGACGACGGAAAGATAGTCACGGGTAAAACAAGCAATCTTTTGGGCTCGGTATCAGCGGCGCTCTTAAACGCGATGAAAGAAATGGCGGGTATCGACGACGACGTCCCCCTTATTGCGGAAACCTTTATCCAGCCGATAGTAAAATTAAAAAGAGAGATTCTCCGTTCGGTGACGAGCCACCTCAATTCAAACGAAATGCTGATCGCCCTTTCGAGCAGCGCTACGGTAAACCCTCAGGCGCAGAAAGCCCTCGGTCAGATCGGACGTCTCCGCGGCTCGGAACTTCATTCCTCGGTCATGCTCTGCGAAGCGGACGAGAGAATTCTTAACAAACTCGGAGTGAACTACACCTGCGAACCCGTCAGACGAACAAAGAAACATTACTGATAAAAACGCACAACGAATCGAAGATCGTTGTGCGTTTCTTTATCAGAGTTTTCCGTGAACTCTTCTTTTTTTCTTTATCTTGTCGTCCTTGTTTCTTTTCCGCCGCGAAGCGCTCGCAAGGAAAAGGTATGTTGCGAGCAGGACAAGCACCGCGACTATCGCTATCCACAGAAGCGGATTTTTGAAAAGTCCCGCTATTTCGTCGGTGTAGTGCGCGATAAGATCGACCGAAATATTCGTGCGGGAAATGAGTTTTGTCCGTCCGATCTCGACGCCGTTATAGCGGTAAAATACGTAACCGAACGCGTCGCCCGCGTTTATCGGCGCTTTTATGTCGTCGGGAATTTCTTCGTATCCGACCTCTATATCCTCCGCTTTCGCTGTTTTCGGAAGGGAAACTTTTACCCCTTCTTCGGCATATAAAACCATGAAATCGGAGTCTTTTCCGAGCCTTACGGAAACTTCGGTGACAGGAGCGTTTTTCTTTACGAGTTCCCGCACTTCGTAAGCCTCAAGCGAGTATTTGAGCAGTTTTACGGTATCGGTAAAGGCGTTTGAAAGACTGTTTTTCGAATAGTTCACCGCGAGAAAACGCGAATTGTTGTTTAATACCGTCGAGACGGCGACAAACCCGCTGTTCGCGTCTCCCGAAACGGCAAGTCCCGTTGCTCTTTTGTAGTAATATGCCGAAGACGATTCGACCATGGAGTTTTTAGTATACAGCGGTCGGGTTATGCCGTTTACCGTGAGCAGGGTATAGGCGATGTCCGATCTGTCGAGAATACCGTCGACTGTAAGGGCGTAAGTGCATATCTTAACAACGTCGCGCAGTGTGGTCTTTGCGGGGCTCTGCCTGTCGTTATAGCCCGTAACGTTTGTAAATACCGTATTTTCCGCGCCTACCGTCTTGGCTTTTTCGTTCATTTGTGCTATAATGGAAGAGAGGTTCCCGTCGGACATATATAAAGCCGCCGCGACCGCCGCCTCCTGCGAGTTTCCTATAAGCATTGCGCTTATCAGGTCTCCGAGGGATACTTTGTCGCCGTCTTTAAGGTCTGCCGAACTGAACTGCGGGGTCCGGGCTCTCGTTCCCGACGGAATAACTATAACCTCTTCGAGATCGGCTTTTGATTCGGTGAGCATTATCGCAAGCATGAGCCTTGGGAGAAAACCGCAGAATATTTCGTCGTCGGCGTTTTTTTCAACAAGAAAAGTCTGCGTCTGGACGTTGTAAAGGACGGAGCCGTCGCTTGCCGTTTCCCCGGAAAGTTCTTCCGCCGAAACCGGGAGAGTGAAAAGACAGACCGTCAACATGAGCGCGAGAAAAAACGCTGAAACCTTTTTCAATTTTCTTCTCCCTTCCCTTTATTGTACTAAGAGTATAGCACATTTTTAAGATTTTAGCAATAGTTCGGCGCGGAAAAAGTAAACTTTTATCAGTGTAAGGAGCCGTTTATGGAAACAGAAAGAAAATTTTTGCTTGCGTCGTTCCCCGAGGGACTTACCGTGACGGAAGAAAGCACCGTATATCAGTATTTTCTCTCGGTAGAACCGTACGTCAGAATACGCGAAAAACAGAAAAACGGAAGATCGTCCTATAAACTCACGATAAAGGGCGGCGGCACACTGTCGCGCGAAGAAGTCGAACTTGACCTTGACGCCGATAAATTCAGCCGCCTGAAGGCGCTTTGCGGCAAAAAGCCCGTCGAAAAGATCTTTAAGGCGTACCGTCTTCCCGACGGACATACCCTTGAATGCAGTCTCGTCGACCGCGATTTTTACTACGCCGAAGTGGAGTTCGAAAGCGAAAGCGAGGCGGCGGCGTTCGTTCCGACATTTGACTTTTTAAGGGAAACAACGTACGAGAAAAATTTCAAAATGAACGAATACTGGAAAGTGACAAGACTTGACGGCGATAAATTTCAAACTTAATATAACAAAAACCGAAAACCGTTGACGGAACGGACGGGTTGTGATATGATTATATGGTACGGCAGAGACCGGATTTTTCTGCCGGAGGAAAGAAAAAAAGGAGGAGCATTATGGTTAAAGCGATAGTCGGCGGCAACTGGGGCGACGAAGGAAAGGGTAAAATTACCGACCTTCTTGCCGAGGACGCGGACGTGGTTGTCCGTTTCCAGGGAGGGGCAAACGCCGGACATACGATCATAAACGATTACGGTAAATTTGCGTTGCATATTCTGCCTTCCGGGGTTTTCAGAAAGGGAGTGACGAACGTCATAGGTCAGGGGGTGGCCCTCAATCTTGACAATCTCTTTTCCGAACTCGAAAATCTTGAGAAAAACGGCGTTCCGAAGCCCGATATAAGAATTTCGGACAGGGCGCAGGTGGTCATGCCGTATCATATCCTTTTCGACGAACTTGAAGAAAAAAGACTCGGCAAAAACAGTTACGGTTCGACGAAATCGGGAATTGCTCCCTTTTACGCCGATAAGGCGATGAAAATAGGCGTTCAGGTCTGCGAACTTTTCGACGACGAGACCCTTAAAAACCGTCTTGAAAAGGTCGTCGAAATAAAAAACGCGACCCTCGTTTCCCTTTACGGCGCGGAAAAACTCGACGCGCAAAAGATTTTCGAAAAAATGGTTTCTTACCGCGAAAAACTCGAACCGATGGTCGAGGACGTCGCAAGATTTCTCAATAATGCGATAGCCGACGGGAAAACCGTCCTTCTGGAGGGACAGCTCGGAACGCTCAAGGATACCGACAACGGAATTTATCCGTTCGTCACTTCCTCGTCTCCTCTCGCGGGCTTTGCCGCTGTCGGCGCGGGAATTCCTCCTTACGAAATAAAGAAAATATATACCGTCGTCAAATCTTATTCCTCGGCTGTCGGCGCAGGCGCTTTCGTCTCCGAAATATTCGGCGAAGAGGCGGAAGAACTCAGAAAAAGAGGCGGCGACAAGGGCGAATACGGGGCAACGACCGGAAGACCGAGAAGAATGGGCTGGTTCGACTGCGTTGCGACAAAATACGGCTGTATGCTTCAGGGCACGACCGACGTCGTCCTTTCTCTCATAGACGTTCTCGGGTATCTCGATAAAATTCCCGTCTGCGTCGCTTACGATATCGACGGAGACAAGACGACCGATTTCCCGAACACCCCGAAACTCAACCGCGCAAAACCCGTCCTTGAGTATCTCGACGGCTGGAAATGCGATATACGCGGCACGAAAAACTATGCCGAACTTCCGGAAAACGCGAAAAAATACGTCGAATTCGTCGAAAAGCATATCGGAAGAAAAATCACGATGATCTCCACGGGACCTAACAGAAACGATTTTATAATAAGATAGAGCCTTGTCGGGAAATAATTTTGTTTCCCGACGGTTTTTTATCAAATTTACTTGTTTTTTCTTTATATTTGTGATATACTGATAATGATAGATAAATGCGGAAAGGAGCGGAATATGGATAAGAAATTATTCAAAAGTCTGATGTGGCTTATAACCGCGGCGGTCGTTATCGTCGTCTGCGTTCTGCGTTTCAATCGGATAGGCACGGCGCTGTCGCTTGTCTTTTCGCTTCTGTCCCCCCTTATCGTCGGGCTTATAATCGCGTTTATCCTGAATCCCGCTTACGAGTTTTTCCGTAAACTTTACAGCGGTGAATCAAAGCCGAAACTGTTTATAAAACTCGGAAAACTCTTCCGCAGAAAGAAAGCGCCGAAACCCGCGCCCGTGAAAAAAACGAAGAAAAAGGGACTTCCGAAAAACTTTTTCCCGACGGTCTTTGCGCTTGTAACGACTTATTTTATATTTCTGCTTATAATCATTCTGCTTTTTGCGCTTCTCATTCCGCAGCTTGCCGAGTCGTTTTCTCTTTTCTCTTCGAATATCGAGACGTATCTTTCAAACCTCAAAACGTTCCTCGATTCTCTTGCGAAGAGCCTGAATATGGAGGACACCCTTTATCCCGCTATCGAAAATATGGTGAAAGGTCTCCTCGGAAACCTCTCGAATATTGTCGTCGGAATAGTTCCGAGAATATTCGACGTGACCGTGAGCATTGCTCTGTGGACGGCGAATATCATTATCGGATTTGTCCTTTCGGTCTATATTCTTGCCGGAAAAAAGACCCTTTCGGAAAGGATAAGAAATTTTACCGAAGCGGTGTTCGACGAAAAAACGAACGACCGTATTTATTCCGTTTCGTCCCTTACCTACAAAACTTTCAGCGGATTTATAACAGGCAGACTTCTCGACGCCTCCTGCGTCGGCGTTCTCTGCTTTATCGGAATGTTGATATTCGGGTTCGACTACCCGCTCCTTATCAGCGTTATTATCGGCGTTACCAATATCATCCCGTTTTTCGGACCGTTTATCGGCGGCGTTCCGGCGGCGTTCATTCTTCTGATGATAGACCCGTGGGAGGCTGTCTGGTTCGTCGTTTTCCTCGTTGTCCTGCAGCAGCTTGACGGAAACATCATCGGCGTGCGCATCGTCGGCGATTCCGTCGGACTTCCGCCCTTATGGTCGCTTGTGGCAATTCTTGTCGGCGGCGGGCTTTTCGGCTTTGCCGGAATGATTCTCGGAACTCCCGCTTTCGGCGTTTTGTATACACTTCTCAACCGTTCCGCAGAGAAAAATCTGCAGAAAAAACATATTATTTCGAAATAGTTTTCGAGGTGCTGTTATGAAAAAGAAAAATACTTTTCTCAAGAAAAATGTACTGATGCTTGCAGTTGCGTTCGTCTTTCTTGCGGCGGCTGCCGTTGCGGCGGTCTTTATCTGCAAATCAATGTTTACCGACGATAAAATACAGATATCGTCTCCGGTAAACGCCGAAACGACGGCGGCATATCTTACCGAACAAAAGGCAGAAGAAAAACGCATCGCCGAAGAAAAGGCGGCAAAGGAAGCCGAAGAAAAGCGCCTTGCGGAAGAAGCGGCAAAGAAAGCCGAGGAAGAAAAAAAGGCTGCCGAAGAAAAAGCGCAGCAGGCGGCAAAGGAATCGTCAAACAAGACGACCGACAGCGCGACTTATAAAGAATACCTTGAATGTATGGAAAAGGTAAACGAACTTGAAAAAACGCTGTCGTCCGACCCGTCGGCGTGGAATATGATACTCTGCAATCCGACTCACCCTCTGCCCGACGGTTATATCGAAAACGTCAAACTCAAGAGCATTTTCCAGACGAAATACAAAGTCGACGAAAGGATATGGTATAACGTCAAGGCGATGTTCCTTGCGGCAAAAATGGACGGAATAAACCTTACCATGGTCTCTGCGTTCAGAGATATCGCGCTCCAGACAAGAAACTTCAACAATAAGAAAAATTCGTATATAAACAGCGGAATGAGCGAGGATGCGGCTTATGCGAAGACCGCGACGATAATCGCCGTTCCGGGAACGAGCGAACATCATACCGGGCTTGCTCTCGATATCCTCTGTTCGTCTTACGGTTCTTTAACTTCCGGGTTTGATCAGACAAAAGCGTATAAGTGGCTTCGCGAACACTGCACCGAATACGGGTTTATAATGCGTTACGCAAAGGATAAACAATCTGTTACCAAAATAATCTACGAGCCGTGGCACTACCGTTTCGTCGGAATAGAAAACGCGAAAAAGATAGCTGCGTCGGGGCTCTGCTACGAGGAATACCTCGGAATAACAGACTGACAGGAGTAAAAAATGAGATTACAGGAATCGGGTGAAATGTACCTGGAAACAATATACGTGCTTTCACAAAGGAATCCGTCGGTGAGGGCTATCGACGTCGGAGAGTATATGGGATATTCGAAACCGAGCGTCAGCCGCGCAATGTCGATACTTAAAAAGGGCGGCTTTGTCAAAACGGATGATTTCGGGATACTTTCTCTTACCGACGCGGGAAGGGAAGTCGCGGAAACGATGTATGAAAGACATACGCTGCTTTCCGCTTTTCTGTCGTCGATAGGCGTTTCTTCCGAAACCGCGGCAGAGGACGCCTGCAAGATAGAGCATTATATCTCGACGGAAACTTTTGACGCCATAAAAGAATTTGTGCAAAAAATGGAGAAAGAAGGAAAATAAATGAGCGAATGCAGTCATGACTGCGAGAGTTGCGCGAGCAAATGCTCCGAAGCTCCCGAAAGTCTGCTTGAAAAAACAAACGACCTTTCGCATGTAAAAAAGGTCATTGCCGTAATGAGCGGAAAGGGCGGCGTCGGAAAATCTCTTGTTACTTCGAAACTTGCCGTGACCGCGCGCAGGGCGGGATACAAAACAGCGATCCTCGACGCGGATATAACGGGACCGTCAATTCCGAAAGCGTTCGGACTTGAGGGAAAAAGAGCCGCCGCAAGCGACCTCGGTCTTTTCCCCGTTCAGACCTCCACAGGTATCTCGGTAATGTCTCTTAATCTTCTTATAGAAGATTCCTCCGACCCCGTCGTCTGGAGAGGTCCCGTTATCGCGGGCGCCGTAAAGCAGTTCTGGACGGACGTGGTGTGGGGCGACGTAGACTATATGTTCGTCGATATGCCTCCGGGAACGGGCGACGTTCCCCTGACCGTTTTCCAGTCTCTTCCCGTCGACGGGATAGTCGTTGTGACAACTCCGCAGTCCCTTGTTTCGATGATAGTCGAAAAAGCGGTCAAAATGGCGGAACTTATGAACGTTCCGATACTCGGTATCGTTGAAAATATGTCCTATTTCGAATGTCCCGACTGCAAAAAACGCCACTATATCTTCGGCGAAAGCAATCTTGAAAGCGAAGCGGCAAAACACGGAATAAAAACTACCGCGCGCCTTCCGATAGACGAAAAAGCCGCCGCCGCATGCGACAGCGGAACCGTCGAACTTTTCGACGGGAACGAACTTGACGGTATTTTTGCCGAAATCGAAAAAACGGGAGAAAAGAAATGACGAGGGGAGAACGCGCCGAAGCCCTTTTCAAGGAGGGCTATAACTGCTCTCAGGCGGTGCTTTTGGCGTTTTCCGACGTCACGGGTCTTGACGAAAAGACCGCGGCTCTCCTTTCCTCTTCTTTCGGGGGAGGCATGGGCAGGCTCCGCGAAGTCTGCGGCTCTCTTTCGGGAGCGTTTGCCGCCGTCGGAATGATTTGCGGATATTCCGACCCGAAGGACACCGAAAAGAAAAAAGAATTATACGCGCTTATTCAGGATATTGCCGCAGAGTTCAAAAAAGAGAACGGCTCGATAATCTGCCGCGAACTTTTGGGACTTTCCGACAAATCGGAGCCCGTTCCCGAACCGAGAACGGAGGGGTATTATAAGAAACGCCCCTGCGCCGAACTTTGCAGGCTTTCGGCGGATATAACGGCAAAAAAACTCAATATGGAATAAAAAACAGGACCGGATTTTTTATCCGGTCCGTTTGTCTGAGGGCTGATAGGAAAGCACGACTTCCTTATCAGTCCTCAACCTTTTTTGCCACTTAATAATTTTCGGGCTTTACCTGGAAATAAGCCTGCGGATGATTGCAGACGGGGCATACGTCGGGAGCCTTTGTTCCGACGACGATATGACCGCAGTTTCTGCACTGCCAGATAACTACGCTGCCTTTTTCGAAAACTTCGCCCGCTTTGACGTTTGCAAGCAGCTTTCTGTATCTTTCCTCGTGCTCTTTTTCTATCGCCGCAACTCCTCTGAAGAGTTCGGCGATCCTGTCAAAGCCCTCTTCTGCGGCTTCCTTTGCGAAACGGTCGTACATATCGGTCCATTCGTAATTTTCGCCCTCAGCCGCCGAAAGCAGATTTTCTGCGGTCGTTCCGAGTCCGCCGAGTTCCTTGAACCACATTTTTGCGTGTTCCTTCTCGTTTGCAGCGGTCTCTTCGAAAATTGCCGCTATCTGCTGATAGCCCTCTTTTTTTGCGACCGAAGCGAAATAGGTGTATTTGTTTCTTGCTTCGCTTTCTCCCGAAAATGCTGTTTTGAGGTTTGCTTCTGTTCTGGATCCTTTGAGTTCTTTCATTCCTTGTCTCCTCCTTTTATTTTATCGGCTTTATCGCCGTTTGCCGTCGCGTCGCCTTTATAATAATCGTAGACCATACCCCTTTTGTTCACAAGCGAAAGTCTGCCTAAAAGAGAGGCGGTGAGCGCGCCGATACAGTCGACGATTATATCTTTCATCGTATCGGTAAGCGCCGCGCGCCCGACGAGATCGGCGCCTCCCTCAAGACGGAATTTCTGCATATTGAGTCCTAAAATGCCGTCGCCCGTAAATTCGTAAATTTCCCATACCGCGCCTATCGTTACCGAGAAGCAGAACGCGAAAAGCGCGACAAACCACGGCGACATCTTTACCTTGACGTTTTCGTGACCGTTGAGGATGGAAACTACCATGAATCCCAAAAATCCGGTCATCATACTGCTGAAGAAGTGGAGAATGTCGTCCCAGTGGGGAATTCTGTAATAGAAGTTCGCGACTTCACCCAAAAAGATCGCGCAGTAAAGGAAAATAAGGAACATCAGCGCCAAGAAACGCGGAATTCTGATGTTGAGTTTTTTGGAAAGAAAACTCGGAAGATTTATTGCGATCGCTCCCAGAATACACTGCAGGAGCATTAAGATATAGTCCGAATCCGATCTTCCCGTACCTTTTATAAGATCCGGGAAACAAAGCCTTAAAATAAGATATATTATCGGAAGAATAAAGCTTATCAGGACTACGGAATAAATTATTTTAGAAGTTCTTTCCGCCCTTTCTTCCTTTGTTCTGACGCGTTTTTCTCTTTTCATTATTATCCTCCGTCCGTGTTTTTTTATTCGGTCCGCAGCGCCGTTACTGGATCTTTTTTCGCCGCGATTTTCGACGGTATAAGCCCCGCGATAAACGTTAGGAACATACTTATCGCAACGAGAATTGCCGCCGATATCGGCGGAAGAGACGCATTGAGCGTTTCTATTCCGGTGAGCGAATGCAGAATTATGTTTACTATAAAGTCAAGTCCGAGAGTAAGCAATATTCCTATGACCCCTGCCGCAAAGCCCACAATGAGCGTTTCGGCGTTGAAAACTCTCGAAATATCTTTTTTCGACGCTCCGACAGAACGCAGAATTCCGATCTCCTTTGTTCTTTCGAGAACCGAAATATAGGTGATTATTCCTATCATTATCGACGAAACGACAAGCGAAATGGTGACAAATGCGATTAGAACATAGGATATCGCGTCGATTATCGTCGTTATTGAGGACATCAGCAAAGCGACATAGTCGGTATAGTTTATTTTGTCGTCTTCGGTGACGGTTTCATTATATTTCGAAATGAGAGAAGATATGTTATCCTTGTTTTCGAAACTGTCGGCGTATATCTCCATCGTCCAAGGGTCTTCTCTGTCAATATATCCGAGTTTCTTTATATTTTCGTCGTAGGTGGCTTCCGAAACTATCTCCGACTCAAAATCGGTGTAGAACGCTTTATAATCGTTGTCGGAAAACTCTTCGGCGTCAAGGAGGGCGGCTGCCCTGTCGGTCGGGAGAGACGCGAACTGCGCCTTTACCCCTGCCGCATACTGCTCTTTGACCGAAGAAGTTGCCATCTCTTCGATATATCCGCGGAGAGTTTTTTCGTCAAGCCCCGAAACGTATTCGTCAATGCTCTTTTCGTCAAGCATCATTTTTTGGCTCATCGCCTGCTTGAACATTTCTCTCATTGCCGCGTCGTCGAGGTTCGCGGTATACTGCGCTACTGCGGTCTTAACGTATTCGTCGGTCGGTTTCGACTTTATTTCAATATAAATTCTTGCTTTGTCTTCGGCCGAAAGCGACGAAAACCAATTTTTTACCGTTTCCGCCTCTTCGTCGTCTGAAATCTCCGATTTGAAAGGCAGTCCCGTCAGAATATCGGTCTTTTTGTTTTCAAGCTGCTCTTTCAGCAGATCGCTTTTACTGTCGAGAGAGATTATCCTGTCGGTCAAAAGCGAGGTGTAGCCTATCGTTCCGCCCGACGACATCATATTCGAATCTTCGTTAGGACGGACAATCCCGACTATTTTAAGTTCCGTCTCGGAGTTGTCGTAAAGATAGGAAAGCCCCGCCTCGGTTGCTGTCAGGTCTTCATAGTCTCCGTCGGCGTTCTTTTTATAGATGTCCGACGAAAGGATGACCCTGAAAGTCCTGCCGAGAATTTCGTCGTATCCGTGCTTTGAGGTTTCGGTATCGACGACTTCTCCCGTTGCCGCTTTTTCCATATCCGAAAGAATTTCGGCTTTCGTTTTGAGCCCGAGCGCATAAAGTGTAAGGTCGCTCACTTCGTTGCGTTCGTTTACGATAAGCACCGTTTCGTCGTAGTTTTCGGGCCATTTGCCGTTGACAAGGGTATATTTTTCTTTCGTCGCGTCTCCGACCGCTTCGCCGTTTTTCCCGGAGAGAAGTTCTTCCCAGACGTCAAAACCCGATGACGACATAAACATCGACGAACCCTGAGCGTAAATGCTGTCGCCGCCCATAACTTCGGTTATGAGCTCCATCGCGTCGCTTTTTACGGTTTTACCGTCTCCGTCTTTCGTGTAGATATTCATATTTACGTCGTAGCCGTAACGGACAGCCGACGCGTATTTCGCGAATTCTTCGTTATTTTCGATATATTTTTTGAACGCCTTGAGGTTGTTTTCGGTCGTTTCCGCCTGCGAAAGAGAGTTCGAAAGTTCGTACATCATCTTATTTTCGTAAACGCCGTCGAGGTCGTGCTCGGCTTTGCCGTCGGTTTTGCCGGAAAGGGCGGAAATTATCGACGAAAGGTCTTTCGACTCTCTCTGAATCTCTATCGGATAGTTCGAAAGAGTGTCTTTCTGAACGTCGTCAATATAGTTTTTGACGCCCGTCGAGACCGAAAGGATAAGGGCGATACCGATAATTCCTATCGACCCCGCGAAACTTGTAAGAAAGGTCCTGCCTTTTTTTGTCATCAGGTTGTTTTTCGAAAGGGAAAGGGCGGTGAAGAAAGACATCGACGGTTTCTTTTTGCGGCTCTTTTTTATTTCCTCGTCGGTCTTGTCGGGGATTTCCGAAAGGTAAGGCGAAGAATCGTCCTTTACCTCTCCGTCGAAAAGTTTTACGGTGCGCGTCGCGTATCTTTCGGCAAGTTCGGGGTTATGGGTGACCATTATAATAAGGCGGTCTTTGGATATTTCCTTTAAGATATCCATGACCTGCACGCTCGTCTGCGAGTCGAGAGCGCCGGTCGGTTCGTCGGCAAGCAGAATTTCGGGGTCGTTTACGATAGCTCGCGCAATGGCGACTCTCTGCATCTGTCCGCCCGACATCTGATTCGGCTTCTTGTTAAGTTGGTCGCCGAGCCCGACTTTTTCAAGCGCTTCCTTCGCTCTTTTCCGTCTTTCTTTTTTGTTTACGCCCGAAAGAGTGAGGGCGAGTTCGACGTTTGAAAGCACCGTCTGGTGCGGTATGAGGTTGTAACTCTGGAAAACGAAACCGACCGAATGATTGCGGTAAGTGTCCCAGTCTCTGTCGTTATATTTTTTAGTGGAAACGCCGTTTATTACAAGGTCTCCCTCTGTATATTTGTCAAGGCCGCCGATGATATTGAGAAGCGTCGTTTTTCCGCAGCCCGACGGTCCCAAAATCGCGACAAATTCGCTTTTTCTGAAATCGAGACTGATACCTTTGAGGGCGGCGACTTTTTGGTCGGCGACTTCATAATCCTTTTTTATGTTTCTTAAAGAAAGCATTATTTCTCCTTTGCGTTCAATGTATCAAATAAATTCTATTATATAAAAATATTATTGTCAAGAGTTTTTGTTTTTTACCGAAGAAAAGTCGAAAATTGCAAAAAATACCGCCGAAGTCTCGGCGGCACAGTTTATTTATTATAGATAGTTCCCGTAATATCAACGATTTTTCCGTCTTTTATATATACTCTCGGAACGCGTCTGTTTATGTCGCAGACGACTTCGTATCCTATCGTTCCCGCAAGAAACGCTATATCGTCGGCTGTCGCGGCTCCCGTTGCGGCGTCCCCGAAAATTGTAACTTCGTCGTATTTTTTGACGTCGGGAATATCGGTAACGTCGACCATGAACTGGTCCATGCAGACTCTTCCGATTATCGGTGCGAGTTTCCCGTTTATAAGCACCTTGCCGCGGTTCGAGATCATTCTCGGAACGCCGTCCGCATATCCCGCTCCGACGGTCGCTATTTTCGTTTCCTTGTCGGTGACGTAGGTGCCGCCGTAACTTACCGCAATTCCCTCGGGGGAAGTTTTAAGGTGCATTATGCGGCTTTTGAAAGTCATTGCCGCTCTGATATCTCCGAGTTTTTTTATGTTGACTTCGGGGGAGGGCAAAAGTCCGTAAAGAGTTATTCCGTCGCGCGCCATGCCGTATTTTGGTTCAAGGTCGGTGATCGCTGCGCTGTTGTAAAGGTGAAGAAGCGGCTTTATCCCTCTTTTTGCAAGAGCATCGGTCATTTTGTCAAACGCCGCTATCTGCATTTCGGCGTAACTTTTGTCGGTGCAGTCGGCTTTTGCAAAATGGCTGAAAATACCCGTTATTTCAATCCCTGCAAGGTTTGATACCGCAACTATATCTTCGACCGATTTTTCGTTGCAGATAAATCCGATACGCCCCATTCCGGTGTCGAGGGCAATGTGTATTTTCGCGGTTTTGCCGAGTTTTTCACAGACGGAAGAAAGCAGTTTTGCCTCTTCGATATCCGAGACCGAAAGAGTGACGTCTCGCGTTATCATTTTTTCGAAATCGTCGGGGAGGACGTGTCCTAAAATCAGAATCGGATTTTTTATTCCCGCAAGGCGGAGTTCCGACGCTTCGTCGGCAGTCGCGACCGCGAAATAATCCGCGTCGTTTTCAAGGAGTTTTGCTGCTTTTACGGCTCCGTGGCCGTAGGCGTCCGCCTTTATGACGGCGGCTGCCTTCATACCGGGCGACAGTCTCTTTTTCGCAAGCAAAAAGTTGTTTTTCATTGCGTCAAGGTCTATTTCCGCCCAGCATCTTAATTCTTTTCTTTCCATAATTTACCTCTCAAAAATTGCGAAGCGAGGTTATCTCAATTCCGTTTTCCGAAAGCGCTTTCCTTATCTTCTCAACGAATAAAAGCGCGTGTTCGTTGTCGCCGTGAACGCAGACCGAATCGGCTTTTATTTCTATCTTTTTGCCCGTTACCGCGGTGACGGTCGAATTCTTTACCATTTCGACAACACGTAAAACCGCTTCGTTTTCGTCGGTTATCACGGCTCCGGGTTTTGTCCGTGCGACAAGACTTCCGTCTTCTTCATACGCTCTGTCCGCAAAAACTTCGGACGCAAAGCGAAGTCCGTATTTCTCTGCCGAACGCTGCATTTCGCTTCCCGAAAGTCCCATTAAAATAAGACTTTCGTCTACCTTTGCAATGCCTTCGCATATCGCGTCGGCAAGTTTTGCGTCTTTTGCCGCCATATTATACATCGCGCCGTGCGGTTTGACGTGCTGCATCTTTATTCCCTCGGCTTTGCAGAAGGCGTTGAGAGCGCCGACCTGATACATTATGTATGTTTTCATGTCGGCGGGCGAAACGTTCATGTTTCTTCTTCCGAAACCGACAAGGTCGGGGTATCCTGGGTGCGCGCCTGCCGCGATTCCCGCTTCCGCCGCAAGACGGACGGTCTTTGCCATAACGCCGCTGTCTCCCGCGTGCCAGCCGCAGGCGATGTTTGCCGACGAAATAAGGGGAATGACTTTATCGTCGCAGCCTATTTTATACGCCCCGAAACTTTCGCCGAGGTCGCTGTTTATATCTATCTTTTTCATATTTTGCCTCCGTCAGTTTTTGAGCGAACTGTTTTTGATGTCGGTTATGAACATGTGTCCCGGCGAATGGGTTATCGCAAAAGCGGGTTTTGCCGCCATCAGCGCCGCCTGAGGGGTAACTCCGCAGGGCCAGAAAACGGGAATTTCGCCGTCTTTTATCGTTACGCTGTCGCCGTAGTCGGGCTTCGTTATGTCTTTTATGCCTATTTTTTCGGGCGAACCGAAATGCACGGGTTTTCCGTGAACGCGGGGCATCGAAGCAGTGACTACCGTCGCTCTTATCGCGTCCGCTTCGGTCATCGGTCTCATCGAAACGACCATGTTTCCGTGGAAAATCCCGGCGGGAGTGCAGGGAATATTCGTGTTGAACATCGGTACATTGCGTTTTTCTTCGATATGTCTTACGGGAATGTCGGAAGAAAGCAGTTCCGCTTCAAAGGAAAAACTGCAGCCGATAAGGAACGAAACGAGGTCGTCGCGCCAGAAAGCCGAAACGTCGGTATATTCGCCCTCAAGATTTCCGTTTTTCCATATTCTGTATTTCGGAATGTCGGTTGCGATGTCGGCATCTTTTGCTATATATGAAAGAGTGCGCGAACCTGCGTCCGAAACTTCGAGCAGCGGACACGACGTCGGGTTCCTCTGCGCGAACAGAAGGAAATCGTATGCTTCTTTCTGCGGCAGTATCACAAGGTTTGCCTGAGCGTAACCGTTGCACATTCCCGATGTATTATAATCAATTTTGCCCTCTCTTATGAGTTTTCTTACTTCGGCGGGAGAGGTGTTCGAATAATCCATATCTTCTTCAACTCCTTATTTCATTTTCTTTTTAAGAACCGTGAAATATTTTTCTTTTTCTTTTTTAATCTTCTGCGCGGTCTCAACGTCCGTCTTCTCAAAACGGACTTTCTGACCCGGCAAAAGTCTTCCGCATTTCGGCATATCCGAAGAAATTACCGTTACGGGTTTTGCGTATCCGCCCGTTGTCTGCCTGTCGGCGCAGAGAATTATCGGCTGACCGTTTTTCGGGATCTGGACCGAGCCCGAAACTATTCCGTCGGAAATGATGTCCGAGCCGTTAAGCGCTTTTACGGGTTCGTCGCCCGAAAGGCGTATGCCCATTCTGTCCGACGCGGGAAGGACCTTATATTCTCTTGAAAAGAATTTGTCGAGTTCTTCTGCCGAAAACATATCGTCCTGCGGCCCGGGAATTGCGCGGAGTAAAGCCGTCTCTTCTTTTTTTGGGGGCGTTATTTTCCGGTTTTTGATATTTTTAAGGGGTAACGTCTCTTCTGTCGGAAGTTCGTCGCCCGTCTGCAGTTTTCTGCCTTCAAAACCGCCCATTCCTATTTTTAAGAAAGTAGAGCGGCTGCCCGAAATTTCGGGGACGGCTATTCCGCCTCTTACGGCAAGATACGCGCGGCACCCCTCGGTTATGTTTCCGACGGTTATATAGTCGCCTTTTTTCAGAGAAACGGTCTCATAAGCCGAAAACTTTTCGCCGTTTACGAAAACTTCCCGCGCGCCGCCCGTTACGGCGACGTAAAGATTGCAGAGCGCCTCGGCGGAAATTCCGGTAAGCGTCATTTCGAGAACCGCGTCGAAATCGTCGTTTCCGACAAGGATATTCGCTTCTCTCATCGAGTCTTCGTCCATTGCGCCGCACTGCGAAAAGCCGAGAGCGGCGTTTCCCGTTCTGCCGCCGTCCTGAACGGTGGTCAGAAGTCCGGGGATTATTATTCGGAGAGCTTTCATTTCGAACCCTCCTTTATTATGCGGTGTTCGTATTTCCCGCTTTTTACGAGTCCGTCGATTCTGTCGAACTCTTCTCTTGTTATTTTTTCAAAACGGATATATTCTCCGCTTTTGTATAAGATCGGTTCTTCTCTTTCGGGGTCGAACGGTAAAAGCGGCGTTTTGCCGATAAGCCGCCACCCTCCGGGAGAGGCAAGCGGGTAAATTCCCGTCTGGTTTCCGCCTATCCCTACGCTTCCCGCGGGAATTTTCGTTCTCGGGCTGTCGAGTCTCGGCGTTTCTATCCTTTTGTCAAGTCCGCCGAGATACGCAAAGCCGGGAAGAAAGCCTATCATATAGATAAGATAATCCGTACCCGTGTGAATGTTGACGACCTCTTCTTCGGTAAGTCCGTTAAGTCTTGCAACGTCGGGGAGGTCTTCGGCAAATTCTCCGTCGTAGCAAACGGGGATTATATGTATCGTTTTTTCTTCCTTTCCGCCGCTTGCTTTTTCCGATCTTTCAATAGCCGTTCCGAGGTATGATATCAGTTTTTTATGAGAAATCACGGTCGGGGAATAAACGACGGTAAGGGAGCGGAAAGTCGGAATTGTTTCGGTTATTCCATTTTTCGCGTCCGCTTTTATTACGTCGTCGAGTTTCTTTACCGCTTTTCCCGTCTCCGGTGAAATTTCGTTTCCGAATTCGACCGTTACGGCGCAATCTCCGCAGTCGAGTATCCTTACTTTCGGCATTTGTACTCCTTTTAATAAGTTTTCCGGTACATTTCTGTACCGGAAAAACGTCTTATTTCCTGTCTTCGAAGAAACCGAGTTTCAAGGTCCTGTTAAACCACTCTTTGCAGGTAGTAACAAGCGAAAGAGAATTTTCAACGCAGCTTCTCATCAGTTTTACGACGGCACAGCATATCGTGTAGTCCTGACCGTCGATCGCGGGATTGAGCCAGCCGTACATATCTATCATGCCTGCTCTCGACGCGGCAAATATTGCCTCTTTTTCCATTTCGGGAGTGTGCATGAGGTTGATATCCTTTTTATACCACGCGATCGCGGCGATAATTCCGTAAACGCCCCAGTCGGAAACGGTTGCGGTAAGGAGGGTGTCGGCTTTGGTTTCCGCCATAATTCCTCCGTTGCAGCCGCAGCGGCAGGTGTCGGCGTCGGCGGCGTAAGGAATATATTTCGTTATCTGCTCTTCGATAGCACCCATTCCTATCTCGTTGCCGAGGTCTCCTATCGAAAAAGTCGGGATCTTTCTTTCTTTTGCAAGCCTGAACATTACGTCGGCTTTTGCCTGCATATCCGAAACGTCAAGCCCCGTTGCGTTGTGGTAAATTCCGTTTTTGTTTGCTCCGGGCGCTTCGTTCGTTATAACGGCGGCGGGCTTTTTGTCAAGAAGGGTTTTTGCCTGCTTTGCCGCTTCGTTTACGTCCTTTGTAAAGGGCACGACAGCCATTGCCGCGGGAAGATTCATAATTTCTTCGGGCGAATTGTAAAGGTGAAGTCCGACAACGGGCGCCATCGCCTTTACTGCGGGAAGATTTCCGTCGGGACAAACGACGACGGGCTTGATTCCGAGAAGAACGAGCGTTCTGCAAAGAAGCACGGTGCTTATTATGCCGTCCGTTTCGGGAACGCCGAACGGGGGCAGGACGAAGCCCGAAATAATATAAACGAGGTCGCCCTCTTTAACGGTTTCAAGAAGTTTTTTTGCAAAATTAGTGGAAAGGGGACCTCCTGCATATTCCCTTGCCGCGGGGTAGAGAATACGGCAGACGCCGTAACCTCTCGGATCAAGGTTCATCAAGGAGTCGAGGTCTTCCCCTATATTGTATTCCGTAAGAGTATACTGATCCATTTCCGTCGCCTCTTATCTTCCGCCGGTCTTTTCGATGAAGTCTTCGACGAGAGCGTCCTGGATCTTTTTGAGCATTTCGGGAGCCTTGCCGCCTACCGGAGTTCCGTCAACGTCGGAGACCTGGAGACAGAAAGAACCGGAGGACGAAACGATAACTTCGTCGGCGTCCATAAGTTCGGACATCGTGAACGGTCTTTCGTCAACGCCGTAGCCGAGAGCCTTGCAGGTCTTGATAAGATGCGCGCGGGCAATTCCGGGGAGAATGAAGTGGTCTGCGGGGTGGGTTATAAAAATTCCGTCTTTGATTATATGAACGTTGGAGTGAGCGCATTCGGTAACGACGTCTCCTCTGTGGAAGATACATTCCGCAACGCCTTTTTCCTCCGACTTCTGAGCGGCAAGAACGCTCGGAATGAGGTTAAGGGTCTTGATGTTGCAATACTGGAAACGGTAATCCTCGGTGTGGGTCACCGAAATCTTTTCGTATGTATTCTTTACGGGCGCGTGTTTGAGGGTTATCCAGAGGTTTGCCTTGCCTTCGGTCGGGAACGCGTGATTTCTCATTCCCGTGCCTCTTGTTATCTGCCAGTAAACGAACTGATCGCCGCTGTCGACCTTGTTTACCATTTCATTGAGAATGTCAGCCATTTCTTTTTTGGAGCAGGGAGGAACGATTCCGAGAAGCGCGGCGGAATTGTAAATTCTGTCGATATGTTCGTCGAGCGCGTAGATAATGTGATTGCGGCTGTAAGTCGCGTCGTAAACGCCGTCTCCGAACCAGCATACGCGGTCGTTCATCGGTATTGTCATGTTTTCGATCTCATCGAATTTTCCGTTGTAGTAGCCAAGTGTTTTCATCTTAATTCTTTCCCTTTCTCAATAATGATTTATAAGGTAAGTATAGCACACATTTTTACAATAATCAATGAAGAAAATGTTAATTATGTGTTGCTTTGTAAACAGTTTTTGTCAATAGTTGAGCAAACCTCGCTTTTTTTGTGAAATATTATTGACATTCCGAGTAAAAACAGTTATAATTAAGACAAATAAAACCCGAAAAGGAGATACAGAAATGAACAGATTTGTTTTGAACGAAACTTCTTATCACGGTTCCGGTGCGATAAAAGAAATTGCAACCGAAATCAAAGCGAGAGCTTTTAAGAAAGCGCTTGTCGCTTCCGACCCCGATCTTATCAAATTCGGAGTCACCAAAAAAGTTACCGACATTCTCGATAAAGAAAATATCCCTTACGAGATATTCTCCGATATAAAACCCAACCCGACCATAGACAACGTTCAGCACGGCGTTAAAGTTTTCAAGGAATGCGGCGCCGACTGTATCGTCGCTATCGGCGGAGGAAGCTCGATGGATACCGCAAAGGCTATCGGAATTATCATAAATAACCCCGAATTCTCCGATGTCAAGAGCCTTGAGGGCGTTGCTCCGACAAAGAATAAGGCAGTTCCCATCATCGCAGTTCCGACAACCGCGGGAACCGCCGCCGAAGTCACGATAAACTACGTTATAACCGACGCCGAAAATAACAGAAAAATGGTTTGCGTAGACGTTCACGATATCCCCGTCGTCGCAGTCGTCGACCCCGATATGATGTCCACAATGCCGAAAGGTCTTACCGCCGCAACGGGTATGGACGCTCTTACCCACGCGATCGAAGGATATATCACGAAAGGCGCATGGGCGCTTTCCGATATGTTCCATCTTAAAGCGATCGAAATAATTTCGCAGTCTCTCCGCGGTGCCGTTGAAAACACCAAAGAGGGCAGAGAAGGCATGGCTCTCGGACAGTATGTCGCAGGTATGGGATTTTCGAACGTCGGTCTCGGTATCGTCCACTCGATGGCTCACCCCCTCGGAGCGCTTTACGATACTCCCCACGGCGTTGCAAACGCCATAATCCTTCCGACCGTTATGGAATATAACGCTCCCGCAACGGGCGATAAGTATAAGTATATCGCAAAGGCAATGGGCGTTGAAGGTACCGAAAACATGACCGTCGAAGAATACAGAAAAGCCGCTATCGACGCCGTAAAGAAACTTTCGAAAGACGTCGGAATCCCGGCAGACCTCAAGGAAATAGTCAAGAGAGAAGACCTCGACTTCCTTTCCGAATCCGCTTTTGCCGACGCCTGCCGTCCCGGAAACCCGAGAGACACCTCGGTCGCAGAGATCAAAGCTCTTTATGAGTCACTTCTCTAATCCTATAAAATAAAAACCGAGCCTTTCCCGATTTTTCGGGAAAGGCTTTTTACCCCGGAGGAAAAATGGACATAAAACAACTTTTCACCGAATACGCCGTAAAATACGGGCTTCGGATAATCGTCGCCGTTTTAATTCTGTTTATCGGCTTCAAAATGGTAAACGTCCTGACGAACGCGATAAGAAAAAAGAAAAAACTTCACTTAAAAGACGAAACGACCTACAAGTTCCTTTTGAATATCCTGTCAATATCTCTTAAAGTCGTCGTCTTTATCATAACCGCGTCGATCGTCGGGATCCCGTCGGCGTCCCTTGTAGCGCTGCTCGGCTCTGTCGGCGTCGCCGTCGGTCTTGCGCTGCAGGGCGGACTTTCAAACCTTGCGGGCGGCGCTATGCTCGTCTTTTTCAGACCTTATGCAATAGGCGATTATATCGTCGTCGGAAGTCAGGAGGGGACAGTCGCCGATATCGGAATTTTCTATACGACCCTCATTTCAATGGAAAACCGAAAAATAGTAATTCCGAACAGCCTTGTGATAGGCAATTCCGTAAAGAACTGCACCTGCGTGGAAGAACTGCGGATAATTCTCGATATTACCGCGTCTTATAACGACAAAATTCCCGAAGTCAAAAAAGTGCTCGCGGAAGTCGCCGCCGCGGAACCTCTCGTCTTAAAGGAAAAGCCCGTCGATATTCTTGTAACGGAACATTCCGAAAGCAGTATAAAATACTCGTTCCGCTGCTGGTGCAAAACTCCTGATTTCTGGGAATGCCGCAGCAGACTTCTCGAAAGCGTGAAACGCCGTTTCGACGAAGAGGGAATCGAAATTCCGTATAACAAACTTGACGTAAACATTCTGAATAAATGAAAAGATGCCCGTTGGGGCATCTTTTTTACTTTTTGAACACTTTGTATTTATCGACTGCGAAATAAAGTATCATTCCCAGAATTCCGCAGGAAATTATCTCTCCCGCGCCGACCGTTCCGACCATGAAAAGATATGCGTCGGGCGCTCCGTAGACATAGCGTAAAACAAGCGGCACAACGATCACGTTTGAAATTATCGGCGGCAGAGAAACGAGCCATTTCCTTTTTCTTAAAAGATACGTTCCGACAGCCCCGATAAGGGTCGCGAGACTTCCGAAAACGACGTCGAGAAAAAGTCCTCCCGAAAGCAGATTCGAAAGAATACAGCCGATAAACAGCCCCGGGATCGCCGCAGGGGTGAATGCCGGCAAAACTGTCAGCGCTTCGGAGATCCTTACCTGAATTACGCCGCTTGAAAGTCCGAACATACTCGAAACAAGCGTCAGAACGACATAAAGAGCCGCAACAGACGCGGCGGTCGCGACATAGACCGCTTTTGATTTTTTCATAAAATCATTCCTTTATATGATATTTTGCGGTTTTCTATGTCACCTTGAAAATCCGTCTGTATTGTAGCACATTTTTTTATTAAAATCAATGTTTTTTTTGAAAACTGTATATCGGTTTTTATTTTCGGCAATATTATGAGCGAAAGGTGATGTTATGAAAAACAAAATTTTCGCTCTTATTCTTGTGATATTTAACGTTCTGGCTCTCTTTTCTCTGCCGACGGTCTGCGAAACGGAGGACCCGACTTTTGAAAACAACGGCATGTTTTTACGCCTCCATGTCCGCGCCGACAGCGACGGCGAATTCGCGCAGGCGGTAAAATTAAAGGTCAGGGACTCGGTGCTTTCCGTTACTTCCGAACTTCTGAAAGATTGCAAAACAAAAGACGAAGCGATGAAGATAATTTCGGAAAATACCTATAATATAAAGAAAGCAGCGTCAAAAACGCTCGAAGAAAACGAATGTTATCTTCCCGTTTCTGTCGAAATAAAAAAGGAACGTTTCGAATACAGGGAATACGACGGGTTTTTTCTTCCCGAAGACGTTTACGACAGCCTTATCGTCTCGATAGGCAGCGGAGAAGGGCATAACTGGTGGTGCGTGGTCTTCCCGGCGGTCTGCCTTTCGGGTTCTTCCGCCGAAGAAAAGGTCGAAAAGAAAACGGACGGAGATTCCGTTCCCGCGTCGGTCGAAGTCGATATTTCGGCTGTCCCCGAAGAATACCGCCTTGCAAAAGACCCCGTTCCCGAAAAGGTCGTTTACGATTTCTGGATAGTCCGCTTTTTCAAAAACCTGTTCGGAATAAAATAATATATGTAGACAGAAGAAACAGACTTTGTCCGACAATGCCTTTTTTACGGCGGCAGTCCTGCTGTGTGCAAAGGTTGTTTCTGTTCCTATACAGCCTGTGCGGAGAGGCAACGCTCCGCGTTGCGGTCGCCCTCGTCTTCGCCGGGGGCGACCGTTTTTCGCCTGCGAAAAATCCGCTCCGCACAACATCAGACTGAATTCCCTGATTTTAACCCCGATTATCAACCGAACGCCCAATCGAAGACCGCTCGTCCCGATTGCCGCCATATTTATCCGCCGCTCACATAGACTAGCCTGAAAACCCGATTTTATTTCTTCTTGTCCGCCGCGCCGTCGAACCCAAAGCGGAAATCTCTGAATATAAACCCCTCCCGCCGCTCCTGACCCGGGACCGAAAATCCGGCTTGCCCCCTCACCGCCGCGCCGTCCCCTATATTTCTCTCCGATTTGCTCTCTTCTCAAAAAAATAAAAAAAATTTTTCAAAAACCTCTTGACAAATAAAAATTTTGTGATATAATATCAATAACGATAATCATTATCGTTTTATTTGGAGGAGCAAATGAAAAAACACTCAAGACAAAGGGACTCTGTCTATGCGGCGGTCTGCCGTACGGTCCTTCACCCGACAGCAGCAACCGTCTTCCGTGAAGTGTCCGGGGAAATTCCGAATATAAGCCTTGCGACGGTCTACCGAAATCTTTCCGATCTGTGCGACGACGGCAAACTTATAAGAATAGTTTCGGACGACGGTGTAACGCATTATGACGCGAATGTCGAAAGACACCACCACCTGACCTGCAGCGAATGCGGAACGGTCGTCGATGTCCCGATACAGCTCAATATTGATATCTCTTCGGTCACCGACTGTAAAATTACCGATTATGAGGTCATGTTTTACGGAAAATGTCCGAATTGCTCAAAAAAATAATATATTTACTTTATGGAGGTTTTGAAAATGAAAAAATTTGTATGTCCTGTTTGCGGTTATGTCCACGAGGGAGACACCCCTCCCGAATTCTGCCCGGTATGTAAAGTTCCCGGTTCGAAATTCATCGAAGTCACAGGCGAAATGAAACTTGCCGCAGAGCACGTTTTCGGGGTCGGAACAAAACTCGACGGCGTTCCCGAAGAAGATAAGGCGTATATCCTCGAGCAGCTCAAAGCGAACTTCGCGGGTGAGTGCAGCGAAGTCGGAATGTACCTTTGCATGGCGCGTATCGCTCACAGAGAAGGCTATCCCGAAATAGGTCTTTACTGGGAAAAAGCCGCTTACGAAGAGGCTGAACACGCCGCAAAATTTGCGGAACTTCTCGGTTCCGATCTTGAACCGAATATGACGACGTCCACCGAAAAGAACCTTAAATGGAGAGTTGACTGCGAATACGGCGCAACTCAGGGTAAATTCGACCTTGCGGCGTGCGCAAAGAAAAACGGACTTGACGCAATTCACGATACCGTTCACGAAATGGCTCGCGACGAAGCCCGCCACGGAAAAGCGTTCGAAGGTCTTCTCAAGAGATATTTCGGTAAATAATTATGGAAAACTACACCGTTTGTCATTGCAAAAAAGTGACTTATGCCGATATTGAGAACGCGCTTGTCACCGAAACGCATTTTGAAAATGTCGAAAAGGCATTTGAAGATGTTCAGAAAATAACTCATTGCTCGACAGGCTGCGGCGGCTGCCACGGTAAGATCCTTGATATAATCTCACAGATAATGATGAATAAATAAGGAGAAAAACTATGAAATACATTTGTCCCTGCGGATATGAATACGACCCTGCGGTCGGAGATCCCGAAAACGGAATCGCTCCCGGAACTGCCTGGGAAGACGTTCCCGAAGATTGGGTCTGCCCCGTCTGCGGTCTCGGAAAAGACGCATTCGACGCCGAATAAAACATAAAACAAAGGACAGGCACCGCATGTGTCTGTCCTTTTTCTGTCAGTCGAATATGTTATCTTCAAGCAATTCTCTTGCGAACACCAAGAGGGTGGGAATATAGCGCGGAGCTTTAGCCTCGCGCCGTATAGTTTTTATTCTTCAAAGATATAGTCCAAATCGTTAATATAATCACGCGCTTTGTTCTTATAATCATTGATTGTACCTTTTACCTGCTCAAAAGACCCTGTCGGATTTTGACAGAAATCAAAGAACGAACTCGTTGTAGTGTAATATCCCTTTAAGTTCGGATAATGTTCATAGTCAGAATATTTTTCACTCAGTTCCTTCATCTGTGCCTTTGCTGCGTCTAAGGCTGTTTGTGCTTTTTCAGCTTTACCATTAACGATATAAGCACCATTAACTACCATTATACAAAATGAAAAAAGGTTATCTTCCATCATACCAAAAATTATGTTTGTATTCTCAGTAATTGTCTTTTTATCCTCGTCAGATATTTCAGACCAATCTCTGCCTTTCGATTTTGCTATCACATAGCCAACGCCCTCTTTGAGTTCATTTTTACTCAAAGAAAGTTTCGTAGCAAGATGTGCAACACCATCTTTAAGGATTTTATCATCATCATAAATGCCTAACCGCCATGCTTCGTAAATATCACTGCCATATTGTTCTGTGATTTCGTATGCAATATCAATATTAACATACGCAGCTTTTGAAGCTTCAAAAGCCTTTTTGTTTCCACCACCGCAAGCAGTCATAGAAACACACATTACTAATACCAAAATGATTGCTGTTAGTTTTTTCATTGTCTTTCATCTCCCTATGTATTGTTCTGTATTAAATTGTTGACCGCAAGCCGCACATCTGAGGAACGCCTTTCATTTGCACCTACTTTGATTCTGTGCTTGTGCCACGTCATACGCTGTGACCACCAATGGCATAGTTTCCAAGTTGAGCATACAAGCGGTGATTTGCACGATTTCTTGCGGCGTTACACGCGTGTGCCTATTATTTCTTGCAGGAACGGCAGCAGGATAGGATCAGCGGGAGTGGCAACAGGCGTATCAGTAGCCTTTCTTGCACGAGTGCTGGTCTTTGCGTTTGTCAGTGTCAGTAAACGGTTGCCGGTGTCGGCTATTGCTTTTCTTAGGAATGCTTGATACAGTCAAGCATTTTCACAGATTCAGCACAATACTTCTGCAATTTTTTGTTTTCCTCTGCAACTTCTTAAAGAAGTTGTCGGGAATAATGATAATGTCTCTGTCAAGGTCGATAGTAACGCGCGTATCGTTTTTTTCTCCTGTAAATAAAAAATGTGCGAATTGTGTCTTAATAACGTGAAATTGTGTACCCGACTATATTATATATATATTCTGTCAATAGTTTTTGCACAATTTATCAAAATAAATCTTAAAACACCTATTTTAGTGGAAATACATCTTATTTTGTTGAATTAAGCTGTATTATGACCGATTAACGCTTATTCCCAAGAACCAAGACAAAATAAGTCCTGCGGCAGCGGGAACGGCGGAAATAAGATTTCGTTTAACGGGAGGAATTCCCCCGCACGCATCGCTCCCGGAACTGCATGGGAAGACGTCCCCGAAGATTGGGTCTGCCCCGTCTGCGGTCTCGGAAAAGATGCATTTGACGCCGAATAAAACATAAAACAAAGGACAGGCACCGTATGTGTCTGTCCTTTCGTATTTCCCGTAAAATTGTAAATTTATCATTAAATCTTGAAACAAACGATTGACACTTTGTTTTTTATGGGTTATACTGAAGAAAAACGGGTGAGTACCTACCGTATGTAAGGCTGTCTTGCATACGGTTTTGTTTTAAGAAGAGAGGAAAAAATATGAAAAACCTGAAAGGGACTCTGATACTTCTGCTTACCGCGATGATCTGGGGTATTGCGTTTGTCGCGCAGGATGCGGCGGCGGGAAATATCGGCTCCTTCACCTTTAACGGAACGCGTGCTGTTCTTGCGGCGGTTTTCCTGCTTGTCGTGATCATTGTAAAAGACGGTTCGAAAAAGCGGAAAATCATTCCCGAAAAAACGGAAGCAAAAAAAATTCTCAAAGCGGGGATCATCTGCGGCGTTTTTTTGAGCATTGCGGTGAATTTGCAGCAACTCGGAATTGAAGCGTATCCCGACGGAGTCGCCGTATCGGGGAGATCGGGTTTCCTTACCGCCACTTATGTCGTAATGGTCGCCGTCGTTTCGCTCTTCTTCGGAAAAAAACTCAACGTTTCCCTTGTCGTCGCAGTCGTCGGCTGCATGGCGGGAATGTATCTTCTCTGTCTTTCGGGCGGGCTTTCCGGAATTTATACCGGAGACATTCTCATTTTCTGTTGTGCGATAGCCTTTACCTGCCATATTCTCGCGGCGGACAGATTTTCCGCTCTCGACACGGTAAAAGTCTCCTTTATACAGTTTGTTGTAGTATCTGTCCTGTCATTTATCCCCGCAATTATTTTTGAAAAGATAGAGTGGCAGACGCTTGTTTCGGCATGGCTCCCGATAGTATACGCGGGCGTATGTTCGAGCGGTATAGGCTACACTTTGCAGATGATAGGTCAGAAATATACCGAACCCGCCGTTGCGTCTATCGTTACGAGTTTCGAATCGGTGTTTGCGGCTCTTGCAGGCTGGGTGATTTTGGGACAGAGCCTTTCGGGAAAAGAACTTCTCGGCTGTTCGCTTGTCTTTGTAGCGATAATCGCCGCGCAGATCCCCGATCTCATAAAGGAAGTAAAGAAAAGAAAATCGGTAGATATAAACAAAGAACCCCGTTTTCCGAACTGAACAAGTCCTTAAAAAAGGACAATAGAAAAAACTTTTTGAGGCAGTCCACATTGGACTGCCTCAAGAATTATTTATTTTGAGATTTGAAATCCATGACAGCCATCGACAGTCCGAAGCCGACGAACCCGATCATGAAGAATAAAAGCCACGGCATCTGAGCCAGCATCTCGGGAATGTCTCCGACACCTACCAATATCGCCGTAACAAGACAGGTAAGGATAACGGCAATTACGGTCATCGAAACGGCGAATAACCCTCCCGTAAATAAAAACATAAAAAAGAAATATCCGAAACTGTAATTCTTTCCGAGCCAGAGTTTTTCGTCTTTCGTGAGTTTTATACATTCGGCTCGCTTTGCGGCGATTTCCGTAAACGGAATTACGGCGTTTTCGTTGTCGTTATCCCACATTTCGGTTTTGAACAGCCGCTTGCCGTTTTTGTTGAAGCAGCAGGAATATATATCCGCCGCAGTCTCTCCTTTTTTCAAAAGAGCCGTTCCGCATATAAACTGAACCGCAACCGTTCCGAAAAGAACCGTTTCTTTACATTCGACAATAAATTCGGCGTGTTTTTCGTTACATAAAAAGTAACTTATCCCATAGTTGGATTCAAGTTTTACTCCTTTGATTTGCCCCCGCTTTCTGAAAGTCGGATATTCTCCCTCATAGCCGATTTCGTGAAACCGTTTTTCGATTTTCTTTCTGATTTTCGAAAGTCTTTCGGATTTTGAAAAATCGACTTTGGCGGAATATTCTTCCTGCGAGGCTTTTATTTTTTCATATATTTCCCGCCATAATTCTTCGCATTTCGAGTCGTTCAGTTTGTTCAGAAGCTCGTTAATTGCGAACGTCTGTGAAATCTGCTTTTTTCTTCGCTTTATAACCTTGTCGAAAAACGGAATCAAACGTGTAAAGCCGTATTTCCGCATATATTCTTTAAGTATTCTGAAGTCCGAGATTTTTTCGCTTTCGGGCGTGTAAACAAAAAGATCCCGCAATTCCGTTAACAGAGGAATAAGCTCTTTTTCTTTTTCATTGAAATATTTTTCTCCGAGTTCTTTCTTCTCCAGAATCATATTTGCGACGGAGAAAAGGTATTCCCATGGGCTGCTGCCAAAAGAAACGGCGTCGATGTTGTAAATTTCGACTTCCGTTTCGGCGGAACCGAACGGGATTTCAATGGGATCGCCTGCGGTTTCTTCGTCATAATCATTAGCCTTGCAGATCAAAACATAACCGGAATCCGATTTTTTTAATTCGGCATCGCAAAAAAAGAGGTCTCCGTTATCGGGAATCCGAATATCCGCCGAGGTGTTCAATACCAGTTTCCGCTTGTAAACATCGGTTTCGTCAAACGATATTATGAACTTATTTCCCTGTTTTTCAATATTCCGACAATCCACAGACAGGATTTTGTTGTAAAGATACGCAAACGCCTGTTGTGTGTCTTCGGGAAAAACTTTTGTCGCTTGTTCGAAAAGACGTCTTTTTAATTCATGCTGTCCGTTAATATATTCGGCACATTCCGCCGCAAATTCAAAAAATTCGGCGTCCGATTGAGTGTCGGAAACAAGCGACGAAACCTCTTCGGAAAATGAGTCTTCCGAAAAAGCAAATTTTTTAATGAATTTTCTGATTTTCTTCTGCATTGTCGGTGACGCGGCCGACGGGCCTTTTGAAAAGAGGCTTTTTGCAAAAAGATATGCGGAGCCGACTCTCTCGACGTCTTGTGAATCAAGTTTTGCTATATCCATAATAACCTCTTGAATTTTTTTATCTTTATGAAATTATAACATATCCGCCCCGCCAAAGCAATACTTTTACAAATAAAAGGAACTCCCCATTCAAACGAATGAGGAGTATTTCATCAGAACGCGACCTGCATAAAGAGGGCGACAAGGCACAAAATTATCGCCAGCGGAACATAAATATATCGGCCCGTGAAGTACCACAGTTTTCCGCGCTGTTTTCTGCTTCCGGTGTTTACCGCCGTCAGAAGTTCGTCCTTTTTCATTACATAGAACCACGAAACGGCGCCGATACATGCTCCGATCGGGATAATGTATATCGAGACGAGATCCATCCACGGTCCCCATGCGGAGATAGTTTCCATTCCTATTCCGAAGCCGAGACACAGAACGCCGAGAATTATAAGGGTGGCGGTTCTGTTGAGGCGGGGGAATTTGTTCTGCAGAGATTCCGCGACCGCCTCAAACATGTTTTGCAGAGAACTCACGCCCGCAAAAATCATGGCAATGTATAATATGACCGCGAAAAGCTGCCCCAGAGGAATATCCTGCAAAATCGTCGGCAGGGTTACAAACAGAAGTCCGGGACCCGCTCCGACGTCAAGGTTATAGGAAAAGCACGCCGGAACGATGACAAGCGCCGCAACGACCGCCGCTATCGTATCGAAAAGGGCGGTGTGGCGGGAAACTCCGACGACGTCTTCTTCGGGAGAAAGATACGCTCCGTAGACTATCATTCCGCTTCCCGTGACCGAAAGCGAGAAAAATGCCTGTCCCATCGCCCATATCCATACCATCGGGTCGGTGAGAGCCTCCCAGCGGGGCGTGAACATGAAAATATATCCTTCCGCCGAACCCGGTAAAAACAGAACCCTTACCGCTAAAATAAGGAAGATGATAAAGAAGACGGGCATCATTATTTTATTCGATTTTTCGATGCTGCGCGCACCGAGGAAAAGAGTGAGGAGCGTGCCGACGACAACGATTATATGATACGGAATAACGGAAAAAGGCTGCGAAGAAAAGCCCGAAAACCAAGCGGAGGCGTCGGTATTCATCAAAGTTCCCGTGAGCGAATCGACCAACGCTTTAAGCGTATAGGTAACGATGACCGCATAGCCTATCGCGATACATAAAGACCCCGCAAGCGGCAGCCAGCCGACAACTCCGCCGACCTTTTCGGCTTTTTTGCCGCGGGTCGCCCAAGCCTTTCGGTAGGCGCCCAAAGTACCCGTCGAAGCGTAACGCCCCATTGCAAATTCCGCGGGAAGCCCGACATAACTGAAAATGATAATGAACAGCAGATAGATCAGAAGGAAAGCCCCTCCGCCGTTGCTGCCCAATTTGTTCGGAAATCCCCAGACGTTCGCCATTCCGACAGCGGAACCGACCGAGGCTAAAATAAACCCCCACCTGCCGGTAAAACTCTTTGTACTTTTGTGATGTGACATTTTTTTCTCCGATCCGTGAAAACCGTATTCACCCGCCGCAGAGAAGTTTCCGAGTGGTTTTTTGAGATGCGGTCGGGCGATAAAAGTTCGATTTTCTCTGTCTGACTATTTTAACACTTTATCACAAAAAAGTCAATATTTGCCGAAAAAATAACGGCGGTTCGGAATATCCCGACCGCCGTCACTATATGTCAGTCTTTTTTTGTGTACCCCCAACAATTCCCGTCAAGACACAACTTGTCGCGATGATTCTCAAGCCCACCGTCTTCATAATGTATGCAATCAATACATTTCTTTTCCATTACTTTTTTCAGCCTGTCGTCATATTCCCTGCGGGAAAGCACCGTAACCTCAATTTCATTTATTTTGCATATGCCCGAAATATTGAGATATGTTTCTTTTGTATCTTCTTCGATAAAATAAGGGAAAACACAATTTTCCGTATCAAGCATTTTCAGCCCGATAAAAGAGTTGAAATGTCTGTTCAGATATGAAATAAAACTTTCAATATCCGAAAACCCGTCGGGATAGTAATAATAATCGTTGTCAATTTCAAGTATTTTCATTTGTCCTCCGAAATATCGTCGTTTGCTATATAAAAATTGTTTTTGCGGATCGATTACCCTATGAAGTTACTCTACGCTCAAATTCCAATCACTTTTTGGATTTCTTTTTCGGTTTGATTACCCTATGGAATTACACGACACTCAAACACGGTGTCTCGAAAGCATTTCGGCAGAAGGTTTGATTACCCTATGGAATTACACGACACTCAAACTAATCAAGGTCTTCCGAAGTGGATAATTGAGTTTGATTACCCTATGGAATTACACGACACTCAAACTAGTTGATTATGAAATAAAAATATGTTATAGTTTGATTACCCTATGGAATTACACGACACTCAAACAAAGACGCAAGCAAGGCAAAAGCAAGCAAGTTTGATTACCCTATGGAATTACACGACACTCAAACGAACAACACAGGGAATTATTCCGCAGTATGTTTGATTACCCTATGGAATTACACGACACTCAAACCCGCAAAGGTCAATCGCTTTCATTCTCTTCGTTTGATTACCCTATGGAATTACACGACACTCAAACCTTTTGGATATAAAGAAAAAGATATGGATAGTTTGATTACCCTATGGAATTACACGACACTCAAACCCAGAAACGCTGTAACCCGGTTTTACACCCGTTTGATTACCCTATGGAATTACACGACACTCAAACCTCAAATCCGAGTATTCCCGCTGCGAACGGGTCGTTATTCCAAAGGGCATATCGTGCTTAAAAGCCTGAAAAACAAGGCTTTCTGCCTATATTTTAACAGAAAAACGTATCAATGTCAACTAAAATTCGCAAAGATCGGAATCAACGGTCAGTCTTTTGACCCCGTTTATACGGGTTCTTGCGGTATTTTCAAGAAAAAGAAGCCGAAGCTGCCGAGTTTCGGCTTCTTTTACGATTTCCGTTATTTCTCCGTCGGTAAAAAAGCAACGCATATTTACCGTGATAAAAAGCCTGCTTTTATCAAGTTCCGTAAGAGCCGTCATATAATTGACGACGGTTTCCGCGGAATTTTTTCCGTCGTCGGCAATAAATACCGACGCGGCTTTTATCACGGATGAAATATTGAGTTTTCTGCACTCCGTCCTGAAAGGAAAAGAAAAGGAAAGCTCATACATATAATTTTCAATTTCCGCAATAAGGGCAGAGGTCTGAAGCAAATGCTCTTCGTCGACCGCCGTTTTTTCCATAAAAGACGAAATTTTTGAAAGCATTGTCTTGGTATTTATATCAAACGGGGCAAAATTATCCAGAATATCGACGTTTTTACTTATCGTAACAGGCGTATTGTCGACTGAAAGAACGGTTTTTCCGTCTCCGCCCTCATGCTGAAACCTCATATCTTCGAGAAACGAACGAAAAAGGTTTTGGTTTTCGAGGACGAGTTCAAAAGCCGTCCCTTCCGGAATTTCGATAACTTCCGAAAAATACGGAGATGCAATTTTCATAGAAATACCAGCCTTTCGTCGCTGTCAACGATATCGCTCTGATTTTTGCCGGTGATATATGTTATCCCGGCAAATTGTCTTTCCGTAACGGTAAGAAGCTGAACGATTCCGCTGCCCGGCTTTTCTCGGCGTATAAGGTCGGCGACCGATTTTTCGACGGAAGCGTTAAGAACCATTCTGCAATAAACCGATTCCTGCATCATGATAAAGCCGTTTTTGACGAGCATTCGGTGAAATCTTCGGTATTCGCGTCTGTTCTGTTCCGTTTCGGTCGGCAGGTCGAAAAAAACAAGAATTCTCATAAATCTGTAACTCATATTTCCGCAAATTTTATCAGCGAAACGTCTCCGTCGCCGATAGCGTCAAAAACGCTTTTTGTATAGATTTTTACGGCGTTGAGCAAAGTCTGCCCGCAGCCGCCTATATTTAGCGGGGCGCTTAAAAGCGATATGATCTCCGCTTTTTCGGGTTTTCCGAATTCGGAAACTTCCATTGAAACGACAAGTCTGTCGACGGCAACACGAAAAGGTTCCATCAGATCGCAGGAAAGGTTGTAAGGATTGAACATGTTGTCGTGGAAAATTCCGAGATGGGGGAGAAAACCCGCAAGTGTGACCTCTCTGTTAAATGCGGAAAGCAAAATTCCGTATCCGTAGTTGAGGGCGGCGTTTATCGGGTTTTCCTGCCCGCGGGAAAAGTCCATTCCGAAAAGAGCGTTGAAATAGACTTTCGCCGCGTGTCCCTCTCTGTTCGTTTCGTCTCCGAAGGTGATTTCCGACACATAGTCGTTTAACATTCCGCTTTCTTTTGAAAGTCCGCGTTCTTTAAGAAATTTCGCCTGATTTCTGATTTTTTCCGCGACGATCTCCGTCCATACGGAAGACTTTATATCGTCGCTCCACGCCGCCTGTAATTTGATTTTCCGCGAACAGTCGTGAGAGCCGTTATACGGCTGCAGTTCGGCATAAGGGCTCCTCTTTTCGTCGCAGAAAATTATTCTGACTTTATGCCTTGTCAGTTCGGCGAGAAGGCAGCCCGTCATCGAGACGGCGGGATTTTCAATCATAAGAACCGAAATTTCGTCGAGAAAAACTCTTTTCGTATCTTCCCCGCGAACAACCATAAACCCCATAGAAAGGTCGAGTTTGCAGCGGCTGGAGATCACGACCGTACGCCAACTCACAACAGTTCCTTCTTAAGGTTTTTCGAACGCTTTTCGAAAAGCCCGGATGCGGAGCGGTCAACGATGCGGACATCGTTATATTTCCAGTTGCTTAAATTACCGCTAAGCAGAATGATTCCCTCTCCTTTACTTCCTCCGACAACAGACATATCACAACTGCCTGCTCGGTTTGTTTTCAGATAAAGTATCATACTTTCAAGGCATTTAATTTGTTCATCGACAGTCTTATACTCAAAGACGTCCGCTTTTCCTGTAACAACGCAGGGTTTTGCTCCGGGAAGCCTATCAAAAGTTTTGTTTTTCATCTTTGAAACCAAACTTTCGTAAAGACGGAGATTTTCTTCGTGCGATATGCCGTCGTATCTTTCGTCTATGGTATAATCTCTGTTTTTTTCTCTCTTTTTTGCTATATTCTCTATCTTTTTTATGTACCGTACTTCTTCGGGCGTGTAATACGGAGTCATAAGCGAACGGAAAATAACAGAACTCCCGTTTTTACCTGCAATACATACATCAAATCCGTCAAGAGAAAAAACAGTGTTTATTTTAATTATTCTTCCGTTCAACAAAGGTTCAATATCAAAAGCGTCTTCCGGCAAAGCCTTCTTTATACAGTCGAGAGCGCAGTCTCCTCCTTTTTTGAATTTTTCCGCGTCGAGGAGATTTATTCCGATTATCGCTATGTCGGATTTCTTTCCCTTTTTATATTTTGCAAGTACGAAGAAAGACGCCGTCGGTTTATTGTAACCGCCGTACTTTTCCGCGGGAAGATCCTTTTTTCTGTTGATAAGATTTTCCGTTTTCTCTCCGGACTGTTTTGGCAGAATATCGAAAAACCCACCTTTCTTTTCCGTCTGATATTTTGTCAGGCGGATAAAGTTTGTAGCCATTGTTTTGTCGATTGCCGCAAGATGCTTTTCGGACTGCCAATATCCGCCGCGCGGGAACCCGAACAACGTTTTAATGTTGAGGGAATATTTGTCGGTCGAAACGTCAAACTTCTTCCGTGCTATCGGTTTGGTGAAACGCTCGTCGTAAACGTTTCCGACAACAATATTGAGGTAAGCGTCGTGAGCGTGGTGAGCGTCGTTTGCGGTACGGCTCTTGACAAGTTCGAGTTTTTTCTTTTCATCGTCCGTCAGAGAAAGATTTGAGACCCTATTCTTGATTTCACCGTATCCGTGTCTGAAATCGCTTACAAGCCCTGCTTTTGAATAAACGATCCCGGTTTCGGGATATTTTTCTTTCAGCAGTTCCGCGACCGCCTTTGTCGATTGCCTTGTTTCGACAAGCTGCCTGTTTATAAAGCCGAGTTTCTCTTCTTCCGTAAACGCGGTGTTCCTTGTGAGCCGGCTGAATTTCGCTTTGCTTATTGCTCCGCCTGAAAGAAGGCTCGTCCAGAAGCCCGTCATTCTCTCCCGCCAATTCGCGCGTATCGGGTATTCGTCTTTTTTTGACTTGTTTTCTTCTTCGCAGACAAGAACTTTATTGTCAAGGCTGTCGTCTTTGACAAGAGACTGCGGGCGGATATGGTCGACGTCGTATTTTCCCGATTTTATATCGTTTATCTCTATTCTTTTTCCGCAGTACATACATTTCCCGTGCTGCATAAAGTAAAGATACAGTTTTTCGCTTTGCAGACGTTTGTCTTTATCCGCGCCGAGTCCGTCAAGTTCTTTTTCGAGTTCCGAACGGTCTTCTTTTGCGGCTTTGATGATTTCTTTTATCCTTTCGCTGCGGGAAGCGGTTCTCTTTCCCTTCCTGTCGGGTTCTTCGCCCCTTGCCGTTTCGATAAAGATTTTGTCGGGCGGACACCCCTTTGCCTTAACGATATCGGAAATAATATCGAGAGAACGGAATATCGGGCGCTTTACGGCGTTCGATACCCCCATTTCGTCAAGCCTGTCGTTGATTTTGTGCGGGTGTTCCGAATAATATTCGGCGACGGCATCGTCGATCTTCTCCGTGAAATCGTATCTGTCCGACAGAATCTGCATAAGGTTGTCGTTCGTATCCCACAGAAAGTGCATAACGGTCCCGACTTCTCCGGTTTCTTTGCACATTCCGACCGTTCCGTTAAGGAACTTTGCGGAAAGTCTTCCGAAATCGGAATATCTGAGTTTTGAAACATATTTGATATCCTCGTCGGAAAGCGGGAAATTATCCTTCAGATATCTCTCAAAACGCCCCTTGTCCTCGGTGCAGGTCCTGTAAAGTATTATTTTTTCAACGTCGTCGTCGGATAAGACTTTGTCGGACAGCAGTCTTTTGAAATCAATATATGAGTCAAAAGACGCTTTTATCTTTTCGTCGATTCCCGATATCACGTCGTCTTTTGCCAGCAGTCCGTTTGCCCGCATACAGTCTTCGAGTTTTTTGCGGGTCACTTTGCGGCAGGACTTAAAGAGTTCTTCGAAAACTTTTTGTTTTGCTTCGACGGTTATCGGCTTCTCGTTTATTTTTATATTGTTTATTTCGTTAAGCACCGTAAATTTGCCGTAAAGGAGCGATTTTTTCGGCAAAACGTCTTCTCCCGGCAGATAAGTGCATTTGTTTGTCATTCTTCTTATGAATTCTCTCTCGCAGGCGTCGCCGTCGACGATATCTTCGAAATTCCACGGCAGGATTTTTTCGTCTGACTTCTTTTTGATCCAGGCGAAATTACTTTTTTCATTTAACGGACCGACGTAATAGGGGATTCTGAAAGAAAATATCGACAGCAGCTTTTGAGATACGGTCAAGCCGTCGCCGTCTTTTTCCAGAAGAAACGGGAATTCTTCCGCCGCGTTTTCAAGAATTTTTTTGAGTTCCGCATAATAAAGCTGTTGGGGAATAAGGCGGTTGTCTCCGTCGACCTGTTTCGGCATATATTCGCCGGAATCTATGCGTTTTAATATCTCTTCAATCGCGGGATCTTCGGTGTTTATTTTCTTGAGAAGTTTCTTTACTTCGTCATAGAAATCGGATTTTTTAGCACTCTTTTCTCCCTTGTGCTTTTTATGATATTTTGCGACGTACGAAGAGTATTTGGAGGTGATGTCTTTTCTGAAAAAATCCTTGTAATCATCTTTGGGAAGATATTTTTTTACAAGATATTTCAGATTTTTAAGGTCTTCTTTATGCGTATTGTATTCCCCGACTTTAACCTCGGATATCCACTTTTTGTCGCCGAGCATGCGTTTTAACGACGCTCCGTTATACATATTTGCCGCAAGTTGCAGAAGTTCGCCTTTGTCTCCGAGTTCTGGTAGCGCCGCTTCGACCGTTTCTTCGTTTTCAAGGCATATCTTTTCGGTATATTCGCCGCCGAAAACGTCGTTTGCCGAAATCTTTCCGCCGGATATCAGCGTTATGAAATTCTTGCGGACTATCGGATAATCTTCTTCGTCCGCAGGAAATTTCCCGCCGAAAAGAAGTTTTTTCAGCTCTTCCTTTTTCTTGGTTATACCGAGAGGCTTTGCAAGAACTTCTTTGAAACTTTCAATGTCGCAGTCCCACGGTTGTTCAAAGCCGTTATCGGAGAAATAAGCCGTAAAGGCTCCGTAAAATTCCTCAATGTCGGTCAGTTTTTCAACATCGTCGCCGTCCGTCGAATTGAGAAAATGCCCCCTGTGCGCAACAAGCCAGGCGACAGCGGAATAAAGTTCTCTTATATCGTGTTTTCTGTCGTTGTTTATAAACGACATTATAAGGTGATGTATGGTCGGGTCGGAGATATTGTACGCCGAAACGGTTTTGTCTTCGGGGTATAAAGCGCTTTCTTTGAGACGGGTAAAGAAATCGGGATCGACTTTCGCCGTTTCTGCGGCAAAGAGTTCTCTTACAAGTTGAATTCTTTGCTTTTTTCTTTCATTTCTCCGTCTCGAAGTTCTTGCCGTTCGACGATCCGCGCATTGTTTTCCCTCGTCAAAGAGGGTAACTCCCCACATCGGTTTCCTTTTGTATTCACAAAGATTGTAGTCGGTATCGGTAACTGCATACCCCACCGACTCTGTTCCTATATCGACTCCGATGTAATAAGAATTTTTTTTCATGACTCATATTGACAACCTCCCTTTTTTATGTTATTATACAGGTGTAAGTTACCCTATGGACTTACACGCGAGTTCAAATAAGGATTTTCCGAAATCGTCGGCTTTGCCGACAGCGCAGCGGCGCCACGCTTTCCTTTGGGAAAGCGTTTTTTCTTTATGACGGAAGTATAACATATTTATAACAGAATTGCAATACATTCTTCACAAAAAAGACCATTCCGCGAGGAATGGTCTTATGTTATGGGATATTTTGAAAGTTTCTTTCGCAGGGGTTTCCATTCGGGGACAAATTTTGCGACTTCGTCGTAGAACGCCGTCGAATGGTTCGGAATTTTCAGGTGAGAAAACTCGTGGGCGACGACGTAGTAAACGCAGTCGTCGGGAACAAACGCCAAAGCGGTCGAAAAGGTGATTATCCGTTTTTTCGGTTGGCAGGAGCCCCACCGCGAACGCATTTTCCGAAACTTTATTTCGGGGAACTTTTCGCCCGGAATTCTTGATTTTTCAAAGATTTCTTCGCATATCGGCAAGATTTTTTGCGTGCAGTATTCCCTGAAAAACCGTTCGAGAATTTTTCTTTTTGCCTCTTCGTTTTCGGGGTCTTTTGCGAAAACGACAATTTCGTTTTCCGAAAGGGCGACCGTGTCGTTCCCTTTTTTCAGGCGGACGGTAAGTCTTTTTCCCGAAAGCAGAACGGAGTTTCCGTCTTCGATTTTTTCGGGAACGGCTCTTTCTCTTTTCTCAAAGCCGTCGAGCGTTTTCAGAATAAAATCCGATTTTGAAAGAATAAACCGCTCGATTTCCGCTTCGGGAACGCCGCGGCGGACCGAAACATAAATCCCTTTATCGGGACTTATCCTCAGGTTCAGATTCTTCACCCGTTTACGCTCAAGCGTATATTCCAAGCGCCTGCCGCCGAGATACAGAGTCTTCGTCATGTCAGAATTTCACCGTTTCTTCGGGTTTCGCAAAGGACGAAAAAACTGCGGTCGCGTTTTTGAAATACCAGACCTGCGTATTGCCGTCGTCGGCGGAATAGAGGCTTTGAAGTTCGGGGTACGCTTCAAGCATCGAAACTCTCGCTTCTCTTCTGTCGTCTTCGGCGAGTTCGCCCGAAACCCGGAGCCAGTCGCCGCCCGACATCGCGCATATCTCGACGTTCGGGTTTGCCGCAAGCTGCTTTGCGACGGCTTTCTTTTTCCCCGTCTGGATATAAAGCCGTCCCTCGAAAATATGAGCGGTGCCGAAAGGTCTTACTTTCGGTTTGTTTCCGTCGACGGTCGCAAGATAATATGTTCCCGCGTCTTTTAAGAATTTACATACTCTTTCCATAATTTATACCTCACTTAATGCTTTTCCCGAGTTCGTATGCCTTTTGAAGTCCCGCGTTTCCCTTTATATCGCCCGGGGCGTTTACTCCGCCGACAAAGACCGTTCCCGCAAGACGCGCGCGCTCAAAACAGTCAATCCAGCCGCAGATACCCTCTTCGGCGCGCTTCGGAACATATTCCCCGTCTTCCGCCGCCGTCGAAAGGACGTAAACGTCTTTGAAACGGTAATCGGAACCGTAAAGCGGGTTTGCGCGGTCGAGCACGGTCTTCAGCTGACCGCTCATTTCATAATAATATATGGGCGTTGCGAAAACGAGGACTTCCGCATCGTGAATTTTTTCGTTGATTTCGGCGCAGTCGTCCTTTATTACGCATCTGCCCGTTTTCCGGCAGGAAAGACAGCCTATGCAGAAATTTATTTTCTTGCCGCCGAGAGTTATTTTTTCGGCTTCGTTTCCGCTTTCCTTTGCTCCGCGGATAAATTCGTCGGCGAGCGTTTCGGAATTGCTGTTTCTTCTTAAACTTGAACTTATAACCGTGATCCTCATAAAAAATCTCCTTTCATACGCCCTAATTATATCACGCTTTTTTCGGCTTTGCAACTCTTGAAAAACATTTTCAGCCGTGATATAATCTTAAGCATGGAAGGTGATAATATGTCGGACTGGAATTTGGCTCAATATCTGAAATTTGAAAAGGAAAGAACTCAGCCCGCGGCGGATCTGCTGTCGCGTGTTTCCGATTTTTCGCCCGAAAAGATTCTTGACGCGGGCTGCGGTCCCGGAAACAGCACCGTTCTGCTTGCAAAAAAGTTCGGGACGGAAAAGGTTATCGGCGTTGACGCGTCGGACGATATGCTTAAAAAGGCGAGGGAAAAGCACCCCGATATCCGTTTCGAAAAAACGTTTTTGCCCGACGGCATTTCAGAATTCGGGAAATTCGACCTTATCTTTTCAAACGCCTGTATCCATTGGATCCCCGACCACAAAACGCTTATTCCGTCGCTCTTTTCTCATCTTTCGGAGAACGGCAGGCTTGCGGTTCAGATTCCGTATAAAAAGAAATCCGTTTTTTACGGACTGCTTTTTTCACTGCTTGACTCAAAATGGAAAAGACTAAAGGAAGTGCGGCTGTTTAACGAACTTTCGCCGGAGGAATATTACGATATTCTTTCGTCGCTTTCACAGGATTTCTCGATCTGGGAAACGGAATATTACCATACGGTAAATTCTTTCGACGATGTTATCGGATGGTATGAGGGGAGCGGTCTGCGTCCGTATTACGACGTTCTTTCTCCGACCGAAAAAGAAGAGTTTGTCTCCGACTTAAAGAAACTCATTTCGGAAAATTTCAGAATACAGCAGAACGGCAGGATCATCTTGAAAATGCCGCGACTGTTTTTTACCGTTACAAAAAACTGAAAAAACCCCCGAATCGGGGGATTTTAATATTCTGTTTTTATCCATGCCATAAGAAGATTTACTATCTTTTCCTGCTCTGTTTCGGAAAGAGGACGTCCTTTCGGGACTTTATACCACTTTTCAAGACAGCCGCGGCAGCAGCAGGCGCAGGCGTGCTGTGCGATAAACACGGGGTGTCCCCGCATCGGCGTTTGTCTGCCGTCGTTTTTCGGAATTGCGGGGGCGAGCCTTTCTTTTATAAACTTTTCGGCGTGCTTCTTTATTTCGTCAAGCCCCTTTTCGGCAATATAGGCTTTGTCTTTTGCCGAAAGCCGAAATTTTGCACGGAACGGCGACTTTTTCAGCTTTTCGAGGGCGGCGTCTATCGTCTGCATTGCATATACCCGTATTTCTTTCTTTTTGCAAAGAGGAAGACCGCGGTTGCGGCGACGGCGGCGGCTTCGGCGGCGACAAGAGAAAACCAGATACCGTCAACGCCCCACAGGAGCGGGAAAATTATAACTGCGGAGACCTGAAAAACGAGCGTTCTCAAAAAGGAAATGAGGGCGGAAGTCAGACCGTCGTTTAATGCCGTAAAAAACGACGAGCCGTAAATTGCAAACCCCGAAAACAGGAAAGAAAAGGAAAAAATTCCGAAAGCGTGCGTCGTGATCTCAAGGAGTTCGGGGTCGTATCCGACAAATATCGCGGACATCGGTCTCCCGAAAAATATCCCCGCGGCAAACATTGAGATCGCGCATATAAGGGTGATGACAAGGCTTTTTTTAAGGATGTTCTTCAGTTCGCCGGTATTTTTTGCGCCGAAGTTGAACCCGACGATGGGCGCGCTCCCGACGGAATATCCGATAAAGAGCGATTGGAAAATCATTCCGACATACATCAGAACGCCGTAGGCGGCTATCCCGTTTTCACCTGCGTAATGCATCAGTCTCGCATTGTAAAGCATGCTGACAAGCGACATGGAAACGTTGCTCATAAATTCGGAAGAGCCGTTCGCGCAGGTCTTTCCTATTGCCCTTATGTCGAACCTGCATTTTGAAAGACGGAGAACGCTGCTGTTTTTTTTCGCAAAATATATAACGGGAATGATCCCGCCGACAAACTGGCTTAACGCCGTTGCGACCGCGGCGCCGACAAGACCCCACTCAAAAACCGCGACAAACAGGGCGTCAAGCGCCATATTCGTACAGCCCGAAGCGACCGTTACGGCAAGTCCGAGTGCCGGTTTTTCAGCAGTCGCAAAAAGGCACTGAAATTCATACTGCAGGATATAAAAAGGCAGCGCGGCAAGAATTATTCTGCCGTAAATCACGCTGTCTTCAAGTATCTGTCCCTCCGCTCCGAGCAGAACGGCTATGGGACGCAGAAAAATTATGCCGAGAACGGCTATTATAACGCCGAGCGCCGCAGCGACGAAAACGACAAGCGAAAAAATTTCATTCGCTTTCTTTTCGTTTCCTTCGCCTCTGGTTTTGGAAATAAGAGCGCCTCCGCCTGTTCCGAACATAAAGCCTACGCAGCCTAACATCAAAAGAACCGGTATTATGAAATTCACTGCGGCAAAAGCCGTTTTCCCGACGAAATTCGAAACGAAAAAGCCGTCGACAATCCCGTATATCGAAGTGAAGACCAGCATTATTATCGAGGGCAGGGTAAAGCGCAGCAGCCGTCCGTATGTGAAATGGCTTGCAAGTCCCGTCACTGTTTTTTCTCCTTTTTCATTCTCGAACGGAAATCCTCAAGATATTTTTCGGTAAGTCTGAAATAGTTTTCTACGTCTTCCTCTTCCCATGAAGAGAAAATGTCGTTTTCCGCTTCGATAATTTTTTTTACCGTGGTTTCGGCAAGCGTTTTTCCTTTTCCGGTAAGTTTTATCCGTTTGGTTCTGCCTTCGCTCAATATCCGCAGAAATCCGCTTTTTTCAAGATTTCTTACGGCTGATCCCGCGGTCTGCTTGGTCATACCCGAATATTCCCGTATGTCTTTGATAAGACATTCCCCGTCGTTTTCGTAAAGAGTGTAAAGAATTACGGAAACGCTGTCCGAGAGCCCGTATTTGACCGAAGCCCCGTGATATGCGGCGTCTATTTCGTTAAGAAGATAATTGTATCTGCGAAGTTCGTTTGAAACTATATTTTTCATAAACACCTCAAAAAGTCCGAAATCGTACATTTCTATTATAGTACGGTTTCGGACTTTTGTCAAGCCTTTTTCTTCTTCGGAAGAGGTGTTTTCTTTATCAAAATCGGTAAGATTTTTTGACAAAGCGTTTCGTCCTCTATATCAAGAATGTAACAGTCCTTTGCCGACGGATACGGCTTTCCCGTCTCCGCGTCTTTCATCAGATATACAAGTTCCGGAAACATTTTCACGAATACGGTGTTGTCGCAGACCGTTATAACGGGCTTGTCCTCAATATAGATCGTATATTCGCCGAACATCTTTTTATATCGGACGTCGTAAAACGCCGACAGTTTTTCGGCGACGAATTCAATATATTCGGGGGAGGTCATTTTCTCACCGCCTTTCGGATAATTTTAGCATATATAAAGATGAATTTCAACCCTTGACTTTGAGCCTCATTTTATTTATAATATCGGCGGAGGGATCATTATGGCGGATATTTTCGATTATCTTTACTGGCGCGGCGACCTGACTTTTTCAAAAGCGCCGTTCTGCGAGGTCGACGGAGTTATTTTAGCGAGACTTTCCTATCAGCTTTTTGAAAAAATCCTTGAAAAGGGTGAAAAAATAACGGTAAAGGCAGCGGCGAAAAGAATACTGTCGCTTCCCGACCTCGAAAATATCATACGGGTCAAAAACGACGTCCGTTTTCTCGAAGAACTTGCAGAAAGCAAAAGATTTTCGGGACTTAAACTTTCCGATTTCGTCAGCCGCACCGATAAAGAAACGCAGACGCAGTTTTCCGCAATAACCGCCGAGATAACGAAAAATCTGCATTTTGTCGCGTTCCGCGGAACCGATAACACGATAATCGGCTGGAAAGAGGATTTCAATATGGGCTTTGTCTGCCCCGTGCCCGCCCAGCAGCTTGCGGTGGGGTATCTCGAAGAAGTAACGAAAAGTTATGGCGGCGAATTCCTGATAGGCGGACATTCAAAGGGCGGAAACCTTGCGGTCTATTCGGCGGCGTTCTGCAAAAAGGAAATTCAGCCGAGAATAAGGACCGTCTGGAATTACGACGGACCCGGCTTCGATGAAAAAGTGCTTTCAAAACCCGGATATAAGAATATCTGCGACAGAGTGAGAACCTTTGTTCCCCAGTCGTCGGTCGTCGGAATGTTACTTTCGCACGAGGAAAAATATACGATAGTCCACAGCCGCAATACGGGGATAATGCAGCACGATATTTATTCGTGGGACGTCGGAAGAGACGGTTTTTCCTATCTCGAGACGGTCGACAACAGCAGCAAATTCGTCGATTATACCTTAAAAGCGTGGATTTCCGATATGGATTACGAACAGCGTGAAAAATTCACCGACGCGATTTTTGAGGTGATTTCCGAAACAAATGTTTCAACACTGCACGAACTCGGCGAAAACTGGTTTGAAAACACAAAAACAGTCTTAAAGTCGGTCAAAAATCTCGACGAACCGACCCGGAAAGCGGTAACGCAGGCGATAAAACTGCTTGCGAAAAGCGCCGGAACGGGGCTTACTCGGATAATCCAATCCGATACGGTATAACGGAGGCTTTACATGAATAAGTCAAAAATCGGCTTATTTCTTATAATTCTCGGAAATGTTCTTTATCTTCTGTCTCTGCTTTTTTCGCAGAGCGCGGAAACTTCGTTCGGGGACTTTGCAAACGGGCTGCTTGTCGGACTCTCGATAGGCGTAAACCTTATTGGGATAGTTCTTGTTGCAATGGCTCTCCCGAAGAAAAAAGACGACAAAAAATAAAAATTCCGATTTGGGGCCGCAGACGGAGAATCTTCCGACCGCGGCTCTTTTACAATTATTTTTCAATTACCGTCGTGCAAAGGCTTGACAAAGAAATAAAACTCGTGTATAATATTACGGTAGCGGAATACCGCCTACGTTTTCACCTGAACGGAGAAGTACTCAAGCTGGTGAAGAGGCGCCCCTGCTAAGGGTGTAGGTCGCGAAAGCGGCGCGAGTGTTCGAATCACTTCTTCTCCGCCAAACAGACGTTGCAACAGCAGCGTCTGTTTTTTTGTTGATTCGAACACGAGCGACGGAGGCGTGAGCTTGACTTTTCGACCGCCGCCGGGGGCGGGAGAAGGGAGAAAAGGCAAGGGGCAGCGGTCGGCAGAGACCGAGGAGCATGCGACGAAGGGAAATGCCGGGAACCGCAATTGAGGCGAAGCTTCGAATCACTTCTTCTCCGCCAAACAGACGTTGCAACAGCAGCGTCTGTTTTTTTGTTGATTCGAACACGAGCGAC
>CAKSTW010000008.1 GCA_934501435.1 uncultured Eubacteriales bacterium
CACAACGGCAACACCGTGAAAGAAATAGCGGCATATTTACGGCGCGTCAGAAAAGCAAAAAGCTGGGATGTTTAATGTATTTCGGAAGCCGCTTCCGAAAAGGAATAATATCGGATCGGCTGAAAAGTCGGTCTTTTATTATACAAAATTTTAGAAAGGAGGTAATGCCTATGAGGGTATCAAAAGGCAAAACTATCATTAAAGATTAAGGTGTGTCTCACACCTTAGCAAGCAGGGACTTTGTGTGCCACGAAAGTCCCAATCACAGCCGAAATCGGCTGACTCTTTGGGGGCGCAGCCCCCAATCCCCCGAAAGGAGAGATGTGTATGGGGAAAGATATACGAATATCCGTAAGAGTTACGGATAAAGAAAAGCAAAAAATCAAGGCAACAGCAAAAAAGTGCGGGATATCCACAACCGAGTATGTAAGACAAAGAGCATTAGGCTACGAACCGAAAGCGGTTCCGCCGGATGCTATTTTTGTTTTGCTTGAAAAAGTCGGCAACTTGGAGGATAAATCCACTTCTTCAAAACTAAATAGCCAAATTTACAATCTACTAAAAGGAATATCCGCAGCTTTGCTGTTGACCGGAAAGGAGCGTGATGAAATATGGCTGTCACCGGATTCTGGCCGGTCTACGGAAACTTAAAGGCTACGCTTGACTATGCCGATAACCCCGATAAAACCACACCGAAAGAATATCTCGACAAGGATTTATATTCTGCATTACGCTACGCAGAGAACGATGACAAAACCGACCGCAAGATGTTTGCCGGCGGTATCAACTGCTCAAAGCAAAACGCCTATGCCGAGATGATAGCCGTACAGCGGCGGTTTGGTATGAAAGGTAAGGTTGTTGCCTATCACGGAATACAGAGCTTTAAGACGGACGAAGTCACACCGGAGCAGGCGTTTGAAATCGGCAAGGAAACCGCAAGAAAGATGTGGGGAGATAGATACCAAGTGCTTGTGACTGTCCACTTGAACACGGATAACCTGCATTGTCACTTCGTCGTAAACCCCTGTTCATTCAAAGACGGCTCAAAGTTCAAGAACAAAATCGGTGATCATTTGGAACTGCGAAAGGTATCCGATGAGGTTTGCCGAGAGCACGGTTTATCCATTCTCCAAAACAGTAGTTTTTACAGTAAAGGGCAAAAGAAGGAATATTGGGCACACAGAAACGGGCAGATGACGCACCGTGATATGTTGAAAAAGGATATTGACTATTGCTTGCAGTATTCATCAAACGGCTCGGAATTTGAACGGCAGTTATGGGGACTCGGCTACTCTATCGACTGGCGGCGCTTATCTATTAAGCATAAAGGTTGGGACAGAGCCGTGCGGCTTAAAAGCATCGGGATTACGGAAACAACCCTTGAGGCGTGCTTTTCTAAAAACAAAGGCAACTATTACTTCTATGACGAATGGAACACTCATTTACCGTATAAGGCAAAGCAAGCACCCATTATCAGACTAATGAACCAACTTGATTTTACCGTAGACCACGCCAAAGATCCTTCGAAGGTACTTGTCAGCGCGGTATTTTATATCATCCTATCATTGTTTGAAATAGCAAGGACAGTAAAAGATTTTGTTATTGCAGATGTTGAATTGCGGCATGAGGTACGCAATGTAAAGAAGTATGTTAGTGAATACCGCTTTTTGCAAGCTGAAAAGCTCAATACAATGACGGATATCAAAAATTATATTGACACAACTAAAGCGGAAATAAACAAATTTGAACGCAGCCGCGCCCTTACCGATAACAAGCGCCGTCGAGCAAAAACACCGGAAGAAAAACAACAGTACAAGGATGAGCGCAAGGCCATAACCGAGCGCATTACACCGTTACGCCAGAAGCTTAAACAGGCGGAGCAGATTTATAATAAGTCGCCCCGCCTTATTGATTTACTTGACAGGGAATATCAAATTGAAAGAAAAACTTATGAAAGGACGAAATAGTATATTGTTTACCGGCTTATATATTCGCGGACCTTAACGGGCAATTAACAACCACAAACAAATTCTTTGAAAGGCAGTAATTATGAGACAAACAAACTACGCTGCCGTTTCAATCATAATATTTTTATATACACAATTTTCTACAACAGAAACGGCAGACAAAAAGAAATTAAAATTAGGAGAAAGGAACTTATGAAAGATATGAAAACGTCTGCCGAAAAGGTAGTAAAAGAACCTAAACCGAAGCTTATGAACATTAAGCTTGAAAAGCTTCACCCGTTTAAGAGCCACCCCTACAAGGTGCTTGATGATGAGTCAATGACGGAGCTTGTTGAAAGCATAAAAGAATACGGACTGCTAAATCGCATTATCGTCCGCCCGCTTGAGGATAATCCGGATGAATACGAAATTATATCCGGACACCGCAGAGTACACGCCGCCGAGCTTCTTGAAATGAAAGAAGTTCCGGCGGTTGTTCATTTTATTGACCGTGACCAAGCCACGATTTTAATGGTAGATTCAAACTGTCAGCGTGAAAATCTATCCCTTATGGAAAAAGCGCGGTCATACAGAATGAAAGCGGACGCCCTTTCTCATCAGGGACGCACTTGTGGACAGACTGGCCACAAGTCGCGAGATAATGTTTCGGATGCCGACAGCGGAAGAACTGTGCAACGCCTAATTCGTTTGACCTATCTAATGCCAGAACTTCAAGAGTTTGTAGATAACGGCAAAATGAAAATGCTGCCTGCTTACGAATTATCTTTCTTAAATGAAGAAGCACAAAGAGATGTCATTGACCGCATTGATGAAACGGAAAGCTTTCCGTCCCACGCACAAGCCCGCCGTATGCGCGCTGCTTTTGAAGAAGGCACACTTGACTACAATACCGTGACCGAAATTATGGCAGAGATTAAACCCAATCAGGTGGAAAAGCTGAAAATCCCGATGGACGATATTCGCAAATATTTCCCGAGGGAATACACACCCGTTCAGATGGTTGAGTGCATTACGAAAATGCTTGAAAATAATCAGAGAAAGGAGAAACACCGTACCGAAGACTTATATAGATAACGCATATTTGCGGGAATAGCAGCAAATGGATAAAATTAAGGCAACAGAAACAACTGTTGAAAAGTACGACTTTATGACAGCAAGCGAAATCAGTATATATCTCGGTATCGGACGTTCGCAGGCATACGAAATAATCCGAAAAATCAACGAAAAATTGTCTTCGGAGGGATTCCTGACTTTTAGCGGCAAAATTCCGAGAAAATCACTGCTTGAGCAGCTGCCATGAGAAAGGATGGTAAAATGGACGGAAATATTGAAAACCTTGTGACGGGGTCTGTAAAGAAAGAACCGGGCGACTCCGGGAAATGGCGTGTTGAATATCGAATAAAAGGCGGAAAGGAGAACGGCAGCGATTTCAAATCATTAAAGCGAGGCTTTTTGACCAAACGGGATGCTACAGCTTATCTTGACGGATTGAAAGTTACTTGGCAAGAAAAAATATTGCGGCGTTCAGATCCGAAGCACTATATGACATTTGAAGAACTGTTTGAAATGTATAAGACAACTATGGATGTAGCCACAAAGCTATCAACTCAAGACAGCAGAAATAATATGGTATATACTCATATTCTGCCGTTCTTCGGCAAGATGAAGCTTGCGGATATTACACAGGTAAAAATAGAGGAATGGAGAGGGACGTTTTTTAAAGACGGAAAATGCATTTATAAAGATTCCTATATTCATGCTATCCGCTCCAGACTTTGTGCTGTGCTGAATTTTGCAACAGAAAGGCATCTTATGGATTTTAATCCGGCGAAGCATGTGAAAATGGGCGTAAAGGAGGCTCCCGAACGTTCCGTTTGGACCGTAGAGCAATACAAGCGATTTCATAATGAGATATCGCCTAATACCCCCGAATATATCGCATTCGATGTTTTCTTTTGGTGTGGACTCAGGCTCGGTGAATTGCTGGCATTAACCGTTTCCGACATAGACCTTGAAAAACGCTATATTCGTATCAACAAAAATATTTACGAAAGGCACGGCAAACGGATTGTAACCACTCCAAAGACAGCAAAAAGTATTCGGAATGTCAGCATATCCGAAACTCTTTGTAATGAATTAAGAGAGTATATCTCAAAGCTTCCCGACTCAAAACCGGATACTACGCTGTTTTCGACAAGTAAGACATCACTTCATCGCAAGCTTAAATTCGGCATTGAAAAAGCAGGAGTGCCACGAATAACAATTCACTGCTTTCGGCATTCTCACATCACTTATCTGGTTAATAAAGGTTGGTCCGCACCTGTGGTTGCCGCCCGAGTGGGACATGAGAGCATTTATATTACGACACACTATATGCACGCATACTCAGAGATGGAGGATGCAATGTGCGAAATGATGGATAAAGATATGGCGTAGCTATGTGAAATCACCCTGCGGGACAGAGTTCCGCAGGGTGATTTAGTCTTGTCGTCATTCGGTCGTCAAACAGACCTGTTTTTCTGTGAAAAGCCCGTATTTACGGCACTTTCTGAGTTATGCAATCATTCCCACTCGATAGTTGCCGGGGGTTTGGAGGTGACGTCGTAGACGATCCTGTTTATGTTTTTGACCTCGTTTACAATACGGTTCGACGCTTTGTCGAGGAGTTCGTAAGGCAGTTTGCACCAGTCGGCGGTCATGAAGTCGGTCGTTGAGACCGCGCGGAGAGCGAGGGTGTAGTCGTAAGTCCTGCCGTCGCCCATGACTCCGACGCTGCGCATATCGGTGAGGACCGCGAAATACTGACCCGCGACTTTGTCCTGTCCGAACGCCGCCATTTCCTCTCTGAAAATCGCGTCCGCGTCCTGCAGAATAGCGATTTTTTCGCGGGTTATATTGCCGATTATGCGAATTCCGAGCCCCGGACCGGGGAACGGCTGGCGTGAAACGAGATATTCGGGAAGTCCGAGAGTCCTGCCGAGTCTTCTTACTTCGTCCTTGAAAAGAAGACGGAGCGGTTCGATAAGTTCTTTGAAATCGACGTGGTCGGGAAGTCCTCCGACGTTGTGGTGGCTTTTAATTACCGCCGCTTTGCCTGCGCCCGACTCGATAACGTCGGGGTAGATCGTTCCCTGAACGAGGAAATCGACGGCGCCTATCTTCTTTGCTTCGGCCTCGAAAACACGGATAAACTCTTCGCCGATAATTTTCCTTTTTGTTTCGGGATCGGAAACCCCGTCAAGTTTCGAAAGAAAACGGTCGGAGGCGTCTACCTGAATGAGTTTTAAGTCAATATCGGCAAAAGCCGCTTTTACTTCCGCGGCTTCGTTTTTGCGGAGAAGTCCGTGATCGACGAAAATACAGGTCAGGTTTTTGCCGACTGCTTTCGCGACGAGCGTTGCGGCAACCGACGAATCGACTCCTCCCGAAAGGGCGCACAATACTTTTTTATCGCCGACCTGCGCTTTGATTTTTTTGATCATTTCGTCGGCGTAGTTTTCCATATTCCAGTCGCCAGAGGCGTTGCAGATACCGTAAACGAAATTGCGGAGTATCGCGTTTCCGTTTTCGGTGTGCGAAACTTCGGTGTGGAACTGAATTGCGTAAAGCCTTTTATCTTCGTTTTCAAGGGCTGAAATCGGGCAGTCCTTTGTAGAGCCGACTATTCTGAAGCCCTCGGGGGCTTTTTTCATCTGATCGGTATGGCTCATCCAGCAGACGCCGTCGGGGATATCTTTGAAAAGACGGGAGGTGCGGTCGTATTTTATCTCGGTTTTTCCGTATTCCCTTACGTCGGCGGTCTCGACCTTTCCGCCGAGCAGATGGCACATCAGCTGCGCGCCGTAGCATATTCCGAGAACCGGAATTCCGAGTTCGAAAATCTCGGTCGGACATACGGGAGAATCCTTTTCATAGACGCTGTTCGGTCCTCCGGTAAATATTATCCCGATAGGGGAAAGTCTTTTTATCTCTTCGATCGGAGTGGTGTGAGGCTTGACCTCGCAGTAAACATTCAGATCTCTTACTCTTCTTGCAATAAGCTGATTGTACTGTCCGCCGAAATCGAGGACGAGAACGAGCTGGTGGTCCATATTATACTCCTTATATTTTTCTATTATTTTTTATGATAGCATAAAGCGCCGGAAAAATCAATATTTATATATCAAGTTTCGGAGTTATTTCCTATTTGCATTTCGCATAGTTTTTAATTTTGTACGAATTTTGACATAATTATGTGATACACTATAATCGGAAAATGAAACCGAAAGGAGTTTTGAATATGAGCAAATCAAAAGGATTTTTTGCGGGCGTTCTTGTAACGGTGCTTGCCGGCGCCGCGGCTTACGCTGCATATAAGACCGTAAAAACCATCGAAGAAAGAGAAATGTGCTGCGCTGCGGACTGTGAAGACTGCGATTACTACGACGAGTGCTACGGCGACGATTGCGACTGCTCCGACGACATTATGCCCGACGAAGATATCGCATACTGCGACTGCAAGACCTGCGGCGAAAAAGCGGAAACCGAAGAAAAACCCGAAGACGGTGAAGCCGAATAATTAAAGGAGAAATCCCGCAGAAGATGATGACCGATAAGAAAGTGTCGGTTCCGGGGTGAAGATATTTCCGTCTTTGTCCGAAACATTGTTATGTTTTGAACTTCGGTACGGGATTTTACTTTGCCGCGAAACAGCGATCGGTTTTCAGCCGGAATCGCGGGATTTTTTTATTATGAAAATAAAGAAAATCATTACGGCAGTGCTTCCGATACTTATGATTATCGCCGAAATTCTGCCTGTCGGTGCGGTTCTTATCTTCAAAGTTCCGACCGAGACGGGGACCGAAACTTTCAGAATGACGTATTCTTACTTCGATCCGACGCCTATGGGATACGCGAACGTCGGACCGCTTTTCTGCGCGGTCTTTTCGGTTCTTCTTGTTCCGGCGATCGTTCTTTTTCTTATCTTTCCGTCGAAAAAAACGAAACTTGCGGCGCAGAGTTTTTGTATAATGGCTTTCGTTTTTTCCTTATTGCCGATAATGTTCGGCGCGGAATATCTGTCGGTTACAGGCGCTGTTATAACGGCGCTTTCCGTTGCGGAGTTCTTTCTTTTATCGGCGCTCCCTGCGGACAAAAACGTTAAATAACTTTGAAAATCCGGAAAATCGATTGATTTTCCGGATTTTATATTCATACCGGTGTTATGAACGGGTCTGATCTTTCGGCGAAGAGAAAAAAGGCGTTTCCGAAAGGATAATTTCCTGCGCAAAATGTGAGATGCCGAAATACTGCTATCGCCCGTCGCGGCTCTTGTCCCGTGGCTCATCATAAAAGAAGCGCTTGAGGTCTCTCCCGAATTTTCCGAAGCGGAACATATCGTTTCGAACGGTCGCGGGTTCGTCTTCTCTATGCTTAAGCAAAAAAAAGCCGTATCGCAGGATACGGCTTTTTCATATTCAGGTTTATTTTTCAAGCGGGGAATTTGCCTTTTTCTTGTTTATTTTGTCGAAAATAAAACCGAGAAGGAATATTACCGCGGCGAAAGCAAGGAAACCGAGGTTCTTCATTCCGTGCGTGTAGATCGCGGCATAAACGAAGAGGCAGGCTCCGAGGCACGCCAGTATCGGCATTATGAAACGCTTGAACGGTCCGAACTCTTTGCCCTTTTTCATAAACATAACGTAAAGCGGCAGATAGAACGCATAAACGCAGATAAGGGGAAGTTCGGTCGAGTCGAACGCGAATACTCCCATCTGTTCGCCTATCGGGGAGAGGTTCGCGATAAAGAAATAGAAGAGCCAGAAAGCGTTGACCGCAACGGAAAGGATACTTGCGTTTGCGGGCATTCCGCTCTGTTCGTCGACTTTCGCGAAAAATTTCGGGTTGGGACCTTCTCCGCGCGCGGCAAGGGAATAAAATCCGCGGCAGCAGGCGCAGGTGAGTCCGTTTAAGGTTCCGAGACAGGAGACCGCTATAAACACGGTGAGTATCGTTCCCGCAACGTTTCCGAAGGTCTGAATGAACGCATAGGACGCTCCGTGTTCGAGAAGTTCGGCGGTGGGAACGCTTCCGGAAATTCCTATATAATAAAGCATATAGACCGCAACGACAACTATCGTTCCGAGAACGAGGGCGCGGGGAAGATTTTTCTTTGCGTCTTTGATTTCGGAATTTATCGCGGTCGCAATGACCCATCCCTCATACGCGAAAACGGAAGTGCAGACGCCGGGGATAAGCATTCCCCAGTTCCATGAGGTATTTTCAACCGCCTGACCGTCGACAACGAAAGTCGAGAGGTTATGCGAGAGGTCTCCGTTCATAAGTCCGACGATAAGACCGACGACTCCCATAAGGATCAGGGGAACGAGTTTTATCGCGGTCATTGATACCTGCAGTTTTCCGGCAAGTTTCGGAGCAAGCGCGTTTATGGCAAAGACCATTGCGAGATAAAATGCCGCAAGGGTCATGACTTCACCGCTTGCAACGTCGGTGATGCCGAAAATGGCGAAAGTGTATCTTGCCGAAAGCCATGCGAGCGCCGAGGTCATTGCGGGGTAGTATGCCGCTGACATGAACCAGCCGACATAATAAGCGTATTTTCTGCCGACAAACGCCTCGGTATAGTCGACAACGCCGTTGACTTTTTCGAATTTTGTGCCCATAACGGCGAAAACATAAGCGCTGATTACCATTACGGTACCGCCCAAAAGCCAGGCGAGAAGCGCTATCGGCAAGTCTCCGCTCGTTTTGTTGAGCATAACTTCAGCCTTGAAGAAAACACCGGAGCCGATAACGATGCCTATTACCATCGCAATGGCGGTTATCAGTCCGTACTTTTTGGTTAGGCCATGATTTTCCATTAGAAAACCTCCTGAAAATATTGTTTTACAGCGAAAACCGCGGCGCATAAGAAAAACAGCGCCCGCGCTTGTAAAAATTATACCTTCATAGTGTAACATAAATAATCCGATTTGTCAAGAAAATCTTAACAATTTGTCCTTATTTTCTTCAAAAACCGCAGCTGCAAAGCCGAATATGCGAGGGGAAAACGCAATATAATTAAAAGGTAAAAGGCGGGTGCGAAAAATGGAAATCATACTTAACGGCGCCCTGGGGCGAATGGGCAGGGCGTTTTCGGCATATTGCGAAAAAAACGGCGTTCCGATCTCTGGAAAATGCGATATTTCCGCCGAAAGGCTTTCCGATTTCCGTAAAAGCGGCGACGTTCTCGTTGATTTTTCGGACAGGTCGGCGGCGGAAGAAACGGCGGCTTTCATCGTTTCGAAAAAAATACCCGCGGTTCTTGCGACGACGGGGTACGGCGACAGGGAGAAGTCTTTTATAAAAAAAGCGGCGGAAAGCGTTCCCGTATTTCTTTCGGCAAACCTGTCCCTCGGCGCGGCGTTTCTGCTTTTTACGGCAAAATGCGCCGCGGAATTTTTCCCCGACGCCGATATCGAGATAGTCGAGACCCATCATTCCGGGAAAGCCGACAGCCCGAGCGGAACGGCGCTTTTATGTTTCGATTTTATAAAAAGAGCGCGCCCCGAGGCGTTTTACTCTGCGGAAACAAAAGGTCCGCGCGAGAAAAACAGGGTCGGCATTCATTCTCTGCGGCTCGGCGGAACCTGCGGAGAGCACGAGGTGATTTTCGCGACCTCTTCCCAGACCGTTTCGGTAAAACATTCCGTGAACAACAGAGATGCGTACTGCGAGGGAGCGCTTGCCGCGGCGCGTTTTATCGTCGGCAGAAAAAACGGTATATACGGCATTGAAGATATGTTCGGAGGCGATTTTTTATGAAATACGAATTTATAAAAATGCAGGCGTCGGGAAACGACTACATATATTTCGACTGTTTCGAAAAAAATGTTGAAGCCCCCGTAAGTCTGGCAATAAAGATGTCTCCGCGGCATTTTTCGGTAGGCTCGGACGGAATAGTCCTTATCCTGCCGTCCGACGCTTGGGACGCGAAAATGCGGATATTCAACGCCGACGGAAGCGAGGCGAAAAGCTGCGGAAACGCCCTGCGGTGTATCGGAAAATTCCTTTCCGAAAAGTTTCCCGACAGAAAAGACTTTACCGTCGAGACGGGCGGCGGCGTTCGCGAAATTTCCGTTTCCGACGGGAAAATCCGCGTAAATATGGGGAAAGCCTCGGTCGGAGCGTTTTCGCGGAAAATAATTTTCGAAGCGAAAGGCTATATTTTCTATTCGGTAAAGATAGGGAATTTACATAACGTCCTGTTTTCAAACGACCCCGAAAAAACGGATATTGCAAATATCGGACGTTTTGTTCAGGAAAGCGCCCCCGCGGACAGCGTCCCGAACGTAGAATTTGTCGGCGGAATAAAGAACGGCAGGACCTTTATGAGGGTCTGGGAACGCGGAAGCGGCGAAACGATGTCCTGTTCTTCGGGAGCGGCGGCAGTCGCCGCAGCGGCTGAAAAAACAGGCAGAATAAAAAAAGGCGAAATTTTAACGGTGGAAACTCCGGGAGGAATAACCGAAACGGAAGTGACCGACGGCGGCATAATGATTTCGGGGGACGCCCATACCGTGTTCAGAGGTGTTTTTGACGATGAAGATAAATGAGAACTTCGCGGGACTTCCCGAAAACTATCTCTTTTCGGAGACCGCCCGCAAAAAAAGAGAATTTCTGAAAAGAGAACCGGGCGCCGAGATAATCGACCTCGGCATAGGCGACGTCAGACTGCCGCTCGGGAAAACAGTCGTCGCGGCGATGAAGAGAGCCGCCGCCGAAGAGGAACATATAAAAACCTTCAGAGGTTATCCTCCGACCGCGGGTTATCCGTTTTTGAGAAAGGCTGTCTCCGCGCTGTATCAGAAAAACGGGATTTCCGTTTCGGAAGATGAGATATTTATTTCGGACGGCGCAAAAAGCAACATTGTTGATTTTATCGGGCTTTTTTCGGCGTCGAGGGTGCTTATTTCCGACCCGTCGTATCCCGCATACGCCGAGATAACGGTTCTTTCGGGCAAAACGCCCGTGTATATAAAAGGGACGGCGGAAAACGGTTTTTTGCCGCTCCCCGACGAAAACACGGGCGAAAATCTGATAATAATTCTCTGTTCGCCCGGAAACCCGACAGGGGAAACCTATTCAAAGGAAGACCTTGAAAAATGGGTGAAATTTGCCCTTGCGACGTCCTCCGTAATAATTTTCGACGCCGCCTACCGCGACTATGTGACCGAAGAAAAACCGTTTTCCGTTTTTGAGATAAAGGGAGCGGAAAAATGCGCGGTCGAAATATGCAGTTTTTCTAAAGGCGCGGGCTTTACGGGTATACGGTGCGGCTGGTCTGTCGTCCCGAAAGCGCTGTCTTTCGAAAATACCGATGTAAAGACCGCGTTTTTTCGCAAACTGTCCGCCGAAAAAAACGGCGTTTCGTATATTTCCCAGAGAGGGGCGGAGGCGACGCTTTTACCTAAGGGCAGGGAGGAAAGCGCGCGGAATATCTCCGAATATCTTCATAACGCCGCGGTCCTCGGAAGCGTTTTCGAAGAAAAAGGATATACTTATTTCGGCGGTGTGAATTCCCCCTACCTGTGGCTCCGGCTTCCCGAAAAAACGACTTCCGAAAGTTTTTTTGCAAAACTGCTTTACGGCGCGTATATCGTGGGAACTCCGGGCGCGGGGTTCGGACCCTCGGGCGAGGGCTACTTCCGCTTTTCGTCGCTTGCGCTCCCGCGCGACATAAATACTGCGGCGTTCCGACTGCGGGCGTTTTTATAAAAAGAAAACAGCCGTCCTGCGACGGCTGTTTTGTCAGCGTAAAACTGTTTTTACCATGAAGTAACCGAAAGGGATAAGCGACGAGATGAGAAAAAATATCCAGAATTTTGAAAGGAAAATTTCTTTGAAAATTTCAGCAGAGCCGGTGAAAAGCACCGTAACGCCGTAAAGCAGAATTCCGAGAGCCGCCGTGACTAAAAATCCGATTATCAGAGAAATAATTCCGAAAACCTTTACCATGCCGAAACGGCCGGGGACTTTTTCGGTATCTATAATATGAATTTTTTCTTCTTTTGTAAGAAGTTCTTCCGACAGGAACTTATCAATTATTTCAATGGTTTCTTCAAGTGAGGAGCCCTCTTCTTCAAGGTCGTAATATTCAGTTGCATATCTTCCTTTTGAACCGAACAAGACGCCGTATTTATTCTTCGGAGCGTCACTTTTAACAAACATGAAACAGATATTTGCTTCCATGCAGTGCCTGTTCTCATTTGCGAACACCGTGCAGAATTTATTATTGATTTCTTTATGAAATTCGGGGAATTCGCCCTCATAACCTTTGCTTTTCAGAATACCGGTTATTTCTTTTCTTATGCTTTTTGCTCTTTCGGGCTCTTCCTCTTTCGGGTAAGATTGCTGGCTGTCTTCATAGAGTTTTGAGATTTTTTCAAAAAGAGGTTCGTATTTATCGTCTGAAAGCCGGCGCGGCTTTTTAAGTTCTTCCGCTTCCTTTTTCAGTCCGAGTTTGTCAAGTTCGCCGACGAATTCGGAAATTACGTTTTTGCCCTGTTCAAGTTCAGCCATGACTTCGGAAAGCGGAAGCAATTTCTTTTCTTTGCCGTTCAGATATTCTTCCGAGATCGAATTCTTTTCGATAATTTCCGAGGCAAAGAGAAAAACATAATCCCATGCTTTGGGGCACGCCAACATCGAAATTTCGGATTCTATTCTGTATATATCGGTTCTGACTTCGGCGTCGGAAAAAGAAACATGACATTCATACAACCGCTCTTCGTTCCGAATAAGGGCTCTCATTATTTTGACGCCGTTTTCTTCCGAAACTTCGATATGTGCGGTAAAATATCCGTTATCGGGAAGCCACCCGTAAAGGACTTCCGCGTTTTTCAGAACGATTGCGGTTTTTACGCAGGCAGAACCGGTTTCCGGCAGTAATTTTATTTCGCCCGCCTTGTGGTCTCTTTTTATTGTAAAGGGAAATTTATCCTCGTTATTTTTATCAAAAAGCATTTCCGCCGCTTCTTCGGGAAGAATTTTCAGACACTCTTCCCTTGCATTATCAAAGATAATACAATATTCTTCGTGTTTCTTTTTCAGAATTCCGAGTATTTCATTGATGTCGGCGTCGGCTGTGAGCCCGAACGGCAGATCCTCGTAATCTTCTAGACATTTTCTGAAATTTTTTTCCCGTCCTGCCGTTATTTTTTCGGAAAGACCGCAGTATTTTGCCGTCCGGTAAAGTTCTTCGCAGCTTATTATGTCTTCGGTAAAATATTTCATATATTTCTCCCCTGTAAAAAAAGCCGCAATCGGAAAATTGCGGCTTTATGTTTTTATTAAAGTCCTTCGGCGAAAGTGAGGACCTGACCTTTCTTATCCGATTCGAAGCAGGCTTCCATAACTTTCATTACTCTCATTACCTGATCGAGGCGGACGAGCTGTTCTTCCTTTCCCTCAAGCGCTTTGCAGACGTTTCTGTAAAAATCGTGAACGTCGGAATGGGGAATATCGAGTTTGTATCTGTCAAGGGTTATCTCGTCGCGCGGCGCCATTGTTTTGGTAAGTCCCGCCGCGGTCTTGACGGGAACGACTTCGCTTTCGTGCCAGTGTTTGAGTTTCGCGACTTCGCAGTTTTCGCTCCATTTCGTGATTTTTGCGGTACCTTTTTCGCACTGCATATAAAATCGGGGAAGGTCGAGGAAGTTATATGTTCCGACTTCGACATACCCTCTGCAGCCGTCTTCAAAGAACATTTCGAGCCTGAAACCGTCTTCGACTTCGTCGTTTGTTATGTTGGTGCAGGTGCAGTAAAGTTTTTTGATTTTTCCGGTGTTGAGACGGAGCATCTGGTCGATAAGATGAACGCCCCAGTCAAGTATCATTCCGCCGCCGAACTCCTTTTTGCCTCTCCAGTCGCTCGGAATTCCTCTCGAACCGTGGATACGCGATTCGATGTTTATCGGCTTCCCTATCTCTCCCGAATTGCAGAGGGACTGCATTGCGAGATAGTCGATGTCCCAACGTCTGTTCTGGTGGACGGTGAAAAGTTTTCCGCTCTTTTCGGCGGCGTCTATCATCGTCTGAAATTCCGCCGAGGTTATCGCGACGGGTTTTTCGCAGATCACGTTTTTGCCCGCTTCAAGGGCTTTTATCACGACTTCGGGGTGAACGTCGTTCGGGATAGCTACGGTGACGAGTTCGACTTTGTCGTCGGCAAGCACTTCTTCGAGCGAATCATAGGCGAAAATGCCTTTGTCTCTTGCCGCCTGTCTTCTCTCTTCTTTTATATCGTAAATTCCGACAAGGTTTACGACGTCGGAATCAAGCGCGTGCTGAACGTGCCAGCCGCCCATTCCGCCGTAACCTATTACGCAAAGATTGTGTTTCATTTCTTACCTCTCCGTTTTCTTCTTCAGTATGTGTATGTAAAACTCCGCCGTGTCGCAGAGTTTTTCTGCCTGCATAAGTCTGTTTATTCCCTCTTTCGGCGTCCGCCACGAATACGGGGTCATCGTGAAAAGGGACATGATGTCTTCTTTTCCGCAGACTTCTATCGGAAAAGAGATTTTTTCGTTTTTGATATAAGTAAATCCGTCGTATTCCGCCTCGGAAAAAGCGTTTTCGTAAGGCGTTTCGTAGAGGATCTCTTTCATTTTCATAAGGTGCTTTTCGGCGGGGACGACATAGAGAAAATATCCGCCCGGAACAAGAATTCTCCTGAATTCCTCCGCGGAAAGCGGCGCGAAAATATCGCAGACCGTATCGACGCTTTCGTTTTTTACCGGCAGGTCGTAAGCCGACGCCACCGCAAAAAACGCGTTTTTATATTTCTTTGCGGCTTTTTCGACGGCTGTTTTCGAGATATCTATTCCGAAAGTCGCTTCCGAAACTTCGGCAATCCCGCCCGTGTAATACCCCTCTCCGCAGCCGCAGTCAAAGACGACGCCTTTTTCCATCTTCGAAATTTCTTTTTTTACGGCGTCCTTAAGCGGTTCGTAGTAGCCTTTTGAAAGGAAATTTCTTCGGGACGCGACCATTTCTTTCGAGTCGCCCGGGACTTTCGAATTTTTCTTCTGTACCGGCAGAAGATTTACATATCCCGCCGCCGAAATGTCGAAACGGTGTCCGTTTTCGCAGACAAGGCTGTTTTGTTCTTTCGAAAATTCCGCCTTGCAGACGGGACAGCGGAAAATATTATTCGTTGCCGTCATTTTCGGTTTCTTCTTTTATGCTTTCTCCGTCAAGAACTTTCTGAATAAGTTCCTTTATCTCTTCTTCCTTCGCATTGTTTCTCATCATGACCCACTGTTTCGTGGACATCGAATAAGGAACTTCATACGCTCCGCTGCCTTCGACGCTTACGGATCTGACATACCATTCTCCGCCGTCGGCTATCTGCATCTTGACGATTTCCGAAATGACTTCGGAGGGCATATCCGTCTGGAAATATCTCTGCAGACTGTCGAGGATATCGGCGTAGCCCGAAATTACGGAGGGAGACGACGCTTTCTTTATTATTGCCGAGATGACCGCCATCTGGTCTCTGCCTCTCTGGTTGTCTCCGTCGGCGAACTTATGTCTTTCACGGACAAAGTCAAGAGCCATTTTGCCGCTGAGGTGCATCATTCCTTTTGTGAAATGAGTTCCGTAGTCGGCAGTACTTGTAAAGGTCTTCGGGATATAAACGTCAATACCTTTAAGCGCGTCGATTATCTTCATAAAGCCGGTGAAGTTTACGCGGAAATAATAATCGAATTTGAGATTGTCGTATATCGTTTCGAGGGTGTTCATCGAAACGTTTATTCCGTAAAGCCCCGCGTGGGTGAGTTTGTCGGGAGTTGCGGAGTATTTGCCGTTTTCGAATTTGAGGTTTACATAATAGTCTCTCGGTGTGTTTATAAGGAGGACTTCTTTTGTTTTGAGGTTTGCAACCGCTATAATATTGACATCGCTTCGGCTTACGCTTGAAACGCTGCCGTATTTATCTATACCGCTGAGGTACATTACCAAGGTATCGCCTTTAAGCGTTTTATTGCCCTTATCGACGGCTATCGAGAATTCCTCCGAATAGAGAATTCTTGTTTCGGTCTCGAAATTTTTGTAGGTGTCGATATCGGTAATGACGGGGATAAAGGAGTCTCCGAGGATTATCGCCTCGACTTTGCCGGTGTAAAGCGCTTCGGCAAGGTCTTCGGAAGTCTTGTATTCCGCGGTCTTCGGCGATTTGCCGAACTTATCCTTTAATATATTCATCATGTTGTCGACCGATTCGCCGTGCGCCGACGCAAGAATTCCATAGGTGAAGTCCGCAGCTTCGCTGTCGGAGGGAATTTCCCTGTCAGCCATGATGTATACGCATATTTTCTCGGTCTGGGAACCCGCATTTTCGTTCATTCTCTTTATGGTGTTCGCAACGTCCCCGAGAACGGTCGAGCCGAAAAGCAGGGCGACTGCCAGAAGTACGGAAATGACTTTACCGACGATCCCCGATTTATACCTGAACTGCAGAAGAAGAGTTATTACGCAGAGCAGGAAAAGGATTACGGTAATGCCTATCGAAATGCTGTCGGGCAGCAGATTTACTCTGAAAAGTTGCCAGCAGAAAATAGCCGAAATGATAAACTGCAGGGCTGAAAGCGTTATTCCGAGATTTTTCGCGAACAAAAATCTTTTTTTCGTTTTCACGGCGGACACCTCCCAAAACAAGTCCGGTTTTATGGAAAAAAATGGGGATAACCGTGCGTTATCCCCATTTGGTGCGCTTGAAGGGACTCGAACCCCTGACCCACTGCTTAGAAGGCAGTTGCTCTATCCACCTGAGCTACAAACGCGTGAGCGGTCTTTTGACCTTGTCAAGTATAACACAAAATATATCAAAAAGCAACAAGTATTTTTCGATTTTTTTGTGAAATATTACCCACGCCCGTGTTTTTATATATCCCCGTGTTCCGAAAGTATGTCGGCTATCGTTTCTTTGGTCTGATTCCCCGTTGAAAAGACCGAAAGGCGTCCGTCCCTGAAAAGCAGAAAAGACGGCACGTTCATGACCCCGAACCGTTCCGCTATCTCGGGGGAGCGGTCTACGTCTATTTTCCCGACCGTTATTTCGGGGTGTTCTTTTGCTATTTCCATTACCGCCGGCTGAATTTTTTTCGCTTCTTCGCACCAGCCTGCGGTGAAATCGAGAAGCACGGGTCTTGCCGAAAGCGTTACTTCGTTTTCAAAATTTGCGGAGGTTATTTCTATTTCCATTCCGATCGCTCCTTTTCGGAAATAGTATGCCCTCAAAATTATGAAAATAAACTTCGCATATCTTCCGGAAGCGGCGCCGAAAAACAAAGTTTTTCCTTTGTGTCGGGGTGAAAGAGCGTTATTTCGGCGCAGTGGAGCGCGGGTCTGCCGATTTTTTCGTTTTCTTTTCCGTAGAGCCAGTCTCCGTAAAGCGGGTGTCCCTCCGCCGCAAAATGAACTCTTATCTGGTGCGTTCTGCCGGTATGCAGAATCACTTCCGCAAGCGACAGCCCGTTTTTCTCTTTCAGTATTCTATATTCCGTCACGGCTCTTTTGCCGTCGCCGTCGCAGACTTCTCTTTTAATTGTCGCGATTCCCGGGATACGTCTGATGTTTCTGTCTATTATGCCGCTTTTTTTATCGAAAATCCCGACAGACACGGCAAGGTATTTTTTTCCCGTCTGCCCGTTCTGCATTTCTTTGCGCAGAATGTCCTGCGCACGGGAGTTTTTCGCGATGACGCATACCCCCGAAGTGCCGCGGTCAAGGCGCGTGACGCATCGGAAGACGGATTTTTCGCCTTTTTTATCAAAATAATATGCGACGAAATTCGCGAGACTGTCCGCAGCGTGCCCTTTCGACGGGTGGACCGGGACGCCCGCCGCCTTGTTTATTATAAGCAGGTCGCCGTCTTCATATATAATATCCATATCGCCCTTTGTCGGGATTATGTTTTCGGACGGGGCTTCGTCTTCGAAATTTATTTCAACTTCGTCTCCCGTATGCAGAATTTCATTCGTATACGCTCTTTTTCCGTTTATTTTAATTCCGTCTTCGCTTTTTTTGAGACGTTTTATAAGCGCCGACGACGCTTCCATTTCCGTTTTTATGAAAATACCCGCTTTTATCCCGTCAAAAGCCGCAGCGACCGTTTTTCTTACCGTTTTTTTCATTTGCCGTCCTCATAAGATGTTTTCTTGATTTTATCAGAATATTCGCCCGAAGTCAATCATAGGCTTTAAGGAAAGGGGCGAACTCGGTGAAATATCTTAAAAAAATATCGCGCGGCATATATTTTCTCGCCGTGCTTTTTATAATTTTCGCGGGACTCAGAGACGTAACGCTTTTCAATTCGGAGGTGTCTCCCGTCGTTTCGGAGGAAAGGGAAAAGGTCGTCCTTCCTATAATAATGTATCATTCGTTTCTGAAAGATCCGCGTTCGCAGGGGAAATACGTCCTTCCGCCGTCTCTTTTCGAAGAAGACCTCAAATATCTCAAGGAAAACGGATTTGAAACGGTGACGGTTTCCGACCTTGTCGCTTACTACGAAAACGGAAGTCCGCTTCCCGAAAAGCCCGTAATGCTGACTTTCGACGACGGCTATTACAACAATTATCTTTACGCCTATCCTCTGCTTAAAGAGTATAACGCCAAAGCGGTGCTTTCGATAATCGGTATCTGCACCGAAAAATTTTCCGCGACGGAAGACGAAAACGCCAACTATTCGCACGTTACATGGGACGAAATAAAGGAAATGAGCGACAGCGGGCTTGTCGAAATACAGAACCACAGTTACAACCTGCACACTCTCGACAAGGGGAGAAAGGGAGCGAGGAAAAAACAGGGCGAAAACGAACTTGAATATCGGAATATGCTCGAAGACGACCTCTCAAAACTTCAGGAACTCTTATACGAGCATTGCGGAATTATCCCGACGGCTTTTACTTATCCTTTCGGGGCTGTGAGCGACGCGTCTTTGCCCGTAATCAAAAAAATGGGCTTTAAGGCTTCCTTTACCTGCCTTCAGAGGATAAACATTCTCGAAAGCGAAGAAGACCTTATTTTAATGAACAGATTCCTGCGGACGGGCGACGGGAGCGAAAAGTTCTTTTCGTCGCTCGGACTTGAAAAATATTACGGAAAGGCGGCAGAGGAATGAAAGAAAAACTTAAAAGGGGAATGAAGACCGTTTTGAAATTTATCGACGGACGGTGGCAGGAGATAACGCTCTGCACCCTTGCCTGCGCCTTTGCCGTTCTGCTTTTCGCCTGTTACGGCGTTTCTTTTCCGAAAACGAAAGAGACCGTCAGCGACTGGGGGCTTTCTTTCGGAAAGGAAAATTCCGCCCCGCAGGGAAACGTTTCGGCGGAGGAATTAAAACAGTACGGAGCGTATTTTATCGGAGATACGTCGCAGAAGAAAATTTATCTCACCTTTGACGCCGGCTACGAAAACGGCTACACCGAAACGATTCTCGACACCTTAAAAAAGACAGATACAAAAGCCACTTTTTTCCTTGTCGGGCATTACCTTAAAACTCAGCCCGCCCTTGTTGAAAGAATGGTAAACGAGGGGCATATCGTCGGAAATCATACCTATTCCCACCCCGATATGTCGAAAATCGCCGATAAAGAGGCTTTCCGAAAGGAACTTGAAGAGGTCGAAAGCCTTTACAACACGATAACAACAAAAAAAATGCTTCGCCTGTACCGTCCGCCGCAGGGCAAATTCAGCGTCGAAAACTTAAAAATGGCGAACGAAATGGGATATACGACCGTCTTCTGGAGCCTTGCATATCTCGACTGGAACAACAGCGACCAGCCCGACCCCGAAGAGTCGGTAAAGAAACTGAATTCGCGTATACACGACGGCGCGATAGTCCTTCTTCATTCGACGTCGGAAACGAATTCGAAAATTCTTGAAGAACTGATAACGACATGGAAAAGCGAGGGCTACACCTTCGGCACTCTTGACGAATTTTTGCCCGAATAAAAATATAAGGTGCTGCAATGCAGCACCTTTTCCTATTTAAGCAAAAAGAACGAATAAGGCGGGAGAGTAAGGGTTCCCGCTTTTATTTTTTCGCCCGACACAAGGTCTGAAAAATCGCGGTCGAGAGAAACTTTGTCTTCGGCGTTTTTGCCGTTGCAGACGGCGATAAGTCCGTTTCTCGAATATGCAAAAAGCGAATTTTCGCAAAGGACGGTTTCGACGTCTCCCGTTTTGAGTTCGGGGGTGTTTTTGCGAATATCTCCCATTTTGCGGTAGTGCGAAAGCAGGGTCTTATCTTCTTTTCCCCACGGGAAATATTTGCGGTTCAGGGGGTCGCGAAGCCCCTCGACGCCCGCCTCGTCCCCGTAAAAAACGGTCGGACAGCCCGGAAGAGTTGCTAAAATAAACCAGCCGAGCATGAGTTTTTTTATTGCGAGTTCTCTTTCTTCGGGAGAAAGTTTTTCCTTTGCCTGCCCTTCATAGTCGCAGTCGTCGGTCTTTACTCCGCCGAGAACCGAAAGTATCCGTTTCGTGTCGTGCGAGCCTATGATGTTCATAAGGCAGGAAAGCGACGGTTTCGGGTAGTTTTCTCTCAAAAGATTTATCGCGTCCGAAAGTTTTTCGGCGTTTCCCGAATTCAGAAAACCGATGAGGGCGTCCTTTAAGACGTAGTTCATAACGCCGTCCATTTCGCCGCCCTGAAGATATTTGCGGCGTCTGCCGTTGTCCTCTTTATTTGTCGCGTCCTCCCAGACTTCCCCGACGACGTAGGCGTCCTTTTTTACCGTTTTGACGGTCTTATAAAGCGCGTCGAGGAATTCGTCCGGTAATTCGTCCGCAACGTCGAGCCTGTATCCCGAAGCGCCGAGACGGAGCCATTTTTCAAGAACGCCGCCCCTGCCCGTCATATATTCGAGATAGTCGGGCTCGGTTTCGTTTACTTCCGGTAAAATTTTAATTCCCCACCAGGACGAATATCTGTCGGGAAACTCCTGAAAGGTGTACCATTTGTAATACGGCGACTTCTGCGACTGATATGCCCCGACGTCGGGGTAAGTTCCGTAGCGGTTGAAATAAATGCTGTCGTCCCCGGTATGCGAAAAAACGCCGTCAAGAATTATTTTTATCCCGTACTTTTCGGCAGACTTGCAGAGAGAGGAGAAATCCTCCTCGTTTCCGAGAACGGGGTCGATTTTTGTATAGTCGGCGGTGTCGTAGCGGTGGTTTGAATGAGCCTCGAAAATCGGATTGAGATAAATTATTTCCGCTCCGAGAGAAGCGATATACGGCAGTTTTTCTTCGATTCCGCGAAGCGTTCCGCCGAAAAAGTCGGAGGTGTCAAGGTCTCCGTTTTCTTCCCTTATATAGTTCGGAAGTTCGTCGGGGTTTTTGAATTTTACATATTTTTTCCGTTCGGGAAGCGGCGGCTCGCCCTTTTTGAAAAAGCGGTCGGGGAATATCTGATAAATTATTTTTCCCGCAAATTCCGGCGCGGCGTTCCACCCTTTAAGGTAGACCGTCTGCTGCCACGCTTTTCCGTTTTTGACGGCGGCGCCATTGTCGCCTCTGCCGTAGACGGTTTCCCGGCCGTTTTTGTCGGCAATAAAGGTGTACCAGTAAATTCCCGCGGCAAGCGGCGGAATTTCGGCGGTGTAAAAATCCGTTCCCGCATAACTTCCGTCAAGCGTCATTCTGATTTTTTCGGCGGGCTTTTTGTCTTCGCTGAACATCAGATAAAGGTCTGTCAGAGCCTCTCTTCTCGAAACCGAAACTTTGAATAAAATCGGCGTTTCGCTTTCCGCGGCGCCCGCGGGGGTTTTATGAAATTTGTCGTTTGCGTTGAATAAAAACATACTTTTCCTTTGCATTAAAAAAGCCCCGCAGGGCTTTTTTATTATTTAATACCGAGAGCGTCTTTATAGAAATCGAAATAGTTTCCGGCGGCTTTGTCCCAGCCGAAATCGCATTTCATCGCCTTCTTTTTGAGGGCTTTCCAGCCGTCTTTGTCGTTTCTGAACATATCGACGGCTCTGCCGACCGTATAAAGCAGTTCGTGAGCGTTATAGTCGGGGAACGAAAATCCGTTTCCGCCGTACTGCACGTCGGTAATGCTGTCCTTTAAGCCGCCCGTTTCCCTGACAATGGGAATTGTTCCGTAACGCAGGGCAATCATCTGGACAAGTCCGCACGGTTCGCTCTTCGACGGCATTAAGATCATATCGGCGCCGCCGTATATCCTGTCGGCAAGCGCTCCGTCAAAGGTTATCCTCACTTCGAGTTTGCCTTTGTAGCGGCTTGCGGCGTATCTGAAAAAGTCCTCGTATTCTCTGTCTCCCGTGCCGAGAACGACGAGCTGCAACGGCATATCCATAAGCTGCGAAAAAATCCCGCGGACAAGATCTATCCCTTTATGGGAAACAAGCCTTGAGATTATCGCGACAACGGGGACGGTGTCGTCCTGCGGCAGGTTCATTTCCTCCTGCAGTTTCTTTTTGTTGAAAGCCATTTTCGCAGGGGAGCGGTAGTTGAAATTCGCGTAAAGGTGCGGGTTTGTTTCGGGATTTATCCTGTCGTTGTCTATCCCGTTCAGAATTCCGCAGAATTTATACTGATGTTCCCTTATTATCGCGGAAAGTCCGTGGGCGTAATAGGGATATGTCAGTTCTCTTGCGTAGTTCGGGCTTACGGTGTTGACTTTGTCGGCGGCGACTATCGCCCCTTTCATCAGGTTTATACAGCCGTTAAACGTAACGGTGTCGCGGTCTCCGTCTCCGAGCCCGAAAACGTCGCCCAATATCGCTTCGTCATACTGCCCCTGATACTGAATGTTGTGTATGGTGAATATCGCTTTCGTCGCCGAAAATTCGTTTTTCCATTTATAATATCTTTTGAAAAGAATGGGAACGAGCGCGGTATGCCAGTCGTGCGAATGGATTATATCGGGGTAGAAACCGAGCCTTTCGAGAATCTCGAGGCACGCCTTCGAAAAGAACGAAAAGCGTTCTCCGTCGTCGTAAAAGCCGTAAAGTCCGTCGCGTCTGAAATAGTGTTCGTTGTCGATAAAATAATATGTCACGCCGTCTTTTTTCAGTTCGAAAACGCCGCAGTATATGCTTCTCCACGCAAGGGGGAGCATGAAGTCGAACTTATAGGTCATTTCCGACTTGAAAGTTTCGGCGGTTTTTTTATAAAGCGGCAGAACGACTCTTACGTCGTTATTTTCGCCTTCGATTTTAGCAAGCGCTTTCGGCAAAGCCCCGATGACGTCGCCGAGACCTCCCGAAACCGCAAAGGGATAACATTCCGACGCCGTAAAAAGTATTTTCATTGATGTCTCCTTATATAATGCTTCCCTTGACCGCGACAAACGGATAGTTCTCCGTTCCCGAAAGCGTCTGTCCGGGGCGGACGACCGTCTTTTTGTCGAGAATACAGTTGTTTATAACGCAGTTTTCGTTGATTATCGCGCCGTGCATTATGACGGAATTTCTGACAACGGTATTTTTCGCGATATAAACTTCTCTTCCGAGAACGCAGTTTTCAACGCTTCCCATTATTACCGCGCCGTTCGCGATAAGGGAATTTCTGACCGACGCGCCGTTCATATATCTTGCGGGAGCGGCGTCGTAAACTCTCGTATATATCGGTCTGTCCTTCTGGCAAAGTTCGTCCCTTACTTTTCTGTCGAGAAGTTCGAGGTTCGCTCTGAAAAAGTCGGGGGTCGAAACTATCTGTCTTGCATACCCCGTAAATTCGTAACCGACTATTTTGAGGTCGGCGGCGTTTACCGCAAGAATGTCTCTTTCAAAACTCTGAAGACCCGTTGCGAGCGCTTCGTCGATTATCTTGAGCAGGAGGTCTTTTTTCAAGAGCCACATCGACATCGAAAGGTTCTGAACGCCCGACGGATGTCCTCCGACGTGCGTTTTTACGCAGTTTCCGCCGGTAATTTTATAGGTGACGAGTTTTTCGCCCGAAAATTCGCTTATGTCGACCTTGTGATAAACCGCCGTGATATCGGCGTTGTTTTCCTTATGGAAACGCAGAACTTCGGCATAGTCCATATTGCAGACGACGTCGCAGTCGGAAAGCACGACGTAATCTTCTCTTGCTCTTGCAATGTAGTTATATACGTTTTTGAGGGCTTCGAGCCTGCCCGTATAAAGAGATCTTCCCGCAGCGGTGCTGTAAGGCGGATAGATGGTAAGCCCGCCGAATTTTCTCGAAAGATCCCATTCCTTGCCGCTGCCGAGGTGACTTGTGAGCGAATGGTAATTGTTGCGCGCGACAACTCCGACCGTCGTTATTCCGGAGTTCGTCATGTTTGAAAGAACGAAGTCGATAAGGCGGTATCTTCCGCCGAACGGAACCGCTCCGAAAGTGCGTTCTTTAGTGAATTCGGGAAGGTGATTGTCGTGGATATTCGAAAAGATAATTCCTATCGCGTTCATAATATGTCTCCCTCCTCGCTTCTGTCGATTATTTCGCCGGCTTTGATTATTTCGCCCGGTTCTATTTTACTGTCCGCTCCGATAACGGTTATCTTTCTTTCGGCGCAGTTTTTGCAGGGTTCGCCGACAACCGCGTTTTCGCCTATTTCAACGTTCTGCGCGATTATCGCATTGTAAACTTTCGCGCCTTTTTTAATTAAGGCGTTCTGCATTACGACCGAATTTTCGATAAGGGAATCTTCTTCCGTTTCGACTTTATAGAAGATGACCGAGTCTTTTATTTTGCCGTTAAGTTCGCTGCCCTCCGAAACTATCGAATTTACCGTTTCGGCGTTTTTGCCTGCGTAATGAGGGGGCGCGACAGGGTTTCTTGCATATATCTTCCAGTCGGGATCGCTTAAATTCAGGTTCGAATCAGAGAGAATATCCATATTCGCTTCCCAGAGACTTTCGATCGTTCCGACGTCTTTCCAGTATCCGTCAAAGGCGTAGGCATACATTCTTTCGCCGTTTTCGAGCATTTTCGGAATTACGTTCTTGCCGAAATCCTTTGAAGAGTTTTCGTCCTTTTCGTCTTCGATAAGATATTTTTTGAGTTTATCCCAGCGGAAGATGTAAATACCCATAGAGGCAAGCGTCGAACGCGGCTCTTTCGGTTTTTCCTGGAATCCGTTTATCTTTTCGCCGTCCTCGGTGCAGACTATTCCGAAACGGGAAGCCTCTTCCTTCGGAACGTCGATGACCGCTATCGTTATGTCGGCGTTTCTTTCTTCGTGGAAAGCGAGCATCTTCGAATAGTCCATCGTGTAGATATGGTCGCCCGAAAGGATAAGGACGTATTCGGGGTCGTATTGCTCAATAAACCCTATGTTCTGATATATGGCGTTCGCCGTTCCCTCATACCATTGCGAACCTCCCTTTCTCTGATACGGAGGCAGGATATAAACGCCTCCGTAAAGACGGTCGAGGTCCCACGGCTGCCCGTTTCTTATATAGCGGTTGAGAGCCAGCGGCTGATACTGCGTCAGAACTCCGACGACCGAAATGTTGGAGTTTATGCAGTTTGAAAGCGGAAAGTCTATTATTCTGTACTTACCGCCGAAAGGAACCGCGGGTTTTGCAACGTTTTTCGTCAAGACGTGGAGCCTGCTGCCTTGTCCTCCCGCGAGAAGCATCGCGATACATTTTTTCTTTTGAATCATTTGCCGTCCCTCCCTGAAATCTTCTGTATTCCGAATTTATTTTTTGTCTGCGTTTTTTTCTTCCAGACCGTGACGGAAAGCGCGGGTATCTTTATTTTACCCGAATAATTCATTCCGTGCATCGGTTTTTTCTCTGCTTTTATATCGCCCGGCAACTCTCCGCTTCCTCCGAAATCCGCGTTCTCCGAACAAAATACCTGCGAATATACTCCCGAAGAGGGGAGTCCGAATTCGTAATTGTCGCGGGTAACGGGCGAAAAGTTTATCGCGACGATAAGGTCTTCTTTTTTGTTTTTGCGTTCATAGACGAGAATATTCTGTTTATTGTCGTCGCCGACTATCCAGTTAAAGCCCGACGGGTCGCAGTCCTCTTCCCAGAGCGCGGGATTTTCAAGGTAGAAATAATTCAGTTCCTTGACGTAATTCTGCAGTTTTGCGTGCGCGTCGTAATCGAGCATGAACCATTCGAGGGAGTTTGCAAAGTCCCATTCCCTGAACTGCCCGAATTCGGAACCCATGAAAAGAAGTTTTTTGCCGACGTGCGTATACATATATCCGAGGAAAGCCCTCATTCCCGCGAATTTTTCTTCATAACTTCCGGGATTTTTGTCGAGGAGCGATTTCTTTCCGTGGACAACTTCGTCGTGCGATATCGGGAGAATATATTTTTCCGCATAGGCGTAGACCATCGAGAAGGTCACGTTGTTGTGGTTGTAGTTTCTGAAAAACGGGTCTGTTTCGAGGTAATGAAGGCTGTCGTTCATCCAGCCCATGTTCCATTTGAAGTCAAAGCCGAGACCCCCCATCGAGGTCTTTTCAGTGATTTTCGGCCATGCCGTCGATTCTTCGGCTATCATCAGTTTGCCGGGCGCTCTTTCGTGAACGGCGTCGTTGAGTTTCTTTATTAAAGCGATAGCCTCTAAATTGCCGTCTCCGCCGAGCGAGTTTTTCAGCCCGATATTTTTTCCGAAATCAAGATAGAGCATTGCCGAAACCGCGTCGACGCGGAGTCCGTCCATGTGATATTCGTTGAGCCAATAAAGCGCCGACGAAATAAGGAACGACTGTACCTCCGTTTTGCCGTAGTCGAAAACGACGGTCCCCCATGACGGCTGTTCTCTTTTTATTTTGTCTTTATATTCGAACGCGAAATCTCCGTCGAAATCCGCAAGGGCATATTCGTCTTTCGGAAAATGCGCGGGAACCCAGTCCATTATAACAGCAATTCCCTGTTCATGACAGCGGTTGACGAAATATTTAAGGTCGTCCGGCACTCCGTAGCGGGAAGTCGGCGCGAAATATCCCGTTACCTGATATCCCCATGAGGCGTCGAGCGGATATTCCGTCACGGGCAGAAGTTCAATATGCGTATAACCCATTTCCTTGACGTAATCGACAAGGTCGTGCGCCGATTTTCTGTAACTGAACGGGTTTCCGTCGGGATACCGTCTCCAGGAACCGAGGTGCGCCTCGTAAATGTTCATCGGCTCTTTCGCGTGGTCCTTTTTTGAAAAAGCGGTCTGCCATTTGCCGTCCGACCATGCAAATTCGTCGAGCGGATAGAATTTCGAACTTTTGTCTCCGCCCGAACCGCTGTGAAAAGCGAACGGGTCGGCTTTGTTTACGACAGAACCGTCTTTTTTCTCGACGCTGAACATATATCTGTCGTAACGGACGATGTTCGGAACGAATTTTTCGTAAATGCCCTGTTCGCTTATCCTCGTCATCGGGTCGCGGGTCCTGTCCCATTCGTTGAAGTCTCCGACGACAGAAACCGACCGCGCGGCGGGCGCCCAGACTCTGAAAATTGCTCCCTCCGAGCCGTTTTCGGTGCAGGGGTGCGCCCCGAGAAATTTATATGCTTCGAAATTCGTTCCCTCATGAAATAAAAATACGGGAATATTGTTGTTATCTGCCATCGGGCACCCTCCGTTTCCGTGTATCTCCTCTTTATATTTAATAATAACATATATAAAAAGGGTTTGCAACAGGAAATAGTTCTCTGAAACATAAATGTCACAAATTTTCCCGAAAAATTACTTTATGCGGCGCGAAAAATAAGGAAAAGTACAAGTTTTTGTCATATAAGTGTTACACTTAACGCCGCCAAATCGGAATTTTAACCGAAAAAATGCAGATACGGAACAAAGGCTCTTGAAAACGGACGGAAATTATGCTATACTGACTACCGAGAACAATATCTGTTTCCGTAGCTCAGCAGGATAGAGCGACCGCCTCCTAAGCGGTAGGTCGGGTGTTCGAATCACCTCGGGAACGCCAAAAGCCGTAAACCGTTTTTTTACGGTCTGCGGCTTTTTTAATTTCTGAAAAGGAAGACGGTCTTTCCGTATAATTGCTATATGAAAAATGCTTTGATAACAACCTTATGCACATGGGCAAACTACGGTTCGGTTTTGCAGTCTTACGCTCTGAAAAAGCAGCTTGAAAAACTTGGCTGCGACAGTTTTATCGTCACAGATTATAAGGAAAGAGAAACCGCAGGGCGTCTGTTTTCGAAAAACCCGAAAATTTTCATAAAAAATCTTTACGGCAGCCTTAACGCTTCGAAAAGACACGTCAGATTCATAAAAAATTCGGAGTTTATTTCTTCAAATCTGGATGTTCAAAGATACGATTCCTATGAGGATATAAAAAAGCTGAATATCGACGCGGATATCTGCATTGCAGGAAGCGACCAGGTATTCAATCCCAACATATGCTCTCCTGTATTTTTCCTTGATTTTTGCCCGAAAAAAAAGAGGGTTTCCTATGCGGCAAGCATGGGAGTCTCTTCTGTGAAAAAGGAAAAAGAAGAGGAATTCGCAAGGCTTGTAAACAATTTCGACCGAATATCCGTGAGGGAAGCGGATAACGCGGAAGTCATCGGGAAATATTATAGCGGCAAAATCGATATAAATATCGATCCGACGTTTTTCCTTTCCGCCGAAGAATTGCGGAAGATTGAAAAGAAATATGATATAAAAGGAAAATACATTTTCGTATATCCTTTGTATTGGAATAAAAAATATAACCCGTTCTTAAAAAAACTCAGAAAAGAAACGGGATATGAAATCGTAACGATAAAGAACGGATGGAGCAGTGCTTACGGAAGCAAAACCGTTTCCGACGCGGGCGTCGAAGAATTCCTCTGGCTTATCGACCATGCGGAATCGGTCGTGACGTCGTCTTTTCACGGAGTTGCTTTTTCCGCTATTCTAAATAAAAATTTCTCCGCAGTAATAAACCCGTCTTCTCCGTCGAGAATTTCTTCGCTTCTGCAAACTCTCGGCATCACCCCTCCGTCAATAGAAGAATTGACCCGTTCTCATATAGATTATGAGACTGTAAATAAAAAAATCGAAGAAGAAAAGGCAAAAGGAATCGGATATCTGAAGGAGATTTTAACCGATGAATAATATTTCCCGGTTTAACGGATGTTCAAATTGCGGAGCCTGTCTTAATATCTGCCCGACAAGCGCCGTCGCTGTCGACAACGGCGGACTTTTTTACAAAGTCGGCGTCAACGAGAAAAAGTGTGTTGACTGCGGCAGGTGCGTTGAGGTCTGCCCTTGGAACAACGAACGCGGGGTTCAGAATCTTTCCGCGGCATACGGCGGTTTTTCAAAAGACAAAGAAATTGTTGCGAAAAGCTCTTCGGGCGGTATTTTTTCCGCAGTCGCCGACCTTATTCTCAAAAAAGGCGGAGTTGTTTTCGGTGCGGTTTATTCAAAGGACCGCCATTCCGTTATTTTCGGTTCGACCGACGAATTCGACCTTGATGAAATAAGAAGAAGCAAATATACCGAAAGTTTTGTCGGGAACACTTTTTCCGAGATAAAAAACATTTTGAAGACGGGACGGCAGGTTCTTTTCTGCGGATCGCCCTGTCAGGTCGCGGGGCTTAAAAGATATCTTGAAAAAGATTACGATAATCTTCTCACCTGCGATTTTGCCTGCGGAGGCTTTCCGTCGCACAGGGTTTTTGACGATTACCTTACTGAGCTTGAAAAAAAGTACGGCTCAAAAACGAAAAGCGTAAATTTCAGAACAAAAAAATTCGGCTGGGGCAGACACGGGATTTCAATAACCTTTGAAAACGGAAAAGAATATCTTTCGCCCGCCGAGACGGATCCGTATTTCCGTTCTTTTATCTACACTCATCTGATAAACCGCGAAAACTGCTTTGACTGCAAGTTCATAAACAATCATTATTCGGATCTCGTTCTTGCGGATTTCTGGAAATATGAATTATCGTCTCTCAAAAACGATTTTACCGGGCTGTCTCTTATTTTGGTAAACAGCAAAAAGGGAGAAACCGTTCTCAAAGAATTTTCGCAGGAAGTAAAGCTCGAACCCGTTGACCTTCACGCGGCGTCTTATAATTGCAGGGTAAAACCCTCTCTCACGCCCGAAAAGGCGGAAAAAAGAAAATTTTTTATCAAAACCCTATCCGAAAAAGGGCTTCGGGTTGCGGCGGTTTCCGCGGGAATGCCGTCCGGAGGAAAAGCGTTTTATATAAGGAATAAAATACGATTTGTATTATTTTTGAGAAAAATAGGTATTAAAAAACGATGAAAAGCGGAAGAAGCAAAGGGCTTACCCTTTCTTATCTGTATCTTGTTCTGAATACCGTTATCGGCATTTTCATGTCCGCGTTTATTATCAGGACAGTCGGACAGACCGATTACGGCGTATATCAGTCAATGACAGCCTTTATGTCATATCTCATCCTTCTGGAATTCGGAATGGGTTCGATAATGACAAGGAACATTTCTCTTTGCAAAAAGGACGGAAGCGAAGAGGAAAATATCCGAAAAAGCACTTCGACTATTTGGACAGTAACCTTAATTCTCGGAGTTGCTATTTCCGTTGCGGCGATAGTTTTCTGGTCGGTAATAGATTCGGTCTATGCGGAGTCTTTGACTCCCGAACAGATTGTTTTCGGAAAGAAAATATTCCTGTTTGCCGCAGGAACGCTTATTTTCGGGTTTATAACGCAGCCTCTTAACGGCTTTCTTATAGGCTATGAAAATTATGTTTTCGGAAAGCTTATCGACACAGTAAAGCTTTTTTTGAGAACGGGACTTCTGATCGTCCTTCTTCAATGGCAGCAGAATGTTTTTCTTGTTGTTATCGTAGATTTTATACTGTCGATAACCTGTTTTGTAATTACGTTTCTTTACTGCGTAATTAAATTCCATGCGAAACTCATACCGAAATATTTTGACAGGACCGTGTTTAGGCAAATGCTTCCGCTTGCTTTTGCGATGATGCTGCAAACCATTGTTAACACGGCTAATACGAGCGTCGACAGGTTCCTTATCAGCATTATGATGACGCCGGAAGATGTTTCGGTATATTCGGTCTCGATGAGTATGTTCTCGATGTTTTCGTCGATAGCGACTCTGCCGGTTACAATGTTTATGCCTGCCATAGCAAAAAGTATCAAGGCGGGGCTTGCCGGAAGAGAGCTTACCGAAACCCTTGTCAGACCGTGCAGGCTCAATGTCTTGATTTCGGGGGCTGTGGCTTTCGGATTTTTATGCGTCGGGCGGCCATTCGTCGAAATCGTTTTCGGCGACAGCTATTCCGCCTCATGGCTTTATGCGGTGATTATAATGCTGCCGATGTTTGTCAATATGACGAACGCCGCGGCAATGAACGTCCTTGACATTATGAGAAAGAGGCATGTCCGCTCCCTTATATTGCTCGGGACGACAACCATAAATATTATATTGACGATCTTTGCGATAAAATATATCGGAATGGTCGGGGCTGCCGCGGCAACGGGTCTTGCCCTTATTTTACAGACGGTTCTTGTAAATTTTTATTACAGCAAAAAAATCGGATTAAGCATAGGCTACCTTTTCAAACAAAGTTATGAGGGGCTGCTTATTCCGTATATCGCGGCGGCGTGCATAAGCCTTGTCGTCACTTCTTTCCTGCCGAATAAATATCTGCAGCTGTTTATAGGCGGAATTATATTTGTCGCAATATTTGCCGTTCAATATTTAACTTTCGGGGCAAGTTCCTCCGAAAAAGCCGCCATAAAAAAAGTTTTGGGCAGAAAAGCGAGGAAAACCCATAAAACTAAGGGCAACGGTTAAAATAACGGAAAAGAAGCAAAATACAGGCTTTTTTCCCGGAAGAGATATAAGAAAAAACTCAAACGCGGCGAATATTCCGAAAAAGAGGAGAAACAGGCACAGAAAAGGAAAAAATCTCCGCACGGGTCTGAATCTTATTGAATACGCAAACTATTAAAGCATCCGAAAGGGTGCTTTTTGTTTTATTGGAAGATATCCTCTTTTTATCACTTGGCAACCTTCCGACATATTATGAAATAGGTCGGGGGTGTTTTATGAGGCTCAGTCTGTGTATGATAGTCAAAGACGAAGAAAAAGTTCTCGCAAGGTGTCTTTCGGGCATTGCGGAAGCGGTCGACGAAATAATAATCGTCGATACGGGAAGCCGCGACGGAACGAAAGAGATCGCGGCGGGTTTTACAGATAAAATATACGATTTCGAATGGAACGACGATTTCTCCGCGGCAAGGAATTTCTCCTTCTCCCGCGCAACTGGCGATTTTGTGATGTGGCTCGACGCCGACGACGTTTTTTCTTTTGAGGAACTCGAAAAGTTTATCGACTTCAAAAAGACGCTTTCCGAAAAAGACGACGTCGTGATGATGAAATACGAATGCGCTTTCGACGAAGACGGCAACGCGACCTTCTGGTTTTACAGGGAAAGAATTTTCCGCCGCGCCGCGGGTTTCGTCTGGAAAGGGCGGGTCCATGAATCGGTCGGATATTCGGGTAACGTAAGGTATTTGGACGTTTCCGTAAAGCATCTTTCCGCAAAAAAGGAATACGGGGACCGGAACCTTAAGATCTACGAAAAACAAAAGGCTGAAAACGAGCCTTTCACGCCGCGGGACGTCTTTTATTACGGGAGAGAACTTTTTTATTTCAAGAGGTACGGAGAGGCGGAAAAAACGCTTCTTTCCTTTCTTGAAGACCCCGAAGGGTGGTCTGAAAACAAGACGGAGGCGTGCAAATTTCTCTCCGAGATCTTTCTTATGAAAAACGAAACCGAAAAAGCCGCAAAAATTCTGTTTTCGTCGTTTTTATACGGAAGACCCCGCGCCGAAATATGCTGTCGTACGGGAAACATCTTTGTCGGAAAGGGAGATTTCGAAACAGCGGTTTTTTGGTACAAAACGGCTCTCTCGGCTGACGAAAACGTCAAAAGCGGCGCTTTTATAAACAGTGAATATTCCGGTTTTATTCCGCTCATAATGCTTGCTTTCTGCTCCGACCGCACGGGAAATATCGCCGAAGCGGAGGAATATAACAGGAGAGCCGGGATAATCCGTCCGAAGTCCGCGGAATATCTGTATAATCTGCGATATTTCGAAGGGCTGAAAAAATCAGAATATAAGGAGTAAAATTTATGGTTTACAATCCTTGCAATCAGGGAACGTTCTGCCCCGGCTGCGGAAGAAATCCCTCGTCCTGCAGCTGTTCGCGGGACGGCAGAATAATAAGAGGCGCGACAGGACCGACAGGCCCCACGGGTCCGAGAGGGTGTCAGGGCTGTCCGGGAGCCACGGGCGCCACGGGGGCAACAGGCGCGACGGGACCTGCCGGCGGTCCTACCGGTCCGACGGGCGCCACGGGCGCTGCGGGACCTCAGGGAATTCAGGGTATACGCGGCGCAACAGGCGCTGCGGGACCGCAGGGTATCCAGGGCGTTCAGGGTATTCAGGGGGCTACCGGCGCGACGGGTCCCCAGGGAATACAGGGAATTCAGGGCGCTCAGGGGGCTACTGGTGCCACAGGAGCTACGGGGGCAACAGGCCCCGCAGGAGCAAACGGTCAGATGGGTCCTACCGGACCGACAGGAGCTGCCGGAACAAACGGACAAATGGGACCGACAGGCGCAACAGGAGCCACAGGTGCAACGGGAGACGCGGGAAGCGCGGCGACCGTCTCCGTCGGTTCTGTCGCAACAGGCGGTGCGGGAAGTACGGCGACCGTAACAAACAGCGGAACACCGTCCGCTGCAATTTTTGATTTTGTCATTCCGCAGGGCGCAACGGGGGCAACAGGAGCGACAGGCGCAACAGGTGTCACAGGCGCAACGGGAGCAACAGGCGCTACGGGAGCAACAGGCGCAACAGGAGCCACAGGTGCGACAGGAGCCACAGGTGCGACGGGTGCAACGGGAGGCGCGGGAAGTGCGGCGACCGTCTCCGTCGGTTCGGTCACAACAGGCGACGCGGGAAGTGCGGCGACCGTGACAAACAGCGGAACACCGTCCGCTGCGATTTTTGATTTTGTCATTCCGCAGGGAGCGGCAGGCGCAACAGGTGCAACAGGCGCAACGGGAGCGACAGGTGCAACGGGTGCCACGGGAACGGTCGAAACTCCGAACGCCCTGGTCGCGTACAACGGCGCGTTCCCGACCTTGGGAAACGACGATCTTACCTTTGCGAATTCCTCAGCGATCTCCGGAACGGGCATTTCTTTCACAAACGGAGGAAGCAACGTCACCGTTACCCGTGCGGGGATATATCAGATGATGTTCAACGCCGACGTTTCTCCCGCGGAAGGCTCGTCCTTCCCTCTGACAATGACCGTTCAGGCGACAGTCAACGGTACTCCCGCAGCAGGGGCTTCGTCCTCCGCGACCTTCACCGAAGGCGGAAGGACCGCGCATCTTTCCTTCGCGGTTCCGGTTGAAATAACGGCAGTTCCGGCAACGATAAGCGTTGCAACGGCAACAACCGGGCAGACAATGGAAAACGGAACTTTCGCATTGAACAGCATATATCTGAATTAGAACAAACAGAGGCGGGCATAACAGAGGCTTTGTTTCAGAACTTCGCCTTGCGCCACGGTAATCCGTCAAAAGCACCGAATAATGCAGCGGCATAATTCGGTGCTTTTTTGTGTCCGTAAAGCCTGTTTTTAGGGGCAGGGCAAAACAGACTTCTTAAATATTACGACCGTCTGATTCATTTGGATTGCCTCCTGTTTTTGAGATACTTTGAGTATACGGCAAAATCGGGCACCCAAACATCCCCTTTCGGTAGAATACGGTTCGCGTTCTGCTTTTTTTTCATTCGGCGCCGTATCAGCGCAGTGCTTTTTTCGGACAGACTTTCGTACATTCGTAGCAGAGGATACACTCCGTTCCGTTTTTCCGGTTGCGGGATTCTTTATTTACCTCCACATCCATGGGACAGACCCGCAGGCATTTGCCGCAGTGAACGCATTTGCTTTCATCACAGCGGACGCGCAGAAGCGAAAAGTAACTCATGGGCTTGAGAAACACCGTAACGGGACACAGATATTTGCAGAACGCGCGGTTATCCTTGAAGATAAAGGCGAGCGCAATGCCCGAAATATAGTAAAGCGCGTTTCCTGCAAGGAACAGCCAAAACATAATTTTTTCAAGATTTGCGACCTTGAACAAAAACAGACCGGACACGAGTGCAAGCGACAACGCAAACATTACATAACGCAGTATACCGAGTTTTTCTTTCCTCGGTTTCTGCGGCTGCTTATAGGGCAGAAAATCCAATACCATAGCCGTCCAGCAGGCGTATCCGCACCAGCCGCGCCCGAAAAGTAAGGGTCCGAATATTTTCGCCACCGCATAGTGAATTGTCGCCGCTTCGAAAACGCCGAGGAACAGATAGTACCAAAAGCCCTCGATCTGCATATTTTCACGGGATATTACTCCGAGATACAGCAGCATATAGCACCCGACCGCCAACTGCACAAAATGACGTGCGAAGCGTTTCCCGGCGGTAAATAGCGCCGTGCCAAATGCAAGACAGCCGCCTATGTAACTGAAATTCAGCAGGTAGAACAGGTTGTCCTTTGTGAGCCACAGCGTGACCGCCGCCGTTTCAAACAACAGAAACAGTAATATAGATATGATATATTTTGAAAACCCTCTGTTATTTTTCGTCGTTTTTCTGCTCGTCATCGCTTTTTTCCTGCCCCTTTTTCTTTTTGCTTTTCAACGCGCCGGCAGCCGAACCGCCGCAAAGCCCTACGGCAACGCCGATCATCATACCGAAACCGACGTTGTCCGTCACGACCCCGAAGAGAACGCCGAGGCTTAAACCGACGGAAAGACCGAGGGAAATGCCGACGGCAATGTCCGTGTCTTTTTTTGTGTTCTTATCTTTTTGAGATTTCATAATCTGTTTCCTTTCTTTACGCACCGCTCATTTTTCTGTGTTTTCCGCCGCGCAGAAAAAATCGCCTTGCAGGAACCTGTTACGGAGAAGGTCTCCTACCCATCTTTTGCTTTTTCGTTGATTACCTTTTCGATTTGGCGCATAGTCCGTTACAACCGTTTCATAAAAAATCCTCTTTTTTTATTTTCAACTGTCTTCGTCAATCATTACATATTATAAATATTCTATGTTAATTCCGATACCGAAGTAATGTAATATCCGTGTAAAATCCGTGTTCCGTTTGAAACGAAAAAGAAAACCGGCAGCCCGAAAAACCCGGCTGCCGGCGAGATATGCGGCAAAGAGCCGTGATTTTGAAAAAAACTCTTAAAAAACGCGCTCGGAATTAAGAGAGATAGCCTTCTCTTGCCTTCACGTTGAAACGGGCTTCCAACAGGTGCAGCTGCTCATCGGTGATGGTGTTCAGCAGCGGCAGTCGGGCGATCTTCATGTTTCCGAAACTTCCTTGGGATACTCCCGCAGTTCGTACGGGTCGTGGAGAGGAGTCCAGACCTGCGCAAAGAAAGGATCGACTTTGGCGCGGTTGCCGTAGTTCCAGCTTTTGCGCTCGCATTCATCGCACCAGTGTCCTCCCTCCAAAACAAGGCGGGGACTTGCCCTGAATTTGTGCCCGAACGCGCATTCGAATTCCAGAGGAGTCCGCCAGTCTCCGGTTTTCATCTCCGCGCTCAGAAGTTTCCCGCCGCGGAACCGTGCGGCTCCCCGCATATCTTCCCGCGTCAGTTCGCTTTCCGGCTTCGTTTCGTCGTAGCCGTGATCTATGCGGATGACGGTGTCCCAATCGGTGAAATGCTCCATGTCGGACAACTTCTCCGGCAATGCCTCCCAGCATTTGCGGCTGCCCCAATAAGCGTCGATACGGTCTTCCATGTTCGCTTCGATAAAATGTACGGTGCCGTGTTCGGTCTTTGTCAGTTTGTCAAAGCGTTTGCGCAGAACCGCGCCGATAAGCCGCTGTCCTCCGGGAATTCTGCACAGCGCTTTTGACACAGATGCAAGTCCTCCCAGTTTTTCCAGATAGCAGTCGTAAAAATAATGCATGGAGTCGCGGCGGAAATGCAGATACTGTTCCAGCCTGTCGCTGTCCAGAAAATACTGTCCGTGAAAATTGCGGGTGGCGATCTTTTTCGGGCTGAAAATACGGTCAAGATCGGTAATGCCGATCAAACCGAACATTACACGGAACATTTCATAAGTGCTTATCCTGCAGCTTTCGCCGCCGCCGATGTTGTAAATATGCCCCCAGAAAGATTCGTCCAGCGTGCCGTCATGATAAAAAGCACAGAGGTTTTTCATGGCGCGGGCGGAGTCCCGGTCGGAGCAATACTCCAACGCGTTGTCCAGACAGTTGTGAAAGATAATGGCGTCTTCAATGTTTGCCATAGGCTTGCCGATAATTCCGGTCTGGCGCAGAGAGACCCAATATTTGAGTCCGCTCTCGATGACCAGCCGTTCGGCTGCCACCTTGGAAACGGCGTAGTAGTCAAATATGCTGGGCTTTACGGGGTCGCCCGTTCTGCCCCAATGGATGGGCGGCATTCGGTCTCCTGTCTGTGCCACGGTGCCGATATATACCAGACGGCTCTTCTCCTGCTGACCGAGTTCAAAGACGGCGCGGATCAAATTACGTGTGGAGCCGTAATTGACTTTCATTGCCTGCCGTGGGTAATAATCTGCGGCGGGGGAAACAAGCGCGGCGACGTGCAGGATCAGATCACAGTCCCTGACGCACTTCAAAACCGCATCATAGTCGTTCAGATCTCCCCAGACGACCTCCAGCCCCGGCGTTTCCCGATAATCGGACAGAATACGGCGGTTTTTCTCCGAATCCCTGACGAGGATCACGATATCCTGCTTATCGGTGTCCTTCAGCATTTCCTTAAGGCAGGCAAAGCCCATTCCGCCGGTGGCACCCGTCAAAAATACCCGTTGCCTGCGCATGATTATTCTCCCCTCATGCCGACGGCGTTTGCTTTACCGTCAAGAATGGCGGAGCACAGGCGCATGGAATCTCCTATCGCTGCGTCGATGTCGTCTTCTTCCACTCCGAGAGGTTCGCAGCCGAGGCTCTTGTCAATGAACAGTTCCCTGCATTGGATCCGGGCAAGTTTCGGCAGATAAAGACCGTTGTCGATATTGCGCTTTTTGTAACTCCTGACCATACTCCTGCAGCCGAGAGTAAACATCCAGTCGGGGATTGTCGTGACTTTTTTCTCCGGACAGCCCATATACCTGCACATAACGGCAATCATCTGTTTCCATGTCATATTGTAATAACCGATGGGCCAGCACTTTCCTCCCTGCGTTTTTTCCAACGCGCCCGCCAACGCCTGACCTGCCTGACGGACGGTGATCATGGTCGAACCGCCTTTAGGGTACAACACATTTCCTTTGGAACTGCGGATCTGCTCGGCAAGGAACATCCAGACCGGCTTGCGGCCGGGTTGAGTTCCGAAGATGTAGGGAAGTTCCAGAACCGCGACGCTGAAACCGTCGTCCGCGAAAGACAGGGCTGCGTTCTCCTGGTCTATGCGGGAACGGATGTAAGGGTGCCATTTGGTCAGTTCGAGTTCGGGCAAGGTCTTTGCGAAATACGCAAAGTACGAGCCGCAGACCGAGACGTGCCTGACGCCGCATTCCTTTGCCAGCCTCAAAAGGCGGTTGACGGGGTCGATGTTGTATTTCTTATAGAGGTCGTAAATGGGGGCGGGTCCCTCCACGCGCTCGTCCACTCCGGCAGCGAACACAAATCCGTCGCATCCGGTCAAACAGGCGCGGATATCCTCGTCGCTCATTTCCAGATAGTTTCCGTATCTGATCTTCATTTCCGGGGGCAATACAGCCCCTTCGGGCAGGTCGGGCAGCGCAAGCGCCGTGACTTCATGTCCGCGCGAAATCAGTACCTTCGCCGCCTCGCTGCCGAGCAGACCGGTTCCGCCGATCATAAATACTTTCATATTGCAATCCTCCTTTTATCGCCCGACGCAGACTCTTTTCGGTCCTTTTTTGTCGGGCTGCCGTATTTGCAGGGTCTCTGAGGAGCCTCCGAAGCTCCCGCTTTCTCAACTACATTATAACACAATTAAAAAAATAATGCTTGCATTTTTGTTACTTATATGGTATAATTGTGACCAAAAGGAGCTGAAAAAACATGATACAGATAGATTTGCCATATCTCTGCACAACGATCGGAAATCTATCCGGTGTTCCCGTCCGGATTTTCGAGGGAGAAAACAGGACCTTTTATTATTCGCAGGCATATCTGCCCCGTGACCCAATGACCGTTTACCGCGACAGGATATTTGCGGTAAAAGCCCATGTCGGGTATATCACGACGCCGCATTTTCATTATTACGGTATAATCAATTCCGGCCGCACGAAGATAGTGATAGGCCCGACCCGACAAATCACGGAAACGGATCAGGAACTGCGGGAGCTGGCTTTCAGGGCAGATGTTCTCCCGGAGGATATGGAGGACTTTATTGCGGGCATGAAAAGCATCGTGCGGATGCCCTTCGAAAGTATCCTGCAAATGCTGTGTACGATGAATCATGTATTAAACGGGGAAAAACTGTCATTAAAAGACATCGCTATTTATGATTCGGAGCAGGAGAAACTGCTTGAAACACAGGGCAGACGGCAGGCTGAACAGAAGTTATCGGCAAAAGCCGAGGAGGAACAGAGCCTGCATAACACGCTGGATCACGAACAAGAACTTCTGCGAATGGTACGCAGAGGCGATACTGTCGCATTAAAGGAATGGATAAACCATGCGCCCGCCATTCGCGGCGGAGTTCTGGCAAAAGAGCAGCTGCGGCAGAAGAAAAACACCTTCATCGTTACCGTGACGCTGGTATCCCGCGCCGCCGTTCGCGGAGGTATGGACGCAGACGACGCGTTTTACCACAGTGATTCTTACATCCGTCAGTGTGAGCTGCTGTCCTCTCCTTCGGACATTCTGAATCTTCAATATCGAATGGTTCTTGACTATACCGAGCGTGTGGAGCGATTGCGGCTGGGGAAAATGCCATCAAAACTGACTATTGACGTCGCCAATTATATTCAGCATCACATGTCGGAGCCGATCTCCGCGGAAAGAATAGCCGAGAAGTTGTTTTTGAACCGGTCATATCTCTCGCGAAAATTCAAAGAGGAGACCGGAGAAACTCTTACCGCCTTCATTCTGAAAGAAAAAACGGAGGAAGCAAAGCGCCTCCTCCGCTATTCGGATAAATCCCTGACGGCTATCGGTTCTTACCTCGGTTTTTCCTCCGCCAGTCATTTTTCAAGGGTGTTCAGAAGATACGTCGGAACCACGCCGAGCGATTATCGGGAAAAACACGGCTGCTGAAGAAAGGCGGCATACGGTTAGTCTGCCGGAACGGTTTGTCGGATTGTTCTGGCCCTTTAATTGTCACATAAAAAATCAAACGACCCGGCAGAATCTGCCGGGTCGAATTAAGAGAACGGCAAAATAAGATTTTACGCCGTATTTTAAGGGCAACGGAAATAGGGGAAAGCCTTTTTCGGTATCGGTTTTCGCCGCGTCAAATCCGCACCCCGCACCTTTGATGAGGTGCGGGGCTGCGGTTTTCATTTTAATCGTCATCGTCTTCATCATCCCATGACGAAATAATGTGAAGTTCTCCGCTGTCCATGTCCATGGCCATATTGTCGCCCATCCGCATCATCATATTACCGTCGGAGTCGATTGCCATATTATCGGAAACGGTATACGCAAAATCACCGTCGTCATAGTCGAAGAAATGCTTGCTCATAAATATTCCTCCTCAATCTTCAATAATCTCGTATTCCACCCGGGAGCCTTTGACTCTGCGTGTGTGGCAATAGTAACCGACCGTCCGAAAAAAACAGTGAAGAGTAAAAAAATAAAAATCCCCGAGATAAGGGGATTTTCAGAGTTAAAGTGATTTCGGCGACAGTCTGCCGTGCTATTTGATTTCATATTCGACCGAGTTGATTACCAGACAGTTATCGTCTTTCCAATAAATTTGCATATTTTCATATTCGCCCCAATCGCCGGAAAAGACACGTTGAGGTTTCTTTTCGATTTTGAAAAGAAGCATATCCGCTCCGCAGTCCCGGTAAACGTCGACAAGCGTATCTCCGCCGAGAGCTCCCTGATCGCTGTCGATTACACTGGCATAATACCTGCCGCTCGGCGACTCTACGGTCTTTACGACCGTATTCTGACCGATATTGCCGAAAATCAAAGAAATAAAACTGAAGAAAACGATCGGCAATATCATTATTGCAGACAGAACAGATGCGGTGATCTTAAGTGAAAAAGGTTTTCCGTATCTGATCATTAAAAAGCAGCAACAGCCCGCAGAAAACAAAACGCCCGCAATTACCGGAATCTGCGGACACGCAAATATATAAAACACAGAGTTAATTAAAGATAACGGCGTAATAACAGCCGACAGTATCTGCATCGCTTTATTTTCAGGAGCGCCTTTTGCGATAACGGTAAGAATAATTATGAAGGCAGACAGCGCGGCAAGAACGACGGCAAAAGCCGTAACGCCAGTAAGTTCAAAATTATATCCGAAAAGCGCCGCTGTTATGCTGCATACGGGATAAAATATTGTTAATACGAGAAGTAAACACATTAAGATCATAATAGTTTTTTTCATATAGACCGCCTCGCTTTGCATATTGATCGAAAAAGGTTTCGGACAATATCATTATAACAGATTTTTTAAAAAAGTCAAAACCCTTCTTGTGCGATTCGGCAGGCAGCCGGGTGAATAGTGAATAAGTAAAAAATCCCCATTCTTACGGATGAGGATTTTTTGGCGGATAGGGTGGGATTCGAACCCACGAGCCGCTTGCGCGACTACCTGATTTCGAGTCAGGGCCGTTATGACCACTTCGATACCTATCCGTATATTTATAACGAAACTATTATAGAGCAAAAAGGGCGGTTTGTCAAGCGGAAAAAAAACGAATTTTTTCCAAACCAGACGCGTCGGGCGAAAAAATCGGCAAAAACCCCCGTTTTTAATTCAAAAATATAAAAAATCGGATTATTTTTTTCAGGCACGAATAGCGACGCGATTTTTTCAAATAATAAACTTGCTTTCGCAACAGCGGAGCAAAAGGAGAAAAAATATGCCAGATCTTTCCTGTGAGGCGAGAAACTGCGCCCATAACAAAGACAGCCGTTGTTCCATAGAATGTATCACGGTAGGCGGTCGCTGCGCCAAGAAACCGAACGCGACCTGCTGTGAAAATTTTACCGAACAGACGACACCCGAAACTCTTACAAATGTCGGACGTCCGCATCTTTCGATCGACTGTCAGGCGAAAAACTGCCGTTACAACAGCGATTGCAGCTGTTTTGCCGACGCCGTGAATATCTGCGGCTGCGACGCCTGCGACTGCAAAGAGACCGAATGTTCGACTTTCAGAACAAAACGCTGAATGACGGAAAGGGGAGGATCATTCCTCTCCTTTTTCCGTTATTATATGTACTTTGATCTCTCTGCCGACTTTTTTACATTCGTTTATAACAAACCGGGAGCCTTTCGAAGCGCCGTCCCACAGCACGACCACGATATCCGAATTCTTTATTATCTCCAGATTTCTTTTAAGGGGCGCGGCTCTTCCGTACTTATTATATTCCGGAAGAATTTCCGTCAGTTTTATTCCGTGTTTTTTTGCATATTCCCTGACGCACGTATCGACGCCTTTCGCGCCTCCCGAAAAAAGTTCGGTCGTGTTTTCGGGAATATACCGACCGATGTTTTCGATCGAAAGATTTCTTGAACCGATAACCGCCGTTTTCATCAAATACCACACTTTCTTGAATATATAATGAACACATAATATGTTCATTGCGCACATTATACCACAAATAAAGTATAAAATAAAGAGAATATTGGGAGGTGCGAAAAAATGGCAATAAAAAGTCTGTCAATAAGGATAGAAGAGGAAATGCTCGACAAACTTCATGTCGTTGCCGGCTATGAAGGGCGGAGCGCAAACAGTCAGATCCTCATTCTGATAAGGGACTCGATCGAAAAATACGAAGAAAAACACGGTGAGATAAAACTTGGGTAAAAATAATTCGGCGGAGGCTTAAACCTTCGCCGTTTTTTCACAATAAAATTATTGACAACCGATTTTTTTCAATGTATAATAATTTATAATATATGTAAAAGGAGCAAGAAAATGATCTGCACAAAGACCGCGAACGGCTATGCCGTGACCGCAAAAAAATATTCTCTCGAAGTTTCGGAAAGAAAAATCGCCGTTATCTTAAAGAAGGTTCCGGTCGCGACGCTTTCGCCGATTTCCGCAGTCGATATTCTCCGCGGCGAAGAAGTTGTCGGTGACGTCGACGAAAAGACGCTCGTCTTTGACGCAAAGGTCGATATTTCGGATAACAGACCCGTTTTTTCCTGGACGACCAAAAGCAATCTCTGGGAAAAGAAAGTCTATACCCTTGTCTGCGGCGAAGAAAACTTCTCTTTTAAGGTGAAAGTTTGCGGAAAGGGAAATATACATACTCTCGACTTCTTCAAGGGTATTTCCATGGATCCCGAAAATTACAGCGGATATGAATTCTCCGAAGGCTTTATCCCGATGGCTCACGAAACGCATCTCGACCACGGGCATTTCTATCCGACCGACAATTTCGAATATTATTCAACCCTTATGATACCGCACCTCTTCTGCTACTCTTTCAAGACCGAAGATCTTTCCGAAAGACTCGGTCTCGGACTTGTCGCAAAACCGGGCGAATACAATTTCCACCGTTTCAACTACCGCGGCGGCGAATTCTATAAACATTGCTGGTTTTCTCTCTGGGTCGACTACGACGGCATGACCGAAGTCGACGGAGAATGGGAAAGCCCGGAAGTCGTCGGATTCTCCGGAAAAGACGAATACGACGTCCTTTCGCAGTATTCCGAATATCATTTTTCAAGCGGAATTCTGCCGAGAAAAGAGGCAAAAAAAGCGCCCCGCTTCTGGCACGGACCCATTGCCTGCGGCTGGCTTGAACAGAACGCGCGTTCCGAAGAATTCAAGACGGTCCTTTTCCACCTTGCAAAAGAGTCGCTTTATAACGACCTTGTCGCGAAACTCGACGGAAAGGGTCTTGCGCCGAAAATTCTCATAATCGACGACAAATGGCAGGAAAAATACGGAACTGCCGTTCCCGATAAGAATAAGTGGCCCGATCTCCGCGCGTTTATCGACAGAATGCACGACAAAGGCATCAAGGTCTTTATGTGGTTCAAACTCTGGGACGCCGAGGGGCTTGACGACGATATGTGCATTATCGACGGCGACGGCAACAGAGCCGCCGACCCGACAAACCCGAAATACGTCGAACATCTCCGCGCAAGAATAAAAAACCTTGTTTCGGATAAAGAGGGCGGCTATAACTGCGACGGCTTCAAACTCGATTTCGCGTTCCTCATTCCGAAAGGGATAAAGGCGAAGTCTTACGGCGGTCAGTACGGCAGCGAACTTCTGAAGACCTATTTCAAGGTCATTCACGACGCCGCAAAAGAAGAAAAACCCGACGCCTGCATAAACTGCAGTCCCTGCCACCCCTACTACGCCGATATCTGCGACCACGCGCGTATCCACGACTACGATTTCAGAAACAGAAATATCGGAGCGGAGATGACTTTCCGTGCCGAAACCTATAAAATAGCGCTTCCCAACACCCTCATAGATACCGACGGCGCGGGCTTTGCGTCGCACAGAGACACGATGCGCTATATGAGAATTGCGCCGAAACTCGGAATTCCCGACCTTTACGAAGTTTCCGATAACGCCGCTCTCACCCTTACCGACGAAGACTGGGCGGAAGTCAAAGTGATCTGGGATAAATACAGCAAAAAAATAGATAAACAGTATAAATAAAAACCGAAAAAGAGAAGCAGAGGCTTCTCTTTTCTCGGTATGAGGAACGGTTATGAATAACGAAATCGTCTTTAGAAAACCCGCGGAGCGCTGGCTTGAGGCTCTGCCTTTGGGCAACGGTCATATCGGGGCAATGGTATTCGGAGGGGCAGACTGCGAAAAAATAAATCTCAACGACGACACCCTTTACGCAGGCAAAAAAATGCCCTGCGACCCTCCGCACGCCGCCGAACACTTAAAGGAAATTCAGTCGCTCCTGCTTTCGGGCGAAAACAAAAAAGCGTTCGGGTTATGCGAAAAATATCTTCTCGGCGACCCGTATATGATAAGGTCATATCAGGAGGTCGGGGCAATTTTTGTAAAAACGGGGATTGAAAAGGCGGAAAACTACTCAAGACGGCTCGATATGCAGAAAGAAAGACACACCGTTTCTTTTCTTTCGGAAAAAGGCAAAATAAAGTCCGAGACTTTTATTTCTCCCGAAAGCGATCTGCTCTATTACCGTCTCGAAAGCGAAAAACCGCTTGAAAGCGTCGAAATTTCCCTTAAAAGAGAAAGAGACGCGAAAACCGAAAACATTCCGGGCGGACTTCTGCTTACGGGTCAGATAATCGACGAATATATCGAAGGCGTCGGAGAAGGCGGAAAGGATATGCGCTTTGCCGCGGCGTTAAAAGTCGAAACCGACGGCTGCGCGGCTGCCGAAAACGGCGTTGTCACCGTTAAAAACGCAACGAAAATAACGGTCGTCTATTCCTCCGAAACCGATTACGATTTCGAAAATCTCTCTTTTGACAGGGAAAAAGACGTCGTAAAAACTCTGCTTGACAAATTCTCTCTTTCCGATTACGAAAAGGGCAAAGCCGCCGCCGAAAAATGGTGCCGTTCGCTTTACGACAGAAACACCCTGTCTCTCGGCGGAGAAAAATGCGAAGACACGGCGGCGCTTCTTAACGCCGCAAGACAGAAAAAAACCGACGTTTCGCTTGTCGAAACAATGTATAATTACGGCAGATACCTGCTTATAACCGCATCTTCCGGAAAAGCGACCCTGCCCGCAAATTTGCAGGGGATATGGGGAGAGGGTTATGAAATGGAGTGGAACGCCGATTTTCACACAAACATAAACCTCCAGATGAACTATTGGCACGCCCACGTCACGAATATGGACGAAACAGCCGACGTTCTCATGCGCTTTATTGAAAAAATGAGCGTTCCCGGAAAAGTTACCGCGAAAAAGACCTATAACGCCGACGGCTGGACCTTGCATCACCTTGTCGACGCGTTCGGAAAAACGTGTATCCACGACGGCGTTTCGTGGGGGACTTATCCTATGGGCGGACCGTGGCTCGCGCGCCATATCTGGGATTATTACGAATTCACGGGAGACGTCTGTTTTCTGCGTGAAAAGGGCTATCCCGTCCTCAAAGGCTCGGCGGAATTCATTCTTTCGTTCCTTATCGAGGATAAAAACGGAAGACTTGTCACCGCCCCCGCGACAAGCCCCGAAAACAAGTTTTATTTCAGGGGAGAACCGACGGGCTTTACTTACGCTCCGACAATGGATATAGAGATCTGCACCGACGTGCTTTCAAAAACCGCTGCGGCGGCGAAGGCAGTCGGCGACAGCGAGGAATTTATCAAAAAATGCGAAGACGCGATAAAGAGACTTCCGCCGCTCCGAATAGGCAAAGACGGCAGGCTCTGCGAATGGATAGAAGACTATGAAGAGGTCGAACCGGGGCACCGCCACGTTTCCCACCTTTACGGACTTCACCCCGCCGACGTCATAACCGAAGAAAACGGCGAAATTTACAAGGCCGCCCGTAAATCCCTTGATTTCAGACTGAGATCTGGAGGGGCGCACACCGGCTGGTCAAAGGCGTGGACGATTTCGTTCTTCGCCCGCTTTAAGGACGGCAAAAACTGCGAAAAACATCTTTACGAAATGCTTGAAAGGTGCTTTGAAGACAACCTTTTCGATATGCACCCGCCTTTCCAGATAGACGGAAACTACGGCTTTACCGCGGCGGTTGCCGAAATGCTTCTGCAAAGCCACGAGGGGAAGATAGGCGAAAGGAAAATAACTCTTCTTCCCGCTTTGCCGCCGTCATGGAAAAACGGAAAAGTCACGGGACTGCGCGCCAGAGGCGGTGTGACGGTCGATATTTCATGGGCTGACGGAAAACTCAAAGAAGTGAAAGTCACCCCCGACCGCGACGGAAAAATAAACATTTCGGGCGTTTCTTTTTTCGACGGAAAAGCCGGACAGACTTATGTTTTTGAGGCGTGATATGAAAGAATATGTTTTTGAAAAGGTTTCCCGGTTTCCCGAAACCGAGAACGAATGGAAAAAATTTCCCGAGGCGAAGATAGACTGCTTTGATTTTTCGCCCGACGCCGTAAATCCCGAAACTTCCGTCAGGGGAGTTTTCAGCGAAACGGGGCTTGCTCTCCGCTTTGAAAGCGACGAAAAAAACGTTCTCGCCCGTTATCACGGAGTAAACGAAAAACCGTGGACCGACAGCTGCGTCGAGGTCTTTTTCAACCCGTGTCCCGAAAGAAACGATAAATATTTCAATTTCGAACTCTCCGCGGGCGGCGGACTTCTCGTCGGCTACGGAAAGGACAGACGCGAAAGACTTCGCTGCGATTTTACTTTGGATATTTTCGGTATCAAAACCGAAATAACCGAAAACGGCTGGACGGCGACTTTTATTATTCCGTTTGAATTCGTGCTTCGTTACGCTCCCGGATTCGACTCCGTTTTTGCGGGGAACTTCCAGAAGTGCGGAGACGAGACCGCAAGTCCGCATTTTCCCACATGGAACAAGATAGAAAGCCCCTCTCCCGACTTCCACCGTCCCGAATGTTTCGGAAAATTCATTCTCGGCGGATATTGATTTTTCACAGCATGTATGCTATTATATGTTATATTATTTAAGGAGATTGCCGATGTTCGACAACGCAGAATACCTCGCGGCGGAAAAAAGAGCCGCCGAATTGCTTTCAAAAATGTCCCTTACCGAAAAGATAGGGCAGCTTTCCCAGTTCGGAACGTCAATTTATTCGGACGACCATAAGGCGTTCGAAGACCATTTCGAAGAGGGAAAAATAGGTTCGTATCTGACGATAAGAGACCGTAAAAGGATAAACGAAATCCAGAAAGAACTTGTCGAAAAGTCTCCGAACCATATTCCCGCGATTTTTGCCGACGACGTTATCCACGGCTATAAAACGACTTTCCCCATTCCGCTTGCGCAGTCCTGCGCGTGGGACGAAAAACTTGTCGAAGAGGGCTGCGCCGTTTCAGCAAAGGAAGCGTACAGGGACGGTATCCGCTGGACGTTTGCGCCGATGGTCGATATCGCAAGAGATCCGCGCTGGGGCAGGATCCTTGAGGGCTACGGCGAAGATACCTACCTTTGCCGCCGCATGGCGCGCGCCGCGGTGAGAGGCTATCAGGGCAAAGCGGGCGAAAAGGATAAACTCCTTGCCTGTATGAAACATTTTATCGCTTACGGCGCGGTCGTCGGAGGAAAAGACTATAACAGCGTCGATATGTCCGAAGAACAGCTCCGCGACGTTTATCTGCCGCCTTTCGAAGAGGGTATAGCCGAGGGCGCGGCGACGGTAATGACCGCCTTTAACGACTTGAACGGCGTTCCGTCGACGGCAAACAAAAAAATGCTCACCGACGTTCTGCGCGGAGAAATGGGCTTTAAGGGCTTTGTCGTTTCGGACGACGGCGCGGTCGAGGAACTTGTCAACCACGGATACGCGGAAAACGACGGCGACGCGGGCAAAAAGGCGTTCAACGCAGGCACCGATATGCTGATGTCGGGCGATATTTATAACGATAACTTCCCCGAATTCGTTAAAAACGGAGAAATTTCCGAAGAAAAAATCAACGAATCGGTTCTTAAAATTCTGACTTTCAAATATCTTCTCGGACTTATGGACGACTGGAAAGTCGACGAAGACGAAGATACGACGTTCTTTGCGCCGGAACATCTCGCAAAAGCAAAGGACGCCGCGGAAAAAACTTTCGTTCTTCTCGAAAACGACGGCGTTCTCCCTATCAAAAAAGCAAGGAAGATCGCGCTTGTCGGACCTATGGCGAGAAACAGACGCGACGTTATGGGACCGTGGGAATGTGTCGGTGAAGAGGAAAGGACCGTCACCGTCGAAGAAGGTCTTAAAAAGAAATTTGCGTCTTCCGAAATTATCTGCGCCGACGGCTGCGACTGTGAGACCGACGATATGTCGCATATAAAAGAAGCCGTAAAGGCGGCAAAGAAAGCGGACGTCGTAATAATCGCCGCGGGACTTCGCCACGGGACCTGCGGAGAGGCGGCAAGCATGACGAGACTTCGTTTGTCAAAGCCGCAGGAAAAACTCATCGACGAAATTTCAAAACTCGGGAAACCGACCGTCCTCCTTATTTTCGGCGGCAGACCGCTTGTCCTTACCGAATATAAAGACAAGGTAAACGCGATGATGATGGCGTGGTATCCCGGAACCGAAACGGGAAGTGCGATAGCGACCGTGCTTTCGGGCGAAAAGTCGCCGTCCGGCAGGCTTACGACCTCTTTCCCGGTTACCGAAGGTCAGATTCCCGTAAACTATAACTTTTTCCCGACCGGACGCCCCGCAATAGGCGTTCAGCGGTTCGAAGCGAAATATAACGACTGTCCGATAGAGCCTCTTTACACTTTCGGCTACGGAAAGACCTATACGGAATTCCGATATTCCGATATTTCCCTTTCCGAAACGAAGATAAAGGAAGACGGAAAAATCGACGTTACCTTAACAGTCGAAAACGTCGGAAAGTACGACGCTTACGAAGTCGTTCAGCTTTACATACGCGACCTTGTCGCCTCCCGCGTCAGACCCGTAAAGGAACTCAAGGGCTTCTGCAAAGTTTTCGTTCCTGCGGGCAAAAAAGAAAAAGTGAATATAACCCTTGAGGCGAAAGAACTTGCGTTCTGCAATTCCGAAATGAAAAAAGTCGTCGAAAAGGGAAAATTCAAACTCTGGGTCGCGAAAAACGCGCTTGACAACTCAAACGAATTCAATTTTGAAATAGTATAAAAAGGAGAACGTTGCATGGGACTTATTAAAGCGGGAACAGGAGCGCTCGGCGGAACTCTTGCGGATCAGTGGAAGGAATTTTTCTACTGCGACGCACTTCCGAACGACGTCCTTATGAAAAAGGGAGAGAAGAGAACGGGAAGCCGCTCTTCCAACACAAAAGGAAGCGACAATATCATAACAAACGGTTCCGGAATCGCGGTTGCGGACGGACAGTGCATGATAATCGTCGAGCAGGGTAAAATAGTCGAAGTCTGCGCCGAACCCGGCGAATTTACATACGACACTTCTACCGAACCGTCGGTTTTCACGGGAAACCTCGGTCAGAGCCTGCTTGACACCTTTAAGACGATAGGCAGACGTTTCACCTACGGCGGAGACACTGGAAAAGACCAGAGAGTTTACTATTTCAACACAAAAGAAATAATCGGCAATAAGTTCGGAACTCCGAGCCCGATAATGTTTGAAGTTACAAATAAACGCATAGGTATGACGAGAACCGTTCAGGTACGCTGCAACGGCGTTTATTCCTACGTCATTTCCGATCCTCTTGTTTTCTACACAAGACTTTGCGGAAACGTAAAGGACGAATTTACGAGAGATATGATAGACGGCCAGCTGAATACCGAGTTTATCGACGCTCTTCAGCCTGCGCTCGGTTCTCTTTCCGAACAGGAGCTTCGCCCGGCACAGATACCCGCGAAGGCGAACGAACTCAAACAGGCGATGAACAACGCCCTCAAACAGGAATGGATAGATAACAGAGGCATTTCCGTCGGAAAAATCGCATTAAATCCGATAACCCTCACCGACGAGGATATGAAGAAGATCAACGAGATCGAAGACGCCGCGAATATCGGTTCAAACCCGTTTACCATGGCGGGCAGAATGACCAACGCCACCGCCGACGCAATGCAGGCGGCAGCCGAAAATCAGGCGGGCGCGATGAGCGGCTTTGTCGGTATGGGCATGGTCGGAGTGGGACAGAACACCGGCTTTTCCGCGGCGCAGAATATGTATAACGCGGGAGCGGCTCAGGTTTCCCGTAACGACCCCGCGGCAGACAGTTGGAAATGCAGCTGCGGAGCCGACGCGACGGGAAAATTCTGTTCGGAATGCGGAGCGGCAAGACCGGCGGAAAAAGGCTGGAAATGCAGTTGCGGAGAAGTAAATCAGGGAAAGTTCTGCCGTAACTGCGGCGAAAAAAAGCCGGAAGGCGCGCCTCTCTACCGCTGCGATAAATGCGGCTGGCAGCCGGAAGACCCGAATAATCCCCCGAAATTCTGCCCCGAATGCGGCGACGCTTTCAACGAAAACGATAAAATATGATAAAATGAGCAACGGCGTTCATTCTCTTGAGTGGACGCCGCATTTTTTGTTGATGCCAAAGTTTCGAAATTTTTTGATTTTAATACAGATTCCCGTAGAAATACGGGTGTAAAATCTGTAATATAAAACCACAGGCGGGAAAAATATGAAATATACAAAAGAAGAAGTAATGCAATATGTTGCGGAAGAGGACGTGAAATTTATCCGTCTTGCTTTCTGCGACGTCTTCGGCAGACAGAAAAACGTTTCCGTAATGCCGGGGGAACTCGGACGGGCGTTCGATTTCGGAATAGCGTTCGACGCCTCCGCGATAAAGGGTTTCGGCGGGGAAGTCGAGTCCGACCTGTTTTTACATCCCGACCCCGAAACGCTTTCCGTCTTACCGTGGAGACCCGAACACGGCAAGGTCGTGCGTATGTTCTGCGATATTACATACCCCGACGGCAGACCTTTCGAGGCGGACAGCCGCGCGCTCTTAAAAAGTGCCGTTGCCGAGGCGAAAAAAGAGGGAATATCGTTTTTCTTCGGTTCGGAAACGGAATTCTACCTTTTCAGACTTGACGAAAACGGCGAAAAAACGGACGTCCCTTACGACAACGCGGGATATATGGACGTCGCTCCTTTCGACAAGGGGGAAAACGTCCGTCGCGAGATATGTCTGACCCTTGAAAAGATGGGGATATACCCCGAAAGTTCGCACCACGAAGAAGGACCGGGGCAGAACGAAATAGACTTCAGATATTCCGAACCCTCTGTCGCCGCAGACGACGCCATGACTTTCAGAACGGTCGTTTCGACGGTCGCCGCTCGCAGCGGGCTTTACGCGGATTTTTCTCCGAAACCGATAAAAAACAAGTCGGGCAACGGTATGCACATAAACGTTTCGGCAAAGGCTGACGACGGCAGGGACGTTATGCCCGAAGTTATTGCGGGGCTTCTTAAGCGTGCTTCCGAGACCGCGGCGTTTTTCAATATCACCGAGGAATCGTATCGCCGTCTGGGCGAAAACAAAGCCCCGAAATACGTTTCATGGTCGTCGCAGAACCGCTCGGAACTCATAAGAATTCCCGCGGCGGCCGGGGAATACAAAAGGGCTGAATACCGTTCTCCCGACCCTCTCTGCAACCCCTATATTGCGTTTGCGCTGATAATAAAGGCAGGGCTTGACGGTATAAAAAACGGCGACAAACTTCCGCCGCCGACCGACATAAATCTTTACACTGCCGACAGCAAAGCGACCGAACTGCTTGAAATTCTGCCGGAAAATTCGGAACAGGCGAAAAGAATTGCGGCGCAGAGCCGTTTCGTTTCGGAAAATATTCCCGAAGCGATAAGGAAAAACTATATCATTTAGTCAGGGGGGAACGAAATGGAGTTTTCGGAGAAGAACTGTAAAACGCTTCTCGTCTCCTCGTCCCCGAAAATGAATTCGGCGCTGCTTTCCCTGCTTTCGGAATACCGATGTTTTCCCGTGACCGTTTCGGAAAACGCGTCCGACGCGCGGCGGCTGATGACCGAGGATTTTTACGATACGGTCATCATAAATTCGCCGCTTCCCGACGAGACGGGCACCGAACTTGCAATAGATATCTGCGAAAGCGGCAGTTCGGGCGTTCTTCTTATCGTCAAAGCGGAAAACTATGCCGACATAACCGCGAAAGTCGCGTTTTACGGAGTTCTTACCCTGCAAAAACCCGTTCCTTATCAGGTAATGAGTCAGTCGCTTCTCGTCCTTGCGGGAATGAGGGAACGCCTGCGGCGGGCGGAAAAAAAGCCGATGTCTCTCGATGAAAAAATGGAGGAGATACGGATAATAAACCGGGCGAAACTTTTGCTTATAGAAAAAAAGAAGATGACGGAAAAAGAGGCTCACCGCTATATAGAAAAAACGGCGATGGACCGCTGCGTTTCCCGTCGGAAGATAGCGGAAAAAATACTTTCAGGAGGATATAAAGAATGACAAAATACATATTCGTAACAGGCGGCGTCGTTTCGGGACTCGGAAAAGGAATAACGGCGGCGTCTCTCGGCAGGCTTCTCAAAGAAAGAGGACTTAAGGTCGCGGCGCAGAAACTCGACCCCTATATAAACGTCGACCCCGGAACGATGAGCCCGTATCAGCACGGCGAAGTCTACGTTACCGAAGACGGGGCTGAAACCGACCTCGACCTCGGTCACTACGAGCGTTTTATCGACGAAGACTTAAATAAATATTCGAACCTTACGACGGGAAAGGTTTACTGGAACGTCCTCAATAAGGAACGCCGCGGCGAATATCTCGGCTCGACCGTTCAGGTGATTCCTCACATAACAAACGAGATAAAGGATTTCGTTTACAGGGTAGGCAAACAGACCGACGCCGACGTCGTCATAACCGAAATAGGCGGCACGATAGGCGATATCGAATCCCAGCCGTTCCTTGAGGCGGCAAGACAGGTCTCCCTTGAAGTCGGAAGAGAAAACAGTCTGTTTATCCACGTTACCCTTGTGCCCTTCCTTCGCGGTTCGGACGAGCATAAGTCGAAACCGACGCAGCATTCCGTAAAAGAACTTCAGGGAATGGGTATAAACCCGAATATCATAGTCCTCCGCTGCGATGAGCCGCTTGAAGATTCGATATTCAAGAAAATATCGCTTTTCTGCAACGTCAAGCCCGACTGCGTTATCGAAAATCTTACTCTTCCGTGCCTTTACGAGGCGCCCCTGATGCTCGAAAAAGCAAACTTTTCGTCTGTCGTCTGCCGCGAACTCGGTATCGACGTGCCATTGTCCGACCTTGCCGAATGGAAAGAAATGATAGGCAGGATAAAGGCGAGAGAAAAATCGGTACATATCGGACTTGTCGGAAAATACGTCCAGCTTCACGACGCCTATCTTTCGGTCGCCGAGGCGATGAGACACGCGGGCTACACTCTCAACACCCATATCAAAATTCATTGGATAGATTCCGAGACCCTGACCGAAGCAAATTATAAGGACGTGCTTTCTTCTCTTGACGGAATAATCGTTCCGGGCGGTTTCGGCGGCAGAGGAATAGAAGGAATGATCCTTGCGGCGAAATTCGCGAGAGAAACGGGACTTCCGTATTTCGGGATATGTCTCGGTATGCAGATCGCGGTCATCGAATACGCAAGAAACGTCGCTGGGATTAAAGACGCTCATTCGGGCGAATTCGACGAACTCTGCAAAAACAAAGTCATCGACTTTATACCCGGTCAGAGCGAGGACGTCGATAAGGGCGGAACTTTGCGTCTCGGCGCATATCCCTGCGTAATCAAGGCGGGAACCACAATGGAAAAATGCTACGGCAAAGATCTTATTTCCGAAAGACACCGCCATCGCTACGAATTTAACAACGACTACCGCGAAACTCTTGAAAACGCGGGACTTACCCTTTCGGGAAGATCTCCCGACGGAAGACTTATCGAAACGGTCGAAATTTCCGACAGACCTTTCTATGTCGGCGTTCAGTTCCACCCCGAATTCAAATCCCGTCCGAACAAGGCTCACCCCCTGTTCAGAGGATTTATTGCGGCGGCGCTTGATGCGGCAGAGGGAAAAAGATGACGGGTTATTTACATGAAGAATGCGGCGTTTTCGGCGTTTTCTCCCCGAAGAAAGCGACGCAGGTCGCGGATATCGCCTATTACGGGCTTTACGCCTTGCAGCACCGCGGTCAGGAAAGCTGCGGGATAGTCGTAAACGACGACGGGGTCTTCTTTTCCGAAAAGAACGTAGGGCTTGTAAACGAAGTTTTTACGGGAGAAAAACTTGCAAAATTTCCCGAAGGAAAAATGGCGGTCGGACACGTCAGATACGCGACTACCGGCGGCAAGGCGTTTTCAAACTGCCAGCCTATCGAGGTAAACCACCAGAAAGGCAAAATGGCGCTTGCGCATAACGGAAACCTTTCGAACGCGTGGGACTTGCGCAACGAACTCGAACTTCGCGGAGCGATCTTCCATACGACGAGCGACACCGAAATCATCGCGTATATCGTCACCCAGGAAAGACTCAAAACGCCTTCTATCGAAAAGGCTCTTTCTGCGGCAATGCCGAGGCTTGAAGGCGCCTATTCCCTTGTTCTGATGTCCGCGACGAAACTTATCGCCGCCCGCGACCCTTACGGCTTCCGTCCTCTCTGTTACGGAAAGACCGACGACGGAATGTATATCGTCGCCTCCGAAAGCTGCGCTCTGACTTCTGTCGGCGCGAAATTCATAAGGGATATTATGCCGGGCGAAATCCTGATTTTCGACGAAAGCGGCGTAAAATCGGACACGACGCATTGCAATAAAGCCAAAAAACATATCTGTATTTTCGAATATATCTATTTTGCCCGTCCCGATTCCGTGATCGACGGCTTTTCGGTGCACGAGGCGAGAAAAAACGCGGGGAAAATCCTTGCGAAGACCTGTCCCGTCGACGCGGATATCGTCGTCGGAGTTCCCGATTCCGGGCTTGACGCGGCGCTCGGATATTCCGAAGAATCGGGTATCCCGTATGAGATAGGCTTCATCAAGAACAAATATATCGGCAGGACCTTTATTTCTCCGGGGCAGAAAACCAGACTTGACCAGGTAAAAATAAAACTAAACCCGATCTCAAGCGTTATAAAAGGGAAAAGAGTCGTCCTTATCGACGATTCGATAGTCAGGGGTACGACCTGCAGGAGAATTGTCGGGCTTTTGAGGGAGGCAGGCGCAAAAGAAGTCCATTTCAGAGTTTCGTCGCCGCCGTTTCTCAATCCCTGCTATTACGGAACGGATATAGATTCCCGCGACAATCTTATCGCCTGCAATCATTCGATTGCCGAAATTTCCGATATTATCGGAACCGACAGCCTCGGATATCTGCCTGTTTCGGAACTCAAAAACCTTATCTGCTGCGGCGATTTGTGCGATTCCTGCTTTACCGGGAAATACCCGACCGCCGTCCCCGAAAACACGGCAAAAGACAGATTTGAAAAGAAACTTTCCGAAAAGAAATAAGAAAAACGGATATATCATTGCGATATATCCGCTCTTTTTTACATCTCCTTTTTCGGAGGTTTCTCCTTGCTAAGGTATTGATATAACTGACATTCGAGCCGTCCGTTGTAGAGTTTTCTGCGACGGTCGGCTTTTTTGCCGAACAGCCGCTCAAACGACGGGTTCGAGGTTATGATATAATACGACCAGTTGTCGAGCCGCGAAAAAACTTTTCCGATATTTTCGTAAAGTCTTTCGACCTCTTTTGTGTTGCCGAGCCTTTCGCCGTAGGGCGGATTTGTTATGATAAACCCGAATTTTTCCTTTGACGAAAACTGTCTGACGTCGGCTTTCTTGAAGGAAACGATATCCGAAACGCCCGCTTCCTTTGCGTGGAGAAGAGAAAGTTCGACGTTTTTCGGGTCGATGTCGCTCCCGGAAATAAGTCCCTTTCTTGCAGGTCTTATAAGACTTTTCGCCTCTTCCCGCGCTCTCGTCCAGACGCCCGACGGAAGATTTTCCCAGCTTTCCGAAATGAAATTCCTGTAAAGCCCCGGCGCCTGATTTCTCGCGATAAGCGCCGCTTCTATCGGGACAGTTCCGCTGCCGCACATCGGGTCGAGAAGAATTCTGCCGCTTTTCCAATACGAAAGATTTATTATCGCCGCGGTGAGCGTTTCCTTGAGGGGCGCTTCTCCCGCAATTCTGCGGTAGCCGCGTTTATTAAGACCCGGTCCCGTCGTGTCAATGGTCAAAGTCGCGATATCGTTTAAGAGAGACACTTCGATTTTATATTTCGCGCCCGTTTCCTCGAAAACTTCTCTTGAATATTTCGTTTTCATCTTTTCGACGACCGCTTTTTTCGTTATCGCCTGACAGTCGGGAACCGAAAAGAGTTTGCTTTTTACGCTTTTGCCGGTAACGGGAAATTCCGCGTTTTCGGGTAAAATTTCGTCCCACGGCAGTTTTTTTACGCCCTGAAACAGTTCTTCAAACGACTCCGCTTTGAATTCTCCCATTTTTATAAGAACTCTGTCGGCGCTGCGAAGCCAGAGATTGCATCTTGCAACGGCGTCCTCGTCTCCCGCAAAAGTAACTCTGCCGTTTTCGGTCATTCGGTCGGTATATCCGAGATTTTCAAGTTCGCGCGCGACTATTGCCTCAAGTCCGAACGCCGTTGTCGCGATAAGAGTGAGTTTCGACATTATTTATCTCCTGTTCCGAAAAGTCTTCTTGTGTTTTCGGCGGTCTTTTCTATGGCTTCTTCGACCGAAATTCCTTTGATTTCGGCAAGTTTCTCGGCTACCCTTATGACGTTTTTCGGCTCGTTTCGAGTTCCTCTGAAGGGTTCGGGCGCCATATACGGACAGTCTGTTTCGATAAGGATTCTGTCAAGGGGCATTTTTTCTGCCGCTTCGACGGCTTTTTTCGAATTTTTGAAGGTGAGAACTCCGGTAAAGGAGATATAAAAACCTTCTTTATAAAGTCGGAGCGCCATTTCGGCAGAAGATGAAAAACAGTGAAAAACTCCGCGGTTGCCGTGTTTTTTTACAATGTCAAAACATTCTTCGTGGGCTTCTCTGTCGTGGATTATAACGGGTTTGTCAAGTTTTTTTGCAAGTTCGCACTGTTTTTCGAACCAATATCTCTGTTTTTCTTTCGTCGGACCGTCATAGTGATAATCAAGCCCTATTTCGCCGAGCGCGACGCACTTTTCGTGCGACAGCCATTTTTCTATTTGCAAAAGGTCGCCGTCTGTCATATCTTCACATTCGGAGGGGTGAACGCCGACAGCGGCATAGACAAACGGATACTTTTCGGCAAGGGAAAGCGAAAATTCGGAAGACGCCATCGTCGAACCGACGTTTATAAAATTCCCGACTCCGTTTTCTTTGAGCATTTCTATGATTCCATATCTGTCGGACGAAAACGCTTCGTCGTCAAGGTGTGCGTGAGAATCAAACAGCATATATACGGTTTTCCTTTCATAAGTTCGTAACGGTGATTGTATGCTTATTTTTACGGTTATAATTCTTTTGGCGGCGTCTTTGATCTACGGTTTTTTTGCGGGAAATATTCCGTGTTTCGACTCTTTTTTAATCGGCGGCATGAGCGACACCGTGACCCTTATTCTGTCGCTTGCGGGCTCCGTCTGCTTTTTCTGCGGAACGGCATCGGTCGCCGAAAAAGCGGGACTTACTTCAAAAATGCAGAAAATTGCGGCGCCTCTTCTCAAAAAACTCATGCCCGCGGCTTTTGAAAACGGAAAGACAGCCGAAAACGTCACTCTGAACCTCGTTTCGAATCTTTTCGGGCTCGGCAACGCCGCAACTCCATTCGGAATAAAAGCGACGGACGGCATGATAAAAAACGGGAAGATATCAAGAAGTCCGGCGCTCTTTATCCTGTTCAATACGTCGTCTTTGCAACTTATCCCCACGACGGTCATCGCGGTAAGGCAGAGCGCGGGTTCGGCTTTCCCGTCGGCGGTTATCCTGCCCGTATTCTTTACGCAGATAATTTCCGCCGTGTTTGCCGTAATAATTTCTTTCGCGCTCTTCAAGGAGGATAAATGAACGGATTTTTCCCGATAATAACGGCGGCGTTTATTGTTCTTATTCTATACGCGAGAAAAAAAACGGACGTCCTCGCGGCGTTTTCGTCGGGGGTGAAAGACGGTATAAAAACGCTCGGGAAAATTTTCCCGACGCTGCTCTTCGTCATTCCGGCGCTTTCGGCGGTCAGGCTTTCCGGGTTTACCGATTTTCTGTCGTGTCTTCTGCTTCCTCTTTTCGGGAAAGTCAATATCCCCGCCGAAGTCGTGCCTCTCGCGCTTCTCCGACCGATATCGGGGTCGGGGGCTCTGGCGATGCTTTCGGATATACTGAAAAACTGCGGAGCGGACAGTTATGCGGGCTTTCTTGCCAGCGTAATTTCAGCGTCGACCGAAACCACTCTTTATACGATTTCGGTCTATCTCGGAGGCAAAGCGAAAGACTGCGGCAAACTTGTTTTCGCGGCTCTTCTCCTCGACTTCATAACGTTTCTCACCGCCGCCGCGCTGTCTCCGCTCTTCTATTGATTATACAGCAAAAACCGTCGTTTTTCAAGTCTTTATATTGACTTTTCTTTCGGCAAATGCTATAATCAAATGTAATATATATCAAAGGATTGTTATAAATGGGAAAATACACTTTCGTAAAGACGGAAGATAAAGGACTTTTCAATAAATTTTCCGAAGAAAACGGCGGTTCCGTCTATCAGACCTCATATTGGGCGGAGGTCAAGTCCGCGTGGAGACCGTCTTTTTATATGGGTTTTGAGGGAGACCGTCCCGTCCTTTCGGCTCTCTGCCTTGAAAGAAACGTCAGGGTCTGCAATATCTGGTACTGTCCCGACGGCTTTGTCTGCGACCTTGAAAATAAAGAACTTGTTTCGGCTTTTTCGGCGTTTATTCTTTCCGAAATGAAGAAAAACAGGATAGCGGCGCTTGTCTGCGACCCGCTTATTATAGAAAGGGTAAACGGCGAAGAAAGGGACAGTTCCGCCGTTTCTTCTCTTACCGAAAGCGGGTTTGTCATAAATAAGGACAGAGATTTCTATATCGTCCAGCCGCCGCTGACTATTCAGACCGTACTTCGGGAAAAGACCCCCGAAAGCCTCCTTAAAAAATGCGAAAAAGGGGTGAGACACGGACTTCGCAGCGCCGAAGACGGAGCGCTTTATTCCGAAGAATACGACGACAAGACCCTGCCGCTGCACCCCGAAAAACTTGACGAATTTTTTGAAGTCATGACCGAAACCTCCGACCGTGTTTCCTTTATCCAGCGCGATAAAAGTTATTACGAAAAAATCGTGACGTCTCTCTGCGGCAAGGCGGTAATGAACCTTATTTACTGCGATAATCTACGCAGAAAAGATATCTGTGAAAAGGCGGAAGCGAAAAAAGCGGAAAACGAAAAACTGCTCGGCGAACTCGAAAACGCCGAAAAAAAGGATAAAAAACAAATTTCCGCGCTCAAAAAGGAAAACGAAAGCCTTGAAACGACGATTTCGCGAAACGCCAAAGTTTCCGCGGAACTTGCCGAAAAATTCGGCGAAAACGTCCCCGATAAAATATGTCTTGCGGTAGGGATAACCTCCCGTTTCGGAAAGACCGCGATCTGTCTTTACGGCGGCACGAAAAATCTTTTGCGCAACACTCTCCGCCCGACGCATTTTCTTAATTGGACAAGAATTCTTAAGAGTTTCGATATGGGAATGGAAGTGCACGACCTCGGCAGAGTAACGGGCGACCCGAACGACGAAAACAATCCGCTTTACGGACTTTGCCGCTATAAAAAAAGTTACGACGGGGAAGTGACGGAGTTTGTCGGAGACCTTTATCTTGTCGCCGATAAATTCAGGTTTTCGCTTTTCAGAACGTTGCTTCCGAAATTCCAGAAAATAAAAAATACGCTTTTCAAAAAGACGATAAAGACGAAGACCGTCAAAAACAGCCGATAAGCAGGAGAATATATGTACTCTTTTAAGGAAAATATCCCCGTCGGGGATTTTGAAGAATTCGTTTCGCACGCTTCTTTTGCGCCTATCCAGCAGACGAAAGCGTGGGCGGAACTGAAAAATAACTGGGAGCATTTTTTCTGCGGGATCTACCGCGACGAAACGCTTTGCGGGGTGTGCCTTATTCTGGTAAGGAAAATCCTTCCGACAGTAAAGCACGCTTACGCTCCGCGGGGCCCTATTCTCGATTTTTCCGATAAGGAAGCGGTTTCGGCTTTCCGCGACGGCGTTTTTTCATTCTGCAAAAAGCACGGCGCGTCTTCTTTTATGTGCGACCCCGAAATACCCGTCGCAAAGACTTTGCCGTCTCTTCCCGAAGAGAATTATTACGACCCCGTCGACGTCGAAAAGGGGAAAAGAGATTTCGAAAATCTCGTTTCCGCAGGCTTTATCCACGGCGGATTCGGAAAAGAACTTCATTCCGCTCTTCAGCCGCGTTATAACGCGATGATACCTCTTAAAAAAGCGGACGGAACACTCCTTTCGTTCGACGAACTGAAGAAAAATTTCAAGCCGTCGATACGCCGTTATTTCGGCGCGTTTCAGACGTTCAGGGGGCTTGAATTCGAACATTCGGACGACGTCGCCGGGTTCAAGAAGATACTTTCGAACACCGAGGAAAGACAGCATATATCTCTTCGCGGCGAAAGTTATTTTTCGCTTATGCAGAAGAGTTTCGGCGATGATTTTTATATCGGGATAGAGTATTGCGACGTAAAAAAATACATCGCGAACCTTGAAGAAAAATTAGAAAAAGAAAATACCGAAAAGAACGCAGACCTTCTCGCCGAGGCGAAAAAAGCGCTTGACGAAAGGGGCGAAAAGATACCTCTTGCCGCGGCGCTCAACATTTTTCCGCCGAATAAGGACGGCGTAAAAGTCGTCGAGTATCTCTACGGCGGAAGCGACCTCAACGTCTTTCCGTCTTTCCACGCTCCGCGAAGCGTAATTGCCGCTTCCTGCACTGCGGCGGCGGAAAGAAATGCGGATTTCTTAAATCTCGGAGGGCTTGCGGGGACTTTTGACGACGGTCTGTATAATTTTAAGGAAAGATTTTCTCCGATAATCGTCGAGTTCGCGGGAGAATTCGAACTGAAAATAAACAGGGGCAGATATGCGTTTATGAAAAAATGCCTGCCGACTCTTCAGCGCGTTTATAAAAAACTGAGAAGAGCCGTGAAAAAGTAAGACGGCTGCGAATTCCGGCGAGAATCGACCGCGAAATCGCGGGGCTGACACGCCCAATCCGGAGCCGACCGCAACGGACAAGGCAAGTACAGTGAAGCAACCGATCAGCCGACAGAGTCGAAATTTGAGCCGTATAAGGGCAAGATACGCGAACCCGACACGGGGCGTGACGATGATCAACGACCATCTCTACGAGGGCAGATTTTCCCCGCGCGTGAACGGGAAACGAATCGCCAAGAATATCTACGCTACCACGCGGGAGGAGTGCGAGGAAAAGCTCAAGGTGCTGATTGCGGAGATGAAAAAGGAGATTGCGGAAATCAAGGTAGGAGAGAAGGCGACAAATAAGGGCTGACCATGGCGGTCAGCCCTTAAAAATGCTTCAAGTGTTCTCATTATCTATTTGAAATGTGTATTTATATATCATGGGGTATATGTTCTTATCGACCTGTCTTGCCGCGATTAATAACCCTTTTAAGCGCATACGTGTGTCTGCATCTTCAGGGTGTTTCTTTAATTCGTTTAATGTGTCAATGATTTTTTGCCGCATAGAGTTCTTTATGACCACTTTCCCATTTTGATCAATAATGACGCCAGTGACCAATTTGGGATACAGTTTAGTATATAATTTCACTTTTTTCTTTGAAACTTGATAGTTATACTTTTTTACGATTGCCAAAATTCTGTCTCTGAAGTCTTTAGAAATTCGATTTTTGCTTGAAAAGGTTACATCATCGACATATACGGTCATAGCAATGCAATTATTATCTGAGAGTCGTTGCATTTCGCTAAACATACGGTGATTGACCATATACGATAATATTTGGCTTGTTGGAGCTCCTGATATTAGATGGTTAAAACTTGATACGCCTTTTTCTTTTAAAAAGTCATATATTTCATTCGCGTTTTGAACATTTGATTTTGTTATGTCAATGGTGGTTAAATTGGTTAAGATCGCAGCCACATCTGGTGAACATTGCATATCATTATTGAAAAAGCGATAGACGACATCCCGCGTTATTGAAGGAAAAAATGCTGTTAAATCAATTTTGAATAAATTTCTTCTATCATTTCCAATATGCCGCCTTGCATTATCTGCATACGATCTACCTTTAATTCCTGAAAAAATATTGTCCGGAACCATGATGCGTCCCAGACATTTTTTGATTCTTCTCTGAATTGTTTTTAATTTTTCTTTTGGAGGTTCGATCAATCGTGGCTTTGCCGATTTGTCAATGTAAGGCGAAACTAATGATGCAATATAGGCTTGATTGGTTATTTGATTTCCACTGATATGAAGAAGTCGCTTTAATACTTTTTTTGATTTTAAACCGTAAAGCGGACAATTAATATATATCAAAGGTATAGCACCTCACTTTGAAAATAGTGTACTGGTGTTAGCTACCAGATGCTATGTTGATGATAAAACGGACAACATCAGCAAGCATTTCGGGACAGCAGAGTGATACAGCCAGTATGGTTGCTCCTGTAATTGCACCGAGTGCAATTAAAATTGCAACAGGGATTTTGATTGGTGACTTGTTAATGTTGACATTAACATCTACCTTGTTATCAATACCAACGGTGTTAACATTGATAACGATATTTTTGTCCGCCCTTTTCACGGAACTCACCTCCTTTGTTATTATTGGCCCACGCCATAAAGCGGGGGACTTCCCATTCCGCCAATAACATTGGAGATATGCAGCCTTGTATCACTATTCTTCGCACCAGTACAAATCCGACTTCCCAAACCAGCTTGATCCAGTCTGTTCTGCCTTTATCGTCAGCACTACTATTACGACTTATACGACTACAAACATACCGACCTATTGACTCTTAATGAGTCGGTGATTTTATGCGTTTATAGCGTATCTGAAGACGAACATGTGCCGCGAAATAATGCATCCATATCTAACGATACGATGCCGCCCATGTTTCCACGAACCAAACGAAGTCAAATCTGACCGCACATACTGACATATACATTATATCACAAATTCCGGCATAGATCAAGGCAAAGAAACAATATATTGCATTTGTCTGACAAGTTTTTATGTTGAAAAATTATGTTCATCCCTTAAAAATCGCGGCGCGGTAGGTAAAGAAAAAACTTCCTAAAAAAGAAAGCGGCTTGTGCTGTAAATGCGGCTCAAGTCGCTTTCTGCCGTTAGGAAATTTGCCGAAGTGACGGCGAAAGACCCAAATAAACATAAAAAATGACCGAAAGTGGAGAACAGACTCTGCTTTCGGTCAAAATCTTGGTCGAGATGACAGGGTTCGAACCTGCGGCATCGACGTCCCAAACGGACCTATGAAGGCAATTTCCGCTAAAAATAGCTTTTTCCGCCCCTTTCCGCTCGGAAAACCGCGCTCTTCGCCACTCCCCAGTCCACTGTTTCCGAGTGCTCCGAAACGGTAGGTGGTCTGTTATGTGGTCAGCAGGGATTTCCGTGGAATCATATGCCCGCCTCGCCTCTCGCATTTACTCGAGAGGCGATTGCTTTTTATACGGCTATTATAACTCTGAACAACCCCTGATTCAAGTCAAAATTTGCACCGCAGTAGACAAAGAAAAAAGCGATTGTGGATA
>CAKSTW010000009.1 GCA_934501435.1 uncultured Eubacteriales bacterium
AGACCGAGGAGCATGCGACGAAGGGAAATGCCGGGAACCGCAATTGAGGCGAAGCTTCGAATCACTTCTTCTCCGCCCCAAAAAGCACTTGCGAGAGCTGGTGCTTTTTTTATCCAATCCGAAGGATTGGTATGTAATCCCGCGTAAGCGGGTATGTAACCGCCGACAGGCGTACATCATCGTTCTTCAAAGGAAAACTTCGGATTGATTACATACATTTTCTTGCGAAATGATTACATTCCGACTTGTCGGATTGCATACAAGGCTTCGCCTTGATTTATACGGCTGAATGTCGGGGCGCCGCAGATGCGGCGCCCCGTTTTCCCTATATGATCATTGTTTTATTCCACCGTGACCGATTTTGCAAGGTTGCGCGGTCGGTCGGGGTCGCAGTCGCGCAGTTTTGCCGTTTCGTAGGCAAGCAATTGCGAAAATACGACCGCAGGCAGATGTGTCGGGTCTTCGGAAAGCCGGAAAACCATATCGGCGCAGCTTTCCGCGTTTTCGAAATCTCTGCCGCAGACAAGGATAACGAACGCTCCCCGCGCTTTGACTTCGAGGATATTCGACGCCGTTTTTTCGTAATATGCGGGGTCTGTCGCAAGGGAGACAACGGGCGTTCCGTTTTCTATAAGGGCTATCGTCCCGTGTTTGAGTTCGCCTGCGGCGTAGGCTTCGCTGTGGATATACGAAATTTCCTTCAGTTTCAGCGAACATTCGTTCCCGACGGCGAAATCAGCGCCCCGCCCGATGAAATAAAGGTCGTCTTTATCCTTTATTTTTTCGGCGATTTTTTTTATTTCGTCCCTGCGCGATATGATTTCCGAAACCGTTTCGGGAAGTTTTTCCGAAATTTCGGCGCAGATTTTCCGCGCTTCGGTTTCGCTGATCTTTTGCCGCGCAAGAGCCGCTTTTACGGCTATCAAGGCGAATAAAACGACTTGGGTCGAGTAGCCTTTCGTTGTCGCGACCGCCGTTTCCTGTCCCGCTTTCTGATAAATTGTCATATCAGCCTCTTCCGCTATTGCCGACCCTTCGGCGTTCACTATCGCAAGCGTTTTCTTTCCCGCGGCTTTCGTCATTCTCAGCGCCGCGAGGGTGTCGGCTGTTTCTCCCGACTGAGAAACGAAGATCACAAGCGTTTTTTTGTCTTCGACGGGCGGCGCGTAGCGGTATTCCGACGCGACGTTTACGTTTACGGGGATTTCCGCAAGGCTTTCCGTGAGTTTTTTGCCGATAAGTCCCGCATGCAGCGCGGAGCCGCAGGCGACAACAGAGACGGCGGAAATATCCGTCCATATTTTATCGGGAACGTTGTCAGCCGAAAAATCGGGAAGACCTTCGGCGTTTATCCTCGGCAGAACGGCTCTTTTTATCGCTTCGGGCTGTTCTGTCATCTCTTTGAGCATAAAACTTTCAAATCCGTCTTTTTGCGCGGAAGAAAAGTCTCCCGTAAATTTTTCGGCGGTCGGGCTTGATTCTTTGCCGCTTTCGCTTATATAGCAAACACCGCTTTTGGTTATTCTGCAGACGGTGTTTTCTTCGGGGCGGATAAATTCTTTCCCGTGCGGCAGGAGCGCCGGGATATCGGAGGCGAGATACGTCCCGTCTTCGGCTTTTGTAATGATAAGGGGGCTGTCCTTGCGTATCGCGTATATTTCTTCGGGCATATCCTTAAAAACCGCCGCAAAAGCGTAAGAACCTCTTATCTTTCTGCATGCCGAATATATTGCCGCGACGGGGTCGTGCGTTTTTTTATATTCCCTGTCGATAAGGTGCGCCGCGCACTCCGTATCCGTTTCGCTTTTGAAAGAATAGCCTTCCTCTGTCAGTTCTTTTTTTATTTCCGCCCAGTTTTCGATAATTCCGTTATGAACGAGAAATTCCGCGCCCGATTCATGGGGGTGGGCGTTTTTTTTGTCGGGTCTGCCGTGAGTTGCCCAGCGGGTGTGCCCTATTCCGCAGTCTCCCGGCAGAAAGGCGTTTTTCGCTTCGGATTTAAGACTTGAAACTCTGCCCCCGCATTTGAGCGTCCGTATCTTTTCTCCGTCGGAGATTGCAATTCCCGCGGAGTCGTACCCTCTGTATTCAAGCGCGAAAAGCCCGTCCGTTATGATGTCTTTCGCGCTGTTTTTGCCTGTGTATCCTATTATTCCGCACATTTTTTTCTTTCCTCTTTTACGGCGACGTTTCCCGCCGCTTTGACTATTCTTCCTCCGCCGACCGTCCCTCTTACCGAAACAAGGGGATAAACATTGGTGTTTCTTCCTATAACCGTTCCGGGATTAAGGACCGCGCCGCAGCCTATATCCGCGCCGTCGGCGAGAACCGCTCCGAATTTTTTAAGCCCCGTCCGGTAAAGAATTTCGCCTTTGACTGAAACTTCCGATCTGTCGGCTTTCAGGTTCGAACATATAGAGCCTGCGCCCATGTGCGCCCCGTTGCCGAGAACCGAATCCCCGATATAGTTATAGTGGGGCGCCTGCACTCCGTCCAGAAGCACGCAGTTTTTCAGTTCGCTGCTGTTGCCGATAACGCAGTTTTTGCCTGTTATTACGTTTCCTCTTATAAACGCTCCGGGACGGATAAGCGAATTTTCTCCGATAACGGCGGGAGGCTCTATCGTTGCGGTTTCATATATTTTCACATTTTTGCCGACAAGAATACCGGGTCTTATCTCCGTAAAACCGGGAATTCCTTTTTCGACAAGTTTTTTTGCCGTCTCCGGAATTTTCCCGATTATTTCCCACGGGTATCCGCTTTCTTCGAAAATTTCTTTCAGATACGGAGGAACGTCTCCGAAAAGCGACTCCGTTCTTATTTCTCTGTCATTCACAGCAATATCCTCTCTTTTTGACGATCGAATAAAGCGCCGAAATGTATCTGTCGCACTTCTCTTCGCTTTTACATTCGAGCATTATCCGAAGCACGGGTTCGGTTCCGCTTGCGCGCAGGACCGCTCTTCCGTTTCTGCCGAGTTCGGCGTTTATCTCTTCGAATTTCTTTAATAATACTTCGTCGTTTATCGCGGCGTTTTTGTCGGTGACCCTGACGTTTTTGGTCTTCTGCGGGAAAAGAACAACGGGTTCGGAAAGTTTCGAAAGTCCCGATTTTTTGTCCCGCATCTCTTCGGTCAGCATTATTGCCGTCAGCAGTCCGTCGCCCGTCGTCGCGTATTTGCGGATAATTATATGCCCCGACTGCTCGCCGCCGAGCCGAAGCCCCTCTTCTTCCATTTTTTCATAGACGAAACGGTCTCCGACCGAGGTCGTTTCATATTCTATTCCCGCGTCTTCGAGCGCCCTGAAAAGTCCGGTGTTCGACATTACGGTCGCGACTATCCTGTTTTTGTCGAGAGCTCCTTTTGCCTTGAGTCTTCTGCCGAGAACGTAGAGAATTCCGTCTCCGTCAACGATTTTTCCGTTTTCGTCCACCGCGATGCATCGGTCCGCGTCCCCGTCGAAAGCAAAACCGACGTCGAGCCCTTTTTCTTTGACAAGAGCTTGAAGTTTTTCAATATGGGTCGAACCGCAGCCTTCGTTTACGTTAAGCCCGTCGGGCATGTCCCCGATAACGCAGGTGCGCGCGCCGAGGGCGTCGAAGACCGATTTCGCGATCGACCATGATGCTCCGTTCGCGCAGTCGAGCCCGATCTTCAGGTCTTTATAGGAATGGGAAGCGAGGGAGATAAGATAGCCCACATAGCGGTTTCTTCCCGCGGCGTGGTCAACTATCCTGCCTGTTTTTTCTCTGCGCGCAAGAGGCAGATCCGCGCCGTCGATCCCTATTTTTTTAAGGTCGCCGTCGAGGTATGCTTCTATTAAAAGGGTGATGTCGTCGCCTATTTTTTCGCCTTTCGAATTGAGAACTTTTATTCCGTTGTCGTAAAACGGGTTGTGCGACGCGGTTATCATTATCCCGCAGTCGAAACCGTCGCGCCGCGTGACGAACGCAACTCCCGGGGTCGTTATGACGTGGAGCATATACGCGTCCGCGCCAGAGGCGGTAAGCCCTGCGGCAAGGGCGTATTCGAACATATAACTTGAACGGCGGGTGTCTTTTCCGATAACTATTTTAGGGCGGTATGACGGGGTGTGAAAACCGGAAAGCGGCGAGGAAAAATACCAGCCGAGAAAACGTCCGACTTTATACGCCTGATCGGAAGTCAGAGTGACGTTCGCTTCCCCTCTGAAACCGTCTGTTCCGAAATATTTATTCTGCCCGTCGGTCTTGTTTATCGCCGATGTTTTGCCGGGGACGTCCCCGTATATTTCGGCGTCCTCCCGAAGCAGCGTGTCGCAGGAGACCGAAAACAGATCGCATAAGAGCAGAACTTTGTCTATCTGGGGGACCGCCTGATCCATTTCCCATTTTGAAACGGACTGACGGGATACGTCGAGTTTTTCCGCGAGCGTCTCCTGGGAAATGTGCGCCGCGGAACGTAATGTGAATATCTTTTTTCCGAGTGTCATGTTTTTCGTCCTTTCGTTTCGTTGTCTGTCCGATTATAACGGATATGCGGTTTTTTCGCTACCAACAATAAATGGAAATTTTCGGCAACCAATAGTTGCAGTGTTTCCGAATATATTATATACCGTTTTCGGAGAAATATCAATACTTACAGGAATTTCCTTGAAATTAACGCAAAAATAAGGAGAAAAAGTTTTTGGTAAATATATGCAAATAAGAGTTGCAATACAATTCTGCCGAAAAACCGAAAACGACGGACGCCGCGAAGAAATCTTCTTCGAAAAAACAGCCGACGGTATCAGACGGCGATTGTTTCAACGCGAAAGATTACCTTGCGGCGGAGGATTTCTACGCCGATCATTACGACGACTTCTACGACTACGAAGACGCCGAAGACTACTATTATTCATATAATTGATTGTTCATATTCTTTTTATCATTTACCTCTTTCGGAAAAGCGCACCTGTTTTGCAGGTGCGCTTTTCTGTCTTTTTCATTATAATATTACATATCCCGTAAAATTTTCAATGGATTTCCGATACGAATTTTTGCGGAAAACCGACCGCAACTCTTGCATTTTTCGTCCCGATATGCTATATTTATTATACAAAAGAAGAAAAAGGAGAGCGCGAATGCCGAATTTTACAAGAAAAGCGATCAAGGATTCATTTGTAAAACTTCTTAACGACAAACCTCTTTCCAAGATAACCGTCAAAGATATTGTCGAAAGCTGCGGTATCAACAGAAACACCTTTTACTACCATTTCGAAGATATTCCGACGCTTCTTATCGAGATCGTCACGGAAGACGCGGAGCGGATAATAAAGGAATTCCCGTCGGTCGGCTCTATCGAGCAGTGCGTTTCGGTCGCCGTGAAATTTACGACAGACAACAGAAAAGCGGTGTTCCATATCTATAATTCCGCGAACCGCGACGTCTTTGAACGCTGTCTTATGTCGGTCTGCGAACACGTCGTGACGGTCTATGCGAATACGCTCTTCGCCGACAGGGAGATTGCCGACGAAGACAGAAAACTGATGATAAATTTCTATAAATGCTGCTGTTTCGGTATATGTATCGACTGGATAAACAACGGCATGAAAGAGGATCTTGCCGAAGATTACCGCAAACTCTGGCGCCTCCGCTACGGGCTCATGGAAGAACTCTGGTACGGCGGACAGCCCCAAACTGTTAAAAATTAAATATTTTTTTGTGCATTTACCTTTCCGTGTCTGAAAATAGGACACGGAATTTTTTTTGTCCGTTTACATTTTTTTCGGCGACGGTATAATAATATCGTAAAAACCGAAAAGGAAAGGGGAAATCAAAAATGCGTTCGATAGGACCTATGAAAGCCGCGAAGATAGGATATATAACGGTCTCCGTTTTACTTTGTGTCTTGGGGCTTCTTTTTATGTTCATGCCGAATGTCTCCGCTGCGGCGATAGGAATTGCCTGCGGAACAATGCTTATAGTTTTCGGAATAATAAGACTTGTGGGGTATTTTTCAAAGGATCTGTTCAGACTGGCCTTCCAGTATGACCTCGCTTTCGGAATTCTTTCGATATTCCTCGGAATACTCATTCTTCTCAAACCCGACAACTTCTTCAATTTCATTTCGATAGCCCTCGGGCTTTCGATCTTTGCGGACGGACTTTTCAAAATACAGATAGCGTTCGACTCAAAGAAATTCGGAATAAAGCAATGGTGGCTCATCTTTATCGAGGCTGTCGTTGCGGGGGCTTTGGGACTTATCCTTGTTTTCAGACCGACAGAGTCTGCGGCAGTTCTTACGGTGCTTCTCGGAGTATCCGTTCTTGCCGAGGGTATCCTCAATCTCAGCACCGTGCTTGCGGCTGTCAAAATTGTGAAGAATCAGAGACCCGACGTCATAGAAACGGAATATTATGTGCATACGGACGATAACGGAGAGGAGTAAACGCTGATGCATTTTTCAAAAGCGGTGGTCAAATACCGTATTCCTATTTTAATATTGGCAATTCTTCTGCTGATACCGTCCGTTCTCGGCATGGTATCGACCAGAATAAACTATGATATGCTCGATTATCTGCCCGAAGATATGGACACCGTCATCGGGCAGAACGAACTGATGAAAGATTTCGGCAAGGGCGCGTTTTCTTTCGTGATAGTCGAGGATATGTCCGAAAAGGACGTCGCCGCCCTTAAAGCAAAAATCGAACAGGTCGACCATGTCGAAACCGTTCTGTGGTACGATTCCCTTGCGGATCTGTCGATACCGATGGAAATTCTGCCGGATAAGATATATAACGAATTCAATACCGAAAACGCGACGATGCTCGCCATCTTCTTCGATACCGCGACCTCTGCCGACGTCACGATGGACGCGATAAGGGAGATAAGAAGCATTGCGGGAAAACAGTGTTTCGTTTCCGGAATGTCCGCGCTTGTGACCGACCTTAAAGACCTCTGCGAAAAGGAAGAGCCGATATATGTCGGCATCGCCGTTTTGCTTGCCTGCGTTGCGATGATGGTATTCCTTGACGGCTGGCTCGTTCCGTTCGTATTCCTTGCAAGTATCGGCATGATGATACTTATGAACCTCGGTTCAAACTACTTCATGGGAGAAATTTCCTACATAACGAAAGCGCTGTCCGCTGTCCTGCAGCTTGCGGTAACAATGGACTATTCGATATTCCTGTGGCACAGTTACAACGAAAAAAGAGAAAGATATTCCGATAACAAAGAAGCAATGGTTCACGCCATCGACGATACTCTGACGTCGGTCCTCGGAAGTTCGATAACGACGATAGCGGGCTTTGCGGCGCTCTGCTTTATGACCTTTACGTTGGGCCGCGACCTCGGTATCGTAATGGCGAAGGGCGTTCTTCTCGGCGTTATCGGCTGCGTTACCGTTCTCCCCGCTCTTATCCTTATTCTCGATAAACCTTTGCAGAAAACGAAACATAAGTCGCTTATCCCGAATATGACGAAATTCGCGGGCGGAATAGTAAAGATATTCCCCGTGTTCCTTATAATATTTGCGTTGCTTATCCCTCCCGCATACTACGGCTACGACAAGACGAACGACGAAGTTTACTACGATATGGGACAGTGCCTGCCGGAAGATATGGAATACGTTATAGCAAATTCCAAACTTTCCGAAGACTTTGATATCGCGTCGACACACATGCTTCTTGTAGACACTTCGACCCCCGAAAAAGACGTCAGAAAGATGATAAAGGAAATGGAAGACGTCGAGGGCGTCAAATATGTGCTCGGACTTGAATCGGTCGTCGGCAGCAGCGTCCCCGAAGAAATTCTTCCCGAAAGCATCACAAAGATATTAAAGAGCGACAAATGGGAACTTATGCTCATAAACTCCGAATATAAAGTCGCAAGCGATCAGGTAAACGCGCAGATAAACGAACTCAACGCCATTCTTAAAAAATACGACAAGGGCGGAATGTTAATCGGCGAAGCGCCCTGTATGAAAGATATGATCGAAACGACGAACCACGATTTCCAGGTCGTAAATGCGGTTTCCATAATCGCGATATTCGTTATCATCGCAATTGTTGAAAAGAGCATATCTCTTCCGTTTATCCTCATTGCGGTAATCGAACTTGCAATATTCATAAACCTCGGACTTCCGCATTATCTCGGTCAGTCTCTGCCGTTTATCGCGCCTATCTGCATAAGCACTATCCAGCTCGGCGCAACGGTCGACTATGCAATCCTTATGACGACGAGATACAAAGCCGAAAGAATTTCGGGCAAGACAAAGAAAGACTCCGTAAAGACCGCTCTTGCGTCGTCGATCCCTTCGATTATAGTCAGCGGAATGGGACTTTTTGCCGCGACGTTCGGAGTCGCCGTCTATTCCGATATAGACATTATAAGTTCGATGTGTATGCTTATGGCAAGAGGCGCCGTGATAAGCATGCTCTGCGTAATCTTTATTTTGCCGGCTCTGCTTTGTCTCTGCGACGGCCTTGTCCGCAAGACTACTCTGGGCATGGGCAAAATCAAAAAAGACAGTAAGATAAATACGGAGGCTTGAATATATATGAAAAAGTTTTTCACAAAACCCCTTGCGATAGTTTTAAGCGTTCTGCTTCTTGTCGGAGCGTCGGGCGCCGCGGTTTACGCCGCAGTCGCCTCAAATAACGACGGGAATACCGTAAAAGAGGCTGAAGAGACCGCAAAAACCGAGACTTCGGATAATAAAAAGACAGAAAAAGACGAGACCGTTTACGTCCTTGCGGGCGCCGACGGAAACGTTAAGAAGATAATCGTCAGCGACTGGATTAAAAACACTCTCGGCGAAAAGAACCTTGAAGACCCGTCCGATCTTAAGGACGTCGAAAACGTCAAGGGCGACGAAACTTATGTTATGAACGGCGAAAATATGAGAGTATGGGACGCCGAAGGCAACGATATCTATTATCGCGGCAACATCGAAAAGGAACTCCCCGTAACGCTTTCCGTATCCTATAAACTCGACGGAAAAACAGTTTCCCCCGAAGAACTCAGAGGAAAGAGCGGAAAGGTGACTATCCGTTTCGATTATAAGAACAATCAGACAAGAACCGTAACGGTTGACGGCAAAGACGAAGTTATGTATGTTCCTTTCGTTATGCTTACCGGAACGCTCCTTGACAATTCGGTATTCTCCGATATCGAAGTGACGAACGGCAAGATAATAAACGACGGAGACAGAACCGCAGTCGTCGGATTTGCTCTTCCCGGCATGCAGGAAAACCTGAATATCGACAAAGATAAACTTGAAATTCCCTCTTATTTCGAAATAAGCGCAAACGTAAAGGATTTTTCTCTTACCAACACCGTAACGATAGCGACAAACGAAGTATTCAATAAAATAGACGTTGACAGCGACGACCTTGTCGACGAAGTGAACGGCAAACTTGACGAACTCACTTCCGCGATGTCCAAACTCATCGACGGTTCGTCCAGACTCTACGGCGGGCTCTGCACTCTTCTTGAAAAATCCGACGCTCTCGTCGCGGGAATAGACGCTCTCGCGAAAGGTTCCGAAGAACTCAAAGCGGGAACCGCAGGTCTTGACGGCGGAACGTCCGACCTCAAAAACGGGATCGGAGAACTTAAATCCGGACTTGATACCCTTTCTTCGAACAACGATAAACTCAACGCAGGTTCAAAACAGGTATTTGAAACACTTCTTGAAACCGCAAATACGCAGATTGCCGCCGCAGGTCTTACCGTCCCGACTTTAACTATTGAAAACTATTCGACCGTACTTACGGGCGTTATCGCTGGTCTTTCCGACGAGAAGATAGCGGCAATGGCAAAAGAAGAGGCAAGAAAAAAGGTCGAAACCGAGGTCAGAAAACAGGAAAGCGTTATCAGACCGCAGGTCGAAGCGGGCGTAAGAAAAGCGGCTCTCGAAAACGCCGTTAAGACAAACCTCAAAATGGATCTTGACAGTTACAATGCGGCGGTTTCCGCAGGAATAATTCCCGAAACCGTTCAGGCTCAGATAAACGCGGGCGTTGACGCTTATATGGCGAGCGAAACGGGTATAAAGACCGTCGAGGCGCAGTATGAAGCGGTAATAAAGAAAACAGTCGACGAACAACTTGAAACGACTGCCGTAAATGAACAGATAGCCGAAGGCGTTGCCAAAGCGAAAGCGGGCAGAGCAAGTCTCGAAAGCCTTAAGACCCAACTTGACGGTTACAACGAATTCTATACGGGGCTTCTCGATTATACCGCAGGCGTTTCGACAGCGGCGGCGGGCGCCGACAAACTGAATTCGGGTGCCGCGGCGCTTAAAGACGGCACCGCAAAAGTAAGCGCAGGCGCTGTTCAGCTTGCCGACGGAATAGCAGCTCTCAAATCGAATATTCCCGCTCTTCTTTCGGGGATAACCGAACTCCGCGACGGTTCCATGACTCTTGCCGACGGACTTAAACAGTTCAACGAAGAGGGCGTTCAAAAACTTATCGACGCGGTCGACGGCGATATCGCCGGACTTGTCCTCCGTTTCAAGGCGACGGTCGACGTTTCGAAAGAATATACGAGTTTTTCTTCCGACAGCAACGACATCGACGGAAACGTACGTTTCATTTACCGTACGGATTCTGTTGAATAATCCTTTCCCCTCTTGATAATATATAAAGAACGCGGTACAGTTTCAACTGTACCGCGTTCTTTGTCTGACAGAAAAGCGGGCTTTTGACCCGCTTTTTTCAATCTTCCGGAATGTCGGAGACCGAAAGTCTCTGATATGTTTTCGTGTATGAATAAAGTTTCTTTGCAAGCGCCGAGTTCGTTTCGCCCTTTTTCATTCGCCATTTCCAGTTGCCGAACGCTTTTCCCGGAATATTTGTCCGGGAATACGCGGAAAGCGAAAGGATATCCTGCATCTGCATTACAAAAAGAGTTGAATTCGTTTCCATTCCCGTTCTGATAAACCCGAACTGCCAACCCTCGTCGGGCGTTATTTTCATATATCTTTTCGCGAACGCGACGTCCGCTTTTTTCGAATTTTCAAGCCACCCGGAAACGGTCTCGTTGTCGTGAGTTCCGATATAGCAGACGCTGTCTTTTACGCAGGAGTGGGGAAGATAGGTCGAATAACTTTCGGAATTGAATGCGAATTCAAGGACTTTCATTCCCGGAAAGCCCGATTCTTTCACCAAATTCCGAACGTCGTCGCCTATTATTCCGAGATCTTCGGCGATGAATTCAAGACCCGAAAACCACGCGGCGAGCATTTTGACGAACGGCGCGCCGGGACCTTTTTCCCACTTTCCGTTTTTCGCGTCCCTGTCTCCGTAAGGAATTGCCCAGAAACTCTCAAAACCGCGGAAATGGTCAATTCTTATGACGTCGAAAAGCCTTTCCGCGCCGCCTATACGGCGTATCCACCAGCCGTATCCGTCTTTTTGCATTTCCTCCCAGTTATAAAGGGGATTTCCCCATAACTGACCTTCTTCGGAAAACGCGTCGAGTGGGACCCCCGCGACTTCCGTCGGGAAATTGTCTTCGTCAAGCCTGAAATATTTCGGTTCGCTCCAGACGTCGGAAGAATCGAGCGCCGCATATATCGGGACGTCCCCGATAAAATACACTTCTTTTTCTGCGGCGTATTTCTTCAGTTTTTCCCATTGCCCAAAGAAAAGGAACTGGACGAATTCATAAAAACGGACTCTGTCCGAAAGTTCTTTTTTATATTCTTCGACCGCTCTCGTGTCGTGTTTCCTTATTCTTTCGTCTTCCCAGTCGATCCAGCATTTTCCGCCGAATTTTTCTTTTATCGCGGTAAAAAGCGCGTAATTTTCAAGCCACGCCGAATTCTCCGCGCAAAAACGCGAAAACTCTTCGGCAAACAGCGTTTTTCCCTTTTCGTAAGCCTTATAAAGAACGTTGAAACGGTTTTTATAGATCTTTCCGTAATCGACTTCTTCGGCGTTGTCGCCCCAGTCGATGTTTTTCACGTCTTTCGGAGAGAGAAGCCCGTCCTTTATAAGCAGGTCAAGGTCGATAAAATAAGGGTTCCCGGCAAAAGAAGAAAAGGAGGAATAAGGGCTGTCGCCGCAGCCGGTAGGCCCCATCGGCAAAAGCTGCCAGTATCTCTGCCCCGACGCCGCAAGGAAATCGACGAACGAAAAAGCCGCCTTTCCCATAGTGCCTATCCCGTAATTTGACGGGAGAGAGGACATCGGCATAAGTATTCCGCTGCTGCGTTTCATATTATTTCCTCTTTTTTCAGAAATTCTTCGAGCGCCGCAAAGCCGCCGCGCGGATATTCGGAAATGTCTTTATTCTCTCTGTTTACGATGCAGTCGGAAAGCAGAAACACCTTTATTCCGAGTTGTTTTGCCGTCATATCCTCGTCGACGTCGTTTCCGACCATGAGACATTCTTCGGCGGAAAGTCCGAGTTTTCCGAGAATTTCTTCGTAATATTTTATGTTCGGTTTGCAGAAACGGCTGTTTTCAAACGCGGTTATGAATTCGAAATCGTCAGGAGAAAGCCCCGCCCAGCCCATTCTTTTTATTGTCGCCGCGGCGGGAAAAATCGGGTTTGTCGCAAGAACGGTGCGAAGTCCCGCGTTTTTACAGAGCGAAACGACCTTTTTCGAGGCGGCTGTCGGACGGCAGTCGTCTTTGAGTTTAAGATAAAGCCCGTCGTAATAACCGAAGAGCAAAGGCTCTTTGCAGAGGTCTTTTCCGCCGAGTTTTTCGGCTGTTTCGAAAAATACCTCTTTATTTATTTTCGAGCCGTCGTTTTTTACCATTGCGTCCATGCCCGCAAGCATTATTTTTATAATTTTCTTTGCGTCGGCAAAGTGCGGCGCGACGGTTTCGGTAAGATAATTAAAATATTTTTTTGCGAAGACGTCCTGATCGAGCGGCAGAAGAGTTCCGTCAAGGTCGAAAAGAACCGCTTTTATTTCTGACATAAGTACCTCTTTAAGAAGGCGGTGTGGCTTTACCACACCGCCGTATATTTACTAACAGATCCCCTGTGCAAGCATTGCGTCGGCAACCTTTAAGAAGCCCGCGATATTCGCGCCCGCAACATAGTTTTTCTCCATGCCGTACTTTTTGGACGCCGCGTCGACGTTGCGGAAGATATTCACCATAATATCTCTGAGTTTGCCGTCGACCTCCTCGAAAGTCCAGGAAAGACGTTCGCTGTTCTGGCTCATTTCGAGAGCGGAGGTTGCAACGCCGCCTGCGTTTGCCGCTTTTCCGGGGCAGAAAAGAACTCCGTTCTTCTGCAGATATTCGGTAGCCTCTATCGTCGTGGGCATATTCGCGCCCTCCGCGACCGCGATACAGCCGTTTTTAACAAGCATTTCCGCGTCTTCGAGGTGAAGTTCGTTCTGGGTCGCGCACGGAAGAGCGATGTCGCATTTTACCGACCATACGCCTCTGCCCTCGTGATATTCCGCGCCCGGACGTGTTTTGGTATATTCGGTAAGTCTTGCTCTTCTCTTTTCCTTGATGTCCTTGAGAAGCTCAAGGTCAATTCCGTCTTTGTCGTAAATCCAGCCGGTCGAGTCGGAACAGGTGACGGGCTTTGCGCCGAGTTGGTATGCTTTTTCGATAGCATAGATAGCGACGTTTCCCGCGCCCGAAACGGCAACCGTTTTGCCCTCAAGCGAAATTCCGTTCGTTCTGAGCATTTCTTCGGTGAAATAGAGAAGTCCGTAACCCGTCGCTTCGGTTCTTGCGAGAGAGCCGCCGTAGGAAAGACCTTTTCCGGTGAGAACGCCCTCGTAAGAGTCTCTTATTCTCTTATACTGTCCGAAAAGGTAGCCTATTTCACGGCCGCCGACGCCTATATCGCCCGCAGGAACGTCGGTATCGGCTCCGATGTGTCTGTAAAGTTCGGTCATGAAACTCTGGCAGAAAGCCATGATCTCTCTGTCGCTTTTGCCTTTCGGGTCGAAATCGCAGCCGCCCTTGCCGCCGCCTATCGGAAGAGAGGTGAGAGAATTCTTGAACACCTGCTCAAATCCGAGGAACTTGATAATCCCGAGATTTACCGACGGATGGAAGCGGAGACCGCCCTTGTAAGGCCCTATCGCGCTGTTGAACTGAACGCGGTAGCCGTTGTTTACATGAGCCTGCCCCTTGTCGTCTACCCAGGGAACTCTGAAAAGGATCTGTCTTTCGGGAGTCGTTATTCTTTCGAGAAGCGCTTCTTTTCTGTAAAGCTCTTCGTTTTCCTCAATAACGGGCCTCAACGACTCAAGGACCTCCTTTACCGCCTGGTGAAATTCGGGCTGCGCCGGATTTTTTTCGATCACATTCTGCAATACTTCGTCTACATAAGACATAATCAATATCTCCTTTATATATAATAGTATTATAAACATAACTGTCGGTATGATACAGTATACCACGGCGCAAAAAGCGTGTCAACCAACTTTCCTGCGCTAAAAACAGAAAAAAAATCAAACAAACTGTGACAACGAAAAAAAGGTATTGACAACCCACAGGTTCGGTGATATAATAATCAGGCACTTAAGATTCCTGTCCATACGGAACTCAGCAATATGCCGGAGTGGCGGAATAGGCAGACGCCCAGGACTTAAAATCCTGTGAAACGAAAGTTTCGTACCGGTTCGAACCCGGTGTCCGGCACCAGATTCGACCAAACCTTTTTAATATATATCGCGGGGTAGAGCAGTTGGTAGCTCGTCGGGCTCATAACCCGGAGGCCGTGTGGTTCAAGTCCCACCCCCGCTACCATATCGAGTATTCATAAGGGATTTCACTTTATGAATACTCGATTTTTCTATTTAATACGGATTATTTACGGAGCAGGTTTTCGCCTGCTCCTTTTGTTATGCCGTTTTCGGCTCGGTTAAATACTCAACTGCGACACCTTTTCTGGTATCTGCGACGATATTCGGTCAGAAGTGATTTCTTGTATTTCTTTGGTTGTAAAGAACTTTTAAGACGTCTGTCAATAACATTTTGAACCATCTGCTTTTATTCCACAAATAATGACAATCAACTTCTTAAAAAAACAGATTCGTCAGCAAAATACGAAATGGTGTCAAATTGATACAAAATAGTTGTTTTTTTGATGAAATTATGATATACTAAAGCGCAATATGCTAAATAAAGCATTTTGATTGGTGACTGGAGAAACAATATGAAAGAAAAAATTATTTTTGCTCCCGGATGTAATGAAACCGAACTCGTTCGCACACTTGCGAAATTCGGCAAAAACACGCTTGGATTACGCATAGTGAATTCCGTCGAACTTTCAAGAATGGCATTATTGGCTTCCGGTTTAACTTTAAAGAAGACATTTGTCACAAGAAAACAAGAGGCTCCTTTAGTAGATTCTTTCATAAGAACGGTAGATTATTTTAAGAATTCAACTTTCTCAGATTCGCAAAATATGTCGAATGTCTTATTTTCTATGCGTTCTCTTATTGTCGAAAACGAAAAAACTGTTTTGCACTCTCAGTTATTGCAAGGAGAGTTCAAAGAAAAAAATCAGGCGATTATTGATGTCTATGATAAGTATTGTAAAAAGCTGACCGATTTGAAATGCATTGATACTATTGCGCTTATTCGCAGTGCAATAGAAAAAGCAAAACCGATTTTTGCACAGTTTTCGGTTTTATCCGAATATCCTCTTTCTCCTATCGAAACAGAACTTATCAAAACTGTTTCCGGTAACAATTACCGCACGACAAGCATTTCGGAGATGTGTGGGCAAAAGCCTATCCGGAGTCAACAAAAAATCACAGAAGCATACGGCATTTCAAACGAAGTCAGCAATATTCTTTCATACATTTTTAAGAATAACCTTCCGCTTGATCAATGCACAATAGCAATTACTGATACAAACAGATACGGACAAATGATTTACGACCTGTCGGCAGAATATGACTTTAATGTATCTTTCGGTGTCGGATTGCCGATTCAAAACTCCAATCCTGCCAGAGTGCTGAAAGAATATTCGTATTGGAACGGAGAGGCAAATCACAGTGCGGATGCGCTCAATCATTTGGTATATAATGATGCTTTTAATCGTGAACTGTTGAAAAAACAACTCGGAATCGCAGGCGAAAACAATAAAGCCCTGCATAGCGTAATAGATTGTGCGGGCAATTTGAGACTGTCAACCGACCGTAAGAATAACGAAGAAAAACTCAAAAAGTTTGAAGCTGCATACCGAAATGAAGATAAAGAGCATGTCTTGAAAAGCGTCAAGGCTTTGGCGGGGATTCTTGAAAAGCCGTGCTCGGAGATCGTTTCGTCGTATTCCAAAATACGGTTTGGCTATTCGGGAAGAATAGACAAATCCGCGACAAAAGTAATTACGGATTTTTTGGAAAACTATTTTAAGTATTCCGAAAGCACAACTGCCGATAATGTAATAGACGATATCCTGAATTTAACGGTCTGCTCTGAAGGCAGTAAAGAAGGGGCTTTGTTTGTAACGAATATTACAGGTGCACTGTCAAGCATACGGAAATACTTGTTTGTTGCAGGATTATCCTATGACTTCTTCCCCGGCTCGCCGAAAGAAAACTATATGGTGCTTGACAGCGATTATTTGCTGCTTCCGAACAACGGGTCGGCACCGACTTCGGAGAACATCATCCAAAATAAAATAAAAAGTTACAATGACTTGCTGAATACCGCAAGTGCTTTGGGTTTTTCCGTTCACCTTTCCTATTCCGACTTTGACCTTGCCGGTTTAAAAGAGAAAAATATGTCTTCGGTTTTGAAAAGCGACAGTGCCGTAACCGTGGGGTATTTCGATGATGAACTTTCTCCTTTAAGAAACATAGGCAGAAAAATAAAAGCAGGCGCTTTATTTTACGAAAACGATAATAATGACGGCAACGATACAATCGGCAACTCCGCAGAGGTTCCTGCCGAAATTGATTATTTGGCAAAAGAATACTCTCCCTCTGCTATCGAAACATTCTTCGAATGCCCGAGAAGGTTTTTCTATAAATCAATTATCGGACTGAAAGAGCCGGAGGATGTAAAGCCCTACGAGGTAATCAGTGCAAAGGACGTCGGGCTGCTGTTTCATAGTGTAATGGAATATTTTGCCAATAAAAATATATCAAAACAAGAGCTGCTTTCGTTTTCCGAAAATCAATTTGACGGCTATCTTGAATTACACACGCCCTTATCAAGGGACGGAGCCGAACGGGAAAAAGGTGAATTTCTTGGTTTAATTGCAAACGGCTATGATATTGACAGCAAAAATGAGGTAATTACCGCAGAAAATGAACTAAAAGCGACGCATGGCACCGGAATAAAATTAAAAGGAATACCGGATAGAATCGAAGTTGCTCCGGGCGGCGAAAAAATCATAGCCGATTATAAAACAGGATATCGTATAAATCATAAAGAAAATGATGTCGACAGTTGTTTGCAGGCGTTGATCTATGCTTTTCTTGCGGAAAGCAACGGCATTGCGGATGTTTCGGGATGCGAATTCCGCTATCCGAGATTAAAGAAAATTATAAAATGCTCATATTCGGATGATATGAAAGAAAAACTTTCGGAAAAGCTCAGTGAATTCAAAGCCGGATTAGAGGACGGAATATTCCCCTGCGTTGAAAAGTCAAAGCGGAAAGATTCGTGCAAATATTGTAAATTCGGCAATATGTGCGGCAAAGATAAGGATGCGGAATGATGGAAAAAAGTATAGAAAAAATCAATGATGAAAAGGCAAGAGAACTTATCAAAAACGATTTGGAGACTAATTTTTTTGTAGAAGCATCTGCCGGCTCCGGAAAAACGACAATTTTGGTAGAACGAATGGCGAATATGGTAAAAGCAGGAACAGATATATCTAAAATTTGTGCAATCACTTTTACTAAAGCAGCCGCCAATGAGTTTTACGGAAGATTTAAGCAAAGGCTGGAAAAAGAAAGCAAAAACGGTGACGAAAAATGCAGAGCCGCTTTATCTTCTATTGACCTTTGCTTCATGGGTACAATAGATTCTTTCTGTCAAACCGTCCTCGCCGAGCATCCGACCTCGGCAGATATTTCCGTTAATTCCGAAACTATCAGCGAAAGTGAAGAACTTGATTTTTACAAACGCTTTTTTGTGAACGTTCAAAATGGTAAATACGGAGACGACTTAAAAGAAAGAAGCACTCGTTTCCGTTTGTTTAACCGTGATGCCGAAACCGTGTTCGCTATAATGATGCAAACATTTGCAGACCGCAGAAATGCCGAATTTGCGCATCAACAGGTTCAGGAAAAATCCATCGATGAACTGTTCAAAGAAGAAAAAGAAAAGTGTGTATCGGTTTTAGGAAAACTATTTGAAAGTCATACGTTTGTAAAAAAAGAAAAAGAGAACAAAAACCTTGCGGCATGGGATTATCTTGTGGCTCACTATGAGGTTTTTAAAAACTTTTCCTGGGATGAAAAAATAACAGATATCATTGAGATGTTCAATAAAACCAAGAATCTTTGTATAAAAAAAGAGGTAGATGTCGAACAATTGCTCGGAATAAACAGTGATACGTTTATTCCTCACGAATCAAGAGGGAAAACGGTATGGTATGAATTTTCGGACTATTTCCGCAAAGTTACCGAGAAACTGAACAACTATCGATTTTCGTTTTGTCAGTTGTTAGTTTGCGATTGCCTGGAAAAAGCCTGTGAAGAGCGCCGGAAATTGGGTAAACTGACATACTTTGATTATCAATATTATCTTGCAAAAGTACTGGAGAACGATGCAAAAAACAACGGGACACTTATTAAGCATATCTATAACAGACACAGCTGCTTTCTTCTCGATGAATTTCAAGATACTAACCCGATCCAGGCAGAAATATTCTTTTATCTTTCAGCGAAAACCCTTCATGAGGATTGGAAAAAGTGTATCCCGCATAACGGCTCCCTATTTATTGTCGGCGATCCGAAACAGTCGATTTACCGTTTCAGAAGTGCCGATGTTACATCTTACCAAAATGTCAAGAAGTTGTTTTCGGGTGATGTCGGCAAGGTTGTGTCTTTATCCTGTAATTTCCGCTCAACTCTTCAGCTTTGTGAGTATTTCAATAATACGTTCAGTCACTTAATGCCGGTGGAAAACGATGACCAAAGTAAGTACCCTTTGATTCCGTACGACGAAAAAGAAAACGGTGATGACTGCTTTGGCGGTATATTTTCTTATCAAAAGGATGAATCTCAACCGGAACAGATCCTCGATATTGTCAAAACACTTGTTGATAATGAGAATTTTCTGATATTCGACACAAAGACAAAACAAAAAAGGAAAATCAAATATCAGGATTTCATGGTTATCACTTCGGGTAAAGGCAGTCTCGGCGATTATTCAACTACGTTTTCAAAAGCAAAAATACCTTTCTATATGGAAGGTGCATCAAGCTTTGATAAATGTCCTGCTTTAGTCAACTTGATAAAGATATATGCCGCAATTGCAAATCCGAATGACAGAATGAAGATTGTGGATGTTTTATGCTCTGATGTTTATCGAATTGATGCATCAATAATTGCAAAGTATATCATTGACGGCAATTCTCTTTCATTGTTTGGAAATACCGATAGTCCCTTTTCAGAAGCGATAGCCGAACTCAACCGATTCGTGACCGATTCTTGTTTCTATTCACCGGCAGCCTTGTTTTCAGCAATAATGAATCAAACGAAATTGATCGAAGCATCGGGTCCGGAACGAATCGAATATCTGTATTTTGCACTTGAACTGATAAGAGAAAAAACCGCAACAGCGGAAATTGACTCTATTGCGGCATGCAGCGAATATTTAGAGCGACTTTTACATTCAAGCGGAGAAGAACGCTGCCTGAGTTTTGAAATGAAGCAAAACAGTGTTCATTTTGCAAATTTACATAAAGTTAAAGGACTTGAAGCACCGATTGTCATTCTTGCAAGCGGAAGAAAGCAGACAAAAACTCCGTCAATACGTATCGACTATTCCGGACAAACTCCAGAATGTTATTGTTTTGCTATCAGCGAAAGATTGCCGGGCGGCGGAGAAAAAAAGTGTTTGGAAAACACATTATATCCGGCGCAGACAGAAGCAGAAAGCAACAGTGTTGATGCGGAATATAAAAGACTTTTATACGTGGCGGCTACACGTGCAAAAAACGCATTGATTATTGGATATGAAGCAACTTCTGAAGGTTCAACGGACACCAGAAACACTTGGCTGCCATTGCTCGAAAATCAGGAAATAACATCGTTCGAGTTCTCTGTTAAAGCTGAAGAAAACAATCAATCAAATAACGGTCTGAATATACATAAACTGCTTGAAGAAGGTAAAATCAATGTTCTGACCGACTCTGCATCAAAAGAACACACCTATGAGATCAAATTGCCGAGCAAAATTAAGCTCAGCAGCGCCACAAAATCAGATGAATTCACTGATTCTGAAGAAAACGCAGAAGAACGAAAGAAAAAGAAAAATCCCGCTCTCGTCGGAACGATTGTTCACCGTTTGATGGAATTGTTGGTGATTTCAAGAGGGAAGATCAATTTGGAAGATGCTATCAACGATATCTGTCTTGACTACGATGCCGAAGATCCGTACTATAAAACGATTCTTTCAAGTGTCGGGACGAGAACGGTATCCGGAGGATATGAGCAGGAAAACGGAAGAGAATCCGATATTCTTTCAGAATTGCTTTCTTCCGACGAAGTGTTTTGTGAATTACCGTTTTGCCGTAAAATTGATGATAAACAAATATGGCACGGCGTAATGGACGTGGTCTATCGCAAAGGCGATAATTGGCATATCGTTGATTACAAAACCAATGATGAAGAGGAAGACCTTGACACAAAATACCAAAATCAACTGAATACCTATAAAGAGGCTTTCAAGGAATTAACCGGGAATGATGCCGATGTGCGAATATATCATATTGATGTGTGAAAATTTGGTTAAAAACCGATATGCCAATACAGATTGATGCTGCACGAAAAGGTGCAATCGCACAATTTCTCAAAGAAAAAGTTAAGGAAGGCGCGACTGTCTGTTCCGGCTGTCGAAAAGGGGTCCCGACACGCTCCGCGTGCCTCGGGTTCGGATTATTTATTCTCAGTAAAGATTCAAAAGACACCGAAAGGTGTCTTTTTCAATCGCACAAATCAAGGCGAAGCCTTGTATGCAATCCGACAAGTCGGAATGTAATCATTTTCGTAAGAAAATGTATGTAATCAATCCGAAGATTTCCCTTTGAAGAACGATTACATACGCCTGTCGGCGATTACATACCCGCTTACGCGGGATTGGGCAGAGCAGATTCGAACTTCTATCGCCTGACCCCGGCTCTTTTCAGTGCTTTTTCCTCTTTTCGCCTTGTCGGGCGACAGCCCGACTGCATCTCAAAAAGAAAAAATCCCTCGAAAATCTCTCGGTGGCAGGTGTCTGCAGTTTTAACGGTACGGATTTTGGGCATAACGACAAAGGAACCGCAGTGAATACTGTCGTATTTACAAGGGACTGCGAAAGTCAGGACGGAAATCCGTCCGTCAAAACCGATAAAAGTTTGAATTTGCTCTGCCTACATACCAATCCTTCGGATTGGATAAAAAAAGCACCTGCTCTCGCAAGTGCTTTTTTTGGCAGGGGCAGAAGGACTTCCCACTTGCGGTTCCCGGCATTTACCTTCGTCGCATGCTTCTCAGTCTCTGCCGACCACTGCACCTTTACTTTTCTCCCTTCATCCGCCCCCGGCGGCGGTCGAAAAGTAAAGCCCGGCACGCTCCGCGTGCCTCGGGTTCTCTTTTGCTCTATAAAACAAGGAAGACCTCCGCTTGTGCGGAGGTCTTCCTTGTTTGGCAGGGGCAGAAGGACTTGAACCCTCGGCACGCGGTTTTGGAGACCGCTGCTCTACCAACTGAGCTATACCCCTGTATTCGGCTGCAATCTGCAACGGAGGTATTATAGCATACTTTTTGAGGTTTTGCAAGTGGTTTTTGTGAATTTTTTCAAAAAATGAAAAAATCTTTTGCAATATCGCGAAAAGACAAGGTCAATAAAAGGCTGTTTTTTCGAAACGGGGACTTCGGAAAAGCCTCTTCGTTTACGGACGGACTTCTTCCGCCTCTTTTGTCGGAAGAGGGAAGGTTTCCGTCCCTTAATGAGAGACCTTGTTTTCCCCACTTAAAAAGGGCAGCAAAACTTTTTGTTTTACTGCCCGCAGTTTTTATTCCGTTGCCGTGTTGTCGGTCGCGACCGAGCCGTCGCTGTAAGTTCCGACTTCGGTGACGTGTTCGTTTAGGAAATTCATCGCTTTTCTCGTCGTGATGCTTAATTTGATCAGGTCTTTCGACATCTGTTTTTCAAGTTCTTCAAGGGTGGTATTCTGTTCTTTTGCCAAAGCCTCGGCTTCCGTTTTGTATTCATCTTCGGTCTTTATGAAAAGGTCCTCAAGCTGCGCCACTCTCATAAGAACTATTGACTTCTTTTCATTAGTCGATGCCTGACTGTCCGCATACTGCTTGAAGGCGTCTTCGCTCCATCCGAATGAGGCAAGGAATGTTGCAAATTCCAGATTGTTGTCTTTTGCATAGCCCTCATAGGTCTCTTGTATATAGTTATAGAAAATGTCATAGAGACCCTCGGGTTTTGTATCGGAAATCTTCGAATTGCTCTCTATCTGTGCGGTGGCATAATACGCTCTGTAAAGGACCATATTTTCATGAGCCGCTTTTTCGAGTTCCGTGAATTTTGCTTTTTTATATTCGTCGATCGTCTTGTAATCGGTGTTCGCGGCGATAAAAGCGTCGGTGAGTTCGGGATATTTCGTTTCGGTTATTTTGTTGAGCGTTACTTCGAAAACGACGTCTTTACCCGCCATATCGGGGTTATTCGGATACGGGTCGGGGAACTTGAGGTTCAGTTCAAACTTGTCGCCGACGTTCTTGCCGACAACTCCGTCTTCAAAGCCGTCGATAAAGGACTTGCTTCCGAGAACGAGAGAATAACCCGTTGCGGAGCCGTTGTCAAAGGCAACTCCGTCGAGTTTCCCGACAAAATCAATATTTACGGTGTCCCCGTTCTGAGCCGCGCGGTCGGTCACTTCGACTTCTTCGGCAGATTTTGTGAGAAGACTGCTTAATTCCTTTTCAACGTCGGCGTCGGTAACGTCGGGGTACATATCGAGTTCGATATTCGAATAATCTGCAAGTTCGACGTATTTGGACCAATCCAAGGCTTTCATATCGTCGTAAGAGAGCGTTTTTTCCGTTTTACTTTCACCGCAGGCGCAGAGCATTGCAAGAGACATTGCCGCGACGAGGAAAACAGCTGTTATTTTTTTCATAGTTTCACACCTTTGTCCGTTTTTGATAAAATTATAGCCTGTAAAAAAGTCAGGAAAAACAATTAAATGCGGCTATTTTTAGGAAAAACCCAAATTATTTTACCATAAAAGGCTTTGTAAGTCAAGTTTTGCGAAAAAGTTTGAATAATTTCCTTGTAAAAGTGCAGAGGTTATGATATACTACCGATATAACGGAGGTGCGGTATGAAAAAAGGTTTCCTGCTTGCTTTGGCGGCGGTTTTTCTGCTGTTTTCCGCCGGTTGTTCATACGATCCGAACGCGACGGACGAAGACGTTCTTCCCGATGACTACAAGCCTTCCGCCGAGGGGTACGTTTATACCGTGCTTTCCGATTTGCGGTCGATGAAGTCCCTTTGCGACGTGTCTTCCGACAGCGAGATATCGGATAAACTGAGAAAACATTACGAGACGATCGAAAAGGAACTCGGCTGTACTGTTTCCCTGCAGATAACGACCGATACGATAGAAAGCGACGTTTTCAGAACGTCGACGGGGAAAAGCGGGCGCGCGGACCTTATCGAGACCGACGCTTCTACCGTCTCCCGACTTCTTAAGGGAGGATATCTGACTTCTCTTGAGGATATGGGGCTTGACCCGTCGGACGAAAAGTTCGGGCTTGCGTCGCAGAAATCCTTCTTTGAAAAAGACGGGAAAACTTACGGCTTTTTTCCTCTGCTTCTGGGCGTTTCCGCTCCGACTTACAGTTATGTCCTTTATTATAACGAAAGCCTTGTAAAAAAATATTCGGGCGAAGATATCGCCGTTTTATATGAAAACGGACAGTGGACCCGTGAAAAGTTTTCCGAAATTGCAAAAGCGGTGACAACGGACGACGCGGGGCGAAAGACTTACGCTTTTGTTACTCCGACGGCGGAATTTCCCGAATTTATCGACGCGGCGCTCTATTCGTCGGGACAGACCGCGGTAAAGAACGGTAAATGCGGATATGAAAGATATCCGACCCTGAATACCGTGGACTGGATAAAAACGATGGTGACTTCCGACAGGGTTTCGCTTTCGGCGACGGGAGAAAACTCCGATATCTTAAATTTTGCGGGAGGAAATACTGCGTTCCTCGTTTCGGGCGCAAGAACGGGCTTTTCTCTCAATTCGGATTTTCCGCAGACCTCTCTCGGAAAAGATATGAGGCTCACCTCTTTTCCGGGTTCGTCGTCGGGCGCTTCTTTCGGGAAAAACGACACCTTTTACGCGATAACGACTCAGGGGAAAAAAGCGAGAGCCGACAGCGCGATAATTCTTGACCGCATTTTCTCTCTTATGGAGGGGGACGACGCGGACAGTTGGAAAAGGGAAGCCGAAACGACTTATTTCTTCGATAAACGCGACTTCTCGACATATATAACAAACCTTGAGACCGCCGGAAACGACGGACTTCTGGATATCCCCGATTTTGCCGACGCCCTGCACGAAGCATGGTCTCTCGTCGTAAGAGGGAGCAAAAGCACGGCTCAGGCTTATGAAGAAATAGAAAACGTAATAAACGGCCTTACGGCAAATTGAAAGGAAGAAAAAAATGAAAGCAGTAGTAACCGTTATAGGGAAGGACGCCGTCGGAATTACGGCGAAAGTCTCCGCAGTGTGCGCAAAACACGGCGCAAATATCGTCGATATAACCCAGAAAGTTCTCGACGACCTTTTCGTTATGATAATGATAACCGAGGTCGACGGTCTTGACGTTAAATTTACCGATTTCGTCGATGAAATGGTAAAGGCGGGAAAAGATGCAGGACTTGAAATACACGTTATGCACGAAGATATCTTCAACGCGATGCACACTATATAGGTGACGGTATGATAAACAGTAACGATATTCTTGAAACGATAAGAATGATAACGCAGGAGCACCTCGACGTCAGAACGATAACCATGGGTATTTCTCTTCTCGACTGCGCGTCCTCCGACGTCAAAAGCGCCTGCGACAGAATTTACGATAAAATATGCAGAAAAGCCGAAAAACTTGTCGAAACGGGCAACGACATCGAAAAGGAATTCGGTATTCCCATAATACATAAGAGGATTTCGGTGACCCCAATCTCTCTTGTCGCCGCTCCCTGCAGGACAAACGACCTCGTGCCCTTTGCCCGCACTCTGCAAAAAGCGGCGGATGCCTGCGGCGTAAACTTCATCGGGGGCTTTTCAGCCCTTGTTCAGAAAGGCTTTACCGACAGCGATCTCGCCCTTATAAATTCGCTTCCCGAGGCTCTTGCCGTGACCGAAAACGTCTGTTCTTCGGTAAACGTCGGTTCGACGAAAGCGGGTATAAATATGGACGCCGTCGAACTTATGGGACGAAAAATAAAAGACCTTGCGTTTGAAACGAAAGACAAAAATTCGATAGGCTGCGCAAAACTCGTCGTCTTCTGCAACGTTCCCGAAGATAACCCGTTTATGGCTGGCGCTTTCCACGGAGCAGGGGAGGCCGACGCCGCGATAAACGTAGGCGTTTCGGGACCCGGCGTTGTCAAGGTCGCTCTCGAAAAATGCGACGGAGATCTTGCCGAAGTTGCCGAAACCGTCAAGAAGACCGCATTCAAGATAACAAGAACGGGACAGCTCGTCGCAAATGAAGCGTCCCGCCGTCTCGGAGTGCCGTTCGGAATAGTCGACCTGTCGCTTGCCCCGACCCCCGCCGTCGGAGACTCCGTTGCGTATATCCTCGAAGAAATGGGACTTGAAAAATGCGGAACTCACGGAACTACCGCCGCCCTTGCGCTTCTTAACGACGCCGTCAAAAAGGGCGGAGTTATGGCGTCAAGTCAGGTCGGAGGGCTTTCGGGCGCGTTTATCCCCGTTTCCGAAGACGCCGGAATGATCGCCGCCGCCGAATGCGGAGCGCTTACCCTTTCCAAACTCGAAGCGATGACCGCCGTCTGCTCGGTAGGTCTTGATATGATAGCCGTTCCGGGCGACACTTCCGCTTCGACAATTTCCGCGATAATCGCCGACGAAATGGCGATAGGAATGGTCAACAGCAAGACGACCGCCGTCCGTCTTATCCCGGCTTACGGCAAAAAAGTCGGCGACAGTATAGAATTCGGCGGACTTCTCGGAGCCGCTCCGATAATGCCGGTAAGCGGATATTCCGCTGAAAAATTCATTTCCCGCAAAGGGAGAATTCCCGCGCCTATACAAAGTCTTAAAAATTAGGAAGATGAAAAATGACAAAACGTTTGCCGAAAAAACTGTCGGCGTTTGTTAAAAAACATTCGACGGTCTTAAAATTCGCGCTGTCGTCCTTTACCTGCTATGCCGTCGAGTATGCTCTTTACAGTGTTTTCGTCACCGTGCCCGTGCTGTGGGGCGGCAGAGTTCACGTCAAACTTTCGAACGTCGGCTCCCGCATTATCGGCTCTGCTATGAATTTTTCCATAAACAGAAAATTTGTTTTCGGAGACGACGGCGGGAGAATGTCAAAACTCATAGAGTATTTTTCTCTTGTCGCCGCAGTTCTTGCGGGAGGGACCTTTATCCTCGGTCTTCTGGTTGAAAAATGCCATTTTAACCGCTATTTCACGAAGATCGCCGTCGATACCGCATTCTTTGTCGTAAACTGGCTCGTGCAGCGTTTTGTTATCTTCAGGGAAGATTAAAATCGAATTTTTTATGAACTTTCGACGGTTTTGCCCGTCGGGAGTTCTTTTTTTTATGTTTCCGTTTACGGTTTTCGGGACTCACGGATTCTTTTGTACTTCCCACGCACCCTGAGAAAGCGTCGGCGGCAATGCGGCGGCTGCGAATTTTTGCGGAAAATATCAAAAAAAATCAGCCGTAACCCTTGACAAAAGAAAATATTAGGAGTAAAATATCAGAGGAAGTATTGTATATATTATTATATAGCCTGAAACAGACTATTTACTTATTGGAGGCATTACGATGAAAAGCAAAACATCAACAAGAATCGTTTCAGTCGTTTTGCTTGTCGCTATGATTTTCAGCTGCATGAATCTTCCCATTGCGGCTGTCTCATTTAACGGCGAAAGCGACTACGAAACGAAAACAGGCATTCTCGTTGCGGAGAACTACGGTTCCCTCAATGCGTACGAGAAAGCAATTCTTTCTTCGAAAGCCCTTTCCGGAGACTCCTATTCCGGAAAAATACCCGTGAACGAAAGTCTTGTGACCATTGATTCCGAAAACAAAACGGTGACAGCCGCAGAAGTTTCCGGCAGCGACGGAGTATCGCGCTGGATCCCCGTTTCGTGCGAAGTCTTTTATAAAGACGCCGACGGAAACGACAAATCCGCGGGCACGTTCGAATTCGAGAACGGCAAAGCGACCTTTACCTGCCCGTCCGAAAGTTATCATATCGACGTTAAGTACGGGCTTTATGTAAACGCCGAAGAGACCCTGCAGAAACGACTTCTCAACGCTCCCGCATATCTTGTAGGCGCAACGATAAACCTCAACTACATATACGGTCAGAGAGGTTCGATCAACATCGTAGGCGACAATATCGACGCGCTTTACAAACTTACGACCGGCGAACTGCAGAAAATTTATCCGAACGGAATGACCGCTACCGTATACCTTGAAGAAGGTGCGGCGCGCGACGCTATTATCTCTCTTAAAAACGAGACCGTTGCAAACGGCGGAAAACTCAAACTTTACAATCTTATTCTCAACTACAACTCTTCCGCAAACAAAGTCCTCTGGCTTGCAAACAATGCGGCGGAGGTCAAAGCGGAATTCGAATCTCTCTACGAAAGATTCGACGCGATCTCTTCTTCCGATTCGTCAGTCAGAAAACTCGCGTCCGACGCGGAGAGATTCGGCTTTGCGGGCGAAGCGGAAAAAATGAACGAGGCTCTTGATTATCTTGCCGACGTCGTTTCCGAACTTGCGAACATCAACGCCAAATACTGGGCGGTTGAAGACCTCGTTGACAAGACCGCGTCTTCCGATGAATTCGCGGCGCTCAATTCGGCAATCGCTTCCGCAATTCAGAGGAGATACACCTCAAGAGTTTCCGAACACGGCAGCGAGACCGTTAAAAATCCTCTTCTTGCAGGTTATTATACCGTCACAAAGGGCGTTGCCCAGAACAGAGTCGAAGTGACCGTAAAAGCAAAAGTCGTCGATAAGAATTCGGCAGATTCCGAAGTTCTTACGACGCTTGGCGAAACAAAGACGGGAAGTTTCGTTCTTTCAACGGGCGCGACCGAAGCGGAGATACTTGAAGCAATAGAAAATTCCGGTATCAAAGCCGACGCGAAAGCCGCATGGGACAGCGAATACGGTATTGACGAAACAAACTACGACGTCGTCGTCGAGGGCGTTCCGTCTGCTCTTTCCGAAAATGTTTCCGTTACCGTCACTTACGTTCCGAAAACTTACAGCGTTACGTATAACTACGAAACAACTTCGACCGATACCGTTCCTTACGGATATCGCATAACCCTTGCAAAACATTCCGACAGCGCGAAGTCTTACGACTACACCGTGAACGGCGCGCTCTGCCGCGAAGGTTCCGTTTATAAGGTAACGGGAGACACCGTTCTTTCGAGAAAAGAAGGGAAAGCCGTTTCCGAATATAACGTTACCGCAGTCATCGCGGGCAGCGAATATCCCGGTTCTCTTCTTACCGCAGAGGAAAAAGCGGTCATCACTTCGAGAGGTCTTACCGATTCTTCCGTCTGGTACAGACTTCCCGATCAGGACGCGAACCTCGTTGTCGTTTCTTCCGCGGGCGAAAATAAATATAACGTCACTGCCGCCGACTGCTTCTCCGGACTTCTTTCCGGGTCCGCGTGGAAAGCCGTAAAAGGCTATGTCGTTGACGGCGACGGAAAAGAAGTTTCTTCCTTTGATATAACAAACGGAAGCGCGCAGTTCGATTATGACGGTGATTTCGACCATGTAAGAGTTGAATATTCTCTCACCGTTCCCGAGATCGGTGCCTCCGATATCGCAAAATACATAAATCTTCCGAATTCTCTCGTTGCGGAAGCCGCGGCGCAGAGAAAGGCGCTTGCCGACATGATGACCGATGACCTTGTCAAGGGACTGTCGGAAGTCTACGGAAGCCGTCTCGATATGATCGAGGCTCTTTCGAAAGACTATTCCGCAGAAGCGCGCGCCGCAGTCGAAAAACTGATAGAGGAGTGCGTTGACACTTCCACCCCGAACGAATCCCTTTATCTTTACGAATATATCCTTAATTATCAGGCTCAGGGACTTGCCTTCTACTATGCCGACGGCAACGCCGCAAAGATGGCATATCAGATAGAGACTCTCAGAGACAGTCTCAATATTCTTTGGGCGGATCCCGAGTTCCAGAAAGACCTTGAAGATCCCGATATAAGCAAGTACAGAGGAAGACTTGAAATCGTAAAAGACGACCTTCAGGACGTTGAACTTGTCGGCGTAAACGAAAACATTGACGGTTCTTCCGAATATCTTGCAAATCTCGTTGCGGCAATTGACGCTGCGGCGGGAAAGACCTCCGCTCATGCAGTTACGGGAGACATTAAACTCCTTGCTTCCGTTACCGCGGCGGCTCCCGATACTTCTTCGGTCTCCGTTACGGTAAACGTCGTCGATAAAAACGGCAATAAAGTTTATTCAGCAAAAGGCAGCCGCAGCTTTGCAGCCGACGGAGCAATAGGCGAAGACGGAGCTGCGAAACTCGAAGCGCTTATAGCCTCTCTTAAATCGGGCTATGCCATAGACGAAACGCACTATGCGCTTACCGTTGAAGGAACTCTCCCCGGAGCAGACGACACGGTTTCCGAAAATATGTCGGTCGTTTATACTTGGGCGCCTGTCCGCTACACCGTTAAAATCGACGGCGAGGCAGACCAGTATATCTACCCCGACGGAAGCCAGATGAAGATAAATCTTCCGCTCTGCCAGACCCCCAATCACAAATACGTATATATAATAGGAAGCGAACGTATAACTTCGACCTCCTATGTTATCGCCGACGTCGCCGCCCTTGACGCTCTCTTCGGAGAAGTCGGAGGCACCCTCACGATAACACGCGAAGATATCGACCTCAACAGAGACGGTATTATCGATTTCGTAAATAAACTCAATAAGGCTATCGCCGACAACGGTCTTACCTATACAAAAGACGGCATACAGTGCCTTATGGCTTCCTTTATTCCTCTTGAAGACGAAAACGGAAACATCACCGTCGTTTTCAGAGTTTCTCCGAAAAACGTTGCCGGTGTTTCCTATAAAGCAATCGTTTCCGACATCGCAAACATCTTTATCGACACATATTTCGACTATATCGGAATTGACGGCGAAGTTTTCTGGGATAAGAAAGTCCATCTCCAGTCGGCTATCGACGCAGTTCTCAACAGCGGCGTTTCTCTCGATACCGTAACCGAAGTCATCGACGAAAACGGCAATATCAGAGAGATCACCGACGAGATCCCGTCGCTCGGAAGCCTCACCGCGATAGGCAACGTAAATAACGGAGCTCTCGAAGTTTCGGGCAAATATATAAACGACGTCAATATCCTCGGCGGAAAACTTGCGGAAACCTCGCTTCAGTTCGGTTCGTCCGCCGCTGACGCCGTAAACGTTCCGTTCTATATCACTCTCGAAGATTTCGATTTGAGCGCTTCGTCTCTTAAATCCGCAAGAAAAGCAGTCACCGACGTAAGAAGATATGTAAATATCGAGGGCGCCGACGGCGAACTCAAACTTACCGTCACTTCTCCCGAATCGGTTTACCCCTACTTCATGGCGGCTCTTCTCGTATCCGGCAAAGCCGACATCGAAAATATCGGAAATATCGATATGAGAGACGTTCTCAAATACGGCTTTAACCTTGCAAGACCCGTAATCTCCGACAGAAACCTTTCTGTCGAAACTATCGAAAGAACCCTTCTCAAAGCGGAAAAAACTGTTGACCTTTCTTCCTTTAAGAAACTCTTCAGCCTTGCGCGCAAAGGTCTTTCGAACCTTATGAATAACGTTTCCGAAGACGGTTTCTCTTCCGGAGGAACTTATAACGGAACGATAACTTACGATATAAGACAGCTTCTTGCCGATAAACTCGGACTTTCCGATACCGTCCTCAAACTTATCGCAGAAGCAAATCCCGAAACCGCGGGCGCGGAAGCAGCGGGCGTCAAAGCAAACGTAGAGTTCACCCTCACAAACGTCAACACCACTTATGAGGCGGTCATCGTTGACGCAAGAGCAGAGGGCATAAAGAACAAATACAGATTTGTAAAAGATCTCGATACCGTTCTTCCGACGCTTCACAAAGACGCCACCGTCGTTCTTCTTTCCGACGTGACGCTTGACAGAACGGCAACCTTTAACAATGCCGCGATAATCGACCTTAACGGATTTACCCTCAAAGGAAATCTCGTTTCGAACTGCACCGGAAATTACGGTGTTTCGATCATCGACACAAGAATTGATACCTACGGCTGCGGAACCGTTGACGGAACGCTTTCCGGCAAGTTCACCGTGACCGGCGGTAAATTCACCTCCGATGTTTCGGCAATGCTCAAAAAAGGCTACGTTCAGGACGAAAACGGATATGTGACCAACGGTCTTTACACTCTTACCGAAGACATCTACGGCAACATCACCGTAAACATTTCGGGCGACGTTATCGACGACGCGAAGATCCCCGATCTCAAGGCATTCGCCGCCGACCTCGGAGCGGACCTTCTCGCAAAATTCTATAACAGCGCCGAAATTTCCGTTGACGGAAATAAGGTTTACAGCGTTAATATAAACGACCTTGTAGGCTACGTTCAGAGACCCTATAAAGAATCCGCAAAAACTCTTGCAAGCGACCTTGTCGCATGTGTCGACGAAGCGGGTCTTACCTCGCTTATAAATAAGGCGCTTGCCGACGTCACCGACTTCGGAAAAGTCGCCTCTGCCGTTGAAAACGGTGAGGATATCCTTTCCTATAATATAAGCACCAAATTCTGGGACGTTGCCGCAAGACTCGAAGGCTCGGCAGACGATAACTACCTTACCGCCGACGTCAAACCCTCCGAAAACGGCAAAAACTTCAAAGTTTCCGTTAAACTTGCAGACACCGCTACCGCCGAACAGAGAAAGGCGATCGCCGATATCTTCAAGGAACTCGACAAGACCGTTACCATAAACGACATCGGTGTGAATATTGCCGATATCGCCCTTAACGGCACGAAACTTGCAGTAAATTATGACGGCAGGGCAGACGTAAAAGTCGACCTCTCCGTAAATAAAGACTATGCGGCTCTTATCGCCGTAATGGTAGCATACAACACGACCGGTTCTCTTAAAGACGAACTTGTCGCGGCAGTAAACACCTACCTTGACAACAGAACGACAGGAGAACTAAAAACGGCTCTTGAAAAAGTGACCGTCGCCCAGTTCGTTTCCGCCGTCAAGTCGGTAAGACGCGCAACAGTTGAAGATATGCTCGCGTCTCTCGGAATTGAGGCCGAAAGCATTGCGTCTCTCGAAAATATCTACGACAGAGTTCTGAATGTCGCCGCGGCGGCTCTCAACCGTCTCGATATAACAGGTTCTTCGAGCAGACTTTCCGCTTTCGCAACCGAAGAATTCGGAACCTACGAATATGAAAAGAGCATAAGAAGTATTGATCTTAAAGGAACGCTCAAACTCTTTGACGAAGATCAGGCTATCGTCGTGATTTCCGCTTCCGGCGCAGAAAAGAAATATGTCGGAACAGATCTTGCGAAAGCCCTCAAAGAGGCGACCGACGGTTCTACGGTCTATGTAAATATCCCGGCGGTCCTCGGCGAAAACGTAACTCTTAATGCTTCCGTTGAAATAGTTTCCGCGTCCAATATTGATTTCAGCGGCAACAAAATAACCCTTAAAACCGGCAAGACCCTTGTTTCCGATTTCCCGATAGCGGCAAACGTCGCTGCGGAAAGAGGATATAAGATAAACGAGACGGTCTCCGGCGGCAAATATACCTACAAAGCGGAAGCGCTTGTTCCCACTATCGCTATCCCCGCAGTAAACGTTCAGCCCTCAGGCAATATCAGAGGCGCAAGAGTGGAAGCTGCAAACAGATATATATATCTTGACACCAATCCGAACGGTCTTTCGGCGGCAAACTTCAAATCGCTCGTAACCTTCGCAACGACAAACGCCGATACCGTAACTTACGAGATAAAGAATAACGGTTCGACCCTCGGAACGGGCGACCTTGTTCCGACAGGCGCAAAGGTGACCGTGACGGCGTCCAACGCCTCCGGCGGTTCGGCGACCGTGACTTACACCGTGATAATCCTCGGCGATACAAACTGCAACGGACGTATCGAATCGGGCGACGTGACAAGAATCTGGTTGCATTATGCTGGCATAAAAACAATGACGGGCGACGCTCTCCTTGCCGCGGATACAAACCGTAACGGCAGAGTCGAATCCGGAGATGCCGTTAATATTTCAGCGAAGTATGCTTATACCTGGGATGATAAGTCTTATAAATCTTCACTCAGATAACGATAGGAGGAACTAACATGAAAAAAACCGCGAAAATACTGACATTTCTGCTGATTATTTCAATTCTCGCAAGTCTCTTTGCCTTCAATACCGCCGCGGCGGTATCGGGCAAAGCGGGTCAGACCGTTAAAGTAACTTTCAGTTTCCCCAACGCTTACGGAGCAAACGGAAACATTTCTTATTCTAACAAAGGAATTCTTTCCGATATATCTGTTTCTAGCAATATTAAAGGCGTTTGTCGAGAAAACAAGTTCATACTTTCTGACATAGAAAAGACAACGGTTACTTTAACTATCACCGCAAAAATAAGCTCTTCCGCAAAAGCGGGAGACAGTTGCACCATTTCTATTGCAGATGCTGAATATGTTTCTGATTTAGACGGACATTTGGTTTCATCTCCGAAGTCCGACGTTATAACCGTCGCCGCAACTCAGAGCGGCGGAAACCAGGGCGGAAATCAGGGCGGAAATAACAACAAGCCCTCTTCCAAAATCGACTATACCGAACTCAACCGTCAGATAAAAATCGCGTCTTCCCTTGAAAAGACAGGTTACACCGACGCAAGCTGGAAGAACATGACCGACGCTCTTGCCGCAGCCCGCAAACTCACTTCGAGCAGCAGCCAGTCCGCGGTCGATGCAGGTGCAAAACGCCTTGCCGACGCGATAGCAGCCCTCGAAAAAGTTGACTATACCAAACTCCGCGAGGCTCTCGATCAGGTTCAGTCCTTTATCGACGGAAGCGACTTTGCAAGCACATGGGCAGCGCTCATGGGCGCCGTTGACAACGGAAATTCGATGCTCAAGAGCGGAAATCAGGCTGATATAGACTCTGCGGCAGAGGCTCTTATCACCTGCCTTGACGCCATGAAAGCGAAACTCAACGAAATGACAAAAACCGTTGAGGTTCCCGTTGAAAAACCCATTGAAGTAGAACCGTCGGGTCCCTACTGCAACATTACATGGCACCTCGTTCTCATAATCCTCTTCTTCGTATCTCTCGCGGTAAATATCGTATTTGTCGTTCTTACCGTTCTCTGGTTCATGAAGAAGAAAAAGAACACCAAAGACACAACTCCTCTCGTTGACTACAAAATAGGCGACGACGACTAATTCAGAATATGTGTATGCCCGGGCGGCGGTTCGGGCATACCGATACTCATAAAAAGGGGAAGAACCCGTGGAAAATAATACTTGGAAGCGAAAAGAATACGAAACTTGGGAAGAAGCGTTTATGGGACTTTGCCCTGCCGTAAGACAGCAGTCGGTAAGAGTCGCCGCATATACGCAGGTTCTTTATAACGAGGCGTGCGAAAAGCATTTTGCGCAGTCTCCCGAATATAAGGAATATCCCGACAGAATTAAGGGTAAATATTCGGAACTTGCCTATAAATGCGGAATGTACCACCAGATAGGCAAGGCGCTCGTTCCCGAAGAATATCAGATATGGCAGAAAGACTTTACCGACGAGGAAAAAGCGGTCTACCGCAAATATACCTCCGACGGGAGAGTTCTTGCAGCCTCTCTTCAGGAAAAAACACAGCGCGCCAAAGGCAAACGCACCGGCAATTTCGAAGAGATACCGACTTCCAACGTTCCGTGGCTTATGATTCGCGAAGCGTGCGGACAGCACGAAGAAAAATTCGACGGGACAGGCTATCCTTCAGGTCTTAAAGGTTCGGAAATAAGCCCGATCGCCCAGATCGTCGGCCTTGCCAGAATGCTCGACAGACTTTCCGCCGAAACAAAGTCGGAAAACCCGTTTGCCGAAGCGTTCGACGCGATCTGCGCCGAAGAAAACAAGGCTTTCTCTCCCGAACTCATTGAAATTTTCATGACGGCAAAGGCAAAATGCCGCGGCGTCTACACGAAATTCATTCACTACACGATGACTTTGCCGAAGACCGTTCCTCTGGTCGATAAGCATAAAAAACGCCCGATGGGTCTTTCTTACCGCCCGATAGTCTCGGCGGAGAATGTCCCCGTCGCGTTCGAGGCGGAAAGCTGGTTCGGCGGAATTGCCGGCAGAGAAGGCGAAAGGGAGACCGCCGCCGATATAGAACCTCTGCTCAAAAGAACCGACCTTGTCGCTGATATGTCGTTCTACTTCTTATATGAAGCGACCGACCTTCTGCTCCGCGAACAGAACTGCAAACTCGAAAACGACGGCGTTCTCTTAAATATGCTGCCGGGGTTCTACTCTCCGCAAAGCCACCTTCAACGCTTTACAAAACTTTTCGAAGATCAGCCGATAAACAAAGAAAAACTTATCCTGACTCTTCCGCAGTCCACCGTCCTTTCGGCAAACAAAGCGACCCTTGAAGTTATTTCAAGATACATAAAGAACGGAATAAACCTTTTGCTCGACGGCTGGGATTACCGCAGTTTTCCCGTCGATAAAGTCAAGGAACTCGGCATAAAAGCCGTAAGACCCGACCCGTCGCTTTACCTTTCCGCCGATTTCGCAGGAGTGCTTTCCTCTCTTCCCGATCTCGGGATAACGGTCTACGCCGCGGGAACCGAAACTTCCGACGCGTTCCGCTGGCTTGCCGCCTGCAAGGTCTCTCATATCGCGGGACCTATCTGCGGACACGAAATGACCGAGGACGATATAATCCGCGAACTTCTCTTAAAAGACCGCGAAAACGCCTGACTTAAAAAGGAGAAAAACAAATGCCTACGCCTTACGACCATATCCCCGAAGAACTGAAAAAACAGGCGCAGGCCGACTCTTCTCCGAAAAAAGAAGAAAAGAAAAAGGCTGACAAAATAACCGGCGCGGAAAAAAGTCAGAAACGGCTTTTCAAATACCGCCGCGGCGGCGTGGTCCTTTCTGAAGACGAAGTAAAAGAAATAAAAGCAGGCAGAAAAAAACTCCGCCGCGAAATGAAAGCCCGCGGAATAAAAAGCAAACGCGAATTCGAACTTACCGCTTCGGGTCTGGGGCTTTACTTCGATAAACGCCGACCTTTCCCGTTTTTGTGGTGGCTCTTTTCCGGCAAAGGGCTTCTTGCTCTGCTTGCCGCAACTCTCGGCGCGCTGCTCCTGTTTCTTGCGATTTCCAAAGTCGCCGAACTTCGCGGACATTTCACAATAAATATGACCGACGATCTTCTTAAAGAGGGCTTTACCCTCTCCGAAACGATAGGTTTCGAGAACAAATCGTCGAACCTCTATTCCGACCCCGTTGAAGACGCTCCCTGCATTTCGGTCGTCGAAATTCCCGATAATATCGACCAAATCGAGGGCTCTCACAACGGAAAAGAATATTTTGCCTATACCTTTTATATCCGTAACGAGGGAGATATCCCCGCCGATTACGAATATGAAATAAACGTCAATTCCGAAGGCTTAAACCTTTCCGTCGCCTCATGGGTAATGCTTTTTGAAGACGGCGAAATGACCTTTTACGCAAAACGCGGCGCGGACGGCGAATCCGAGGCTATCCCCGAAAAGGGAAACACCTCTTTTGCCTATAACAAAGCCCCGTTTCTGTCGGCCGCGAAATATCCCGACAAACAGTTTGAGGTGATAAAGATGATAGGCGACAAGTCCTTCTACCGCCTTATTCCCATTCCGTTCGTTTCCGATACCGTTATCGCTTCGGGAACGCAGGAATATGTCTGCCCCGGCGATATTCATAAATATACCGTCGTTCTGTGGCTCGAGGGGGACGACCCCGACTGCACCGACGACCTTATCGGCGGACATCTCGGAATTGAAATGAATTTCAGACTTACCAGATCTTACAGATGAATGTGATTATTGCTTTTATACTCCGATAAAAAAGCAATTTTACATAAAAAAATCCGCGAAAGCGGAAAAAAATAAACAAAGGAGACAAAAATCATGGAAAAAAGTTATTCTTCCACGAGAAAAAAGCTGACAGCCGCAATCGCTATGCTGCTTATAGCCGCTCTCATGGTCGTAACTGCAACCTACGCATGGTTCACTCTGTCAACGAGTCCTGAAGTTACCGGAATCACGACAACCGTCGGTGCGAACGGCAACCTCGAGATCGCACTCGGCAGCACAGACAACTGGGGCGATCCGACCCTCATCACTTCCGCTGTCGGAGACAGCAATCTTGCGACTGTTCAGAAGAACCTTACCTGGGGTAATATCGTAGACCTTTCTGCGGCTGATTACCACCTTAACGACATCATTCTCAATCCCGCCCGTCTTAATATCGACGGTGGTAAGATCGGCGCTTCTCCGCTCAAGACCCCGACATACGGCAACGACGGACGTGTAGCTGAGCTTCTTGCAAATACCGTTTCGGGTATATTTGCAGACGGTTTCTTCAAGGACGGCGGTAACGGGGTAAGAGTTCTCGGTACTGCTTCCGGCATGACCGATCAGCAGCTCGCTTACAGAAACGCCAAATCGAGTATTGCAAACGCGGCTTCTTCCGCTAATGCAAAAGCGGCGGCTTCTCTTAACGAGAGCGGCTCCAAACTTGCCGACATCATCGTTAAACACGCTACTTCCGAAGGCGACGCAGACACCAATACCTACAATATCGAATTCATCGACAGCATGATAACCAAACTTACCGACGCAAACGCGCAGTATGAAACCGTTGTCAGACAGTACTTTATCGCTGCCGCTGCAAGCCGGCTTGCCGAAAAAGTCGAATATGACGCTGCTGTTTCCGCTATCAACGGAGCTGCAATAACCGACCTTATTGCTACCGGTGTAAACGGAATAACTCTTCCCGCAGGCACCGCCGTTAAGTCGATTGCCGATATCTACACCGCAAACGCTGCAGCTATCGCAGAAGCAACAACCAAATTCGGAACTGTCGCCGATAAGACAGCTGCTTCCTGGACCGATACAAAAGCAGTTCTCGACCCGCTGGTAAATACCGCTAACGTAACCGTAAACGGTATCGCCGCAAGCGAAGTTAAGAACAGAATCGACGATCTTGCTACCGCTGTTATGGGCGAAGGCCTTAAAGTTGAAATGCCCTCCGGTTCCGGCGTTTATTCGAACTTTGCCGACGTAGGAGGAAACTATTCTTCTTCTATCGTTATCTCCGAACTTACTTACGGTTCTGTTAAACTCACCAACATCAACGCAACGATGACCACCAAGTGCACCAATAACTACGCTGCAAACATCGTATACCCCGCGGCTCCGGCAAACGCTGAAGGCGCAGGTACCAAGATTACCGACAGCTACGGTTATGCTCTTGACTTCTGGTTCAGAACCAACGCTTCCGGTTCCGATCTTCTTCTTCAGGAAGCCGGACAGCAGAGAGTTTATGAAGACTCCACCAATGCGGCAACAATGGGCGGCGGAAGCTACATGGAATTCGAATCCACCAACGCAAACTTCACCACCGAAAACGTTGAAAAACTCATGCAGGCGATAAGAATCGTATTTGCAGATAAAGAAGGTACTCCGCTTGCTTACGCAAAACTCGGTGCCTCTGCTGTTACCGGTTCCAAGGTAAAAGCTCCTATCGAACTCTGGGCTGCTGACGTTGCCGCCGACGGTAAGATCACTTACACCGGCGACGCAAAACTTGACAGCCAGAAGATAACCGCTCTTACCGCAAACACCCCGACTGCAATCTCCGTTTATGTATATCTTGACGGCGACGTAGTCGACAACGGAGCAGTTGCAAACGCTGCGACCTCTATGACAGGTTCCATGAACCTCCAGTTCGCAAGCTCGGCAACCCTCACTCCGATGAAGAACACACCGCTTTATGACGGTCAGTAATTCTTAAAGGGTAACTTTTTTAATGTGCTGTGCGGGGAAAATTTTTCCCCGCGCGGCGCGGACGCGTTGTCAGAGAGAACTTTGTTCGGAGTCGGAGTTCTCTTTGATAACACGAATATTCGAAAGGATTTAAGCGATGCAGCATACGACCGAAACCAAAAAGCAAAAAAGAACCCTTGTTTTTCTTCTCTATATCCTGCTTGCTTTAATCCCTCTTTTCGCAGTCGCCACCTACACATGGTTTTCCCTTTCGAAGACCCCGCGCGTAAGCGACATGGCTCTTTACGTAAACAGCAACACAGGCTTTGAACTTTCGTGGGATATGTCCGACGGAAGCTGGGGACAACACCTCAATTTCAGCGATAAAAACCCCGACGGAACGGTTCTCCGCCCGTCGACCTACAATTCGGCAGAAGACAGATTTTATGCGGCTTCTTTCGGCGCCGACGGAAGAATAAGCGGCATTTCCTATAAACTTAACGACCTTGAAAACGCCAACCGTTCCGACGGTTACGGCTATTACCTCAAAACGACTTTCTACGGCAGGACCGGTGAAAAAGTCGATGTTTCCCTTTCTCCCGCGGTGACCGGAAACGAAAAAACCGAGGGCGCGGGAACATATCTTATCGGAACTCCTTTGTGGAATTCCGAACAAATAATCCATAACGACGGCGGCAACGGTGCCGAAGACGCCGTCAGGGTGGGTTTTAGACTCACAAAACTCGATAAAGACGGAAACGCTTTATCCGAACCTTCGGCATTCATTATCTATGAACCTAACTGCGACCGTCATGTCGACGGAAGCGTTGATTATATAAAGACACCGGGCATTACCGGGGCGGAAACCCTCGTCCCCGAAAAGAACATCATAAGACAGACCGCCTCTTCGTGGTCGGAAACAGACCCCGTGCTGCGTTCGACCGTAATTTACGAACTCGGCGATTTTATTGACGATACGAAACTTTTTTCCCTTACCCCGGACGAACTTATTCAGATTGATATGTTTATCTGGTTCGAGGGTCAGGACGCCGACTGCGTAAACAGGATAGGCGACGGCGCGTCGATCTTCGCGAATATCCAATTTTCCGCAAAAGCGGAAGACCATTCGGGTCTCGTTCCCATTGAGTGAACTTTCTTAAATTAACATATATTTTAAGAATAAAAAGGAGAATTTTATGAAACAGAAGAAAACAAGCCCCGTAACGGCGGAGGGTACCGAAGTTCAGGCGCCGGCAAAGAAAAAGGGTAATAAGGTAATAAACGTTATTATAAACGTTATCCTTGTTGTCGCGATAGTCCTTGCGGCGTTCTGCACCTACATATCCTTTGTAAACAACCAGAAGAGCAGCGCTCCCTCTATTTTCGGAATAATTCCTCTTTCCGTACAGACGGACTCCATGGAGCCGACTCTTTCCCAGGGCGACCTTGTAATCGACAAGGCTGTCAAGGACCCTTCCGTGATAAAACAGGGCGACATCATCACCTATTGGACCGTTATCAACGGCGAAAGACGTCTCAACACCCATAGAGTCGTAAATATCTACGACGGCGGCGGATTCCTCATTTTCGAGACAAAAGGTGATAACCCCAAGGCGGAAGTCGACCAGCTCACCGTTCATCAGGACGAAGTTGTCGGTAAATACCTTTTCCATTGGAAAGGCGTCGGAAACTTTATCGACTTTCTGCAGCAGCCGACAGGTTTCGGGCTTGTTATAGTTCTTCCCGTATTCATTTTCTTTATATATCATCTTATCCAGTTCTTCCGCGTTCTCTTTGAATATCAGAACATCAAGAACCGCATAAAGTATGAGCAGGAGAGAGGCAAAGCCGAAGAAATCCTTGAAAAGGCCGAGGACGAAAAAGAAAAGACCAGAGCCGAAATAGAGGCAGAACTCCGCGAAAAACTCAAAGCCGAACTGCTTGCCGATATGAATAAGGAAAAGGCTGAAAAGACCGAAGAAAAGGCAGAAGCGCCCGCAGAAACTCCCGCTGAAACGCCTGCCGAAACTCCCGCAGAGGAAGCGAAAAACGACTGATGATTTTTAGGAGTACCAATGCTCAATTTTGATAATTTTCTCAAATATTTCGCCGCCGATGTCGGAGGACTTTGGGACGGATTTTGTTCGATATTCGTATCGTTCTTCAATTTCGTCATCAACCTCTTCAATTTCGGCGCGAGAATAGACAACATAAAGAAGTTTTCTTCCGAATTTTCGACCGTAGACTGGATATTCGTCATAATCGTCGAGATATTGCTTCTTGCGCTTATCGTGACGATAGTCATTCTTCTCGTCAAACTTCTGCGGAAGGCTCTCCGTTTCAGAATACCCGTAAAACAGTATGACGAAATGGCAAAGCAGGTCAAAAATCTGCAAAGAGACCTTATCCGCGCAAATTACGAAAAGGATAAACTGCTTGCGCTCAAAGTCGCGGATCTCGGAATTTCTCCGGAGCAGGCGTCCGAACAGCTTTTCAATTCGCTTTACGACGAAAACGGAAACGCCATCGACCCCGAACTTTCGCAGCTTGAAAATCCGAACAGGAATACGATGTCTTCTCCTTGCATAAATCCTGCCGACAGCAGATTTTTCAGGCTTACGGCGGTTGATAACTTCTATAAGACCGAGTATAAAAAACCCGAATACGATAACGAAATAAGCCTTCCCGATTTCTGCGAACATTTCAGAAATTTCGCAGCGGCGGAACTCGGACTTTTCTACGATATCAATATGATACGTTATTTTATCTCCGCTTTCGGAGCGACCCGTATCGTCATTTTGCAGGGTATTTCCGGTACAGGTAAGACCTCTCTTCCGTATGCTTTCGGAAAGTTTGTGAACAGAGACGCGACCGTCGTTTCCGTTCAGCCTGCATGGAGAGAAAGAACCGAACTTTACGGCTATTTCAACGAATTCACCAAAAAATATACCGAGACCGACTTTTTGCGTTCGGTATACGAATCGAACTTCTTCAGAGACCCGAACATAATAATCCTCGACGAAATGAACATCGCGAGAGTCGAGTATTATTTCGCGGAAATGCTGTCGATCCTCGAAATGCCGCTGCAGAGCGAATGGCAGATAGACGTCGTCGCCGCAATGTGGGATAACGACCCCTGCCTTATTAAAAACGGCAAAATCCATATCCCGAACAACAACTGGTTCGTCGGAACGATAAATAACGACGACTCGACCTTTGCAGTCGCCGACAAGGTTTACGACCGCGCAATTCCCATCGACCTTGACAGCAGGGCGGAGGCGTTTGACGCGCCCCATACCCCGACGACGCATATTTCGACCGACCACCTGAACGCTCTCTTTGACGAGGCGAAGGAAAAATATCCCGTTTCCGCGGATGTCTTGAAGAAACTTGAGGCGATGAATTCTTACCTTATCAAGAATTTCCGTCTTGCGTTCGGTAACCGTGTCATGAAACAACTTCGCGATTACGTCCCGTGCTTTATAGCTTGCGGCGGAACCGAAATTGAGGCGGTCGACTTTATCGTCGCCAAGAAAGTTCTGCGTAAGTTTGAGTCTCTGTCTCTCGGATTTATGAAAGACGAACTCACCAAATTCAACACCTTCCTTGATAAGACTTTCGGCAAAAACACCATGAAGATCTGCAAGGAATATGTCGATTACTTAAAGAAAACCAACTGATTAAGTTAATCAAAAGGAGCCTTAAATGCCCTCGAAAAGCGAAGAAAAAACCGTTAAAAACGGAAAAATCTCTTCTATTGACCCGATTTATAAAAAATATACGAAGAGCATAATCCGTTCCCTTGCGTCAACCGAGTTCTACGAATTCTTTATGGATATGATTTCCCATGCGGAAAACAGCTTTCAGTTTTCCAACCGTAAAGTCGTGAAGTCGGTCGATGTCGTATGGGTCGACGCGGTCGAATCGGCACTTAAAGCTCTCCAACATATAATCGAAAGCCCCCGTAATATCATCAGGGAAGAAGAAATAATCGTCAATATCGCAAATGCGAAAAAGACGAACAGCGACGTTGTCAGGCACCTTTCCCAGCACGGTTCCCTTATTGATGATTTCGACTATAAAACGGGGGACGTAAAACCGTCGAAAGTCATGCAGAAACTCCGTGACGACTCTTCGGATATTTACGAAAACCGTCTTGTTTTCACGACCCTTGAAAACGCTTATCACTTCGTCAAGATACGTCACGACGCTATTTTCGAAGTCATGGGCGACGAATTCGGCGCAAACCTCAAAATGCAGTCGGATATGGAGTCCGCCTCCGAAACCGTCCACATGAATATGAACCTGCATATCAAGGAAAAAGAGGGAATTCTTGAGACCGACGAAAAGAACGGAAACGTCTTTTCGAGAATTTCGAGAATTTATCGGGTCCTTGCAATGTTTATGAACACTCCCTTTGCAAAGGAACTTTCAAAAGCCCCGAGAGTAAAGGGAAATGTCGTAAAAACAAACGTCCTGAAGAAAAACCCCGATTATAAGGTCGCGGTCGTTCTTTACGACTTTCTGCGCAAATACGACGACATCGGTTACGCGATAAGCGTGGTCGAGCAGAACCCCGTCATTTCCGAAACGTTCCAGCGGGATATCTACCACGGAATTATGTATAATTACATCATTCTGAAAGGCTATCTCGAAGACGCCGAAGACAGAAAACTTCCGGCGCCGATGCGCGAAAAGAAAAAGACGATAAAACCGAAGTTTATCCGCGAGATCGTAGAGGAACTCACCGAAGATTACGACCTTCCGGACGTTGAGATAAGAAAAGTCCTCATAGAGGAACTCACCAAAGAGCAACTCATGAAAGAGGAGGCGGAGGAACGCCGCCGTCTCGTCGAGGAACAGGCTCAGCGCAAAAAGGCGGAAGCGGAAAAACTCCGTCTCGAAAAAGAAGCCGAAAAAGAAAGGCTCCGCCGCGAAAAAGAGGCTGAAAGAGAAAGAATCAGACAGGAAAAAGAAGCCGAGGCGGAAAGACTCAAAAAAGAGAGAATCGAAAGAGAAGCGGAAGACAGACGCCGCTCGTCGATCTTCAAAAAAGAACTTCGGCTGTTTAACGATAATTTCGAAAAACGCCTTGAAGAAAGGGAAGCCGCCGAAAAGCGAAAACTTGCCCTTGAGGAAAAACGCAGAAAAGAAGAAGAGGCGGCAAGACTGCTTGCCGAAGCGGAAGAAAGACGGAAAGAAGAAAAACTCCGTCTTGAAAAGAAAAAGCAGGAGGAAAAGGAAAAACTGCTTTTCGAAAGGCGCGCCGCCGAAGAAGCGGCAAAACGCGAAAAACGCCGCATGGAAGAAGAAAAGCGGCTCGAAAAACTTCGCGTCGAGGCTGAAAAGAAAGCTGCCGAAGAAAAAAGGGAAAGGGAAGAAGCCGAAAAAGCGCTTTCCGTCTTTTCCGACGAACTCGCGGCTTTTGCCGTCGATATATCAAGACGGCTTGACGAAAGAAAGACCCTTGAAAACGAAAGACGGCTCGAAGAGGAACGCCTTGCGGAAGAACGCAGGCTCCGCAGAGAACGGAAAATGATAGAAGCGGCAAGAAAATAACGAAAGGCGGTAGAGAGTATGAAGAGAATGAAACTTGTTTCGGCTCTCGTCATATTTCTGATCTCCGTCTTAATGCTCGTTATGGCGACTTACGCATGGATGACCATTTCCGGCACTCCCGAAATCGCGGGTATTGCGGTAAATATCGGCGGTTCGAACACCGTCAAGATAGCCGCCGACGTCTCCTACGAAAAGGACGGCAATATCCTGCATTATCCGTCGTATTTTGTCGATAAAATAAACTTTGCCGATCTGGAAAATTATTCCTATCTCAAAAATGTCGCGGGCTTGTCTCCTTATTCCACCGCCGACGGGATAAACTGGTTTTCCGCCACCTATTCCGACGGCAAAAACGGGACTTCGGGAAGTCTTCTTTCTCCCGAAATGTTTGTCCGCGATTCAACTCTTAAATTTGCAAACGCCGACGCTCTTCCGTCCGACGGAAGCGTTTCGGGCTGTTATGTCAGTCTTGATTTCTGGCTTGTTTCCCCGACAGATAACTGCGAGGTCAGAATCTCCGCAGGGGACGCCGCGGGCGGAAGTTTCGTTTCCGATCTTCCGCAGGTCGAAAAATCGGGCGGCAGCTATTCTCTTTCAACGCCCGAAAATATAATTTCGGCGACCGCAAGAATAGGTTTTCTCGTCAACAATGAAAAGGTGGATAACGGTTCGCTTGAAGATTATGTGAGATCCCGGGCTTACAATTCCGTTTATCATAAACTTTACGGTATATATCAGGAAAAGGGTGAAAGTTATTTCAGAAACTCGGTTTTTACGATCTATGAACCCAACGCCACTTTCCATACAAAAAAACAGGCGAATGTCGTAACCGAAAAAGGCGCTGAAAAAAGCGAAGCGAAGAACGGCGATTATTCGGTGACTCAGCCGATAGCGCTTGACGGCGCGGAAGTTTACCTTGCCGATATCTCCGACAGGCTCGCCGTTCAGCTGCCGTCGACCTTCAATCAGTCTTCCGACGGCTCGGACCTTCTTATAAAACAGATATTCGGCGCATACAGCCTCGGCGTTAAAAATAAAAACCTTACCGAGGACGAACTCTTTAATGATTTCTACGGAAATTATCTTCAATATCAACTGTCCCCCTACGTTTCGAGCGGAAAATTCATAAGGAACGCGTCGGATCTCTATTCCGCGGCGGCGAACGGAACGGTTTCTTCGGAAAACGTCGAAAAACTCTCTACTGCGGGAGCTTCCGACAACGCCGTTATCGTAACTCTTGAAAAGAACGTTCCGCAGAGAATAAGAATGTATATATGGCTTGAGGGACAGGACAGCGACTGTGTAAATTCCGTCGCAGGTAAAAATATAGCGATCAATCTTGAACTTGCCGGGAGCAATGGTTAAATAATGGATAAAACAGAAACTCAGACTTCGGACAAATCACGGCGCAAAAAGGCGGGAAACATCATTTCGTCGGCAGTGCTTGCCGCGGCGATACTTTTCTGCTTTTACGTTCTTGTCCAGGTCTCCGTCAAAGGCTACGTCTCGGTCGGCGGTTTCAGCCTTTTCCGCGTGGTTACCGGAAGCATGGAGCCGACGATAAGCACCGGTTCTCTTATTATTTCGAAAAGCGAGGATATAAACAATATCAAAGAAGGAGACATCGTCTGCTTCCGCTCAAAAGACCCCGCCCTTTTCGGAAACATCATCACCCACCGCGTAGTCGCCGTCGGATACGGCACTTCGGGCATCATGCTGAGAACGCAGGGGGACGCAAATATCACAGCCGATACTTTGCTTGTCGATAAAGAAAATTACATCGGGAAAACCATATGGTATTCATCGGAGGGGAATTTTATGGCAGTTTTACTATCAGTCCTTACGGATAAGGTCGGCTTCTTCACCATTATTATGATACCCGTTATTCTGATCGTTACGCTTATCATAAACGAGAATATAAAGAAGATAAAAAAAGAAGTCTCTAAGGTGAAAGAGGAAGCCGAACAGCAAAATTCCGAAGAAAAACCTCTTACCGAAGACGAAATAGAGAAGATGAAAGAACAGATACGAGCCGAACTTATGGAGGAAATGACTCAAAGTGCAGAAGAAACCGAACCTGATTGCACAACTGAATACGATAAAGACAAAGACGGCGACGTTCTTTAAGAATAAGCTTTACAGACAGATATTTCTGAGCTCCGTCGCGGTAGTTCTGTCGGTCATTCTGATTTTCGCCGCGACCGCCGCATGGTATAACAACGTTCTGCGCGCTTCGGGACTCAATTTCAAAGCCTCGGAGTGGGGTTTTGAGGGAAACGTCTTAATTGACGAAAGCGTTATCAAAGCGTACCCCGGAAGCAGCGGAATTATCCCTCTTTCTGTCGAAAACATGACCGAACAGATAATATCGGTGACCGTCGACATCTCAAAAACTCCGATGTCGGAGGATTTCAGACAGAGAATGTATTTCTATGCCGACACACAGGCTGTCCTTAACGGGGAAACTGTTGACAGAGTTTATATAAACGGTTTTTCTTCCTATTCCTACACCTTGCTTCCCGGACAGACCCTTTCTTTGGCGGAGGGGTTAAGCAACAACACCGAGATAAAATGGGAATGGGTCTACGACGTTCTCGGTTACTATTTCAGCGGAACCGTGACCTCCGCCGAAAAGACCGTTTCGGAATATCTCTCTCCCGTAATTTACGATTATGACAAAGCGACGTTCGACGACGGCGGAAACCTTCTTTCGGTCGATTCCGACACTCCGCTTTCGGATTTCCTTTATAACATTTCTTCGACGGACGGATACGAGGGCACCGTAAGCGAAAACAGCGCCGTCAACGGGTGCTTTCCCGTTTCTGTCGACGAAAACGGCAAGGGCGTATGGCTGTATCTCTGCTCCTACGGTGAAATAGAGGCGGCAAACGCCAAAGATACCGAACTCGGTTCTTCGGAAAACTCCGAATTTTCCGCGGCGCTCAATGTCGTCGGTCAACAGCGGAAATTCGAGACAGTGACCGTCTCGAACGTTTCGGAATTCGTTTCGTCTCTTTCCGACCCGGAAGTCGAAATGGTAGCCCTTTCCTCCGACGTTTCTCTCTCTTCGACGGTGACCGTTCCGACGGGTACCGAAAAAATAATAGACCTCGGCGGTCATAAAATAACCGTCGATACCGCGGGGGATATGTTCAGAGCGGAAAATTCCTCTCTTTATTTAATGAACGGAACGGTTGAGGGCGGCGTATCGTCAAGCAACTTCGTCTGCAGCGTTACCGGAAGCGACGTTACCGTAGACAACGTTACGGTGACGGGGATTTACGGCGGCATAAACATAAGGGACAGCGGCAGCGGAAAAGATTCCTCCGTCCATATTTCAAACAGTTCGATAACGGCAGGCACGGCTCCCGTTCTTGTCTTCGGAAACGGAGACGAGTCTTCGGGAAAGACCGTTCTTACCGTCGATTCTTCCGAACTCACAAGCACCGACTATATAGCGATCGCGGGCAATGGTACCGTTCGGTATTCGGGTACGGATATACGTATCAAAAACAGCAGAATTTCAGGGCTCTGGGCGGGTATCTTCCAGCCTCAGCAGAATTCTTCGCTTACCGTTGAAAACAGCGAGATCTCGGGCTTTACGGGTATCGCCGTAAAGGGCGGAAGCGTTAAAATTACCGACAGTAAGGTCTCGGGTACGGATACGTCGGGCGGAAAAGTAAAACCGTCCGCTCCCGCATTTTCGAATTCGGGCTTTACCGATACGGGCGACGGCGTTTACGCCGAAACAAACTATAATTATTCGATCGACATTTCAATAACGGGCGATAAGACCGAAATATCCGGGTTTTCCGGTTATGCGGTGAGAGTTCACGATGCAAAAGCGACCTCCTGCAGCGTTTCGGTAACGGGCGGAAAATTCTCAAGCGACGTTTCCGCGTTTGTCCCCTCGACCCACAAAACGACCCGAAACGGTTCGGTCTTCACTGTTACCGCAAATTGACGAAAGGACGGCTTTGCGATGAGAAAAAAATATAAATATCTCGTTGCTTTGCTTGTTTTGCTTGCGGCGACGGTGTTGGCGGCGGGAGTCGTCTTCGCGCGGTATTCCGCCTCCGTAAAGGGAAATATCCCTTTTTCGGTCTTTGATTCGGAATATCTGAATATCTGCGGAACGGTAATTTCCGAAACCGAACCCCTGCCCCCGGCGCCGACGGCGTTCGTCTTTACCGAAGAGGGCGATGCGCGGCTCGCGTTTTCCGTCGTAAACGCCAAAACTTCGACGGATATCTGCGCAAACGACCTCGAGTTTTCCGTTTATCTTACGGTGACCGACGGTTTTAACGGCGACGGACGTATTACCCTGTATCTTACCGACGGCGGAACGGTGACAGATAATTCCGTTCCGTACATCGGAAAAATCACAAAGACCGAACAGGGGAGCGCCGCGTATAACGAACAGGGTCCGGGGTATGTATGTCGGTTTTACGATGAATCGGGAAACGAGAAAACGTTCGACCTTAAAGGCGGCAGACTGTCGGCGAAAAACTTTGTTCTTTCGGTAAACGGAGACGCCGATACGTCTCTTTTCCGGCTTTCGGCTATCCCCGCCGTAAAATGATTTTCAGAGAGGAGTAAAACGTGAAAAAGCAATATGCCCTGTCTTTCTTAATACTTCTCTTTTCTCTTCTGATGCTTCCCGCATCCGTTTTTGCGAGAGACAATTCCGTAAAAACGCTTAATATGGTTTATGAGTATCCGTCGAAAGCCCAAAGCCTTTATCTTTCGGAAAAAGGCGGCGAAGTTCTTCTCGGAACTTTGAACAGAAAAGACGACGTGACCCTTAAGATACCGATTTCGTCTACGGGCGGCGGAATTGCGGGAAACCTCTCGGTCTCGACGGAGAGCGATCTTATAACTCCCGTCGCGGAAGTTTCTTCTTTGAATATTTCCCCCGGCGGAACAGCCGAAATTCCGATATCGGTCCTTATTGAAAAACTTCCCGAAAACGGACCCGAAAACGTCGCGTTCACGGTGACTTTTTCTTACGGAAAAAAATCTCTTTCGGCAACTTTTTCGCTTACCCTTTATCCCGAAAATACGCCTGTCGGAAACTATACTTTCCCGACGGCGGCAACCTCCGCGACATCTCTTGTAAACACGGGAAAGACCGTTCTTATAACGAAAAACAGCGCGCTGCTTTTTCTCAATGAGGCAAACGGCAAAACAGTTCTGGCGGCTGAAAATTTCGGCAAATTCCCGAAAGGAACGGCTTATACGACTGGCGACGGAACGCGGCACACCCTCTTTTACGACGGCTATATAGAAGCCGACGGCGGTCAGTATGTTTTCATAACGTCACCGTCCGCGCTTCCCGGAAAAGTGATCGCCGATTTCGGCTCGGACGCCGTGACTCTCAGACAGACGGTCGCTTTTGATTACGCGAACGACAGTCCGCCTCTTGCTTTTTCAGATCCGAACGCGGTCATCGTCATTCCGTCGGGAAGCAAAGTCGATTTTATGCTTTCCGATAAAGAGAACGTACATGACGGCGACTGGGAAAAAACGTCGGACGGCGTTGATATATCCTATGAAATTCAAAAACTTGAAAACTCGGTCTGGACAAAAAACACCGATTTCGTCCTTTCTTCGTCACCGAATTCTTTCGGAGACAGCCCGACCGAAGGTAAGATAACTGCCGGGGCGGGACAGACTGCCGCAACCGGGACTTACCGACTTTATGTAACGCAGAAGATCGGAAATATAATCCTTTCCGAATTATATATGCCTTTTTTCGTTACCGATAGGTAATTTACTATATTTTCATCTCACAGGAGGATTTTCTTGAAATGAGAGAAACCGAAGCAAATATAAAAAAATACAGGAGTATACTGCCGAAGGCAAAGGAAAAGGTCTTCGCGGCGCTTATGATAGCCGTGATCTCCTTAATAACGATGACTACGGCTACATTTGCGTGGCTTACTCTTGCGTGGTCTCCCGAAATTACGGGGGTCGACACGACGATAACCGCGAACGGAAACCTGGAAATAGCGCTCTGCCCCGAAGACGGCAATGTTCCGGGCGCTTCTCAGGTCGGCGACAGCACGCTTCCGGTCGTGGAAAAGAACGTTACGTGGGGAAATATAGTAAACCTTGCCGACGACAGTTACGGACTTGAGAATATGACCCTGCGTCCCGCAATGCTCAACCGCAGCAGCCTGCTCTCAAATCCTCTGAGCGGCGCGACATACGGCGGCGACGGCAGAATTCAGCGACTCAATGCGGATTTCGCATATTCGAACTGGGTAAAGCCCGCAGGCGGCAACCCCGGTTATTTTGACGCGTCCAACCCGAAACCGGGCGTTCGCGCAATTTCTTCGGTCACATATACCGACGTCGAGGGCGACGCGAAGTTTTTGGAAATGGCGTCGCAGGTCCAGACCGATATAGACACCGCAAAATCAAACTTTACCTCTCTTGTCAATAATGAAAGTTTCAATAAATCCGTCGGAGGTCTTATCGGTGTTTTCGCCGCGACAAAGACGGGTAACTCAACTGCGAACTGCGTTGATTATGTCGAACCTCTCTATATGATGATGACCGAGTTCGACGAAAAAGTCATGGTCTCCGCCGGCAACGCCTACGTCAGCCTTGCAAATATGCAGAAAATGATAAAGAACGGTACTGCGACCGCAGACAACCCCGATTATACGCTTGACACCCTCTGCTCGGCTTCTGCCGCAAATCTCACAAACAACGGCGTTTCGATATCTTCTTTTGCCCAGTATAAAGTCGACAGAACAAACCTTAAAAATCAGATTGCAAAACTCAAGATTCTTAACGATCAGGTCGCCGCAGGAACAAAAACGACGGTTTACTGGAGCGAAATTTCCGGAATAGTCAATTCCGTCGTCGATATAAATTCCGCGTTGATAGTTACAAATAAAGGCAAAACGATAAAGTGCGGAAATATCAGCATGGGTAACGCAACCGACCTTACCGGAAGCAGCGAGTCGAACCCTCATACCGCGATAGCGACAAAAGGTATCCTCAAAAATATGGACCAGCGTCTCGGCTCGGCTATCATCTCAAACAAGCCTCTTAAAGCGACTGCGACCGGAATTCCCATTGCCGGAACCGTTACCGTTTACGCAAAATTAAAAACTGACGCCGCAGCGCCTTTCGGACTTCCGACAGACCTTGAAACGACAAAGAATTCAAAACCCGACGCCTTTAAGGGCGGTACTCCGACAGCCGAAGACACCTACGGGCTTGCCGTCGATTTCTGGATAAGAACAAACGCTTCCTATTCGTATCTTACTCTTGAAGGAAAGCCCGTTATTCAGACAATAACAACAAGAGCGACAGCCGAGCTTTACGATGCAAACGGCGTAAAAGTGACCGTTGACCTTTATACCGCGAACGGAAAATATACCGACCCGAACACCGGCGAAGAGGTTACGATAAAAGACGTCACGATATATAAAAAGGATAGCGACTACTATTATCTCGAAAGTTACTACGGAGATCCCGCCGCAAAGATCCCGAACGAATATATTGACGGCACTCCCAAGGAAAAATTCAATACCGAAGAAATAGTCCTCGGATACGAAGGTGAAAACCGTATCTGGCAGGACGACCCCAACATAACCAAAAACAGCACTTCTCAGGGCATGGGCAGCTGCTATACTTTCTATGCCGAGACCCCGTCCGACATGGCGCAGAGCCTTGAACTCCTCAAGGCGATGAAAATAGCGCTCATTTCCGAAGACGGAAATATCCTTACCGAAGCCGTAATGGATACCGAACATTATTATGCGATAAACGGACGCGTGACCGTCCCCATTATCGTCGATTCTTCGAGTATAACCGTTACGAATTCCGAGGGCGAACAGATAAACGCGATAACCGCGCTTGAAAGAAACGTTCCCCTTAAGATCACGGCGGTCGTTTACCTTGACGGTACCGTTCTTACAAACGATAAAGTCCTTTCCTCCGCCGATATTCAGGGACAATTAAATCTCCAGTTCGGTTCGACAGCCGACCTCAACGCGATAAGAAACGAAAAACTCGAACTTGCCGAAAGAAGCGTTACCGCGACCGTCGATAAGACCGAATTCAACTATGATACCGACAGCAATATGCAGACAAACGTAACAGTGACCGTAACGGGCGACCAGCCGAACAAGGTCACCGCAACGTTCCTGCGCGCAGTAAACTCGACCCAGGGTTCCCGCGAAGAAGAAATAACCTTCACAAAGACGGGAGACAAATGGGTGGCAGTTCAGAAATTTGCATATCCCGGAACTTACGTTTTGCGCACGGTCCGTCTTGACGGCGTCGATTACGACCTTGAAAATCCCGTAACCGTAACCGTCAGGGGCTTTGCTCTCCGAAGTCTCGCAGTTCCCGTCTGCGACGAAAACGGCAAGGCTACTTTGCTTACCGCCGAATCGTCGGCGTCTGCCGACGTCAACCTGCGTTTCGTTTCGGACGACCCGACAAAGATACCGCAGACCGTTCAGGCTATCTTTATGACCGACGATAACGTTTCGTCTGCGGCGACCCTCAAATACGATTCGACTTCCATGCTGTGGACAGGCACGGTCACCTTCAACACTTCGGGCGTATATAAGTTCGACTATCTTATCCTTGACGGAAAATATTACGAACTTGCCGATAACTATAAGAAGGAAATAACCGTTTACGTCGGTCTTAAAACGAGAGTATGGTTCGAACAGGAGACCAAATTCACGTTCGAAAACCCCGTAACGCTTGACCTTTCCGCAATAATTACGGACAATAACGGCAACGCGCTTGAAGCGCTGACAGACGTAAAACTTTATTACGCGCAGTCGGGTTCTTCCGTTAAAGGACTCAACGCAAACCTTGAATGGAATGCGTCGAGAGGCAGATATATCGGTCAGTTCAACGTCACCTCTCCCGGTACCTTTAACTTCTCCCGCCTCACTCAGGGCGCGAATATTATAAACGTCGCGACGAACGCTCCGACAATAAACGCGAAACCGAAAGACCCTGTCGCTTACTACGATAAGCAGCCTATGGACGGCAGGGAATATCAGTTTGCTCCCGAAAACGACGCTTCCGTCGTTATCCGTCTCGCATATTCGAACGCCGTTGAAAAGGTCTACGGCAAAATGACCGATTCGATTACGGGCGAAAGCCTTGTCGTCGAGGGCGTAATGAGCACGGGAACAACAATAGACGACGTTTCTGTCAATAACTGGATATTCAAAGTTCCCGTCCGCTCCGAAGCGCAGGACGGCAAATGGAAACTCGAAAGCGTTAAAATAGGCGGCGCATTCTATAACGGAGAATTCCACGAATACGATCCCGCTTATGAAATAACTTCCCTTGCGGAATACGAAGACAACAGTCACGGCGACTACGTCTTCCTTGACCTTTCGGACAAAGGTATCGTAACCGAAGTCGTCTCCACGGTTTATGTAAACTTCACCGCGGGACAGGGTAAAACTTTCGGTAAGACGGGCGACACCGTAACAGGTAAATTCATGGACGGATATACCATTTCGGGTATAAACGTTAAAATTTCCGATAAACAGGGCAACGCTCTCAGAAACGTTTCCGACGTCAAACTCGATTATACGAGAGTTCCGCAGTCCGAAAAGACTTACGGCGGCTACACCTCTTCGTCGCTTACCGGTTCTTCCGACAGCGAGAAATTTACCGTAAGTTTTGCTACGGAAAACGGTGCAAACTTTACGCAGACCGGCAGTAAGACCATTCGTATCGCCGGTGAATATACTCCGGTATTCTCCTTTAAGGTCGGCGGCAGGGCTTACACATACGACGGCTCCGATAAGTCGCCGCTCCCGGTAAATACTCCGGCGTTTACCGTAAGTTCGCTGAAACCGACTGTTAAGTTTACCGGAATATCTCCCGCCCCGAGCGAAACCATAAACGTCAACCTCGGCGGAGGAACAAGCATAGCGTTCGTTCAGATCCATAACTATTTCGAAGATTTTTATCTCTTCTACGGTATCAAGGCAGAAGAAGGCTTCCTGTCCGCTTCATATTCCGTTCCCCGCGTAACTCTTAAAATAGAGAATGCAGGAACAAATTACGGTGAGGCGAAAATAACCTTCCCGACTACGATAAACGGAGAGAAGATCAATTGTGACTTTGCATTTGACAAGAACAGTTCGACTTCTACTGCATATATGGGAAGAATAGGTAATGCAAACAGTACCAGCGGAGCCAATACCAGAGGAAGCGTAAACGGAAAGTTCTCGACAATGACGATGACTTACGGCGGAGTCGAATATACCGTGGATCTTACAAACTCCATTGAAGTCAAATCAAGTAACAATGTAATGCCGAAACTTGAATATAATGACGCAACGGGCTTTGAAGGAAACGTAACGCTTCCCGACCCGATAACAAGTCCCGACGGCAGAAACCTTAAAGTTACTCTTCCCGCGTCAAGCACCTTCTCCGTTATTAAGTCGGATTCGATGCAGGAACCTTCCAATATAACCGTGGTAAGTTCCGAAACTGCAAATGTTTACTATATGACTTCGACGACAAACTGCGGAGATACGACCTACACCTATTATCCCGGCACAAGAAAGATCGAAGTCCAGCAGGGACAGACAACCGTAACGGGAACGATTACCCCGTATAAGGTGACAAAGTGGAAGATCGAAAGAGCGACTTACAGTACATCTAAAAGCAATACCATCACAGGATGGAAGACTGTCGGAACCTATAATGCGGGTGCGACCGTCACGATAAGCGGACACTGCCGCGCTATCCCCGTTATCGAACAGAACGGTGCCGCCACCTCCATTTCCGGCGAAACAAGGACCGTTACGAGAACTGTTACGACCTATACGTGGAACGGTTCGACCGAAACCAAGCCGTCCGGTATAGATGTCGGAGAAAAACAGTCGAATTCGACTACCGAGTGGCAGTAATAAAAAAACGGAGTTAATTATATGGTAGAATGGGCAATAAACGCCGGTATCGGCGGAATACTTTATCAGATATTCTTTTACTCGGGCTTTGTGGGACTGTTTATCTTCCTGCTTTGCACCTGTAAAAAATACAAAATCGAGAAATGGAAATCGGTGGTCTTCACCGTTTCCGTTTATCTCATGGCTTATGTATGGATGTTCCTTTTGTATTGGGTCGCCCACGGTTTTCAGAATTTCGGCGGCAACAATATAGTAAGAATATTCGTGTGGCTTCCCGTTTTTGTCTTTATAATGGCAAAAATACTGAAAATCGACTACAAGACGGCGCTTGACTTCGTGTCTCCGTGCCTCTGTATCAATCACGGAATAGCGCACCTCGGCTGCATCTTTGCAGGGTGCTGTCACGGGTATGTGAGCGAGTTCGGTGTTTTCAATCCGATAGTTCAGCAGAAGACCTTTCCCATACAGCCCATCGAGGCGGTGACTGCGCTTATCATCGCAGTAATAATCGCTTTGAGAAACAAAAAACGCAAATACGTTCCCGACGGGCTTTCTTTCCCGATAATGCTCATGCTTTTCGGATACACCCGTTTCATCTTCGAATTTTTCAGAGATAACAGAAATACCGACCTTCTTTTCGATTTTCTGTCCCTCAAACCGGGAATGCACTGGTGCTACATAACGACTCTCGGAATACACGCGCTTTTTGCCGCGGTCGTCGGCACGGTATGGGTAATTATTGCGAAAGTAAAGGCTAAAAAACGCAAAAAGGTGACTGCCGATGCTTGCTGAGTTAAAAAAAACAGCGGCGTTTCTGTTGGTTCTTGCCGTCATATTTTCCCTTTTTTCAATGCCCGTTTCGGCGGAGGAGGGAAACTGCGGCGCAAACCTTAAATGGACGCTTGCCGACGGGGTCCTTAAAATTTCGGGTTCCGGCGATATGACCGATTTCAACGAAGCCGATTTTTCTCCGTGGTACGGTCAGCGCAGTGTGATCCGCCGCGTCGAAATCGAAAACGGAGTTACTTCCATAGGCGACCTCGCCTTTTACGGACTTGAAAATCTCGTTTCCGTCTCTTTTTCAAAAGATATCGTAAAAATCGGAAACTATGCTTTTACGCAGTGCAGATCTCTTAAAGCGGTTTCCTTTCCGCAGTCGCTTAAAACGATAGGCGAAAGCGCGTTCGAAGAATGTGAAAGCCTTGTTTCGGCGACGCTGCCGCAGGGACTTGAAACCCTCAAGACAAGGGCGTTTTACCGTTGCTATTCGCTTTCTTCTGTCACTTTCCCGAAATCCCTTAAAAAGATAGGCTCTTCGACTTTCGCTTACTGTTCGTCTCTTATGCTTGCAAAAATAGAGACCGAAATAACTTCTCTTCCCGACTGGACTTTCTACGGCTGTACTCTTTTGTCGACCGTATATCTTCCGCAGACCGTGACCGAGATCGAAGACAACGCTTTCAAGGGCTGTAAAAATCTTTCCGCGGTCTATTATCCGGGAGACACCTCGACCGGTTCGAAACTTACGTCCGAGATAAAAAAGGATAACCCCGATTTTACCGACGAAAGTCTTACCTACGTTACTCCGCCGAAAAATCCGACGGGATACGATTCCGCCGAAAAAGACGGCAAAACCGAGACGAAGAAAAACGAATTCACCCAAAGCGAAAACGCCGACATAACTTCGTCCGAAAAAAACACTTCGGAGGTCGGTTCTTCCGATAAAAAGAGCGAATCGTCTATCTCCGCGGTCGTTAAAAACGACGATGGCTTTTCCGAAGTCATCGACAAAATAAACGAAATCGACAAAAAGCGTCCCGAGGACGAAACGACCCCGATAAAGGCCGATATAGTCCTTACCGATACCGATACGGTAAACGGAGATAAACTCAAAGACCTTGCCGGAAAAGACGTCAGTCTCGAAATTACGAATAAAAACGGGTCTGTTTCCGGAATAGACTGCTCAACTCTCGAAAAAGATAAAATTTCGGGCAATGTCAACCTTTCTTATGAGGTAAAGGAAAATACGGCGCCTACCGAATCCGAAAAGAAAACGATAGGCGACAGCGAAAGTTATAAGGTCTCCTTCAACGGCGACGTCGGTTTCAGATTCTCTCCGAAAATTTCTCTTTCCGAAAATCATGCCGGAAAAACCGCAACTCTTTACGAAACGAACGGAAAGGATCTCCGCAGAATTCAGACGGTAATCGTCGATAAAAGCGGCGTTGCGACCTTCTTTCTTGCTTCCGTCAAAAAAGGAACCGATTATACTGTCGCGATAGGCGTCGCGGGAGAAGATAAAAACGCGATAATCCCCGACAGTATGGCGTCGGAGTTCGGCGGCAATATAAAGCCTTACGAAAAGATAGAATATGAAATAACTGGGCTGAATACCTTTATGGGGCTTTCCATAGGTCAGTTCACATGGATAGTCGTCGGTTTTCTCGTGCTTATAGTTGCGGTCGTCGGCGTTATAATGTTCATGTTCTTTAAGGCGAAGAAGAAAAACGCCGGATTTATAAAGAAATAAGAGACAGGCAGAGAAAAAGCGAACCTTTATCGCCCGATGCGGCTCTTTCAGGTGTTTTTTCTTTTCCGCCCTGTCCGGAATACCGCCGTTCGTATCGGCGGTATTGTTTTTGAAAAAACAAGAAAAATTTCGGAAGAAAGGGAAAAAGCCCTTGACAATATTATCTTTATATAATAAAATTTAATAAAAGAAAAAGAAAGAGGAGAAATAATTATGTCAATCTTTACAGGAAATATCGCCGTGAGCGGCGCTTTATCGGTTGTTGCGACGGTTCTTGCGATCGCCGTGACCGTTCTTGCTTTTATCTTCATCGTGCCCGAAAAACGCCGCGAAAAACTCAACGCTTTCGGAAAATTCCTTCACGATACCTGCAATTTCAGGTATCTTGTTGTTGAAAAGATCTTTCAGGCGCTTTATATCTTCGCTACCGCGGCTGTTATTCTGAACGGCTTCTTTATGCTCTTTACCTTCGTTTACGGCACATGGTTCGGCGGCTACGGAATCCTTCTCATGATTTTCGGGCCCATCGTTGTCCGCCTTGTTTACGAACTTCTTATGATGATCATAATTCTCATCAAGAACGTTATTTCGATAAACAATAAACTCAAAAATCAGAGCGGCGACGAAATTTCCGCCGACGTTTTCGCGACCCCCGACATTTCGGAAGTACGCGAGGCGATAAAACAGCAGGCAGAGGCGAAAAAAGCCGAGGCTGCCGCCGAAGAAAAGCCCGCCGCCCCCGCCGCAAAATTCTGCATAAAGTGCGGTTCAAAACTTGACGAAAACGGCAACTGCCCCAACTGCAAATAATAGAAAATAAAAAACACGGCATATCTTCTGATAGTGTTCAAAGGGACAAAAGTTGACAGAATGTAGGTGCGGTAAAGGCGGATAGCGGTTGTCATCCGCCTTTACTGCGTTTGTTTTGGTTTGCTCGTTTTGCTTATTGTTGCTTTTGGCTCGTGCCGCTCTTATGCCGGAAGCAGTGTCGGCTGCACAGCGGCATTTGTGAGCTGCGGCTGCTGCCGGTTGGTTTCGGCTGCCGACTCGTCGTGATCCCATTCTCCGATGTCACGGTAAACGATACGGATTTTCTGAGCCGAGTGCCGCGAGTGCTTTACGGCGCGTTCTCCGACCTCGATCCGGGATATGAACAGGCGCACGATCTGAGGCGTCAGCTCATCAATGGTCCTGTACCGTTTTGCCTTCTCGATGAACGCTTCCACATTGGCGGCCGACGCCTTCAGCTTTTCCTGTCGCTCCTCCTTTTGTGGGATTGCCTCGTCCAGCTCCCTCTGCTCGGCATTGTAGTCGGCAGAGAGAAGGCGGAATTGCTCGTTGGTTACACGGCCGAGCACATTGTCCTCGTACAGCCGCTTAAACAGGGCGGTCAGCTCGTTCCTGCGCCTGAGCATGGTGTCAAGCTCCTTTTGCAGCGTGTTGATCTCCTGCCGAAGCTGCGCCGTGTTTTTGCGGTTGATGTACTCCGCAAACTGCCGCTCCTTTTGGCGGGCGAAGTGTGTCACCCGCCGCAGATCGTCCAGTACGACGGCGTACAGCTCCTCCTCCCGGATGTGGTGGGGCGTGCATTCGCTCCTGCCGCGCTTGCCGTAGGTGTAGCACTTGAAGTTGTAGTCGGACTTTTTCATGCTGCTTGCCCGGTGCAGCACCATCGACCGTTTGCAGTCGGCGCAGTAGGCAAGTCCCGAAAAAAGATTCGGCTCGTCCATGTGCTTCGGCGTACGTTTTTTGTGCGTGCGCACCTCCTGCACGATATCCCATTGCTCTTTCCTGATCAGCGCGGGGTGCGTGTTCTCCACAACGGCGCATTCGCTTTCGGGGCGGTGCACCGTCGTTTTGTTCTTGTAGGATATCGTTGTGGTGCGCAGTCCCACGGTGTGTCCGAGATAGACCTTGTTGTCAAGGATTCCCGTGACGGTGCTGCTGCTCCACGCATAGGGGCGGGTGAGATCCAGCTTGGCATGGCTCTTTTCGTGATTTCGGTAATAATAATTGCTTGGTGTCAGCACCTTTTCCTCACGGAGAATCCGGGCGATCTGATTGGGGCCTTTGCCGGAGGCGCACAGAGAGAAGATCTTTTGTACCACCGCCGCGGCTTCGTCGTCGGGGACGAGTTTCTTGCTCTCTCTGTTCGCCTTTTTGTAGCCGTAGGGAGGCCGTCCGCCGAGCCGCTCTCCCCGTTCCGCCTGCAGCTTCTTCACCGCACGTACCTTCTTGCTGGAATCCTTTGCGTGAAGCTCGTTTGCCCAGTTGCGTATCGGACTGAAATCGTTGCTCCCCTCGACCAGCGAATCCACGCCGTCGTTGACCGCTATGAACCGCACGCCCATGTTCGGGAAGAATAGCTCAAGGTAATAGCCCACCTGCAGATACTCTCTGCCGAGACGGCTGAGATCCTTGACGATGAGCGTTTCCACCTCGCCGCGCTTGATCATTTCCTCGACCTGCTTCCATGAGGGGCGCTCGAAAGCTGACGTTAGATAACGATACTTTTGAAAACACTGGAAAATCAAGGTTTTTCGAGCGACGGACAAGCAGGGTAT
>CAKSTW010000010.1 GCA_934501435.1 uncultured Eubacteriales bacterium
TCAAGGACGTCTGTTGCCGTAGTATTGTCAAGGTAGTTGATTATCGCCTGTGTTGCGGAGATGACCTGTTCCTTGATAGAAACTTCGTAAGCGGGTTTGTCAACGACTTCGCCGTCAACTACCGTTTTACCGTCAACGAGGTAAGCGGTAACGTCGGCAACGAGATATTTACCGCCGGAAACGGATATCTTGGCGCCTTCCGTCTGTACATTGATGGCTCCGGTAAAGGTTCCGTTTTTCAATGTGAGAGAAGAGCCTGCCGCAACCTGCTCGGGTGTGGCATTGTAGCACGAATATTCGATAGGTCCGGTGATAGTTCCCGTAGTGTCAACGGTAACGGAAACAGCGGGATAAGGAGGCAGCCAGAAACAAACGTCAAAAGCGATATTTCCTTCGCCTGCGGAAACGCTGGTGTTTCCTATAAGCTGAGTGGTTCCGTTATTGTTGGAAAGGGTGTAGTAAGGACCGTCGGCAGCTCCGGTAACCATCTGGGAACCGTCGAGAGTCATATCCTGAAGAGTAAGGTTCGAATAGTTCTGGATAAGAATCTTTGCGGTCGTTGTGGTTATTGTTCCGTTCTTCATTGTGATAGTGGAATCTTTCAGAAGCTGGAACCCGTTTGTTTCGGTCCCGGTAGAACCGACAAGCGGTGTGCCTACCGTGAGGGTGTGTCCGGCAAAGTCCAGAGTGAACTCTTTCCCGGAGGGGACTTTTACTCCGCCGTCCTCAAAGTCGGTGAGTAATGTGATCGTCTGTCCTGCGGTAACAGCGTCAACGGCAGCCTGTATGGACGTATACTGTGTGCCGTCGATTTCGGCTACGTAAGTTTCGGCAGATGCGTTAAGAGAAAAACAGGTGCAGAAACTTACTACCATCGCTATCGCAAGAATAAACGACAGTGTTCTTTTCATAAGAAACCTCCTTAAAATTTTTCGGGGCAAGCCCGTATTTTTTTTTTTTATTGAAAACCGATGATATTCCCCATCGTTTCCCATATTGGAATTATAACAATTTTTTGACAAAAAGTCAATAAAAATAGTACATAATATTTATTTTCGTCATTTCAGACAAAAAAAGTGTGACACTTTTGTGCAATTAACACAAAAATGCACCTTTAACGCTGTTTTGACACTATTCGGATAGAAAAAAACCTCCGCAAAAGCGGAGGCGTAAGTGCTATTTTCCTAAAGTTTCATATCCCGACCAATGTGCGAGGTGGCGGGCGAGGATAAGGCGGTCGAGATTATTGACCTTTCCGTCGCCGTTGACGTCTGCCGCAGCTTCGTTTATTCCCTCGGAAACAGCCTCTTGCCACTTGGCAAGAAAACGCGACAAAAGAAGTCTGTCTTTGGCGTTCACGACGCCGTCGCCGTTGATGTCGCCGATGATAAGATCGGTATAATTGTCCGTGTAACTGTCCCCGCAACTGACGCAGGTGTGCAAAGTGTAACCCTGCGAATCTTTTGTCGGGAAAATTCTTTCGGTTTTATAGGAATGGTCCGATTTTCCCGTACTTGTTCCGTGCGAGATTATTTCGCCGCAGTCAAGGCAGGCGGTGTCTCCCGAATATCCCTCTTGCCGACAGGTCGCGGGAACGGCATTTATTGTTCCCGTATGTTTATGGTTGTCGGGGTCTTTTCCGCCATAGGTAAGTCCGCAGCTTTCGCAGACTGCGCCCGAAACGCAGGTCGCCTCTCCGCCCGAATGGTATGCAAGCGAGATATCATATCCGTCGGAATGAGTTTTTGCAAAGTTCTCGGCATAACTTCCGCGGGAAGTCTCAAGAGTTATATCAAAGAAAGCGGTGTTGTGTATATATTCAACGCTGTCGGGGATCCCTATTTTTTTCAGGCTCAGGCAAGCGTTGAACGCGGCTTCTTCAATGCGGGTAAGCGTCGACGGGAGTTTTACTTTTTCGAGTTTTTCGCAGGAAGCGAAAAGTTCGTAAGGAAGCATTTCAACCCCCTCGGGAATTTCTATCTCGGTAAGGCTTATACAGAATCCGAAGACCTGAAAGCCGAAATTCTTAAGATTTTTCGGAAGTTTTATTTCCGTCAGGCTCTGGCAACCGCCGAACGCCGCCTGTCCGATAGTTTCGATACTGTCGGGCAGGGTCACTTTCGTAAGGCTCGTACAGCCCGAAACAAAGTAGTCCTCCAGAGTTTTTATACCGTCGGGAACAGCGATCTCCGTGAGCGACGTACACCCCGAAAAAACAAATTCTCCGACGGACGTTACGCTGTCGGGAATTTTTATATCGGAAAGTCTTACGCAGTCCCTGAAAACGCCTTTGCCGAGAGTTTTAAGCCCGTCGGGAAGAGAAATTGAAGTGAGCGCCTGACAGCCGGCAAACGCACTGTCGCCGAGCAGGGTCAGACTTTGCGGTATGTTTATTTCTTTGAGGGCGGAGCAGTTTGCGAAAGCACTGCTTTCTATTTCGGTAACTCCCTCCGGCAGAACGACCTTTTCAAGGCTTTTACAGCCGTAAAACGCTCTCCCGACGATTTTTGTGCCTTCGGGGAATACGGCTTCTTTTAAGGGTTCTCCGTTAAGATAAAGATTTTTCGCATAAAGAACGGGGTTTGCGTCGTATTCTCCGAAATTTATCATGATCCATGCGGAAATGTCGGAGATGTTGACTTTTTCAAGTCCGTTGCAGTCCGCAAAAGCGGAACTCCCTATTTCGGTAAGGCTTTTCGGCAGGGATACCGAATGTACGGAATTCAGGTCGGCAAAAGCATATTTGCCTATCGACGTAACGCCCTCCGGGATAACAAGATCCACGACCTTTTCACCGTTTACATAAAGATCTGCGGCGGTTCGGAAGAACGGACAGGAATTGAAATTCGCAAAAGATGAAGCACACCATTTTGAAATATCCGGTATATTTATTTTTTTAACATTGTAGCAGTCGTAAAAAGCACTCGGCTCAACATTCAGAACGGAAGCCCCGAAAGTTATTTCCGAAAGCCATGTGCAGCCGAAAAATGCGGCGTTTTTAATCGTTGTGACACTGTCGGGCAGAACGACGCTCTTAAGATCGGTTTTTCCCGCAAACCCCGAAACCTCTGTTACGGGATAACCGTTATATTCCGATTTTATGACAATATCCGTCACCCCGTCCGCACAGCCCGTTGCGGCGGCGTGGTCCCCTACTGTCTCATAATAGACGCCGTCGGCAAGTTCTCCGTCCGCGGCGGAAAACGGGGGCGTCGGCAACAGTGCTGAGATAAGCACCAGACACAGGATAAAAACTGCGGTCTTCTTCAAAACTTTCATTGCAAAGTCTCCTTATCGGAAAATATGTATACAGTATAACACCGCAAATCCTTTTTGTCAAACAAAAAAGAAGCCCCCGAAGGGGCTTTTTATTTCGGTTTTTTTCGTCCGACAATAAGGAACAATGCTATTCCGCAGGGAATTATTACCGCGGCGGAAATCGCGATGATCACGGGAACCGAAAGTCCGCTCTTCGGCGTTTTGTCAGATTGACTGCCGCCGTTCCGTATCTCTGCCGTTTCGACGTAACTGTCGCCGCAGGTAACGCAACTGTAAGTATCGGTTTCTTTTCCGTCTTCGTTTTCTATCGAAAGCAGGCGGTAGGTGTGGCCCGTTGCCGGAATTTCGGTCTGCGCGGTTATGATTTCCCCGCAAACGGAGCATTTTTTTCCCTCGGTAAGTCCGTTTTGCGTACAGGTCGGCAAAACGCCGGCGAGAATTTCGACGGAATGTCCCGTCGCTTTTACCGTTTCTTTTTTCGTCTCTTTGCAGACGGCGCAGGTAAATACGTTTATTCCGTCTTCCGTGCAGGTCGCCGCCTTTTCGGCTGTTCCGCCGTCCCATTTGTGTCCGCTTGCCGCAATTTTTTCGGTGTAACTGTCGCCGCAGGAACAGGTATACGTTCTGATTCCGTTTTCGGTACAGGTCGGATTTTTTGTCACCGCCGAAGTATAACTGTGGCTGTGAGTCTGTCCTGTTGCCGTAAGGTTTTTATAGCGTATATAATATGTAACTTCATAAGCGTAGGTAAGCGGCATATCTTCGTAAATCACCGCGTTCTGCACGCCGTCCCAGCGGGTGTTCTGGTCGATGAGGGTCGCGGTCTCTGAATCTTTAACGGAAATTATTACCCCGGTATGCCCGTATTTAGGCATACCGCCGACCGAAACGAAAATATCGCCCGCTCTCGGCGTAAATCCGTCGTGATTTTTTATAACTTCCCATTTCGACGGATCGCGGGAGGCGACCGACGGATATGATTTTGCCGTGTAGACCCCGTAAGTTCCGCTTTTTGCGTTTCCCGTTACGAGCCAGTTCATATAGGCGGTCGTAAAATCGGAGCATTGCGCGCCGTAAACGCCGTCGAGGTCGTAATAGGCGTTTTCCTGCGCCCTGAGCCATGAGGCGGCGTCGGAAACGGAAACGATACGTCCCGAAGCGGCGGAAAACGGGACTGCCGAAAAAGTTGCAATGATGAGTACCGAAACAATAGCCGCCGAAATGAATTTTTTCATATTATTTACAGAGTTCTTTTGCCAAGGCATCGATCTGCCCGACGCTTTCGGGAGAAAGGGCGGAGATGATTTTTACGGAATTCTCCGCATAGTTTATGTTTTTCATGCCCTCGAGCATATTTCTCATGACCTTTGCCGCGGTCGGCGCCCACGAGCCGTTTTCGATAAACGCCACGGTCTTATTCTGAAAATTGCGCTCGGTCAGATGATTTATGAATTCTTTCATAAAGGGAAAAATATCGGCGTTGTAGGTCGTCGTCGCAAAAACGGTCGTACCGTATCTGAAAGCGTCTTCGACGGCTTCCGCCATATCTTCTCTTGCAAGGTCGCACAAAGAGACTTTCGGGCAGCCGTATTCCTTTAATTTGTCGGCGAGCAGCAAAGCCGCTTTTTTCGTGTGTCCGTAAACGGAAGTGTAGGCGATGAAAACGCCCTCCGTCTCCGTTTTATAGGAAGACCACGTGTCGTAAAGTCCGATGTAATAGCCGAGGTTTTCGGTAAGCACCGGACCGTGCAGCGGACAGATCTTTTCGATAGAAAGAGCCGCCGCTTTTTTAAGAAGGTTCTGCACCTGCATTCCGTATTTCCCGACGATCCCGAAATAATAGCGTCTTGCTTCGCACGCCCAGTCTTCGTCGGCGTCGGTCGTGCCGAATTTGCCGAAACCGTCGGCGGAAAAAAGAATTTTGTCCTTATCGTCGTAAGTTACGATGACTTCGGGCCAATGTACCATCGGTGCCGTTATAAAGGTAAGGGTATGCGATCCGAGAGAAAGGGTGTCTTTTTCACCGACGACAATTCTTCTGTCGGAAAAATCCGTGCCGAAGAAATTTTTCATCATCGTAAACGCTTTTGCGGAGGAAACGACCGTCGCTTCGGGGTATTCTGTCATAAAGGTTACGATATTCGCGGAATGGTCGGGTTCCATGTGCTGAACTATAAGATAATCGGGTTTTCTGCCGTTAAGGGCGGCGGACAGGTTCCCGAGCCATTCTTTTCCGAAATCCTCCTCGACGGTATCGAGTACCGCGATTTTTTCGTCGAGAATTACATAGGAATTATAAGCCATTCCCTTTTCGACTTTATACTGTCCCTCAAAGAGGTCTGTTTCTCTGTCGTTTACGCCTATGTGGAGTACGTCGTCGGTGATATTCATTTTTTCTTTCCTTTCTTTTTACATCTTGATATTACCGTCCGTTGTTATCGTTACAACATTGAACGGGATAAATTTTCCGCTGTTCTCGACGGCTTTTCTTGCCGCGAGTTCTATTCCGCCGCAGCACGGGACTTCCATTCTCACGACGGTGACGGACATGATGTCGTTTGCCGATATGATATCCGTCAGTTTCTCGGCGTAGTTTCCCTCGTCGAGTTTCGGACAGCCGATAAGGGTTATCCTGTTTTTAATAAAATCGTTATGAAAATTGCCGTAGGCATACGCCGTGCAGTCTGCCGCGATAAGCAGGTTTGCGCCCGAAAAATAGGGGGCTGTCGGCGGTACGAGTTTTATCTGTACGGGCCACTGCATGAGCATGCTGTCCGAAAACGTCGGGGCGACGCTTTCTTTTTTTCTGAGAGTTCTTGCCATGCTTCCGGGACAGCCGCCTCCGTGTTTCGCTCTTTTTACGGCTTCTTCGTCAAAGGGCAGCGCTTCTCTCTCTTCAAAGGATATCGCGCCCGTCGGACACGCCGCAAGACAGTTTTTCAGACCGTCGCAGAAATCCTCTCTTACGAGTTTCGCTTTTCCGTCGATGATCTTCAGCGCTCCTTCATGGCAGGACGACACGCAAAGCCCGCATCCGTTGCACTTTTCTTCGTTTATTTTTATTATTGTTCTTTTCATAAAATCTCCTCCGTTACTTGACTTTCTGTCGGTATTATAGTATACTGAACCTGAAAAGTATGTTGTATTTACAACATTTATGAAGGGAAATTTTATGAAAATAAATTTTGAAACGCTGAAAAAAGCGCCGCTTTTCAACGGGATCGATTCGGACGAATTTCTTCCCTGTCTTCGGGCGGCGGTCGGAAATTATGAAAAAGGGCAGACGGTCTTTGCCGAGGGCGACGAGATAAAATACGTAGGGGTCGTTATTTCGGGAAGCGTTCATATAATAAGCGAAGATTTCAATGGAAACAGAACCATTTCGGCGACTGCGGGAACGGGGGAACTTTTCGCCGAGGCTTTTGCCTTTTCGGGGAAAAAACATTTTCCCGTGAGCGTCGTCGCGGCAGAGCGGAGCGAAATTCTGTTTCTTGACAGGGACTGCCTTCATTCTCCCTGCGCGCGCTCCTGTCGTAATCACCGTACTCTTATCTCAAACCTGCTTGAAATAATCGTCGGGAAAAATCTCATTCTGAATAAGAAAATAGAAGTCCTTTCGAAGCGCACGACCCGCGAAAAACTTATGACGTATCTGCTTTCGGAGGCAAAAAGAGCGGGGAAAAGCAGTTTTGTGATTCCCTACGACCGACAGGCGCTCGCGGATTTTCTGTGCGTTGACCGGAGCGCGATGTCGACGGAAATAGGCAAACTTCGCAAAGAAGGCATAATAAAAGCCGAAAAGAACCGTTTTACCGTTCTCAAAGAGAACTGAACGGTATTCGTTAAATATTGTTTCGGTTTAATAAACCACAAGCAGAAGATAGAGTATCTTCGAACGCTCCGCAGCGTCTTCGGTCTCATAATAACCGTTATCGACGAGCATTGCCTTCGCATATTCCTCGGTCGTGTCATAGCGCTTCTGCACGGCTTCTATCGCCTGCGTTTCGGTATAGTCGTAGAAAGAATATTTTTCTGTTATGTCTTTTCCTATTTCTATCTTATCGTCGGCAGTACCGTTGTCGAAATTCTTTTCCTCAAGTTCCTTTTTGATCAGACCTTCCGTTTTTTCGGAAACTCCGGGCATATCGTTTTTGATAATGTCTTCGGAGGTCATTCCGTTGTAATGAGCGTAATTATAAAGATAGGTCATAAACTCGGTCTGCTCTTTTTTTGTCATTCCGGAAACGTCTTTTGCGTTTACGATATCGGCGACGTCGACTCCGAACTGCTGTTTTATTTCGGAGATCATATCTTCGGCGGTGTATGTGCCGGGTTCGTCGTCGGGATTTGTCTTATTCGTATTGTCTTTCTGTTCGGTCTGCTGACCGTCGCCGCCGGGATTTTCGGTTTTGCTTTCGCCGCAGGCGACAAAGGAAAGACAAAGCACGAGACAGATAATGAAGGCTGTTAATTTTTTCATATTATTCTTTCTCCTTTTTCTTGGGTATGTAAAAAAACGAAACGGAAAACGGTTCGTTTTTATCGCGTGAAATGTAATGCCGCAGGAAAATTGCGACCGAAATTATAACGCATCCGACGGTTATATGTATGCTTGAAACGAAAAACGCCGAGAAGAAACCGAAAAGCACGAAAACGACGACGGAGCGCCAGATATGGGGGCGGACGACGGCGACGACCGAAAAGAAAATATATAAGCCCGCAAGCAGTATGAGAGGCCGCCAGTCAAGGAAAGAAAGACCGAGAAGCGAGCCGAAAGACGCGGCTATCGCTTTCCCGCCGCGGAAACGGTTGAAAACGGGGAAAATATGCCCGATAACGGGGGCGGCGATTATGAGCGAGAAGAGAAAACTTTTCGGATCGACAAAGAAAAGCGAAAAGTATACGGGAAGAAAGCCTTTCGCAAGGTCTAAAAGAAGCGCCGCTATCCCTCCGGCGACTCCGCAGGACTTGAAGACGTTCGATGCGCCGGGGTTGCCGTCCGGGTTTTCCGAAACGATGTCGCAGCTGAAAAACAGTTTCGCGATCATCTTCGACCAGAGGATACTTCCCGAAAGATAGCCAGCGACGATGAAAAATATATAGTAAAACAGGGTCATCGGTCGTCTCCCTTTGAAACTTCAAGCATTTTTTCCGCGAGACGGACGATATTGACCGCCGCGTCGGGTTTTGCGTTTTCGTGTTGGCTGTTGAGCATTTTTCTGCGCTTTTCCTTATCTTCGACAAGCATTTTGCCGTACAGTATCTGCGTAAGCATATTGTTTGCGTGAACGGAAATGGACTGTCTTCCGAAAAAGCGGTAGTTGCGGCTTTCGCAGCCGGGAATGGGGGCGGTGTGAATTGTCGGGACGCAGGAAACGAGCGCCTCCGTCGAGGAAAGCCCTCCGGGTTTCGTATATATAACGTCGCACGCCGCCATATAGTCGGCGACCTCTTTCGTAAAGCCTATAATTCTGACGTCGGAGTTTCCCGCGAACATTCGGTCGAGTTTTTCTTTCATCGAGGCGTTGCTTCCGCATATAACCGCGATCTGACATCTCCCCGCATATTTATAAAGCAGTTTTGCAAACAGGGGAATTTTGCCGAACCCCATGCTGCCTCCCATTATAAGGTACAGCGGCTTGTCCGGGTCGAAACCGAGTTTTTTCTTTGCGTCGGGTCCGTTTCTTTCTCCCGAAAAACTTCCGTCAACGGGAATTCCGTAAGAATATATCCTGTCTCCGGGAAGTTTCCTGTTTATATATTCCCCGCGCAGGGCTTCGTGCGGAGAAATATACGCGTCGCAGCGGAGCTCGTTCCAGAACGGAATACAGGTATAGTCCGTCGCGACGGCTATCGTCGGCGGAATGGGGATTCTGTGTTTTTTAAGAAAAGTCAGAGCCTCGGCAGGGTAAAGGTGGGTCGCGGCGACGACGTCGAAACCGTTGTCGTCGATATATTTCTTGAGTTTAAGCCCCAGCCCCTTGTTCGCGTAATATATCGGGGACATTCCCGGAAGATAACTCACGCATTTTCCGAGATTATAGACCGCCCCGAAAAGGTGCGGCGTGTATTTTGCCGTGTTGATATAAAGGGAACTTAACCTGCGGCTCGTCTTTTCGCCCGCAAACAGGAGATAATCTTTAACTTCCGCTTCGTGTCCCATTTTTTCTGCAGCTGCTTTTATTGCGTAAGCCGCGGTGTTGTGTCCGCCGCCGGTGTTGCAGGAAAGAATAAGCAGTTTCATTTTTTTCTACCCCGTAATGATGATATACCCGTATATATTTTACTAAAAAAACGTCTTATTGTCAACCGTAATTTCATACTTTCTTAAAAAACTCAATCACCGATTTTTCACATTTTCCCGCTGTCAAAAATCGTCGCCGACAAAAAAACCGCAGGTTTTGCCTGCGGTCAAATCATATCTATAAAATCGGAAATTATTTCGTTTGAAACGAGAAAGCCTTTCGGGGTAAGGGCAAAAGAGTTTTCCGTGAATTTTCCGAGCCCCGTTTTCTCAAGTTTTGCGGCGAAATCAAGCATTTCGGGGTTCATTTTTGCTTTGAGAACCCCGTCGGATGTCCGAAGCGACAGGAGAAAATATTCTTCCGCAAGGTCGCCGTCCGAAAGAACTTCGTCGGTCGCTTTTTCGGCGTTTCCCGAAATAAAAGCGTTTATATCGGGGGAAATATGGTAGCGGACGTTGTCTTCAAAGCCGTAAGCCCCCGCGCCGAACGCGATATAATTTTTGCCCTGCCAGTATGACGAATTGTGCAGGGCTCTTTTTCCGCCTTTTGCAAAATTCGAGACTTCGTAATGCTCATAGCCTCTTCCCGAAAGGAAGTCTGACGCCGAAAGGTACATCTCCGCCGCCCTGTCTTCGTCGGGTTCTTTTACGCCTTTTTTTGAAAAAACGGTGTTTTCCTCAACTTTGAGAATATACGCCGAAATGTGCGGAATTTCAAGGTCTGCGGCTTTGCCGAGCGACGAAAGAAGCGACTTTTCGGTCTGGGTCGGAAGCCCGATGATAAAGTCTGCGGAAATGTTGTCTATTCCCGATTTGCGGATCGTTTCGATCGCTTTTTCCGCCTGCGCCGCGGTATGTTTTCTGCCGCAGAGCGAAAGTTCTCCGTCGTCAAACGACTGAACGCCGACAGAGACCCTGTTTCCGCCGCAGGAAGAAAACGCCGAGAGGAATTCTTCGGTCGTGCTTTCGGGGTTTGTTTCGACGGTGAATTCTTCGACTTTCGAAAGGTCGAACGCTCTGCCGAGAGACAGGGAAATTGCTTCAATGTCCGCGGGGGTTAAAAGAGAGGGCGTCCCGCCGCCAATATAAACGGTTTTCGGCGACGGTCTTTTGTGATATTTTTCTATTTCCCGGCAAAGAGCCGAAACGTAGTCCCGCCTTGTCTGCGGGGACGAAACGCGCGAATAAAAATTGCAATAGGCGCATTTCGACGAGCAGAACGGAATGTGGATATATATTCCGAAATCAGTCTTCATCGAGTTTAAGAACCGCCATAAACGCCTCCTGCGGAACTTCGACAGAACCGAGTTTCCGCATACGCTTTTTGCCTTCTTTCTGCTTTTCGAGAAGTTTCTTTTTACGGGTGATGTCTCCCCCGTAGCATTTCGCAAGGACGTCTTTTCTCCACGCCTTGACGGTTTCGCGGGCGATTATTTTGCCGCCTATACACGCCTGTACGGGCACTTCGAAAAGTTGACGGGGAATGTTGTCCTTTAACTTTTCCGCAATTTTCCTGCCGCGGGAATACGCGCTTTCGGAATTGACGATAAAGGAAAGGGCGTCGACTATCTCTCCGTTCAGCATTATATCGAGTTTGACGAGTTTTCCCTCTTTATAGCCCTTGAATTCGTAGTCGAAGGAAGCGTAACCCCGTGTGCGGCTTTTGAGAGCGTCGAAAAAGTCGTAGATTATTTCGTTGAGGGGCATTTCGTAATGAAGATTTACGCGGTTTTCGTCGATATACTGCATATTTTTGAAAACGCCGCGTCTGTTCTGGCAAAGGTCCATTACCGTTCCCGTATATTCGTTCGGGGTTATTATGTCGGCGTTGACTACCGGCTCTTCCGCTTTCAGAATATCGTTCTGGTTCGGGTATGCCGTCGGGTTGTCGATATATACGACCTCTCCGCCCGTTTTCGTTATCCTGTAAACAACGCTCGGCGCGGTGGTTATGAGGTCGAGATTATATTCTCTTTCAAGGCGTTCCTGAATTATCTCCATGTGCAGAAGACCTAAAAATCCGCAGCGGTAGCCGAAACCGAGCGCCGTCGAATTTTCGGGTTCGAAAGTCAGCGCCGCGTCGTTTAACTGCAATTTTTCGAGAGCCTCGCGCAGGTCTCCGTATTTCGAGCCGTCTGCGGGGTAAATTCCGCAGAACACCATCGGATTTACCTTTTTATAACCGGGAAGAGGCTCTGCGGCGGGGGTTGACGACAGAGTAACGGTGTCTCCTACGCTCGTATCCTGAACGGTCTTTATGCTTGCCATGATATAGCCGACTTCGCCCGACGAAAGGCTTTCCGCCGCCTGATAACCGAAAGGACGGAGATATCCGACCTCCACGACGTCGAATTCGGCGCCCGTGGACATCATTTTCATTCTGTCGCCCGCAGAAATTTTGCCGTCGAAAAGTCTGACGTAGACGATAACTCCGCGGTAACTGTCGTAAACCGAGTCGAAGATAAGAGCGCGCAGAGGCTTTCCGTCCGCTTCTTTCGGCGCGGGGATCTTACTTACGACCTGTTCGAGGACTTCCCTTATGTTGACGCCCGTTTTCGCGGAAACGCGGGGAGCGTCCTCCGCAGGTATCCCGATGACGTCCTCGATTTCCTTTATAACTCTTTCGGGATCGGCGTTCGGCAGGTCTATCTTATTTATGACGGGAATTATTTCAAGGTCGTTTTCAAGCGCAAGATAGGTGTTGGCAAGGGTCTGCGCCTCGATTCCCTGTGACGCGTCGACGACCAAAACCGCCCCTTCGCACGCGACGAGCGAACGGGAAACTTCATAGTTGAAGTCGACGTGACCCGGCGTGTCGATAAGGTTGAATTCATATTCTTCGCCGTTATCCGCTGTATAGTTGAGTTTAACGGCGCGCGCCTTTATCGTTATTCCGCGTTCCCTCTCAAGGTCCATATTGTCGAGGATCTGATCCTCCATTTCTCTTTTCGAAACGGTGTCGGTGAGTTCCAAAATTCGGTCCGCGAGAGTGGATTTTCCGTGGTCTATATGTGCGATTATGCAAAAATTCCGGATATTTTTCATCTTATCTTCCTTTCAACATTCCTATTATATAGAAATCGTTTTTCTTTGTCAAGAAAGCAATTTTGATTTTTCTTTGAAGTGAAAATTATCTCTTGACTTTGCTTTTGCGATATTATATAATCAGTATAGAAAGATTTTTCAGGGAGGTAACACTATGAAACCGACAAAACCCATTGCGCTTCAGCTGTATTCCGTAAGATTCGACATGGCGGAGGATTTCTACGGAACGCTTAAAAAGGTCGCGGACATGGGATACGACGGAGTTGAATTCGCAGGCTTTTACGGAGAAAAGGCGGAGGACGTCAAAAAAGCGTGCGACGACCTCGGACTTGTCCCCATCTCAAGCCACGTCGTTATGACCCCGCTCCTTATAGACGAACTTGACGCGCAGATAGAATATCATAAGATACTCGGCTGTAAATACATCGTTATGCCTTATGCCGACGAAAATTACAGACCCGGAGGTCCGAAATTCGAAGAGGGTCTCAAACTCTACGCCGAAATAGGCAAAAAACTCAAGGATAACGGAATTTCCTTCCTTTATCATAACCACGACTTCGAATTCGTAAAGTACGGCGACACCAACGGATTTGACTATCTCTATTCCGCAGTTCCCGCCGAATATCTCAATCCCGAGATCGACGTCTGCTGGGTTTCGGTCGCCGGAAGAGATCCCGCGGCTTACATCAGAAAATACAACGGAAGACTTGAAGTCCTTCACCTCAAGGACTACATTCTCAAAGACCCCGAACATAAAGGCAATATGTACGCTCTTATCGACGAAAACGGTCAGGACGATATCAACATTGACGTTTCCGAAAGCGAAAACTTCGATTTCAGACCCCTCGGCGAAGGTCAGGTCGGCGTTCCCGCAATCATCGACGCCGCTGAAGAATGTAATATGAAATGGTACGTCGTCGAACAGGACAGAAGTTCCGACAGACCCGCGCTCGACGCAGTAAAGGCGTCTGTCGACTACCTCAGAGGATTGCAGAAATAAATAAATTACAAAAAAGCGACGGTGATATCACCGCCGCTTTTTCAGTTTCTTAATTGCAGCCGCAGCCGCAGCTATTGCTATTGCTGTTACAGCCGCAGTCATTATTATCCCTGAAAAGAAAGTAAAGTATGACTATCGCTATTACTATTATCCAGATATTGTTGTTGCAGAACATGTTATCACCTCTGCTATATACTATGCTTTCCGAAAGGAACGGTGACTGTGAAAATTTTGTAAAATAAGAAAAAAAGGTATTGACAAAACGCCCGTCGGTTTGTATATTATATGTGTAGTTAGCGACAACTAACCCCTGAGGCGGAAAAACTCTGCGGGTTTTTCCGCTTTTTAGGGAAACAAAGTTAGCAAATACTAACCGGGTAAAGGAGGAACAGGCTATGCCCCTGACATTCGCAGCCGTAGGAGAGACCAATATAATAAAGAAGATCGGCGGTTTGCCCGAAGTCAAAAAACACCTCGAGAACCTCGGTTTCGTCGTCGGCGGAGACGTAACGGTCGTTTCGTCGATGGGCGGAAACCTTATCGTAAACGTCAAAGAAGCGCGCATTGCGATAAGCAAGGAAATGGCACAGAAAATAATTGTATAAGGAGGAATTTTCATGAAAACACTTCGTGACGCGAAGATCGGAGATACCGTCAGAGTCGTTAAACTTTACGGCGAGGGCGCTCTCAAACGCAGGATCATGGATATGGGAATAACCAAAGGTACGGAAATTACCGTAAGAAAAGTCGCTCCCCTCGGAGATCCTATCGAAGTAAACGTCCGCGGCTATGAACTTTCTTTGAGAAAAGCCGATGCGGAAATGATCGAAGTCGAATAATTTTTTAGTTGCGAGTTAGCAAATACTAACCAAAGGAGATAATAATATGGAGTTGAAGATCGCCCTTGCGGGCAACCCGAACTGCGGAAAAACAACGCTGTTTAACGCGCTCACGGGTTCAAACCAGTTCGTCGGCAACTGGCCGGGAGTAACGGTTGAGAAAAAAGAAGGAAAATTAAAGAAACATAACGACGTGATAATCACCGACCTTCCGGGTATCTATTCGCTTTCCCCCTACACCCTCGAAGAAGTCGTTGCAAGAAATTATCTTATCGAGGAAAGACCCGACGCTATTCTTAATATAATAGACGGTACGAACCTCGAAAGAAACCTTTATCTTACGACCCAGCTCGTCGAACTCGGAATCCCCGTCGTCGTCGCCATCAATATGTGCGACGTCGTCAAAAAGAACGGCGATAAGATCGACATTGAGCAGTTGTCCGCAGCTCTCGGCTGCAAAGTCGTTGAAATTTCCGCTCTTAAAGGCACGGGCATAAACGAAGCGGCAGAGGCGGCAATCGTCGCGGCAAAGGAAACAAAAACGGTTCCGATGCACACATTCTCCGGACCCGTTGAACACGCCGTCGCTCATATCGAAGAAGAAGTTCTTCACAATCTCCCCGAAGAACAGCAGAGATGGTATGCGATAAAGATTTTCGAAAGAGACGATAAAGTCCTCGCAAAACTCAACGTCGGTGAAGATAAACTCGCTCACATAGAAAAAGACATAAAAGCTGCGGAAGCCGAACTTGACGACGACGCGGAAAGCATTATCACAAACGAAAGATATGTTTACATAGCAACGATAATCAAAGGCTGCTACAAGAAAAAGAACCGCGGTTCTCTTTCGACCTCCGATAAGATCGACAAGGTCGTGACCAACAGATGGCTCGGTCTTCCGATATTCGCCCTTGTAATGTTCCTCGTTTACTTTATTTCGATATCTACCGTAGGAACCATGGCGACCGACTTCGTAAACGACGGAGTCTTCGGCGACGGCTGGCACCTCTTCGGAATAGGAACAAAAGACTATACCGAAAAAGCGGACGAATATTCCGCGGCAATCGACGCGGCAAACGCGTTTTATAAGTTTGACACCGAAGCGGACGGTTTTGACGCCGCCGCAACTCTTGAAGCGCTCAAAAACTTCGTACCCGAAGAGAAAAGCGCCAAATATGAAGTAGAAGACGAAGAAACTCTCGCAACCACCGAGATGACCGCTTACTACGACGCTGTTCCCGAAAGCGAAAAAGACAATGAAGAAGTAAATCAGACGACTTACCTTGACGCTGTCGCATATCTCGAAGCAAACGGCTTTGACGAACCCGATCCCGCGGATTACGGCGTTTGGGTACCCGGTATCCCCGTTCTTGTCGGTAACGGACTTGAAGCGGCGGGCGCGGCTCCATGGCTTCAGGGTCTTCTTCTCGACGGAATTATCGCCGGCGTCGGGGCAGTTCTCGGATTTGTCCCCCAGATGCTCGTTCTGTTCCTCTTCCTTGCATTCCTCGAAGCCTGCGGTTATATGAGCCGTATCGCCTTCGTCCTTGACAGAATATTCAGAAAATTCGGACTTTCCGGAAAATCCTTTATCCCGATGCTCATCGGTACCGGCTGCGGAGTTCCGGGTATCATGGCTTCCCGTACGATCGAAAACGAAAGAGACCGCCGAATGACCATTATGACCACAACGTTCATTCCCTGCGGAGCGAAACTTCCGTTTATCGCAATGATCTCCGGCGCTTTGTTCGGAGGTTCGGCGTGGGTCGCGACAAGCGCATACTTCATCGGTATGGCGGCTATTATCGTCTCCGGTATCATGCTTAAGAAAACAAAGATGTTCGCGGGTGACCCGGCTCCGTTCGTTATGGAACTTCCCGCATATCACTGGCCGACGGTCGGCAACGTTCTCCGCAGCATGTGGGAGCGCGGCTGGTCCTTTATCAAGAAAGCCGGCACGATAATCCTTCTTTCGACCATCGTCGTATGGTTCACCACCTACTTCGGATTTGTAGACGGACAGTTCACAATGCTTGCCGAAGATCAGATAGACAGTTCTATCCTTGCAACGATAGGTAACGCGATCGCATGGATATTTGCTCCTCTCGGCTGGGGCAACTGGCAGGCAACCGTCGCTTCCATCACCGGACTTGTCGCAAAAGAAAACATCGTCGGTACCATGGGTATCCTTTACGGCGGCGGAGACGGAACCGTTTATGCGAATATTGCGTCGGCATTTGCCGAAACGGCAAGCGGAGTTGCGGCGATCAGCGGTTTTTCGTTCCTCGTCTTCAACCTTCTCTGCGCGCCCTGTTTCGCGGCTATCGGCGCTATCAAGCGTGAAATGAACAACGCGAAATGGACATGGTTCGCAATCGGTTATCAGTGCATATTCGCTTATGTAATAGCTCTTATGATAAACCAGTTCGGACTTGTCTTCACGGGTCACATCAACGTAATCGGATTTATCGCAGCCATTGTTCTTCTTGCGGGTATCATCTATATGCTTTTCTTCAAGAAGTACAAGGAAGCGAACAAACTTACCGTAAAATAAAAAAGGAGGGCAGGAAATGATTGATTTTATAGTAAACAATCTTTCGACAATCCTTATCTCTGTTTTTCTCATCGCAATAATCGCGGCGGTCATAGTTCTTCTCGTTAAAGATAAGAAACACGGAAAATCGACCTGCGGCTGCGGCTGCAAAAACTGCGCGATGCGCGGAGAATGTCACAAACACTGATTATTCCCGATCTTTTAAGTCAGCCATAGGATCTTGAAGGATCACCGAAAATCTCCATACAGAAAAGTACACCCGCAAGGGTGTACTTTTTGTGTGTTATGGTGAATTATACGGCAGATTTCCGGTATGAAAAAACAGCCCTTTCGGGAAGTTGACTTTTCGGTTACTTTTTGAGAGTTATTTATGGTTTTTCTTATAATATTCTTCCGCCTCTTCAAAATCGAAAAAATCGTCGTAATGATCATACCATATTATCCTTCGCATTACAATATCTGTAATTGTTTTTACCGTTGACTTTCACCGCAAGCCGAGACTGACTGCCAATTTATCGAGATAATCAAGATGTCCGTGATTTGTGCCGTAAAGTATTACATAACCGTTTTTTTCGGCAGTTATATCTTGTCCCATAAAAACAATGCGTTCTCCCTTTTTGAGATATTGCTTATATCCGTTTTTCTTCGTTACCGCATTTTGATAATAGAGTTCAAAACGTTCTTTGGCTTTTTCTTTATTTCCGAGGTGACCGTATATCATACATTCATCTAATAAAATCATGGAATTCATATTGTCAAACAATGGATAATCTTTTCTGCGTTCAAGAATAGCCTCCCTGCTGTTTAATACTTCATAAGCGGGCAAAACATATTGATCTGTTTCATAAATAATGCTGTCGATAATTTTTGCGGTCTTTTTACGAAGGTCATACCATGCTTCTTCTTTGCCGCTGACGGTTCCCAACCGCGAGCGAATAGTGCATTCATATTCGCGGTAATATTTTTTCTTTTCGGTTCTTGGCTGAAAAGTTCTCTCGGAACATTCCGGTATGCGAATACCTAAATTCACGCAGAACAGACCGCTCATGCCCTTCGATGGCATACCGCTTTGAAAATGAATTACCTGTGAAATGTCTTCCGAGACAAAACGATGAAGAGTCCTCCCGTATTTTTTGAATCCGTAAGGCATGAGATGTTTATATACCGACGACTCAATTTCTTCGATTTTTTGAGTTGTATTGATTTCGGATTTTCTCTTCAAAAAATCAAACACAGTTTCCGTCCCCTTACTATATTCAGTATTATTCGCTGCGACGCATTTGTTTTAAAACATAAAGTACCCGAAAGCCCTTTGTTTTAAGGGTTTCCGGGCATTTGTCATCTGTTTGCAATCATTTCCACTCGCTCCCTGAAACCGTGACCTAAACGATTTTGTATAGATTGTCAGCTCCGATTATCGGGATTACTTAGATTATCCGAGAATTACGGTGTATCATAATTCCTGTTGCCATTTAGTTGTTACACAAAAACTTTAATTTCCCGTTACGCTGCTTTTGTAATCTTCGCCCCAATTCCACATAGCGTCAAGTATCGGTTTGAGGCTTTGACCTAATTCCGTCAAAGAATATTCCACTCTCGGCGGAACTTCGGCATATACGTCTCTGTGCACAAGTCCGTTTGCTTCCATATCGCGAAGCTGTGCGGTCAATACCTTTTGCGATACCGTACCGATAGATTTTTTCAGCTCGCCAAAACGCTTTGTTCCCGGCATCAAGTCTCTTAATATCAGAACCTTCCATTTGTCGCCAATCAATGTCAAGGTGGTTTCCACGGGACAAGCCGGAAGTTCTTTTGTTTTCTCGTTCATATGCTGCCTCCGCCATAGTATCTAATTGTTGTTTGCAGTTTAATTTTACCATACAGCCCTATTTTCTGTCAAGTACAGCATAAAACAAAAAAATCTTAAAAATTTTTTTTCAGCGCTTAAAATTTCGAAAACCCTTGTGGTTACGCATTAGTTTCTGTTCGGTAACCGCCCAATAGTATCTTTCGGGTAACTACGGCACAATATTGTGCTTACTTTACAAATGATACCGGAGCGGGTATAATAGAGTCAAGAGCTACGGAGAACGGCCGTTTCGTAACTCAAAGCACAGACAAGGAGAAATCCAAAATGAATATTTTTAAGAAAATCTTTGGGAATAACCAAAACGACAGGAAAGAGGTAATCACAATGACAAATACAGAAAAAGCTCTTGCACTTATTAACACTTTTGCCACAGGCAATACAGAAAAGGCTTCCGGGCTTCTTGCAGAAAATTACATTCAGCACAATCTCGCATACGGCACAGGCAGGGATGCTTTTGTAGGCTCTGTTTCCTACCTTGCTTCAGCTCCCGTAAAAACAACTGTAAACAACATTCGTGCTTTCGAGGACGGCGACAAGGTGTTCTTGCAGACGGTCTACAACTTTGCAGGTGCGGGCGAGCAGGTTGCCTTTGACATTTTCCGCTTTGACGAAAACGGCAAGATTGCAGAACACTGGGACAACCTTGCAAACAAGGCAGAGCCGAACCCGTCAGGTCACACGCAAACAGACGGCACTATGGAAATCAATGACCTTGATAAGACAGAGGCAAACCGTGAGCTCGTAAAGAAGTTCCTTTATGATGTAATGCAGGGGAATCGTCCCGAAAAGACGCCCGATTACTTTGACGGTGATACTTACATTCAGCACAATACAGGTATTGCAGACGGACTTTCAGGACTTGGCGCAGCACTGGAAGCACTCGGCAAGCAGGGCATCCGGATGATTTATACTACTGTTCATCAGGTGCTTGCACAGGGCAATTATGTGCTTGCAGTCAGCGAGGGAACTTTCGGCGGAGCACCTACATCTTATTATGATTTGTGGAGAATTGAAAACGGCAAAATTGCAGAACATTGGGATGTAATGGAAACAGTTGCCGAAAAATCCACTTGGCAGAATCAAAACGGCAAATTTTAATGAGTGTGAGAGCCACGCAAGCCCTTTCTTGCGTGGCTTTCCGTCTTTGTGCGGAGGCAACAATGAATTATCTTAAATATCTTACAAAAGAAATACATTCAACAGTTATGGCAACTGTGGACGAGAACGGCTTGCCTGTAACGTGTGCCATAGACATTGCGGACCATGACGAAAACGGGCTGTACTTTCTTACCGCAAGGGGCAAGAATTTTTATGCTCGATTAAAGCGTGGCGGATATGTTTCTTTGACAGGAATGAAAGGCACCGACACGCTTTCCCGCGTTGCAATTTCTGTCAGAGGAAGGGTTGAGGAAGTCGGAAGTGATTATCTGAACAGGCTGTTTGAGAAAAACGGCTATATGTACGGAATCTATCCCACAAAAGAGTCACGGACGGCTCTTACCGTGTTTAGAATTTATGACGGATGCGGAGAATGGTTTGACCTTTCAAAAAAACCCATTGAGAGAGATTCTTTTTCATTTGGAAACGGTATAAAAACAGATGACGGTTATTATATAACAGATAAGTGTATCAGTTGTAAGAAATGTATTGCAGTCTGTCCGCAGGGATGTATTGATTTTACAAGCGGATACGCAAGAATTATTCAATGCAGTTGTCTGCATTGCGGAAATTGCTTTGATATTTGTCCCGAAAAAGCCGTTGTCAAAAGAGGATAAATATATGATGCAAGATAAGAAAAGACAATACTTAATAACAGAATTATTGAAAGAGCGACCCGAATATGCAGACATATCCATTCCGAAAGGCGAAACCGAACAGAAGAAATTACTTCGTGCGTTGTTCAATGTTCGTTTGCCTTTGCCGATAGGTGATGATTTCATAAGGGTGCAGGATGAATACTTGCAGGAGGAAATCGCTCAAAAAGGTATAACAAGTATAGACGATTTAGAGCCTGTTAATCCTGATGTTTATTTACGGCAGGGCGATATTACGACGCTCAGGTGTGATGCCGTCGTCAATGCGGCAAACAGCGGCATGACCGGCTGCTATATCCCGAACCACCGCTGTATAGACAATGCCATTCACACCTATGCGGGCGTTCGGCTACGTTTGAAATGTGCCGAAATTATGCGTAAGCAAGGCAAAAGCGAAGAACCCGGAAAGGCGAAAATCACGCCTGCATATAATCTTCCCTGCAAGTATATTTTGCACACGGTAGGTCCGATTGTTACAGGCAAATTGACAGACAGGGACTGCGAATTACTGCGTTCCTGCTATCGTTCTTGCTTGGCACTTGCGGACGAATACAAATTAAACAGCGTTGCGTTTTGCTGCATATCCACAGGCGAATTTCATTTTCCGAACGACAAAGCCGCAAAAATCGCAATTGAAACAGTCAGCGAATACAAAAAGCTGACAAACAGTGAAATCAAGGTGATATTTAATGTTTTCAAGAATTCAGACTACGAAATCTACCGGGAATATCTCGGATAATATAGAAAAATTAAAAGAAAAAATCCACACGGCTGACGCTGTTGTGATCGGTGCCGGAGCAGGGCTTTCAACCTCTGCCGGATTTGTTTACACCGGCGAACGGTTTGAAAAATACTTTTCCGACTTTGAGGAAAAGTACGGTATCAAGGATATGTATTCCGGCGGCTTTTATCCGTTTGCCACGCCGGAGGAGCATTGGGCGTATTGGAGCAGATACATTTTTGTTAATCGTTATATGGATCCTCCTACCGATTTATACAACAAGCTGTATGAATCCGTTAAGGATAAAGATTATTTCGTAATCACAACAAATGTTGACCATTGCTTTCAAAAGGCGGGCTTTGATAAGAAGAGACTTTTCTACACGCAGGGCGATTACGGTCTCTTTCAGTGCAGCGAGCCGTGCTGTCGGGAAACTTCTGACAACAGGGATATTATTTTTGAAATGCTCAAACAGCAGAAGGATATGAAAATCCCGACAGAACTTTTGCCTGTCTGCCCCCGCTGCGGTAAGCCCATGACCATGAACCTGCGTTCCGACAACAAGTTTGTCGAGGATGAAGGCTGGCACAGAGCCGCGGAACGGTATGAGAACTTTCTCCGTACCCGTGAAGGACAAAGAATTCTCTTTCTGGAATTGGGCGTAGGCTATAACACGCCGGTAATCATCAAATACCCCTTCTGGCAGATGACGGCGAAGAACCCGAACGCCACTTACGCTTGTATCAACAAAGGTCAAGCGATTTGTCCACAGGAGATTGAGAAGCAGTCCGTCTGTATCAATGCCGACATCGACGAAGGGCTGACGCTGATAAAATGAAAAAGGCTTCTGCCCTTTTTGGACAGAAGCCTTAACTTTATGCGTTTTTCAGATAAAGCCACAAGTCAAGCGGTATTATTCCCACTCGAGTCAAATGATTGTTTTGAAGGTGTTTTTCTGTGATAAACTATACCTTATCGTTCGATTTGCGCCGATTTTTGAAAAAATAACGGGGAATAATTACCGTGTCCGAGAGATTTTGTCGTCATTTCGTCGTCAAGCAAAACGCACATTTTTGTTTTTCTTTGCTTTGGTGTAAAATCAAAGCAGCAAAGGAGGTTTGCTATATGAAAGACGAATTTATATCAAGAATAGGTTTGTGGGGACAAAGACATTATAACTTTCTGAAAAAGAACAATCCGACGGTTATCAATGTAATGCGGTTAAACGGTACGCTTGAGCAGTACCTGACCAATCTCGACCAAAACGCGCAGGAAATGTTTGAGCTGTTGACAAAACAGTATGCCGAACTTGAAGGCATTACGGAAGAACTCAAAGCAGAAAATCAAGTGGAATGGGCTCGTCAGATGAACAGCATTAAAGCAAGGGTAATCGATGTTGTAAATGCCGAACTGATTTATATCTGAAAAAGCGGGGCTTTGGCTTCGCTTTTTGCGTATTCAAAGCGTTTGGTAGAAAATAACGGTTACTATTTTTGCAAACACTTGATTTTCCGTAGAAAATAGTGTATAATAAATTCGTATAACACCACTGCTTACGGAAGGTGCATTGGAATGAAACGACCGAATTATCTAAATCAAATACGAAATATAATAGCAAAGTCTGAAAACGGCTCTGTTTTTGTTTCAACTGATTTTACCGATATTACCGACAAAAAAACTGTTAATATGGCATTGCTTCGACTTGCCGACGAAGGGCTTGTTAAAAAAATACTGTTCGGCGTTTATTATAAGCCCGAATATAACGAACTGCTCGGCGAAACCGTTGCTCCGTCACCGAATAAGGTCGCTCATGCGCTTGCCCGCAATTTCGGTTGGACGATTGTCCCCTGCGGCGATACAGCGCTGAATCTTTTGGGGCTCTCAACTCAAGTTCCTTCTCAGTGGGTTTATGTTTCGGACGGTGCGTATAAAGAATATTCTTTCGACAATACCGTGATAAAATTCAAGCGAACAACGAACAAGGAAATATCTAAGCTTTCCTATAAAACGGCGCTGACTATTCAGGCACTGAAGGCACTCGGTAAGGAAAATGTATCCGAGCAAATTATTTGCCGCTTAAAAAAAGCGCTGTGCGAAGAAGATAAGGAAAAGATGCTGACGGAAGCAAAATCCGCCACTTCATGGGTTTATGAATACATTAAAGAAATTTGCAAAGGTGAAGAGTAATGAGAGATATTGCAAAGCTGAACGAAAATGATAAAAAGGCTCTGTTTCACAACACAGCCGCTAAAATGGGTATGACCGATGCCATTATTGAAAAAGATTTTTGGGTGTGCTATATGCTCGATTATCTTTTTCATCGCTGCGCATGGAAAAATAATATTGCTTTCAAGGGCGGCACAAGCCTTTCAAAGTCATACGGCTTGATTGAACGCTTTTCCGAGGATATTGACTTGATTCTCGACTGGCGTGTTCTCGGTTATGAAAAGGACGAGCCGTGGGCTGACAGAAGTAACACCAAGCAGGACGCCTTTAATAAAGAGGCAGGCACAAAAACAGAAGCGTTTTTAAGAAACGAATTTATGCCTGCCGTTATTGCGGACTTGCAAAATGAACTCTCCTATGATGTAAATTGCTATATAGAGGACGACGATCCGCAAACGGTGGTTTTCGCCTACAACCGCAGCTTTGACGATTCGGCGATTCTGCCTGTGATTCGTCTTGAAATCGGAGCGCTTGCGGCGTGGACACCGGCAGAGGAAAAGCCAATTACCCCTTATGCCGCCGAGCAGTACGGCAGACTTTTCAAGCAACCGAGCACCGAGATATTGACCGTCTTGCCGAAACGCACATTTTGGGAAAAGGTTACGATTTTACATAGAGAGGCATACCGCCCCGAAAACAGCATTGTACCAACAAGATATTCCCGCCATTATTATGATCTTTATTGTATGGCAAATTCGCCCGTAAAAGCTGAGGCTTTCGCAGACTTAGACCTGCT
>CAKSTW010000011.1 GCA_934501435.1 uncultured Eubacteriales bacterium
GTTTAATTTTCAAGGTACATCGCCGCTCGATTCTTCCGTCTCTTGCGACAGCTCAATTATTATACCATACACTTTCCCCCTTGTCAATACCTCCTTTGTGACTCTTTTGTAAACTATTGCAATTTTTTATCCGTTTTTTTCCGTGTTTTACTGTATTGTTGACTTTGTTTTGTTCAAATGCTATAATCAAAACATATTAAATTACGGAGGAAATACAATGTCGATACCTGTTCCCGAAAAAAGAATTGCGGATTTTGAAAAACTCGGCTTCGGAATGTTTATTCACTGGGGACTTTATTCGCAGCTCGGCGAGGGCGAATGGATAATGCACCTAAAGAATATTCCGAAAGAAGAATATTCGAAATTGAAAAACACCTTTACGGCAAAGGATTTCGACGCGGAAAAGATTGCTTTTACCGCAAAAAATGCCGGAATGAGATATATGACCCTTACGACAAGACACCATGAGGGTTTTTCTCTTTATGACACAAGAGGGCTTTCCGATTATGACGCGCCTCACTCCCCCGCAGGCAGAGATCTTGTTGAAGAATTTATCGCGGCCTGCAGAAAATACGGACTGGTTCCGATGCTTTACCACACTACGCTTGATTGGTACGACGACCGTTTCGAAACAGATTTTGACGCCTATCTCGGATATCTGAGAGATTCCGTCGAGATACTCTGCACCGAATACGGAGAGATCGGAGGACTGTGGTTTGACGGAAACTGGTCCAAACCCGACGCAGACTGGCAGGAAGACAGACTCTATTCGATGATACGCAGATTACAGCCGAACGCGATGATAATAAACAACACCGGACTTACCGCAAGAGGAGAGATCGGAAACGCATATCTCGACAGCGTAACTTTCGAACAGGGACGTCCCGAACCGATGAACCGCGACGGAATGAAAAAATACGTCGCCGCGGAAATGTGCCAGACGATAAACGACCACTGGGGTTACGGAAAAGAAGACCTAAACAGTAAATCGGTGAGAGAACTTATAGAAAATCTCTGCGCCTGCCGAAAGATCGGCGCAAATTACCTGCTGAACGTAGGACCGACCCCCGACGGAGCAATAACGAAACTTCACGAAGCGATTCTCGGAGAAATCGGGAAATGGATAAAAATATCGGGAGAATCGGTTTATCTCGGACGTCCTACCTATATAAAAGGAACGGGAAAAGACTTCGCGCTCGAATACGGGAATAAGATATATTTTTATATACACAATCTCGGAAGCATTGCCGCGGAACAGGTCGTAAACGGCTATGAAATTCAGAGCGGGAACCGTATTTTCACGGGCGTCGGCAAAAAGATCAAAAGCGTCCGCTATGCCGACAGCGAAGAAGAACTTTCTTTTTCACAGACGGAAAACGGACGCGTGGAAATCGACTGCACGGGCTATCCTTACGGAAAAAGTCTTGTTGTAAGAATAGCGGAAGCGGAAATTTAAGCCTTGTTTATCACAAAAGTATAGACAACTCTGTCGTCAAACTCTTCTTTTTTGCTTTCCGAAGCCATACCCGACGAGCGCATAAGACCGAGAGTCTGATTGAGAGAATTCATATAAAGACGGACGTCGCCGCAGTAGCCCCTCATTTTTGCGCCGCGTTTCCGTCTTTTTTTATGCCTTACATATTCCGAAACAAGTTCTTCGGCGCCTGCGGAATTCATTTTATTTTCCACCATATATTTCGCGAAAGCCGGAAGTTCGTCCCCGTCGACCGAAAGAAGAGCCCTCGCCTGCCTTTCGCCTATCCTGTTTTCGATAAGATAAGACCTTATTTCTTCGGGAATACGCAGAAGCCTTATTTTATTTGCAACGGCAGACTGACTTATCCCGAGTTTTTTTGCAACTTCCGACTGGGAAAGTCCGAGACCTTTCATCAAAGCCGCGATCCCCTGAGCCTGTTCAAAACAGTTGAGGTCTTTTCTCTGGAGGTTCTCCGTAACGGTAAGAACTGCAGCGTCCTCTTCGGAAGTATCGAAAACAAGACAGGGCAGGCTTTTTATCCCTGCGCGAAGACACGCTCTGTATCGACGCTCCCCTGCGATTATCCTGTATTTCCCGTCGCCCGCATATCTTACGGAAAGCGGCTGAATAACGCCGACCTGCGTAATGCTTTCTTCGAGTTTTTTCATATCCTTTTCGTCGAAATTTCTGCGCGGCTGATATTCGTCGGGAAGGATACAGTCAATCGGAATACTTCTGAAAATACCGTCCATCTTTTTTATCCTTTCTGATGTTCTGTCTTCATTATAACGCATTTATTCGCAATTTCAACAAAAACCGTTCGACCGAAAACGACCTCTTTTTCGTTTCGACCGAATTCACCGCAGAAAGCCGTCGAATAAATTCGGATACGGGGAATACCGGGTATTTTTTTGATGAACGGTTTTAGGTATTGACAAACGGAAAAATATATCGTATAATATTTTCACGATACAAAACGCTTGTTATATAACAAAAGTTTTATAAGGAGAACAGATATGCCTCCGAAATTCAAATTTACGAAAGACGAAATAGTTTCCGCGGCTTTCGGCATCGTCAGAGAAGGCGGCGAAGACGCTCTGACGGCAAGAGAAGTCGCAAAAAGACTCGGCTCGTCGACGTCCCCGATATTCACGGTGTTTTCCGATATAAAAGAACTGCGGGAAGAAGTCGTCAAAAAGGCGAAAGCCCTGTTCGACGAATATATGGCAAAAGCCCTCGACTTTACCCCGGCATATAAAATGAGAGGAATACAATGGGTCAGATTTGCAAAAGACGAACCCGAACTTTTCCGCTTTCTTTTTATGCGCGATGTCGGTAAAGATAAGAGTTTCGATTCCTCAATAGAAGAAATTCCGTTCGGAAAAGACGACGATATAAAAATCATAGTGAGAGATTACAACGCGACGCCGGAGCAGGCGGAAACAATGTTCAGGCAGATGTGGATATACACTTACGGCATGTGCACGCTTACGGCTTGCGGCGTTTGCTCTTTTTCGGACGAAGAAATCGCACTCGGCCTCGGAGAAGCGTTCAGAGGAGCCGTTCACGTCATTCTCTCGAATGAAGAAAACAAAGCAAAACTCTTTCCGGAGAAAAAAGACGGACCGCTCGGCACGGAAATAAGAGAGAAGCACCCGGATCTTCAAAAAAACGGGTTTAAGGAGGAATAACATGGAAAACGTGATAGAAATAAAAGACCTGTCCAAATCTTTCGGAGACGTCAAAGCGGTCGACGGGCTTTCCTTTAAGGTCAAAAAAGGAGAACTTTTCGCGTTTCTCGGAATAAACGGCGCGGGAAAATCGACAACCATTTCGATAATCTGCGGGGATCTGAAAAAAGACGGCGGAGAAGTCACCGTCTGCGGTAAAGAAGTCGGGAACACCGCAAATGAAATAGGCATAGTTTTTCAGAATTCGCTTTTGGATAAGCAACTTTCGGTACGCGACAATCTGAAATACAGAGCGGCGCTTTACGGGATAACGGGCGGAGAATTCGAAATAAGGCTTGAGGAACTTTCCGAACTTCTTGACTTCAAAGACCTGTTAAAAAGAACCGTAGGCAAACTTTCGGGAGGTCAGAGACGGAGAATTGACATTGCAAGAGCGCTCCTTCATCGACCCGGGATACTCATTCTCGACGAACCGACGACGGGGCTTGACCCCCAGACAAGAAAACTCCTGTGGGACGTCGTCCGGAGCCTTCGCGAAAACGAAAACATGACGGTGTTTCTGACGACTCACTATATGGAAGAAGCCGCGGACGCCGATTACGTTATAATCCTCGACAAAGGAAAGATATCCGCCGAGGGAACGCCTCTTGAACTGAAAAACAGATATACGGGAGACTACATAACATTCTACGGACGGAACGCCGGGGAGATCAAACAACTCGGAAGACCGTATACCGAAATAAGGGACGCCGTAAGGGTAGAAGTAAAGAATACCGCCGAAGCAACGGAACTTATACGGAAATATCCCGAACTTTTCGAAGATTACGAAATAACCAAAGGGAAAATGGACGACGTTTTTCTTGCGGTAACAGGCATAAAACTTTCGGGAGGCGATGAAAAATGACCGGACTTTTCAATCTTACGGCACGCAACTGCAAACTGTTTTTCAGGGATAAGGGAATGTTTTTCACCTCGCTGATAACCCCTCTTATTCTGCTTGTTTTGTATTCAACTTTCCTTGCAAACGTTTACAGGGACAGTTTCATATCAAATCTTCCCGATTTCTTTTCGGCGTCAAAGTCTCTCATCGACGCTACGGTCGGAAGTCAGCTTGCGGCGTCGCTTCTCGCGGTATGCTGCGTAACGGTCGCGTTCTGCTCAAACCTGCTGATGACTCAGGACAAAGTCTCCGGCGCGATAAAAGACATTACCGTTTCCCCCGTCAAAGGTTCGACTGTCGCTCTGAGTTATTTTCTCGCTGCCGAAATATCTACGATGATAATAAGCCTCACGGCGCTCAGAATGTGTTTCATATACCTTTCCCTCTGCGGCTGGTACATATCGCTGTCGGAGGTTTTCCTTATAATTCTCGACGTATTTCTCCTGACTTTATTCGGAACGGCGCTTTCTTCCCTCGTAAACGCTCCCCTTTCGACTTCGGGACAGGGGTCAGCCGTCGGAACGATCGTAAGCGCGGGGTACGGTTTTATCTGCGGGGCATATATGCCCATATCGACTTTTTCGGAGGGACTCCGCAACGCCCTGTCTTTTCTCCCCGGAACATACGGAACGGGACTTATCAAAAATCATATTCTTGCAGGCGTATACAGAGAAATGACGGCGGAGCATTTTCCGTCGGAAGTCGTCGAAAAGATAAAGGATTCTATCGACTGCAATCTGTATTTTTTCGGAAACAAAGTCGGGATATCCGAAATGTATACGGTTCTAATTGCGTCAACCGTCGTATTTATCGGACTTTTCGTCCTTTATAAGAACATCAAAGGAAAAAAGATATGAAAAAATCAAGATATAACACGGCAAGGCGGCTGCTCATCTTCTGGACTTTGTTTATAGGAACGGGTGCCCTCGCCGGAGGCGTCGGAATGCTTGTCGATCCGACCGGAAAAGCCATGGGAATGGACGCAATGCTTCCGTTTTTCAAAAAACTGCCGTTTGCGGATATCCTCTTCAAAGACTTTCTGTTTTCGGGGTTTGCGCTTATTTGCGTGAACGGAATAACGAATGTCACGGCGGCATATCTTCTCATAAGAAAGAAGAAATCGGGAATTATTGGCGGAGGAATTTTCGGAATAACGCTTATGCTCTGGATATGTATTCAGTTCTATATGTTTCCTCCCAATTTTATGTCCGCGATATATTTTATTTTCGGATTTCTGCAGGCGGTAACGGGATACGCGGCATACGTCTTTTACAAGCAGGAAAATTTTGTGTTTGACGCAGACAAATATAAAAACATAGGAACCGATCCGTCAAAACTCGTCGTATTTTTTTCGAGAATGGGATACACGAAGACCCTTGCATATAAAGAAGCGAACAGGCTCGGCGCCGACATCTTCGAGATAACGACAAACGAAAAGACCGACGGGACAGCGGGGTTCTGGAACTGCGGCAGAATAATGGTTTCGGGCGGCAATATGCAGATAAACGACGGCTGCGACACCGAAAATTACGAAGAAGTCATAATCTGCTCCCCTATCTGGGTGTTTACCGTCGCCGCTCCGATAAAAGCCTTCTGCAAAAATAAAAAGGGCAGGATAAAAAGCCATTCGATAATCCTCTGCCATTATATGAACGCAAAATTCAAAAAAGCCGCCGATAAGATCGACGGACTGATAGGAAACAGACGCAGAAGTTTCAAAAGCGTTCCCTGCAAAGAGGGGAAATTTTCAATCGTATATAAAGAATCGCTGTAAGAAAATTACAGCGATCCTTTTTTATTATTTACGCCAAAGAAGCACCGAGAGCCTTGCAGGAAGCGATCGCATCGTCGTCGGGCGCTTCGTTGCAGATAACGCTGCCGCACGCAAGAACGGCGCCGTCGGAAATGCAGGTTTCCTCCCATTTTCTCATCCATTCGCCGTCTCCCCAGCCGTAAGAGCCGAAGAGCGCGATCTTTTTGCCCTGAAGTTTCGGTTCGCAGGAAGAGAACATCGGAAGAAATTCGCTTTCCTCAAGTTCTTCCGCGCCCATTGACGGGCAGCCGAACGCTATTGCGTCAACGGAATCGACCGCGGAAGCATCAAATTCGCCCGCGGTAAAAACGGCAGTTTCCGCGCCTTTTTCTTTGGCACCCGCAGCAACAGCCTCCGCCATAGCCTCGGTATTTCCCGTACCGCTCCAATATACAACTGCAACTTTACTCATAATTTATTCCTTCTTTCAATTTTATTTTTGAAGGCTCACTACGAGCCGATCAAACGATTTGTGTTTTGAATATGCGTTTTTATACGCGCCTGTGCACTTCTTATAGAGTGCGAATTTCTTTTTTGCCTCTTCTTCGTTTCCGTATACTTTCCATGCCCCGACGCTTTTTGCGTTTTTCGCACCATAGCGGACAAAGCCGTCTACGTCTTCGGCGGGATAACCGAGGAAAAGTCCTATTTCATGAGGAAAAGACTTGTCCGATTTCAGCCTTTTTATAAGTTCGACGATACATCTGTCGGCGTTTTCTGACGGGTAGCGCCGTTTTTTTAACATTCCGCAGGCAAGCGAATTTGAAAGATCGGTCTTGAGCCTATCCGGACGGTACATATATACAAGAGCGCTTTTTTCGCCGACGCGGAGCGGCAGCAGCCTTACCCCTTTCGGGACAAGCCTTGCGTTGTAATTTTTCAGATCCTCGGTAAACTCCCTGCGGCTGTTTATCGGGCAGGTAAACAGGTTTCCCGTTTTAAGCCCCGCCATGGTCGGAGAGCACTGACTTATTACAAATTCTTCGGACATATATCTCTCCTCTTTCGGGTCAGCATATACTGAAAAATCAACCGAAAACGACGTCGAGTACCATCATGACGGCAAACCCGAAAGCCGCCGACACCGTTCCGGTATTGCTGTGTTTTCCCGCCTGTGATTCGGGGATAAGTTCTTCCGCGACGACATACAGCATAGCCCCCGCCGCAAAGGAAAGCAAAAAAGGCAGAACCGATGAAAGTTCTCTTGTAAAAAACAGAGTCGCAAGCGCCGCGACAGGTTCGACGGCACCCGAAAGAACTCCGCAGAAAAACGCCTTTTTGCGGCTCATTCCCTCTCCGAGAAGAGGCATCGACACGACCGCGCCCTCGGGGAAATTCTGAAGCGCTATCCCCAAGGAAAGAACGAGAGCCGAAGAAGTGCTTATCGCGCTTTCCGAAAGAGAACCCGCAAGAGCAACACCCACTGCCATACCTTCGGGGATATTGTGAAGCGTTACCGCAAGAAGCAGCATTGTTCTTCTCGGCAGTTTCACCGGCAGTCCCTCGGGGCTTTCGCTTTCGAGATGCAAATGCGGAATTATCATATCCAGAAGAAGCAGAAATCCTACGCCGACAAGAAAACCCGACACGACGGGAAGGCAACTCTCCGCGGAGTCAAGCGCAGGAATGAGAAGCGACCAGACAGCCGCGGCGGTCATTACTCCCGCGGCAAATCCGAGAAAAACCTTTTCCGCCCGCAAAGACAGTCCTCGTCTGAAAAACAGAGACATCGCGGCGCCGAGAGCCGTTCCGATAAACGGAATAAGAAGAATAAGAGTTTCGGACATATAATGATCCTCCGCATAGTTAGCCATTACTAACTCATATCTTCAAATTATAGTTAGCATACGCTAACTCTGATATTATAATAGCATATCCCCTCCTGTTTGTCAACCGTATTTTCATATTTTCACAAAGGTGTCAAATTCAGGCGTTTCCCCATACCGCCCAGATCGCGATATAGCCCGAAAGGACGGCTGCGAAAGTCACGGGAACGCCTATGCGCAGAAAATCCCGCGTTCCGACCGCATACCCGTTCTTTTTAAGTATTCCGATACCCGCTATATTGGCGGACGCGCCTATCGGAGTAAGATTTCCTCCGAGAGTAGCGCCTGTAAGCAGTCCGAAATAAAGCACATAAGGAACGTTTCCGCTGCCGTATATAATTTCCGAAAGACTTCTCACCACGGGAAGCATCGTCGCGACATAGGGAATATTGTCGATAAACGCGGAAAACAGGACCGAAATAAAAACAGTCAGCGTGTAAACAAGAAAAAGATTATTTCCGGAAAGAGAAACAAAAAGAGCTGCGACGGCGTCTATTACGCCTGCGGTCTTTATTCCGCCGATAATTATAAAAAGTCCGAAAAGAAGAATGAGGGTATCGAAGTCGAGTTCCCTGACGACGGTAAAAAACGCGTCGGCGCTTTTATTCTTTACGCAGTCCGCAATTATCCCGACAATACACAGAGAAACGCAGATTATCCCTCCGCGAAGTTCGTATAAAGTCCCCCAAAACGCAGTATCGGGTCTCCCGATAAAAGAGGACGCTATCAAAGAAACGACGCATAAAATCATGAGGACGGTCGGAAACATATCGTCGACTTCCGTATTTCCGACGGAAACTACGGGCTGCTTTTCTTTCCTGAATAAAAAGAGAAGGACAAAAACCGAGACCAAAGCGCCGAGTTCGACGCCGAAAAATATTCCGGGGCGGTCTTTCATAAAGAAAAAATCGAGAAAATTCATATCCGCAAATCCGCCGAGGAGAATGCTCGTCGTATCCCCGACCAGAGTCGCCGCGCCCTGGAGATTTGACGAAACGGCGATCGCAATTATAACCGGAACAGGCGATATTTTCAGTTTTTCAGCCATTGCAAGCCCCACGGGCGCTATCATAAGGACGGTCGCGACATTGTCGACAAACGCGCTTATAAGTCCCGCAAAAAGAGCAAGCATGGTCACCGCCCACCTGACGTCCGGCGCTCTTTTTATTATGGCTTCGGAAAGTTTTGCGGGCATTCTGCTTTTTATAAAAAGAGAGACAAGCCCCATGGTTCCCGCGATCATCATAAGAACGTTATAATCAACTTCCGAAAACGCCGCAGAAAGAGAATAGTCGAAAACTCCCGCAATTCCGAGAATAACAAAAATCCCCGCGCCGCAAAGAGCAATTGCGGGTCTGTCTTTCTGAAAAACAAACATGAGGATGTAGACCGAAAGAAATATTATGAGAGCAAGCCGCATAAATGCCTCCGAAAAATTTATATCTTCATACCGATTGTATGACCGCCGTCATTTACGAATTCCGAAAAAACACAAATTCTCAAATAAAATTCGATATTTAACGAAAAAGCCCTTTTCAAACCGATTTTTTTATGTTATAATACTATGTAAATCTGTATATCGGAGGCATACAATGACTGTCGCGAACGCCGCGCTTGAGACTTTCGGTATGGTCATCTGCGCGCTTATATTCATAGCCTGTATATCAAATAACTTTCCCGACAGAAAAGCGCATCTCGCGTTTACGGGAATGGCTACGACAAACCTGCTTTCTCTGGCGCTCGATATTCTGGCATTTATCCTTACCGGAAAAAATGCGTCCGACACGCTTCTGACATTTATATTTTTCATTTCGTATTCAATGTCTTTCATTATGATAGTGCATTTTACGAGATTTCTTCTGTATAATCTGAAATACGACAAAGAAAAGGAAAAAATCATTTTCTGCACCGTAACGGCGCTCTGTATTGCCGGAATCGCCTTAACTGCGGCGGCTCTCCCTTTCGGATATTTCTTTTCATATACCGAAAGTGTATTTGTGCGCGGACCGTATTTCTGGATATCCCGATTTTATATCCTCGCCATTATGACGATAAACACCGTGATCATTCTTAAAAACCGAAAAAACCTTGAGTTTTCGGTGTTTGTTTCTCTCATATCCGATATTCTGATCCCGCTTGCGGCAACGGGAATTCAGCTTTTCAACAACAATATCCATATTTTCAATATTTCTTCTACGGTGGCTATCCTTGTTATCTTTATAAATTTCCATATAAAACAGGCGCAGAAACTTAAAGAGACGGAAAAGCAGCTGTATAACGCAAATATGGAAATAATGCTGTCGCAGATACAGCCGCATTTTCTCTGTAATTCCCTTTGCGCGATACAGGACCTTGCCGCAGGCAAGGCGCCGGAAGCCGAAAGGGCCGCGGCTGAATTCGCAAAATTTTTGCGGGGAAACATAGAATCCATTTATGTAAAAGAGCCTATCCCCTTTTCAAAAGTTCTCGAACACGCCAAACATTACCTTGAACTTGAAAAAATAAGGTTTGAGGAACGGATAAACATAAAATACGATATTAAAACCGTCGATTTCAGAATGCCGACCCTTACGCTGCAGCCGATAGTCGAAAACGCGGTAAGACACGGTATATGCAAGAAAAAAGAGGGAGGAACGATAACCATAACGGCAAACGAAGAGCCTGACTGTTATATCGTCCGCGTCTGCGACGACGGCGTAGGCTTTGACCCGACCCGAAAAAAAGACGACGGAAAGGCGCACATCGGAATAGAAAACGTCCGAAACAGGCTGCGGACAATGTGCGGCGGCAGTCTTGAAATAAAAAGCGTACCGGGTTCCGGGACGACCGCAACAATAAAAATTCCGAAAGGAGCGGCAAAAAAATGAGAGTAATAGCCGTAGATGATGAAACAAAAGCTCTGAACGTTTTGAAGAGCGCAATAAACGAGGCAATACCGAAAACCGACGCAAGGTATTATAAAGATCCTTCCGAAGCGCTTTACGACGTTGAAAACGGATTTGTTCCCGACGTGGCTTTTCTTGATATCGAAATGCCCGAAATTTCGGGGGTCGCTCTTGCGGCGAAACTTAAAAAAGCGTGCCCGAACATGAACGTAATATTCGTAACCGCATACACGGGCTACGCGATGGAAGCGCTTCAGCTGAGAGCCAGCGGCTATCTCATAAAGCCCGTTTCGTCCGATCAGATAAAAGAAGAAATGGACAACCTCAGAACGCCTATAACCGTTGACGAAACGAAAAAACTTTCGGTAAGAACTTTTCAGAATTTTGACGTCTTCTGCGGAAACCGTATCGTCGAATTTCCGAGAAGCAAATCAAGGGAGATATTCGCATATCTTATCGACCGCGCAGGGACAAGCGCCGCGCTTTCGGAAATTGCCGCGATCCTTTGGGAGGACGGCGTTTATAACCGGTCGAGACAAAAGCAGATGCAGGTATTTATCCATGATATGATGAAATCGCTGAAAAAATTCGGAGCGGAGGACGTTATAGTCAAAAACAGGCTCGGGATCGCCATTGACCCCGACAAGATAGACTGCGATTTATACCGTTTTATGAAAGGAGACCCCACTGCGATAAACGCTTACCGCGGAGAATATATGTCCCCCTATTCATGGGCGGAATTTTCCAACGGTCGCCTTTTCGGTATGATTTTATAAAAAACATTGTTGTTCATCCGTTGTCACTGCGGTATATAATACTGGCAGACGGAGGGAACAGTATGAACATAGTAGTTGCAGCCGCGACCGAAGAGTCGCTCGAAACGCTTAAAACAAAAATCAAAAACCGATTTCCGACAAGCAATCTGTATTTCTATACCGACGCAATGTACGCCGTCCAGTTTATTTACAATAACGGCGCGGACATCATTTTTGTCGAAGACGTAATGAGGAGACCTCTCACGGTCGTATCGTTTATAAACGTAGTAAAACAGAAAGTACCGAATGCAGAGATCATCGTCGTTTCACGCGAGGAACTCGAGGGGCTTGCCGCGTATCAGATGGACGCAACGGTTATTCTTTCGTTCGACGTTTTTCACGGCGCCGGAGTTTCAAAAGCTATCGGCTGACAAAACCGAATAAGGAAAAGCAGGACTGAAAAATCAGTCCTGCTTTCTTGGTACAATAAAAAAGACACCTGAAAGCGTCTTTTGCAACCGTATAAATCAAGGCGAAGCCCTGTATGTAATCCGACGAAGTCGGAATGTAATCATTTTCGTAAAAAAATGTATGTAATCAATCCGAAGAGAGCGATGCCATCCGCCTGTCGGCGATTACATACCCGCTTACGCGGTGTTTCATACCAATCCTTCGGATTGGATAAAAAAAAGACAGTCAAACGACTGTCTTTTTTTTGGTGGGCGAGGGTGGATTCGGACCACCGAAGTCAGTGACAACAGATTTACAGTCTGCCCCCTTTGGCCGCTCGGGAACTCGCCCCTATGGAGCTGGTGATCGGAGTCGAACCAACAACCTGCTGATTACAAATCAGCTGCTCTGCCATTGAGCCACACCAGCA
>CAKSTW010000012.1 GCA_934501435.1 uncultured Eubacteriales bacterium
CAAGGTACATCGCCGCTCGATTCTTCCGTCTCTTGCGACAGCTCAATTATTATACCATACACTTTCCTCCTTGTCAAGCCTTTTTCTGTAACGCTTTTGTGAACTCTCACGATAAATTACGGCAAAAAACCGCCCTTACGGGCGGTCTTCGGTTTTCTTTATGAAAGTTTCTCGAGCAGTTTTTCGCTCGCGGCGATCTTCGCGCAGAGGCAGAACATTTTCATAGCAACCCTGAGTTCCTCGACGGGAGGATAGGACGGAGCTATTCTGATATTTCTGTCCCTCGGATCGACGCCGTACGGGAAAGTCGCTCCGGCGGGGGTCATTTTCACGCCCGCGTCTTTGAGGAGCTGTATAGTCCTCTTCGCACAGCCGTCCGTAAGATCGACGCTTACGAAATAGCCGCCTTTCGGTTCGGTCCATTCGGCAATTCCGAGATCTCTTATCGTATCGAGTTCTTCGAGAACCGCCGCAAAGCGGGGACGGAGAAGCGCGGCGTGCAGTTTCATGTGCGCCTTTACGCCGTCAAGATTTTTGAAATAGCGGATATGGCGGAGCTGGTTTATCTTGTTCGGACCTATCGTCTGCGCCGACATCTGGTTTTTGATAAGTTCTATATTGTTCCTGCTTGCGCCGAGAGCCGCAAGCCCGCCGCCGGGGAAAGTTATCTTGGAAGTTGAGGTATACGTAAAGAGCATATCCTCTTTTCCCGTCTTTCTGAGTTCGTCCATTAAATTGAGAAGAACGGGAGCGTCTTCTTCGAGTTCGTGTACGGCGTAGGCGTTATCCCAGAAAATCCTGAAATCTTTGGCTTTCGGGGAAAGGTTCGCGAAACGGCGGACGACTTCGTCCGAATAAACTTTTCCTTCGGGGTTCGAGAAACGGGGGACGCACCAGATACCTTTGACGGTCTCGTCTTCCGAAACGTATTTTTCGATAAGATCCATATCGGGGCCGTCGTCGTTCGTCGGAATATTTATCATATTTATACCGAATGTCTGACAGATGAAAAAGTGCCTGTCGTATCCGGGAACGGGACAGAGAAAACTTATCTTGTCATATTTGCCCCACGGTTTTTCCGAGCCGTAAACTCCGAAGTGCATCGCACGGGAAACGGTGTCGTACATCATATTGAGGCTGCTGCTGTCCCCGACTATGGTTTCTTCGCCGGAAGCCATTCCGAGGATCCGGGCGAAGAGGTCTTTCGCTTCTTTTATGCCGTCAAGTCCGCCGTAGTTGCGGCAGTCGGTGCCGTCTGCGGCGATACATTCTTCCGTTTTGGTGATAATTCCGAGAAGGTCTTCCGAAAGATCGAGCTGTTCCGAAGACGGCTTACCTCTCGACATATCAAGGGAAAGGTGTTTATCTTTATATGAAGCATACTCTTTTACAAGGCTGTCGTGAAAAGTTTTAAGTTCTTTTTTTGAAAAATCTCTGAGCATTCCGATACCTTCTTTTTATATTAAAACTCTGCGTTTCCTACGGTTCTGGGGAACGGAATTACGTCGCGGATATTTCCGATACCCGTAAGGTACATTATGAGTCTTTCAAAGCCGAGGCCGTAGCCGGCGTGCTTTACGCTGCCGTAGCGGCGGAGATCGGAATACCACCAGTAATCCTCTTCTCTGAGTCCGCAGCGTTCAAGGGCGGCTTTGTAATAATCTTCTCTTTCTTCTCTCTGGCTTCCGCCGATAATTTCGCCGACGCCGGGAACGAGAAGGTCCATTGCGGCAACGGTCCTGCCGTCGTCGTTAAGTCTCATATAGAAAGCCTTTATTTCTTTCGGATAGTCGATGACGAAAACGGGCTTTTTGAAAATTTTCTCGGTGAGATATCTCTCGTGTTCGGTCTGCAGATCGCAGCCCCAGAAAACGGGATAGTCAAACTCGTCTTTATGTTCTTCGAGAAGTTTTACCGCCTCGGTATATGTTATGCAGCCGAATTCGGCGTTGACAAGCGCGTTGAGCCTTTCAAGAAGTTCCTTATCCATAAAGTTGTTGAAGAACTTCATTTCTTCGGGACATTTTTCCAATACTTCGCGGATAACGTATTTTATCATATCTTCCGCAAGCGCCATATCGTCTTTGAGGTCTGCGAACGCGATCTCCGGCTCTATCATCCAGAATTCCGCGGCGTGGCGGGTCGTGTTCGAATTTTCGGCGCGGAAAGTAGGACCGAAAGTATAGACGTTCGAAAACGCAAGCGCAAAGGTTTCGGCGTTGAGCTGTCCGGAAACAGTAAGGTTCGTGCTCTTTCCGAAGAAGTCTTTCGAAAAATCGACTTTGCCGTCTTCGGTAAGCGGAGGCTTTGTCATATCGAGAGTCGTTACTCTGAACTGTTCGCCCGCGCCCTCGCAGTCGCTTCCGGTAATAAGCGGGGTATGGACATAAACGAAGTTTCTTTCGTTGAAGAACTTGTGAAGAGCAAACGCCGCAACGGAACGGACGCGGAAGACTGCCGAAAAGGTGTTCGTTCTCGGACGGAGATGCGCTATTTCTCTCAGAAATTCGACCGAGTGGCGTTTTTTCTGCAGCGGATAGTCGGGGGTCGATCTGCCCTCTATTTCGATCTTTTCCGCCTTTATCTCAAACGGCTGTTTCATTTCTGGAGTAGCGACGATTTTGCCGGTGACATAAATTGCCGAACCGACGTTGAGTTTCGCTATCTCCTTATAATTATCGACGACGCCGTCTTCAAAAACTATCTGGGTGTTTTTGAAATAAGTTCCGTCGTTGATCTCGATAAAACCGAATTTTTTAGAGTCTCTGATTGTTCTTATCCAGCCCGCGACGGTCACTTCTTTGCCGTCAAAACTTCCGATATTTTCGAAAACGGACTTTAATTCTGTTCTTTTCATTGAAACTGCTCCTTTGCGGAAAGTTTTTCTGTATCTAATCTACAATATAACATAATATCTACCGCCGTTCAATCGTTTTTGTGAATATTTCAAAAAAAATTCGGAACGGGGCTGTCAAAAAAAACGGATTCGGAGAGAAATCTCCGAATCCGAATATTTTTATTTTGTTCCGGTAGAGCCGAATCCGCCGGAGCCGCGTTCGGTTTCGGAAAGGCTTTCCGCCTCTTCGAATTCCGCGCGCAAAAACGGCGTTATGACAAGCTGGGCGATCCTTTCGCCGTCGTCAACTTCCTGTTTTTCGGTCGAATGGTTATGCAAAGCGACCATTATCTCGCCGCGGTAATCGCTGTCTATAACTCCGACCTTGTTTGCGGGCGCAAGCCCTCTTTTCGAGGCAAGGCCGCTTCTCGCATAGACGAGCCCCGCATATCCCTCGGGAATTTCCGCCGAAATTCCCGTCTTTATCATTTTCGTCTGCCCGGGAAGAATTTCGGTTTTTCCGTCGGTTACGGCGTAAAGATCCGCGCCTGCGGAAAAAAGAGAGCCGTATTCGGGAAGTCTTGCTTTATCGGATAATTTCTTTACTTTTACTTTTACCATATTATTCCACCGTGAGAGTTCTGTTTTCTTTTACCGTCTGCCCGTTTTTGAGGGTTACGGTAATCGAAACGGTGACGGTCCCCGACGGAGCCGCTCCGTCCTTTACGGCGACGTAAGCCGTAGCCTGAGTTTTGCCGACCGACGATTTTTCCGCTGTGAAGTTTTCGCTGTCGGACACGGAAATTACGATATCCGAGATCTCCGAACCCGATACCTCGAAGGTAAAGGTCACGGGCTTTTCGGCGCTTATTTTATTCGAAGATTCCTTTAAGGAATGTGTGACTTTCTGCTCGGCGGTTACGGTGACGGCAATACTTCTCGAAACCTTGCCGTCGGTCACGGTAACGGTCGTTTTGCCTTCGCTCTTCGCGGTTATCTTACCGTGAGCGCCGACGGTAGCGACGGAAGAGTCTTCCGACGAGAATTTAACGCCCGCTTCGGCGGCGGTAACGGTATTTCCGTTCTTTTTAAGGCTGAACCAGTCGTCGGAAGTTTCCCCGACTTTAAGGGAAAGTTCGTTGTTCGTGCTTATTACGAGATTTCCCGTTTCGGAACCCGTACCTATATTAAAGGAATGGGTAGAGGCTTTGTATTCATATCTTCCCGTAGAGGAAGAAACGGTAAAGCGGAGAGTTCCGCTGCCCTCTTTTATCGCCGTTATCGTATAATCTCCGACGTCGTTTGTCGAAATGTTGAAGAATTCGGTAAAACTGTCGTCAAAGGAGATGACAAGCTGTTTTTTCTCCGCGGCGCTTACCGAGGGAGAAAACGTCAGGGTAAGGGTCGATTTATCGCCGACTTTGAAAGAAGATTTCATCGACGGGGTGACGGTTATCGTCGGAAGTTTTTCGTTTGCGGGATTTACCGTTACGGTGCCTTTTTTCGAAAGCGCGCCGACGCGGCAGGTTATCGTTACGGTCGTAGTCTCGGTGACCGTTCCCTTGAGCTGGAAATCGCCCGTTCTGGAGTTTACATATATGAGAGACGGGTTCGAAGACATCCAGCTTACGACGTTCGTGGTGTTCGACGGGGTGACGGTAGCCTTGAAATTATAAACTTTCGTATCGCCGCTCGTTACGGTAAGGGAGTCGGTCGAAAGCGAAAGACCCGTCGCCTTTATTTCCTTTGACTCGTCGCCGACGGTAACTTCGCAGGTCGCGGTCTTTTCGGAAAGAATATCGTGAACCGTAGCGGTTATCGTCGCCTTGCCTCTCTTCTTTGCGGTCACTATGCCTTTGGACGAAACGGAAGCGACGGTCGGGTCGCTCGACGACCATGTTATTTCAAGACCGAGGTTCGACGGGGTAACGGTCGCGGTGAGCTGCTCGGTGTCGCCTTCGGTAAGGGACAGAGCGTCTTTATCGAGAACGAATTTCGTGACAAGGTTCTTTTCGGCAGAAACGGTTACGGTCGCGACGGAAGAAAAGGTTCCGTCGTCGGTTTTCGCGGTTATCGTCGCTTTTCCGACGGCAACTCCCGAAATTTTTCCGTCGGGAAGTACCGAGACGATATTTTCGTCGGACGACGTGACCGTATAACTGCGGTTATCGGCGTTTCCGGGATAGACCGTAAGGCGCGGAGTGTAGGTCTGCCCCTTGACTATTTCTATCTCCGCTTCAGGATAGCCGAATTTTTGAAGAGTTACGCCGTTTTTGACGACTTTCACTTTACAGCTGTAACTGACGTTTATTTTTTCGGAAGATTCGGGAGCGGAAGACACCTTTGCGGTAACGGTCGCCGTTCCCTCCGCATTTGCGACGACAAAACCGTTTTCGTCGACCGTCGCCGTCTTTTCGTCAGACGTCGACCATTCGATTGTGGTCTTCGCAATATCGGCGGAACTTGTTCCTATAACGGAAAGGGCGTACCCCTCCCCTATTTTCAGTTCGAGGTCTTTATCGGATATTTTATAACGGTAACTGTTTATAAGATCCGAAGAAGAGCAGGAACACATAATAAATATAAGAATAATAAGACATATTGCGGAAAGTAAGGTCTTCTTTTTCGTCATTTCATACACCTCGGTCCTTAGTCGCTTCATTTTAACATCTTTTAATTTCTTTGTCAACAAAATACGCAAAAAATCCACAAATATGAAAATATTACCTTGCAATTTCCGTCCACCCGTGTTAGAATGAGAAATAAAAACTTACGGAGACAAAAATGAAGATAGTTCTGTCAGCCTTAAATAGCAAATTCGTTCACACTTCCCTTGCGCTGCGCTCCATTGCGGCGTATTCAAAAAAATACGGCGCGGAAGTTGAAATTTCGGAATATACGATAAACAACGAAACCGAAAAGGTCGTCGCCGATCTTTACCTTAAAGATGCGGATATATACGGGTTTTCCCTTTATGTTTTCAATAAGGAGGAGACCCTCGGCGTAATTTCCGACTTAAAAAAACTGCGTCCCGGAGCGATAATTTTCTGCGGAGGGCCCGAAGCGTCGGAAAACTGCAAAGAACTGCTTTCGGAATGTCCGTCGATAGATTTTCTTCTGCGCGGAGAGGGCGAAAAAACCGACCTTATGTTTTTTAAGACGGCGAAAAAGGCGAAGTGCGACCCCGAAAAGATAAAAAGCGCAATGCCTCTTTCTGCGGCGTTTATAAAAGACGGCGAATATGTCGAAACCGAAAAAATGCCGCTTATAGAAGACCTCGATGATATTCCTTTTCCGTATACGCACGACGAACTCTGCGCGCTGAAAGACAGAATACTTTATTACGAGGGGTCAAGGGGCTGTCCTTTTTCCTGTTCCTATTGTATGTCGTCGCTCGATAAAAAAGTACGCGTCTTTTCGGTCGAAAGGGTCAAAAGCGATATCGACGAATTCCTTTCAGCAGAGGTAAGACTTGTCAAATTCGTCGACAGGACTTTCAACTTCGACAGAAAGAGGACCTACGACCTGCTTTCCTATATAATGGAGAGGGACAACGGCATTACCGAATTTCATTTTGAAATCTCGCTCTGGCTTCTCGACGACAAAACCGTTTCTCTTCTCGGGAACGCAAGAGAGGGGCTTTTCCGTTTTGAAATCGGAATTCAGACGGGAAACAAAAAGACTCTTGAGGCGATAAACCGCAGGGCGGACGTCTTCGACCATGCCGACATTTTCGAAAGGCTGAAAAAGACGAAAGTCCACCTCCACACCGACCTTATCGCGGGGCTTCCCTACGAAGATATCGGGAGTTTTCTCACGTCGCTTGACAGAGCCTATCTTCTCGGCGGCGACTGTCTGCAGCTCGGATTTCTCAAAGTTCTGCACGGCACCGAAATTTCGGCAAGACCCGAATTTGAGATAACGACGACCGACCGCGCGCCTTACGAAATACTGAAAACAAAATGGCTTTCCTACGGAGATATCCTGACCTTAAAAAAAGCCGAAAATATCCTTGAGGTACTTTATAACGGCGGGCTTATGAAAAACGCTTTCGACTTCGCCGCAAGAGAAATTTTTTCGGGCAAAGTTTCTTCCCTTTTGCTTTTCCTTTCCGATAAGAGCGACAAGACGGGATTTTTCGACGTTCCGAGAAAGCCGAGGGACATTTTCGCGTTTTTTGCAGGCTGCTTTTCAAAGGAAGAATACCCCGAACTCTTTGAAAAACTTGCGTTCGATTATTTCACCGCGGACCTTTATTCGGGCGAAGAAACGTTCCTGCCGTCGCGCCCCGACATAAAAAAGGCGCAGGCGCTGCTGCATTTTCCGGAAGAAATAACAAAAAGGCTCGACAAAAACGCCGCCGGGCTTTTCCGAAAAAAAGAGCCGAAAAAGTGGCTGAGAAATACGAAAGTCGTCCGCATTTCCGGCAAGGACACCGTTTTTATGCACCTGCCGCGCGCGGTCTTTTTTGAAATTGACAAAGAACTTGAAGAGAAAATCAACAGTCTTATATAAAGAAAGTGCGCCTCGCTTGATTGCTTGGCACACTTTTTTATATTCTTATAAGTTCTTTCGGAATAAGCCCGGGATCATACATAACTTTTGAATGATTGTCGAGAATAAGTTCCTTTTTAAGGATTTTCCCCGTCGCTTTTTCTATCGTATTCCTGTAAATTTTCGAAATACGGTAATAGCTGTCTTTTTCTTTTCTGAAATGATGGTCTTCCTCGACAAGTTCATAACGCCACGGATATTCACTTTCACTCCGGACTTCTCCGCAAAGGTTTTCGCTCTCACATTGAAGCAAAAGCTGAACAGATTGGTCTGTATCATTGCGAAAGCGGTAATCCATATAATTATAGCAAACCGAAGTCCCCGCACTGAAAGGAACCCTTTTTCCTTCGTCCGGGGCAAGGGCGTCGGAGTGACTGTGAAATTCGGTAACAGTCATCGGAGTATGGAGAATAAGAAGATGCAGGGTATTTGCAAGGTTACAGAGTCCGCCGCCGAGACCGGCGACAACTTTTCTGGAAGTTATGACCCTCCCGTTTTTGTAGCCTTTCTTTTTTGTGATTTTACCCACCGTTTTCCAAAAAGAAAAACTTTCGCCGGGACGGATAATGATCCCGTTAATCTTCCCCGAAGCAATGGCGATGTTTTCCGCCTTATTGTATTGCAGGACAGGGTCTATGCCGGGGCCTTTTTTTATCATATTAGAACTGTGGGTCGTCACAACAACCGGGAGTTTTTCAGATGAAAAAGTGTTTGAAAACTTTTCTTTTGAGCACAAATTTTCAATGTGGCGGCGAAGAACTTCTTTATTCGAAGATATTCTGAAAAAGAGCGGATTCATATCGCAAAAAAGTTTTCTGCTCATTTTTCCGATTCTCCTTTCAGTATATTTCCGAAACGGTTTCGATATTTTTTGTTTCTTCTGTAAAAAGCAAGGATAAGCATTTCAAGATAGCGTTTTTTTCCGATTTTCTTTTCCTCGGGCAAACGTATAAAATGCACAAGGATATTCGGAAGCCCGCACCTGTTCGCTCCTACGGTATCGACAAACATCTGATCGCCGATATAAACAATTTCTTTTTTATTCAAACCGAGAGTTTCAACGGCTTGAAGATACGCCCGTGATTCCGGCTTTGAAGCATTGCAGATATACGGAACGTCAATGTTTTTCACGAACCGCAAAACACGCTCTTCATCATTGTTTGAAAGAAGCAGCGTCCTGAATCCCATATTTTTAAGATCATCAAAAAACGCGTCGACCTCGGGGGTTGAATCATCTCCGTGATGAACAAGCGTATTGTCAATATCAAAAATCAGCCCACGGTATCCGTTGTCGTAAAGTTTTCCGAAATCTATTGAAAATACGGAGGGTGCATAACCGTAAGGATAAAATTTTTCAAGCATATTATTTCTCCATATAATCGAGAACGGCTTTTATCTGTTCGGGAAAAGAATTCCCGAATTTATGCTCGAAAAAAGCCCCGCCTATGGTAAACGACCATGGATTACATTCTTTTATTTCATCAAGTCTTTCAAAGCTGTTTACGCTGCCCGCAAGACAAACGGGAGCCGAAAGTCCGGAAACAAATTCCCGATTGAGACCGGCGGCGTCGCCGACATAGCGATAACCGAGAAGATCGATCCCGTAAACACCTTTTTCTATGTAACCGCGGGCCTCTTTCAACATTTCCTGCGCAGTTCCGTGAAGAACAGAAGGCCTGTCCGTAATCCGCCCGACAAACGGAGCGTACATAAGTCCGTTTTCTTTGCAGAATTCGTTCACGGAATCGAAAAATGCCGTGCCCATAAGGATGTCGCAGCCGCATTCGGCAGCTTTTTTTGCACCTGCCAGACTTTCTTTTTCAGTATAGGTAACAGCCTCCAAAGCTGTCGTTTTTCCCAATTCTTTCATATATGAAAACAAAGTTTTCATTTCTGAAAGAGGAAGCGGTCCTTCTTTCATTCCCCATATACGGACAGGCAGATCTTTGCAGAGTTCAAACACCTCGGCGGCATTTATTGATGTGTGATAAAGAAGCAATAGAAGTGTAAAAAATTTTGCCGTTCCTATCCGGCACTTGCGCATTGTGT